>JAWKWN010000001.1:0-194296 GCA_041397505.1 Nitratireductor sp.
GGCAAAGATCGGCGTTTTGCGGCAGGATGAAATCGCCGCCATTTGCATCAAAGGCAAGCGTCTCGAGCGAAAGCGCCCGCACCCAGGGCGCAAACACGGATTGCAGCAAGGCTTGCGCATCAGCGGGCGAAAATCCGTCGGCGGTTTCTGTGGATTTCTCATTCATGATCGATATTGCTCCCTGTCCCGATTGCCACAGGCATTTCGCCCCCTTCCCCAATACGGGTGGGTCCCTTATACCGTCGCACATCATGACGGCGAACCTTTTTCAACAAGCAGTCGATAGCTGGCTGGCAAGATTGCATCAATCCGGCAGGCTTCGGGTTTGGTCGGTCGTTGTGACAATCTTCGGCGATGCCATTGTCCAGCGCGGCGGCACGGTTTCGGCGGCAACCTTGCAGGAACTCGCAACCCGCCTTGATATCGAACCCGGTGCCCTGCGCACGGCAATCTCGCGCCTTGTCCGCGACGGCTGGATAACGAGACTGAAATCGGGGCGTACAAGTTCCTACCGGTTGACCGCGAGTGCGGCCAGCGAAGGCATGGCGGCGGCGGGTCGAATCTATGCGCCTTTGCCGCCTTCCGGAGCATCCGGCTTCTGCCTTGCAGTCTTGCCATCCCATGATCCCGAAATTCGGGAGCGGGCAATGCTGCAAATGGGCAAATCCGGCTGGTCGGTGATCGCCCCCAATGCGCTTGTTGGCCCGCCGGAAGCGCAATCAGCCGCTGACCCGGCCTGCCTGTTGGCCGTTGCGGAAACAGGCGATATTCCGGATTGGATAATTGATGCACTTGCCCCGGCAGAAACGGTTGCCGCCTTTGGTGAATTGCGCAGCGAAGCCAACCTGCTTGCCAGTGCCTTGCAGGCCGCGCCAATCGATCCGCTGGATGCGCTCGCTGCCCGTATCGTTCTCATTCACGAGTGGCGGCGGCTGGTTCTGCGACAGCCATCAGCCGGCATCGCGATCCTTGGCAAAAACTGGCCGGGCGAGCAATGCCGGACCACTGTCGCTGGTCTCTACCATTCGCTGATCGGCATGTCCGCACAATGGCTGGATGCAAGGCCGGGCTCTCCGGCCATTCGAACCCATCGGCGAGCGCTCTGGAAACTGAAGATTCGGCCATCGGTCTGGTTGACCACGAGATCGTTTAGAAGCTAGTCATGAACAAGGCCGTGTTGCTACAACAATGCATCGAAGAAAGGCTCGGGAGGTGGACCAGTGAAATCAGCAATCAGCGCCAGCGAAGCGCAGATACGCCTTCTTGCCAAATGGACGGCGATCATGGGCGGGATTGTCCTCGTGCTGATCACGGCCATTTCTGTTGCCAGCATTGCCGGGCGAGCGCTTTACACCATGGCCAATCTCGGCGACGGCGAGGGCTGGAGGGTAATGGCGAATGCGATACTCCGCCCGATTGGCAGCTTCGCCACTTCCCTCGGCGCTGGTCCTGTCCCGGGCGACTACGGGCTTGTCGAAGCAGGAACTGCATTTGCCGTTTTCGCTTTCCTGCCATGGTGCCATTTCAATCGGGGTCATGCTGCGGTTGAAATTCTCGCCGGAATGTTTCCTGGCTGGCTGAACCGGGTAATAGATATCGTCTCCAACCTGCTGATGTTTGGTGTCGCACTGCTCATTGCATGGCGGCTCTATCTCGGCATGTCCGACAAGATGAGCTACAGCGAGACAACACTCATCCTGCAATATCCGGTATGGTGGTCCTATGCCGCCAGCATGTTCGGTGCCGTCGTTTTCGTTATTGTTTCGGCCTGGTGCCTCGGTCGGGCGATTGCCGATTTTTCTGACCAGGGCGAATACCACGCCTCGGAGGCGGTCCATTGAGCAATTTTGAAATCGGCCTCTGGTCATTCCCCGTCCTCTTGGCCATGATCTTCCTGCGCATTCCGATCGGCCTGGCAATGTTCATCGTCGGCATCGGCGGAAACTATCTCATCACGGGTTCTACCGCGATGATGTTTGGCCAGTTGAAGCATCTCACCTATTCGACCTTTTCCAGCTATTCGCTTTCCATTGTGCCCCTGTTTTTGCTGATGGGCCAGTTCGCCACGCTGGGCGGCATGTCAACGGCGCTGTTCAAGGCAGCCGAAGCATGGCTCGGCCATCGCAAGGGCAGGGTTGCCATGGCAGCCATTGGTGCCTGCGCGGGGTTTGGCGCGATCTGCGGCTCTTCTCTCGCTACTGCGGCAACCATGGGCCAGGTGGCACTGCCGGAGCTGCGCCGCTATGGCTACTCGCCAGCGCTGGCCACGGGCACGCTTGCCGCTGGTGGAACGCTCGGCATCCTCATACCGCCATCGGTCGTGCTGGTGATTTATGCCATCCTTACCGAGCAGAACATTGCCAAGCTGTTCATCGCCGCCTTCATACCCGGCATCCTTGCAGCCATTGGCTACATGATTGCGATATCGATCTATGTCCGCATCTATCCCAATTCGGGTGGCGTTCGCGAGCGTCAGCCCTACCGCGAACGCTTTGCTGCCCTGATTGAGGTATGGCCGGTAATGCTCGTCTTCCTCGCCGTTGTGGGAGGCATATATACCGGTGTCTTCACCCCGACAGAGGCCGCCGCCGTGGGCGCTGCAGGCACGTTTCTGATTGCCTTCGCCAATGGCGGCATGACTGGAAAGTCCTTCCGTGAATCGGTTCTGGCCACCGCAAACTCGACAGCGATGATCTTTCTCATCGTCTTTGGAGCGGCCGTCTATAACGGTTTTCTGGCGCTCTCCCAGGTGCCGCAGCTCTCGGCGGAATATGTCGCCGGCATGGGGATATCGCCCTGGATGGTCATGGCGCTAGTGCTGGTTCTTTACCTGGTATTCGGCTGCGTGATGGATTCGCTTTCCATGATCCTGCTGACCGTTCCGATCTTTTTCCCGATCATGATGGCGCTTGATTTCGGCCTGCCTGCAGAAGATTTTGCCCTGTGGTTCGGCATTCTGGTTCTGATAGTCGTGGAGGTGGGGCTGATAACGCCGCCAGTCGGCATGAATCTCTTCGTCATCAATTCGATGGCGAAGGACATTCCGATTTCCCAGACCTTCCGCGGCGTATTGCCATTCGTGATTACCGATCTGGTGCGCGTTGTCATACTGACGGCATTCCCGCCCATCACCTTGTTCCTGGTCTGGGCATTCCACTGATTTGCTGGCAGATCAGGCGGGCTCGAAATCCGGCTGATTGGCGGGTGCAGCTTTCGCGAATGCATCCAGTTTCATGCATGTCTCGCTGATCCTGGAGATCTCTGGATATGGGCTCATGTCGACGCCGAAGCGCATATTGTTGATCACCTGCGGAACCAGGCAGATATCGGCCAGTGTCGGCGTCTCGCCATGGCAGAATGTCCCGGTCTGATCGCTTTCGGCGAGCAGTTTTTCCAGAGGGGCAAATGTCTCATTGACCCAATCGGAACCAGTTGGCAATCTCTGCTTCGTCGGCCTGATAGCGGCTGCGCAATTGCGCGAGAACTCGCAGATTGTTCACGGGGTGAATATCGCAGGCAATCATGTTGGCGATGCCACGAATGCGCGCTCGCTCGAACGGATCGCTCGGCAGCATTGGCGGCTGCGGTGCGATCTCTTCAAGAAATTCCAGAATGGCCATCGACTGGTGCAGCACTTCGCCAGTGCTCCATGCAAGACTTGGCAGCAAGCCCTGTGGATTGATCGCGAGAAAGCCCGGTTGACGATGCTCACCCTTGCGCAAGTGGTGCGCAACATAGTCGTATTCGATGCCTTTCATGTTGAGCGCTATCCGCACCCTGAACGAGGTCGATGAACGGAAATAATTGTGCAATACCGGTTTCGTGATCCTGTCGATCATGCGCTTTTCGCCTCCAGCCTGTTCAGGTAGTCGCGTATCATCTGTGCGATCGCTTCGCCATGGCTATGGATCAGCCAGTGATCCGCGTCCTCGATTTCCACCACTTTCAGGTCTGGAGTAAATTCGTCCAGGCCCTTTCTGGATATCGGCCGCAATGCCGGATCATTCATGCCCCAGATCACGAGATGCGGCATCTTGATACCGAAACGCTCTGGCGTGCCCGCGGCGAGCGGTGCCTCGATATCCGTGTCACCTGGCAATGGTACGACAATCGGCGAGGAGCCATACCAGTGCAACATGGTTTGCAGTCGACCGGGCTGCGACCATGCCCGGTGATATCCCTCGCGCTCCCTGTCACCGAGCCACGGCGTTGCAGAGAATTTCTCGAAACATCGAGAATGTGCGGCAAATCCGTTTTCAGACATGAGCTCCGCGGCACCGGGCGCTGTGAGAATGTGAAAATACTGGCTGGCCTGTCTCTGTTCGGCGTCATCGATCAGCGCGCGCTGGAAAAGAACCGGATGCACACCATTGGCGATCACCAGCGCATCCAGGCGGTCCGGCACACCAATTGCGGTCGCATAGGCGACGGATGCGCCCCAGTCATGGCCGGCGAGGACGAATTTGCGGTTTCCGATGAGTTTCGACAGTAATGCGATCAGGTCTGCTACCAGCTTTCGGGTTGCATAATTCTCTGGCCCCTCGGGAGCATCCGAAAGGTTGAACCCACGCTGGTCAGGCGCGATGACCAGGAAATCATCTGCAAGCCGGGTCATGACCGGCTCCCACGCAGCCCAGTATTCGGGAAAGCTGCAGGAAGACGATTACAGGTCGCGGATCTTCAATTGCCGGAGTTTGCGAAAGGTCGACCGCCGCGTTTGTCACGCAATGCAGGCGCACTTCACTGCAATCGACAAAAGTCGACGCAAACCCTTGGCAATTCCATCATCGTGTCCTTCAATTGCGGCAATGAGAAGCTATTGCGCTTTGCCGTTAAATGAAAGGCTCAGCTGACCCGGTTTCGCTCGATGGCAAGATGGTCGAACTTGCTGCCGTCCCGACATGTCGCCGGTCACCGCCTCGTGCCAGCGATAGCCGACAATCGCGCCGCTGGTGGTTCCCGAAATGATGTTTTCCGCAATCACCGTGTCGCCCGCGCCTTCAACCACGGAGACACAGATCCCCGTATCCGCTTTGCGAATGACATTGGAGGTTGCAACCACATCCCGCAGATAGGGACCCCAGCCGAGCAGCATTCCAAACTTCTCTGCGCCTTCGATGACATTGCTGGTGACGGTGGTGTCGGCTTCCAGTGAAATGCCAATTCCGAAGGGATGGTCCTTGTCCACATAGGGTGCGTTCTGATGGATATTGCGAATGAGATTGCCGGAGCACACGGCCATGCGGCCACCCTGCATGAAATTGGCGATGGAAATTCCGCGCGCCGCCTTGTCGATGATGTTGTTGGTGATCACGGCTCCATTGAACTCGAATTCGGAATAGATCGCCGTTTCGCCCGAACGCAGGCATTGATTGCCGCTGATCTGGACATTGCTGCCGGAATTGGAGCGGATGGCAGAAAACGCACAATCCGAGACATGGTTGTTGGCGATCATCACCGAGCCGGCACGGAATACATTGATGCCGTTGCCCCATTGACCGGTGCCGCCATTGTGCGCCCCAATGTTGAAGACCCGGTTGCCCGTGACAATGGTGCCATCTTCGCCATTCTGGAAACGATGGACCAGAATTCCGCCATTCGAACAGGCGCTGACCTCGTTGCCGGCAATTGCCAGTCCCTTGTTCTGCAGCGCACTTCTGACCGCATTCGCCGCTTGGGCACCCGATATCAGATTGCGTTCGACCCGGCCCGATGAGCCATCAACCTGCAGGCCGATCGCGGTGGCACCCACAAACTGGCAATTGTCGATGACGAGATGCTCGGTCCGCGAAATTCTGACTGCTGCCTGGGCGTAGTCTGCCGCCACGGTTGCCATCGAACACCAGTCCGGAAAGCTCCACGCTGGCTGGCGCTTTCGGTGATGATAAATGCCCGCCGCCCGAATGAACAAGCCGCGATGCGCCCAGATGCCCGCTGATCTGGTGTTTTCAGGCAGGGTGATGGGGGCGCAGTGGTGCCCGGCGGCAGGAAGATCGCCGGAATTGAGCTGTGATGCCGCATCAGCATGCGTTGCAATACCGGCGTCATAATCGCCCGGAACAAGGCCCATATCGGCTGCATTGAGTGAACCGCGCAAGTCGTGCCAAAACAGGTCGCCCGCCCGAGCGCTGGCGGGGATGGCGGCCAATGCTGCTACGGGTGCGGCTGCCGTACCTTCAACATCAGAGCGGCGTCCCGTTTCGGGTCGGTTTATTGCCATTTTCACGCATCCTTCACATCGCTGGGCATGGTTGCACCGACCCGTGCAGGCTTTGTACCATCAAGCTGCGCTTGCGATGGATTGCCCATTTTCGCGTGACAGGCAGGCGGTTTCGGTTTGCGTCTGCTTTGTCGGTGCGAGTATATGGAAGCAAATTCCAAATCAATTGCCGCGATGATCATCCGACGGAGAAAGCAACATGCTTCAGGACGGGCAAATCTATCTGGGTACGAGCCGCAAGCCCGACGACAGCATGCTGATCCGCCAATACATGATCCTGAAATATGCCAACCGCCACGGGTTGATAACCGGCGCCACGGGTACCGGCAAGACAGTATCCCTGCAGATTCTGGCGGAAGGGTTTTCCCAATGCCGGCGTTCCCGTTTTCTGCGCCGACGTGAAGGAAGCGACTTGTCCCGGCCTTAATTTGCCAAGGGCGAGATGAAGAGATTTTCTGGCCGCAAGGGCCAAGACAATCGGTTTCGACGATTACGAATTGCAGGGAATTCCTGTCGTTTTCTGGGATCTGTTCGGCGAAGGGCCATCCGGTACGCGCCACTGTCTCCGAAATGGGGCCGCTGCTGTTGTCGCGATTGATGGATCTCAACGAGACCCAGGAAGGCGTGTTGAACATTGCGTTCAAGATCGCCGATGACGAGCTTGCTGCTGCTCGATCTCAAGGACATCCGCTCGCTCCTGACCAATATTGCCGAGCGCGCCAAGAAATTGGCGCGACCTATGGCTATCGTAACCACCGCGACCATCGGTGCAATCCGCGCGAAGTTGCTGGTCCTTGAGCAACTGGAGGGCGGCAGAAATGTTCTTTGGCGAACCCGCACTCCAAGATTTCCGACATCATGCGCACCACGCGCGATGGCCGCAGCTCCGTAGACAGCATTCTTGCCGAACCAAGCTGATGTCCTCGCCACGGCTTTACGCGACTTTTTTCCTGCTCTGGCTTCTGTCCGGAACTCTTCGAGGAATTGCCGGAGGTGGGCGATCCGAAGAAGCCGCTGCCTCGTCTTCTTCGATGAGGCGCATTTGCTGTTTGACGAAGCACCGCATCGTCGCCGAGAAGTCGAGCAGGTGGTCAAGCTTATCGTTCCAAGGAGTGGGGGTGTATTTCGTCACCCAGAACCCGCTGGATATTCAAGACTCGGTTCTGGCCCAGCTTGGCAATCGCGTTCAGCGTGCGCTGCGCGCCTATACGCCGCGCGAGGCGAAGGCGGTTAAGACGGCGGCGGAAACCTTCCGGCCAGATCCGGATTTCAACACCGAGGATGTCATCAAGAACCTCGGCGTCGGCGAAGGCGCTTGTCTCCACCCTTCCAGGCCAAGGGCATTCCCTCCATTGTCGAGCGTACATTGATGCGTCCGCCATCCTCACCGGCTTGGCCCGGTTGACGACCGTGAACGCAAGGCACTCGCAGCAGCCCTACCGCCGCCTATGGCCATGAGCCCGGTTGCAGGTGTCTATGAGGACACGATCGACCGCAGATCTGCCTTCGAGATACTGAAGAAGCGCGCGGATGCGGCCAAGGCCGAAGCGGAGCAGCAGGGTGGCGCGAAGCAGGAAGCCCTCCAAAGGTCGCGTGCCCGCTGTGACGACGCGCCGCGCTCGGCCGATCCACTTCAAGGAGGCGGACATCAAGCCGCCAGTCGGTAACGGAGCTGCCATCCGTCTGTCACCCGCAGTGTTGCATCATCGCTGGGTCGCGCGCTGGTTCGCGGCATCTGGGATCGATCAAGAAGGGTTTCTGACCGGAGCGCGTCAAAGCAGCTCGTTCAAATCCTTGAATGTTGCGACAGGGGCAGGTCACGATATTCGTCGGTTGACCGGATCGATTGGCCAGTTGCAGGTGAAGCCAGCGGTGGCGCCTGCAATGTCCCAGCGGTTCGATGACTGGAAAATGATCTCCTGTGGTTTTGCGCCATAGGCATCGGTGATCATTCGATAGGTCGCGGGGTCGGTCTTGAACACGCCAACCGCATCGATCGAGAACGTCGTCGAGCCATTCACCCAGTCCGGCGGACACGACTGCACTTTCCAGCATTGCCGGTGATCCGTTGGATAGGATGGCGAGTTTCGAACCGCGTGCCTTCAGGGTGCGCAGCACCTCAGGTACTTCGCCAAAGCAGTCCAGCGTCTCATAGGCTTTCATCAGGTTGGCTTTCGCAGCCTTGTTGGCGCCCGGCACCATTGCCAGCGCAAAATCAAGCGCCTCTTCCGTCAAGCTCCAGAAGTCGCGATAGCGGCCCATGCCACTGCGCGTCCAGGAATACTCCAATTGCTTGTTTCGCCAGACCTCCGAGACGCGGGCATGAGCCGGGCCGGTTTCTTCCGCATGGCGGGAAACGGCGGAATGTACGTCGAAAAGCGTGCCATAGGCATCAAAAACATGGATTTTCCGGTTCAAGGCATGTCCTCGTGTGGAATTTATCGACCGCAAGGGGAACAAACTGGACGCTTCGCCATTGTCTAGTCAAGCTGTTCGACTTAGGTAAGGGAAGAAACAATCCCGCGCTCTGGCGAGAGTTCCATTCGCTCGCCTTCGCCCAATTGCCAAACAGGAGAAAATCATGTCCTTTGAATTGCCGGAACTGCCATATGCCTACGAAGCGCTTCAGCCCTTCATGTCCCGCGAGACGCTGGAATTCCATCACGACAAGCACCATCAGGCCTATGTCACCAATGGCAATAACCTGCTGAAGGACTCAGGCTTTGAAGGCCAGTCACTCGAAGACGTGGTCAAGGGCAGCTTCGGCAAGAATCCGGGCCTGTTCAACAATGCTGGCCAGCATTACAACCACATCCATTTCTGGAAGTGGATGAAAAAGGGCGGTGGCGGCAACAAGCTTCCCGGCAAGCTGCAGGCAGCAATCGACAGTGATCTCGGCGGCTATGACAAGTTCCGTGCTGATTTCATGGCGGCAGGCGCCACACAATTCGGTTCCGGTTGGTGCTGGTTGACAGTCAAGGGTGGCAAGCTGGTCATCACCAAGACACCAAATGGCGAAAACCCGCTGGTGCATGGTGCGACGCCGATCCTGGGCTGCGATGTTTGGGAGCACTCCTATTATATCGATTACCGCAATGCCCGGCCGAAATACCTCGAAGCCTTCGTCGACAGCCTGGTCAACTGGGAATATGTCGAGGAACTCTTCGAAGCAGCGATGTAAGGCAGGCACAGGCCGGGACAAAGTTCCCGGCCTTTTCCATTACACTGTCGGATCACGTTATTTTGAGCGTGTTGCACCGGTTGACGCAGTGTTTACCAGCAAGGCATCCCGACAAGTGGGTTACCCTATCGTAATATCATGATTACAGTGCAATACTGGGTTGTGGCGAATTTCAACTTGATGCCTCGCATTGCTGCAGGCGACAACGGAGGATGGAATGCGGAAATTTCTATACGCGATTGCGGCAGTCGGACTTCTGGTCTCGGGCGTTGCACATGCAGATGCCATCTCGGACCGCAAGGCGATGATGAAGGAAAAGGTTGGCGCATCCATGGGCGTTCTTGCCAAGATGGCCAAGGGCGAAATGGATTATGACACCGCTGCTGCAGTGGCTGCATTCCAGACCATGAATGACGTGACCAAGACTTTTGGCGACCTGTTCCCCGCCGGTTCGGAAACCGGTGGTGAAACGACCGCCAGCCCCAAGATCTGGGAAGACATGGATGGCTTCAAGGCGAAGCTTGCCAAGTTTGGCGAAGACACTGCAGCCGCAGTTGCCGCAGCACCCGCCGACAAGGATGCTTTCATGCCGGTATTCGGACAGGTTGCAGGCAACTGCAAGGCCTGCCACGAAATGTACCGCGTCCAGAAGAACTGATCTGGCTCGACACTCACTTCCCCGGAAGCCTGAGGATATGACATGAAACGACTTGCAGCCGCGCTGGTGATCATGGCCATCGCGGCTGCGGTCATATTCTGGGTGCTGACCATGCCGCAGCGCCTTGATGCGACCGTCACCGCCAATGCGGACGCGGGCGATGCAGGGCGTGGCGAACGCATGTTCAATGCCGGCGGCTGCGCTTCCTGCCATGCGGCCAAGGGGGCAAAGGGTGATGATCGGCTGAAGCTCGGTGGCGGTCTGGCACTGGAAACGCCCTTCGGCACGTTCCACGCTCCCAATATTTCGCCCGACAGGCAAAACGGTATCGGCGCATGGTCAGGTGCTGATTTCATGAATGCCATGCTGAGAGGCGTGAGTCCCGAAGGCGAACATTTCTATCCGGCATTTCCCTACACTTCCTATGCCCGGATGAAGCCGGAAGACATTGCCGATCTCTGGGCCTATATGAAAACCCTGCCGGTGGTGGACCAGGCCAATCTGGACCATCAATTGCCACTGCCATTCCGGATGCGTCGCGGGCTGGGATTGTGGAAAATGCTGTTTCTTTCCGACCAACCGGTCGTTGCAATCGCTGGCGGCGATGACCAGTTGGCGCTCGGGCGCTATCTGGTGGAAGGACCGGGTCATTGCGGCGAATGCCATACACCGCGCAACCTGATCGGCGGGCCTGACACGTCACGCTGGTTGTCCGGAGGCCCTGCGCCTGAAGGCAATGGCAAGATACCAAACCTTACTGCAGGGGCGGGCGGCATTGGTTCCTGGTCAGCGAAAGACGTCGCCTATTATCTTGAATCAGGCTTCACGCCGGAATTTGATGCCGTTGGTGGAACCATGGTCGAGGTTCAGGAAAACATGGCGCGCCTTCCCGCCTCTGATCGCGATGCAATCGCTGCATATGTGAAGGCCCTGCCTGCGGTGGACAGCCAGTAGTATTTGTCGAATTGACAACGCATGGGTGCTTTGCTTGGGTTCGCCAATGCAATTCATGAAGAACCATTGGCAGATGTTGCTTCTCACCACATTGGTCTACGCCTTGTGGAATACGCAGGTCGTCTTTCCGCTGAAAATCCTGGTCATCTTCCTGCATGAACTGTCCCACGGTCTGGCGGGCATACTGACCGGTGGTTCGATTGAATCGATCACGCTGGCTCCCGACGAAAGTGGCCTCGCCTATATCCGCGGTGGTAGTCGCTTTGCGATTTTGACCGCCGGTTACCTCGGTTCGCTGCTGCTTGGCGTGCTGGTATTGCTGGCAGCGTTGAAGACCAATGCCGACCGGATCGTTATGGGCGGTTTTGGTGCCACCATGTTGTTGGTGGCAGCATTCCACATACGTGATCTGTTTCCCCTGGTGTTCTGCATTGTGACCGGCCTTGCAATGCTGGCCAGCGCATGGTGGCTCTCTCACCGCGCCAATGATGTGGTACTTCGCATCATTGGTCTGAGCAGCATGATTTACGTGCCCTATGACATCTTTTCCGACACCATTGCCCGCTCGGGACTGCGCTCCGATGCGCGAATGCTGGCCGAGGAATTTGGCGGCTCAACCATGCTTTGGGGCGGCATCTGGCTGGTGGTCAGCATTGCAGTGATCCTGCTTTGCCTGCGTTATGCGTTCCGCGAAAACAGCAATCTGTGGGGGCAGGGCGCTGCCGCCACGGGCTGAGATGTCCGGCAGATTGCCGCTGCCTTATTCAATCGCCAGCCCTGCCGCCTTGATGGCGAAGGCATAGCTGAACGCGATCTCTTCCAGCCGCGCAAACCGCCCCGGCGAACCGGCATGGCCCGCACCCATATTGGTCTTGAGCATGATCGGAGCATTGCCCTGCTGGTGCTCACGGAGTTTCGCGACCCATTTTGCCGGTTCCCAATAGGTCACGCGGGGATCGGTCAGGCCGCCAATCGCCATGATCGGCGGATAATTGCGGTCCCGCACCTGGTCATAGGGCGACCATGCAGCTATGCTTTCATATTCTTGCTTCGAGACAATCGGATTGCCCCATTCCGGCCATTCCGGTGGCGTCAGCGGCAGCGTGTCGTCAAGCATGGTGTTGAGAACATCGACGAAGGGCACTTCGGCAAGAATCCCCGCAAACAGTTCCGGTGCCAGATTGGCGATGGCGCCCATCAGCATGCCACCGGCACTGCCACCCTGTGCAACAATCCTGCCCTCGGCTGTGTAGCCTTCGCGCGCCAGATGCCTTGCCGCCGCAATGAAGTCGGTGAAAGTGTTGGTCTTGGTCTTGCGCTTTCCTGCCTCATACCAGGCAAATCCCTTGTCCTTGCCGCCGCGCACATGCGCAATCGCATAGACGAAGCCGCGGTCGACAAGGCTCAGGCAATTGGTGTTGAAGGCCGACGGGATCGATATCCCGTAGCTGCCATAGCCGTAGAGCAGGCAAGGTGCAGTGCCATCGATGGGTGTATCCTTGTGATAGACCAGCGACACCGGCACCAGTTCGCCATCACTCGCCGGAGCCATGATGCGCCTGGTCACATAGTCATGCGGATCATGGCCGCTCGGCACTTCCTGTTCCTTGATGAGTCTGCGCTCTCGCGTCTCCATGTCATATTCATAGGTTTGCGATGGGGTTGTCATCGAAGAATAGGTAAAGCGGATTGTGTCGGTGTCATACTCATATGCGCCGGCGAGCCCCAGCGAATAGGCCTCCTCGTGAAACTCGATGGCATGCTCTTCACCATCCAGGATGCGACGTATGACAATACGCGGCAATCCGTTCTCGCGCTCGATCCGGGTCAGGTGGCGCTTGTAGACACCATGGCCGAGTATCAGGCGACCCGGCTTGTGCCCGACAAGGTCCACCCAGTTTTCGGGCTGTGGCGCGGAAACGGGTGCGGTGACGATCTTGAAGTCCTTGGCGCCGTCGCGATTGGTCAGGACATAAAGAATGCCATCGCCCTCATCAATGTCAGTCGACGCCGGTTTCGCGTTCCGATACCTGCAGCAGCGCTGCATCGGGGTCATTGGCCGGCAGCAACCAGGCCTGTGAG
Organism: Nitratireductor sp.; assembly: GCA_041397505.1. Lineage (GTDB taxonomy): Bacteria > Pseudomonadota > Alphaproteobacteria > Rhizobiales > Rhizobiaceae > BOKV01. The sequence goes on from JAWKWN010000001.1 coordinate 13,096, forward strand.
CTCTCATGGTCATGCGAATCGACCACGATCCAGTCGCCCGATTGTGTCTTGCCTGCACCCAGGAAAAAGCCTGGATCGCTCTCCTCGCAAATGAGTTTGTCTTCCCCTGATTCACCAATGCGGTGCAGGTAAAGCCTTGAGGGGCGATGATTGTCGTCGACACGGGTATAGATGAATGCCTTGCTGTCCTTTGAAAACACCCCGCCGCCATTTGTGTCTGAAATCACATCTGCCATATCCTTGCCGGTGGCAAGGTCGCGGAAACTGATGGTGTAGAGTTCCGACCCCTTGTCGTCATGCGCCCATGACAACAAGGCATGGTCTGGTGAATGACCGGCCCCGCCTATGCGGAAGAAATCCTTGCCTTCCGCTTCCTTGTCGCCATCGAGCATGACGGTTTCCGGGCCGCCATCGCTTGGCAGGCGGACATATTTGGCGTGCTCACCGCCGGTGGTGAACCGCACACCATAGGCCCAGGCACCGTCGCGCATCGGCACGGACGAATCGTCCTCCTTGATGCGCCCTTTCATCTCCGCAAACAGTGTCCTTTGCAAATCCTCGGTGTCGGCCATCAATGCCTTTTGATAGGCGTTTTCGGCTTCCAGATGGTCTCGAATATCCTTTGCCAGTCTCGACGGATCGCGCATCACCTCCTGCCAGTTGTCAGCCCTGATCCAGGCATAGGGATCGGTCAATTCAAATCCGTGATGGACCGAGACATGCGGCTGCTTGCGGGCATGCGGAGGCGTGGCTTTGCCGGTGTCAAAAGGCATTGGTACTCCAGGATGTTTGGTGACGGTTCAGGATTTGTCGTCAGGTTCGAATGTCATTGCATGGCCGTTCATACAATAGCGAAGACCGGTCAGCAGCGGGCCGTCGGGGAATACGTGGCCCAGATGCGCGTCGCAATCCGCACAGCGCACTTCCGTGCGTGTCATGAAGAATGAGCGATCCTTGTGTTCGGAAACCGCATTTTTCATCCGCTGGTTCGAAGAAGCTTGGCCAGCCTGTTCGGACTCGTATTTGGCATCCGTCCTGAACAGCGGCTTTCCACAGCATACGCATTTGAACATCCCGGGCCGCTTTTCGTGCTGGTGCGGGCCAGTACCGGCACGTTCGTGCCGTGCACTTGCGTGACGTGATACTGCTCCGGTGTCAGTTGTGCCTTCCATTCGGCATCCGTTTTCGTGATCTTGACCATTTGTCGCGCCCATCTCCGTTGCAAATGCCTGCACAAATCCTAACTGGGATTAGTCGTTATCCCTGAAATAGGTCTGCACAATCCGCGATCAACCGCAAGAGTGGAGCAGTTTGCACAGACGAACACGATTACCGGCGGATAAAGACTGCATTTGGCGACAGATAGCCTTGCGGGCAGGGTTCCCAAGGGCTATCTCGTTCGGATGCCGAAACAATGTCTGGGGAATGGCGAGGAGCGAGTTTTGTATGGCGATGTTGGCGAACCAACCAACCCTGCTTTTTCTTGCCCTGCCATTTCTGGCCGCGCTTCTTTCCGGTAGCTGTCCGGCTCGCGGGATATCGCGCCGTCTGGTTGCTGGCACTGTTCCCGCTGGTGATTTTCCTGCATCTGTCAGGACATGTGACAGCAGTTGCCAATGGTGACGTCTTCACCGGCGGTATTTCCTGGATACCCACACTCGGCATCAACCTGTCATGGCGCATTGACGGATTGAGCCTGGTCTTCGGACTTCTCATTTCCGGTATCGGCACCCTCATCATCCTGTATTCGGGCGGTTATCTCAAAGGCCATCCGGCGCTCGGCCGGTTCCTGGCCTTCATGTTCCTGTTCATGGGTTCGATGCTCGGCCTCGTGATGGCCGACAATTTCTATGCGCTGCTCGTCTTGTGGGAAATGACCTCCGTTACCTCCTTCCTGCTCATCGGCTTTGACCATACCCGCCAGGCATCTCGCCGCGCTGCCATACAGGCGCTTGTCGTGACTGGCGGTGGTGGCCTGATGCGGTGCAGCAATGATTGTCATTCAGGGAATAACGGGCGTTTCGGAAATGTCGCTGCTGTTGGCAACCGGTGACACGCTGCGCGAAAGCCCGCTCTACCTGGCGGCGTTCATCCTTGTGCTTGGCGGAGCCTTCACCAAGTCGGCGCAGTTTCCGCTGCATTTCTGGCTTCCCAATGCGATGGAGGCACCCACTCCGGTTTCGGCCTATCTCCATTCTGCAACCATGGTGAAGGCCGGCGTCTGCACCTGCTGATGCGCATGAACCCGGTCATGGGTGAAACCGTGCTTTGGGAAACGGTGCTGCCGATATTCGGCATTGTAACGCTGCTTGCCGGAACATTGCTGGCAGTGCGCCAGACCGACCTCAAGCTCATGCTGGCCTATACGACCGTGGCCTCGCTCGGCCTGCTGGTCATGTTGGTCGGTTTCGGAAGTGAAAGCAATCAAGGCTGCGGTCTATTATCTCGTCGCCATTCCTTGTTCAAGGCACCTGTTCATGGTGGCCGGCACCATTGACCACGAGGCCGGGACGCGCGATGTGCGCAAGCTTGCCGGGCTGCGCGCCGCAATGCCGCTGACATTTGGTGCAGCTTTGCTTGCAGCCCTATCCATGGGTGGATTGCCGCCGCTCTTCGGCTTTATCGCCAAGGAGGAAATCTATTACGCACTTGCCAAGCCAGGCGCTTGGGCAGTGGCGCTGACCATTCTGGCGATCATCGGCAATGCCCTGATGATGGTCATCGGATTTGCCGTGGCGCTGAAGCCGTTTCTGGGAGAAGCCAGAAAGGAACTGTCACATGCCCATGAAGGACCCGTTCTGCTGATAGCCGGACCTCTCGTGCTGTCTGTTCTCGGGCTGATACTGGCGCTTGCCTCGGGCTATGCCAATCACGCCTTCATTTCACCCATGGCAAGCGCGGTTGCCGGGATGGCTGTCGTTTCCAAGGCATCCGTCATCCCGCATATTGGCTTGCCGCTGGCATTGTCCGTCGTGACCATCCTGTTGGGCATCGCCATCTACTGGCGTCTCGACAGGTTCCGCATGACCATGGCCAAACTGCTGTGGCGTATCGGTTGGGGGCCGGATCATGGTTTCGACCAGGCCATTTCCGGGCTTGTGCGGATGTCGGTTTTTGTTATCCGCATCATCCACAATGGGCGGCTGGAAACCTATGTGACCGTCGTTTTCGTGGCGCTGGCAATCACCCTTCTCGGCAGCCTGGCCGGTTTTGGCGAGATGCCGACGATGCCGAAAATGCCGCAACTAGCATTCTATGAATGGGGAATTCTCGGCATTGCCTTCGCGGGATTATTGGCAGTGATCTGGGCAGACAATCGCCTGACAGCAATTGTCTCGCTGGGTATCCAGGGATTTGCGGTGGCGCTGATCTTCATGCTTTTCGGAGCTCCCGACCTTTCCTTCACCCAGTTCATGGTCGAGACACTGTCGGTTGTCATCCTCGCCCTGGTCATGACCCGCCTTACCCTTCACAAGTCTGATCACCGTCCTGTGCGACAGCGGCTGATGGATGCCACGATTGCGCTTGCTTGTGCCTCCGGTCTGGGGCTGCTCCTCCTTTCCGTTACCCAGGTGCCGTTCAACTCGGAATTGTCAGACTTCTTCGCAGAAAACAGTCGCTTGATTGCGCATGGCCGCAACATCGTCAACGTCATCATTGTTGACTTCCGCGGTCTCGATACACTGGGCGAGATCGCGGTTGTGATGGTTACGGGACTGGCGATCCTTGCGCTGATCCGCATTCGTCATCGCCCGCATACTGACGAAGTCGAGGATCTTGAAATGACCGTGCCGACGGAACGCCCGGAGATTGTGCGATGAACACCATCATCTTTCGAACCGTCGCGCCCTATCTGACAAGCCTGATGGTGCTGTTCTCGATCTTCGTGCTCTTGCGAGGGCACAATGAACCCGGTGGCGGCTTCATCGGCGGTTTGATCGCAGCATCCGCATTTGCAATTTACGGCATCGCCTGCGGTGTCCAGCCGGTTCGCCGCGCGCTTTATTTTCATCCCATGACACTCGCGGGTTTCGGCCTTTTCATTGCGGCACTTGCCGGCTTTCCGTCGATCATCGCCGAAGTGCCATTCCTAACCGGACTGTGGACATTCCCCAAGATCGGCCAGGTCGAACTGGCTCTGTCGACACCCCTGGTTTTCGACATCGGGGTTTACTTCGTCGTGGTGGGCGCAATTACCTCGATAGCGCTGGCGCTTGAAGAAAGGGAAACCAATTGATGGAACCCGCACTCATCCTTCTGGTCACTGCCTTTTTTGCCGTATCAATCTATCTGTTGTTGTCGCGCCATGTGATCAGGATGTTGCTTGGGGTGGCAATGCTTGGCAATGGCGTAAACCTTCTGATTTTCACTGCCCGGGACGGCTCACCAGGGAAGTGCCGCCGATCATCGGCATTGATGACCTGGTGCCGCAAACCGCAACGGCAAACCCGCTGCCGCAGGCGCTGATCCTGACGGCAATCGTCATCTCCTTTTCGTTCTTCGCTTTCCTGCTGGTCCTGGGATATCGCGCCTATCAGGACCTTGGCACCGACGATACCGGGGACATGCGTCTGGCAGAGCCGCAAGGCGAGCCCTTGCCGCCGACGGGATATTGACCCGATGCCAATTCACCATTTCGCATTCAAGTTCACCCCTGGGATATGATTGATGGCAGCAGCCCCACACTCCGGTTGATATTTCCGGCGCGATGATCGAGGTGCCTGTGGCAGCCGCTGACTGGCTGATCATTGCACCTGTGGTCCTGCCCATTCTGGCGGGCGCCCTGCTGCTGATGCTGCGCAAGAATACCGGCTGGCAGGCAGAATCTCGGCCAACACGGTTCTCGGCATCCTGCTGGTCTGCTGTGCGGGCCTGCTTGATCTGGTCTGGAATGAAGGCCCGCAAACCATGACCATGGGGCGCTGGCTGCCTCCTTTCGGCATTTCCTTTTCGGTTGACCTCACCGGCGCCATTCTGGCGCTGACCGGCTCGTTCGTTGCCTTTGCCTGCGGCATCTATGCGGCCAATGACATCGACCAGACCAGGCTTCGTTATGGTTTCTATTCGTTCCTGATGCTGATGGTGGCTGGCGTCAATGGCGCATTCTGACCGGTGACGTCTTCAATCTCTATGTCTGGTTCGAAGTGCTGCTGATCTCGTCCTTCGGGCTGATCATTCTGGGCTCGGAACGGGCTCAGCTGGATGGCGCGCTCAAATATGCCTTCCTGAACCTGATCGCCACGACCCTGTTCCTGATTGCGACGGGCTATCTGTATGGGACATTCGGCACTCTCAACATGGCCGACATTACCCGCAAGATATCGACAATGCCCGACAGCGGGCCGGTGATGACGATCGCAGCCCTCTACCTTTTCGCATTTGCCATGAAGGCCGCGGCCTTTCCGCTCAATTTCTGGCTGCCTTCCTCCTACCATACGCCGCGCCTGGTCGTGTCGGCGCTGTTTGCAGGGCTGTTGACCAAAGTGGGCATTTACGCGTTGCTGCGCGTGATGGTGATGATTTTTGCAGCCGAACGCGCTGAACTTGCTTTCATCATTGCAGTCATCGCGGCTGCCACCATGATATTCGGCGTATTGGGCGCGCTGGCCCAGTCCGACATTCGCAGATTGATGGGCTTTCTTGTGGTTTCCGGCATCGGGTCCATGCTGGCAGGCATTGCGCTGTCCGGCGAATTGGGGCTCTCGGGCACATTGTTTTATGCCGTGCATTCGATGGTGGTGATGGCGGGCCTTTATCTCGCAGCAGGCATCATCGTGCGGACTTCCGGTGAGCATGACATGCGCAAGCTGGGTGGCCACTATTCGGCATCGCCGCTCTTTGCAGCCGGCTTCCTTGTTCTTGCTCTCGCCGTATCCGGCCTGCCGCCATTTTCCGGTTTCTGGCCGAAGCTGATGATTGTTCGCGGAGCCATTGCAGGCGGGGCGGAATGGCTGGCAGCTGCCATATTGCTCACCGGCCTCCTGACATCGATCGCCATTATCAGGGTCTGGGCATTCGCTTTCTGGCGGGGCGGTCCCGAAGGCGTGCGGGATGGGGCCGAAAGCTGGAAATTGACACCAATTGCCGAAAATGCGGCATTGCCGATCCATGCCTCATTCGCGCTTCTGGTGGTAGCCTCGTTGTGGCTTGGCATGTTCCCCGAAACACTGGCCAGTGCGGTATCGGATGCTGCGCGCGGCCTTGCCAATCCGGATGGCTATATTGGTTCGGTATTTGGAGATGTCCAATGATGCTTTTCTTCATCAATGTTCTGCTGTCCCTTGCCTGGGCCGCGGTAACAGGGTCATTTTCCGAGATCAACCTCGCTTTCGGGTTTGCGCTCGCGATGTTTGCGCTTTGGCTCATCCGGGAGCAGGTGGGCACAACCGGCTATTTCCGTCGCATCCAGAAAGTGACCTCATTGGCGCTTTTGTTCCTGTATGAACTGCTGATGTCGGCGGTCAAGGTATTCTTGCTGGTCATCAAGCCAAGGCTCGATGTCAAGCCGGGCATCTTCGCCTATCCGCTGAAAGTGGATCGCGATTTTGAAATCACCCTACTTGCCAATCTGATAACGCTGACACCTGGCACGCTCTCCGTGGATGTGTCGCATGACCGGCGCTATCTGTTTGTCCATGCGCTGGATTGTTCTGATCCCGAAAGTACCAAGCGTGACATTGCCAGCGGATTTGAGCGCAAGATCATGGAGGCATTCCGGTGAACACTGCCCAGGCTTTCCTTGATTTCGCCGTCTATCTTCGCTGGCCATGCTCACGGCGGCTTTTGTCCTGACGGTGGTTCGCGTCGTCCTTGGGCCAACCTTGCCGGATCGGGTTCTGGCACTCGACACGCTCGTTGCAGCAGCAATCGGCTATATCGCCGTCATTGGCGTCAAGACCGGATATTCGCTGTATCTTGATATTGCCATTGCATTGGGGCTGGTCGGCTTCCTGGCGACAGTGGCCTTTGCCCGCTTCGTTCTCGAGCGCAGCCAGTCGAAACGGATACGCCTGATGCCGATGGCGCAAACTCCAGTGAAGAAGGGCAGGCCATGACCATCATCGCAACCTATCTGGCGGGCATTCTGATCATCGTCGGTTCCTTTTTCGCGCTGACGGCGGCACTTGGCCTCGTCAGGCTTCCCGATGTCTATTCCAGGATGCATGCCGCCTCGAAGGCAGGCACCATGGGTTCAGGCCTGATGATGATCGCGCTGGCTCTGGTCGCAGACGATCTGGCGACGGTAACGCGGGCAGTGGCTGGGTTGGTATTTTTCCTCCTGACTGCACCCATCGCGGCGCATCTTCTGGCCAAGGCTGCCTATTCTGTCGGATACAAATTGTGGGAAAAGTCCGTTCTGGATGAAATGTCTGACCGGTAAATCAACCGCTCAAAGCATAGCCGGGTTGTGCGGTTGATTGTTATGCGTCATTCACTCGAAACGCTAATTTTGTTGAATTGCAACTCAAGAAACAATCATTTCATTCAAGTTTTAACACAAAAATTGCCATTTTTTCTCAATAAAAGCTGAATTCCCGTCATGTTTGTAACTTGACTGAATAATGGCGAAGCAGATATTAAGCTTCTGCATTCCGATTTTAGGGGTTTTAGTCTGGGCGGTCGGCTTGCAAACAATAACAAGAAATGCAGCGCCAGCGTTGCGGAAAAGAGAAAAAAATGGATATCAACGAATCCCAGAACAATGCAGACGAGATGACATTGGTGGAACTCGCGGCTGATGTCGTATCTGCCTATGTCAGCAACAATCCGGTCTCCACAACGGATTTGCCAAACCTGATTGGTGAAGTACATGCAGCACTGGCCCGTCTTGGCGGACCTGCTGTCGCCGCTCCGGTCGAACGCGCCAAACCAGCGGTTTCGCCGAAGAAATCAGTGTTTGACGACTATATCATCTGTCTTGAAGACGGAAAAAAGTTCAAGTCGCTGAAGCGCCATCTTCGTACCCACTACGATTTGTCGCCAGAAGAATATCGCGAAAAATGGGGCCTTGCTGCCGACTATCCGATGGTCGCACCCAATTATGCCTTGGCACGCTCACGTCTGGCGCGCGAAATGGGCCTTGGCCGCAAGCCGGGCGCAAAGGTCGGCTCCCGCCGCAAGTAGAATTACAGGTTCTGGCGGGAAGCACGGGTTCCCACCCTTTGCCCGGCCACTGATAGTGTATTTCCATCGGGATGCGCTTTATTGGTCAATCTTCCCGCCTGTTCCCCGGCCATGGGCACCATTGGCGCTATAGGCGATGCCGATGGTCTTCAACGCCTGGTAAAGGGCGACATGCCGGTTGAAATCATAGCGCCGGCTGCCACTGCGCGCCTTGCCGCGTTCGCGCTTTATTGCCGATTGCAGCCGTTCCACCGCCAGGCTGCGCGCATCTTCATTGTTTCGAAGCTCGGACAGACTGGTTTCAAGTCCCGTCAGGCTGAATATCACGGCGCAAATTGCCTGATCCGAATGGCGCGCGGCCGCCATGCGCTCCGCATGTTTGCGGGCCTCCTGCATCAGTCTTGCGGCAAGCGCTTTCATGTTGTCCGGCAAATCTGCATCCATTGTCCGCTCTCCATTGGTTTTCACCATGGCTGGCGGCCGGGCATGGGGAATTGACGGATGCTTGAAATTTTGTCCCTGACACGTCAACTTGTTGAAACAAAACGATGAATCCAGCCGTTTCACGATTTTCGTGATTTTCCCTGTCCCCACACTCTTGCCTTGCAGATAATAGGAATATATTCCTTAATCTCGGGAGTGGGGTAATGAGAAACGGTTTTCGTGAAGCATCGCCGGACTATCTGTCGCAAGGCCATTGCAAGCTGGCGTCACCATCGGCGGTGTTGGCCGCCCGGCAAGCATCTGGCGCATCCTGCAAGTGCCCCATGCCCGCCGGTGATCCGGCAGTTGCCAATACTCCCATGCCTGCCTGTGGCATTGCAGCAAGAATGATCCTGCGCCTTGTCGCCCATGCGACCGGCTGTGCTTCGGAAAGGCTTGTAGCGAGCGACCGGGGGACAGGAAGCGAGGCACGCTCACGCCAGATGGCGATGTATCTGATCCATACATCCCTTTCGGTACCCTATAATGATGTAGCTACAATGTTTCGCCGCGACCGTACCACTGTGGCACATGCCTGCAGGACCATTGAAGACATGCGCGATACACCTGCCTTTGACGACATGATCGGCGAACTTGAGAAAACCATTGAACTGATGGCGTCCATGGCAGGGAGCGTGGGCAGCCAGGAGGTGCGCAATGGGCAAGCCTGATGGTTCTTCCGCCGATATCCAACTGGCCCGCCTGCTCAAACTGCTGCAGCGTTCCAATGGCAGTCTGGCTGCCTTTCGCCGCGATGATGCCCGCTGGGAGCTGAACAATGAAGAGCGGCATTTCACCTTTCCCGAAACCATGATTGCCGTTGCAATCCGCAAGGGCCTGGTTCGCCAATCACCCGGCAAGCTTTCACTGACCGATATCGGGAGCGCCTCGCTGCTGCGCCGCGAAGATCCGTCACATGATCCCGCAAGCCAGCATCGCATCATCTCGAAACAGAGCATCAGGAGCGGTACAGGGTTTGCGGAAGTCAGTGTCAACGATCTGGAATCGCCATTGTCACGCCTGTTCCTTCGCAAGGATCGCAATGGCAAGACATGGCTATCGGCGGAGGAATTCGCAGCCGGCGAGCGTATTAGCGCCGATTTCAGTCGCGCCGGTCTGTCTCCGCGGATTTCCGCGAGCTGAATCCACCTGGCGGGTCAAGCAGCGGTGCGGAGCATATCGCCGGCGAATTGTCAGTTCGCGCTTGATGCAAGGCGCCGGCGAGAAAGCCTGGGCAGTTCTGGGCAGTGAACTCGCAAACACGGTTCTTGGATATCTGCTGCTTTCTCAAGGGTCTTGAGGAAGTTGAACGTGAACGCGCCCTGGCCGCCGCGCTCGGCAAAACTGATGTTGCGCACGGCCTTGCGAATGCTTGCCAGCCATTACGGGATTGCGGCATCTGCCGGGCATTCCGCACCGATTCAGCATTGGGGGACGCAGGATATCGCCCGGAGTAAATGCCGAGCGTTAGCAATGTGCAGATTGGTCGTCAGGAAGCCAAGGCCTGCTCTGCTTCACGCTTTATTCGGGCAACCATGGACCGCAAACCATTGGACCGCTGCGGCGTGATATGTTCTTCAAGATGAAGGCGTGAGAAGACCTCCCCTCGTCGGTAGCCAATATTGTGCTCGCATGCTTGCCTGAAAAGTGCGAGCGTAACCGCGATCAGTCCGGCGCGATATGCGCGTCCAATCTCCGCGAAAATGCAGTACCGGGTCTTTGTCCGCAGGCGTTTCACACAGATCCAGACCTGGCTGACGCAGCCCTGCACCTTGGTTTGCGCGGTTTTCTGCCTCATTCACCGGTTCAAGCCCGTTGCAAGCTCGATCAGGTACTTGTAGCGGTCCTTCCCAGTCATCAAGAAATTGAAGTCCGATGATCGCGTCGATATCGGGTCTGTCTGCCATGCTTGTTGTCCATTCCGTTTGAACTGTAACAAGCGCGGATGGCACAACAAATCAAGGTTGATGTGCAATTGCCCGACGGCAAGGCCATTATTGCCTGGCGATGGAACCGGTATGGGTCGTATCGGGGCTGTCGTCTGGCTGCAAGGCTTCACCTTGCTTCGCCTCGCTTTGCATTGCCTGACTGGCATTGTCGAGCAATGCGGACAGATAGACACCGCCTGCGCGCGCCTTCGCCCCGAAACCGCGATGCGATTTCGCTGCCTGTCTCGCATGTAGAGGATTGCGCTCACAAAACCCTGTCATGTCCGAAATCACGGATCGCATGCACCAGGGTCTCGAATGGCGAAACCGGGCGCTGCCCTTCCTTCAGGTCTGCCGGGTTGACCGGGATGAAAGCTATGACCAGCCCGAGCCAGAAAATCGTTCTAAACATGGTGTCCACACCTCTTGTCCTGGTGTTGCACTATCATTCCCGGTTTGCGCTCTGGTTCTGTTCGCCGGTGCAATTTTATTAAAATGCCATCGATCTGGCATTCGCCATTTGCGGCAGAGCGGGCAAGCCAAAGGCAATGGACGTGATCTTGGGACTGGCTGGAAACACCAAGCCATTGAAAAACAGACAGAAAATACCGGAGCAAACCCAAGAAATTCAAATTGGGGTTAATGGTTGTCCCTAACCAGCTGTTTACCATAACGGAAAAATGACCTGCCGTGACGCCTCGTTCTGTCGGACGAACCCCATCCTTAGTGTTGTGTTAAAGGGGCTGTGCCACGGTTAACCTGTTCCTGATGATCACGGCAGTTCGGGAACTTGTGAGTATTGCGTACCCGCAACTGGCCGTTGCCAGCGCGGGAAGAAAGAAGCAGCCATGAATGCAACCGATTCAATAGCGCATTGGAACCGCAATGGTGGAGACCTCTCCGAATTGGGGCCTGACTGCTATTCGTTGCACGTTGAAAACGGCGAGCAGTCCATGTAAATACCAATGCCGAACAACTGTTCGGTGTTGCAGCCGACAAACTGTATGGCAATGGCTTCTCTCGATCATCCATGTGCAGGACAAGGTTGCCGTGGCGCGCGCCATTGACGATTGCCTCCATCAGGGCACTGCCACAAGGGTGCAGTTTCGTGTTTCGGTTCGGGCCAGGCAAAAGCCGCTTGGTGCGAGTTGCGCTGCAGCCGGGTAATGCTTGATGGCAAGCAGCATGTTCTTGCCGTATGCCGCGACATTTCCGAGCGTCGCCGCCTTGAGCAGCAATTGCAGCAAGCGCGTGAACATGCAGAAAGCACGACGGTGGCCAAGAGCCGCTTCCTGGCGAATATGAGCCATGAACTGCGCACGCCGCTCAATGCAATCCTCGGCTTTTCCGAATTGCTGCAATCGGATGTCATGCAGAAAATGCCTCCCGAACGCAGCAAGGAATATGTTGGCCTCATTCATGGCTCGGCATCGCATTTGCTGAATGTTCTCAACGATATTCTCGACATGTCGAAGATCGAGGCCGGCAAGTACGAAATCTTCCCTGAACCCTTCAATGTCGAAGCAACGCTGAAAAGCTGCTGCTCCATGATGCGTGGTCAGGCGGACAGGCGTGGCATCGAGATTTCGTTGCAGGTGCAGGACGGTCTGCCCGAACTTACAGCCGACGAACGCGCCATCAAGCAGGTCATGATCAACCTGCTGTCCAATGCCGTGAAATTCTCGGACGATGGCAGCCGGATAGTTGTCGATATCCGGCGGACCGGTTCCAATATCCGCATCTCCGTGATTGATCACGGCATCGGAATATCGGCCGAACACATCAAGAGCCTTGGGCTGCCTTTCTATCAGGCAGACAGCAAGTATGATCGCAAATACGAAGGCACGGGTCTTGGCCTGTCGGTTGTTTGCGGCCTTGTGGAGTTGCACAAGGGGAAAGTCCGCTTCGAGAGCGTGAAGGATGAGGGGACTACCGTTTCGGTGATCCTGCCGATCCTGCAATGCGAGCCGAAACCGGTTCCGGCAAACGAGCATCTCGAAATTGTAAATCTTGCCCGCCATCGCTCGTCATTGCTCAATGCCGACGAGGGTGAAGCCCGCAAGGCGATATGAAGCACCAGAGGAGACCAAGATGAGAACTCTCACATCAATGGCCCTGACGACCATTCATCAATATCCTTCCATTGCAGCGGGCAGCTGTGCTTTTGCGGTTGCATTTGCACTCGTCGCCGGCAATGCGCTCTATGCGCAGCCAGGAGGCCATCCGGTGCCGCTATGGGCGACCCGCGACGCGATGACCACGAAATCCATTGCCAGGCAGCAGCCGGGCGACGCCCGCAATGACGCAGGAAACAGTGATGCGGGAAGTGTTGGCCTTGCAGCCATCGCGCTGGAGCGGATCCCGATACCTTCGTCGCGTCCGCACCGTGATCCGGTGCCTGCATTGCAATCCTCGCTGGTCAGCGACACGCAATCCGCACTCAAGGCCGCAGGGTTCTATGACGGCGAAGTCGATGGCCTTTTCGGCAGACATACGCGCGATGCCATCAATGCGTTTCAGCGCACAAACAGGTTTCCGGAAACCGGCCAGGTGAGCGTTGCGCTGCTGTCAGCCATTCGCCAGAAATCCGCACAGGCACAGACTGCTGACAACAGCCAGGTTGCAGTGCAGGCGCCAGCGCCGGTGGAAAGGCCGGTAATGGCTGAAAAGGCTTCGAACAATTCAGGCAGTCGGTCGGGGAAAACAGGCGACGTCGTACGTGAAGCCATGATCGCGCGGATCCAGATCGGGCTCGTCAATCTTGCCTATGAAAATGTCTCGATTGACGGAATGCTCGGACCCCAAACGATTGCGGCTGTGAAGAGCTTTCAGGCCAAATATGGTCTGCCCAGAACAGGTGAGCCGGATGCTGCCACCATTCGCAAGCTCGAGGAAATAGGCGCCCTGCGCAAGAGCTGACCGCCTTGCGCCTGCAATCCCATATCTGGGTTTCAGCCTTCCTTCGCAAGGAACAGGCCGATGGTGCCTGGGCCGGCGTTACCCGCAAGGGATCGCCGGAAGCGGGTGCGATATTCATTTCCCAAAATCATCTTAACGGAAACTGGTCGCTTTTTGCGCCATTGCCGCAGGCACTCGCGGCTGAGGATGAAGCGCTTGGCCGCCGCTTTGAATGCGTTATCAATACTGGTAGCGAAGAAGAGGTCAGGGCTTATCTCGAACGCCAGATCCGTTTTGACAGCGATTGCTGGATAGTCGAAACCGAAAGGCGGGACGGCGCTCCCTCCTTCATGGACTAGAGCAAGTTTCGATCAGTTCGAAATTTGCTCTAGTCTTGCCTGCCCGGGCTTCAGCGATATGCGCCAGGAGCCCGTGATATTGCTATGATCTTGCCAGGCGATTGAAACTTCTTGGCGGTAACCTGTCGCCGGTCACCGGTTTGGGATTGGCGTGTTGATGCAGACTGGCGCGCCGCTGCGCTGCGACTTCCATCAGCCGGGCCGAAGGAGCCTTGGGCTCATTGGTGTGTTCAGGCGTCAATCTTGTGCCTGAAAGTGCGAGCATTGCGAGTTTGCAGCGTTCTCCATTGAGCTTGCGATACATGGCCTGCAAGGATTTGTATTTCGCAAAATCCCGACCAACCTGCGGCAAGAGTCTGACAAACAACTGCATTGCCTCAAGATCTTCAACCGCCATTCCCTTCAACAGGACGGCAAGGGATTCCCCGTCCAGCTTTTCCACCATGGCACGGATAATCGCAGCCCGCACACCCGTGCGATAGGCTGCTGCCGAGATGAAGCCTTCTGCCGCGCCATTGCGATGCGCCTCAAGCAGTTCACGGCCAGCTGCTATGCTCTTTTCGCTCGGCTGCGCCGGGATTTCCTTGCGGGTTGCATGTGCCTCTTCCTGCCTGCTGCGACCAAGGCGACCGCCTCGTCCGGCAAGGTCAACCAGTTCACGCGCAGCACTATCATTTTTCGGCAATGGCAAGGGGCCTGCAACGGCGTCGCTCGCATGGATCTGCTGACTGGGCGAAATGCTGATCACCGGCGGCACAGCCGGTGCTGGTGCTGTTTCCACATTGTCGCTTCCAACGAGTGATCTGTTGCGCGCCAGGATCGCGGCAACTTCACGCCCACCGGCATGGCGCAAGGCGCGCGCGCCGTCGCTTGTCAAGGCTTCCCGCCGGGCCAGAACCTTGAGATGCTCGATATCCATCCTCCGGGCAAGGGAGATGATATCCGACTCATTGATGACAGGTGAGAACAGCAGCACGGTGCCGCGACCTCCAACTCATCCATTGCCAGAAAGAGCACCACCGTGCGTGGAACATAGTGGCATGCTGCCAGGGATGCGGACAGCGAACGTCGCTCCACTATGCCAACAGACTGGATCAGCTGGTAAAAAATCTCCTTGAAGCGTGAAATGTCGCCCTGGTCTGGTCGCTCCAACTGGCAGAAATCCCTGACGCTTTCCATCAGGATCATGCTGCGACGCGTTGATATCGTATCAATCCTGCCGCGTGCCGGAAATGCGTCTGCCGCGCCATTTCGCGCGGGCGCATCCGGCGCGATTGGGGTCGCTGCGCGGTTGGCGGTCAGGATGGAGTTTGCGAGTCTGGCCATGGCGGTAATTTCCCTGGCGACGATGATCTGTGCCGTTGGCCTCATGTTCCGCACCAATCGCTAACGATTGATTAACCATGATGGGTGCGTGCAGTTGTTCCTGTGGTCCGGAGAACAATTTCTCCAAGCACGTGAAAATGGATCAGGTCGGCATTATTTGCCGGGGCTTCCGGTGGTCTGTCCAACCGGTAGTTTACCGAATATTAACCCTTTGAAGCCTGACTGGCAGGAAAGGCATGCAATCCCGATCAGGCCTGGTTCCTGTTTCGAGTGCCGGTACCTGACAACGATCAAGCCCCGGCATTTTTTGCAGTTTCCCGCGAAATTGAAAGAATGTCAGGTAAACTGGGGACGATGCAATGGCGGACATCATTCGTCTGGAAGAACACAGACACTTCCAAAGAGTCCATTCGGACCGGCTGGAAAAATCGGGCGCACGAACTGGTGATCAGAACATCGTGCTCTTCAACGGTGTTCGATATTGCCGTGAAGGCGACGCAAAGATGAGCGGCGTTCGCGAAAATGATGCCAGCGACCGCAAGTCCTCTTGATCCGCAGGATTTCCGATCAGCTATCGGATCGATGGAAGTGCTCTAGCCCGAAGGTTCCGCGGTTTCAGCTGCCTTGTCGTCGGCCCCCGGTGCCGGATCACCAGGTCATAGGCTTCGCATTTCACCGAATTGAGAAAATCGTGGGCTTGCCCGTTCCAGCTTTCATTGGGCCGCAGGACACGCAGGATGACAAAGCCTGCCTTGACATTGGCCTCGATGATGATGGCCGTTTCAGCCTCCGCCGGCTGGGCTTCGCGCAAGCGCAGGATTTGCACCGGATTGAGCACCAGAAGGTCAAGCTTGTTGTCAATCGCAGTCCGGCTGTTGAGACTGTAAATCACCGTCCCGTCTTCATCCACCAGCGTGGCCGACCAGAATGTCTCTATCTTCGGCGCTGTCATCTTGACGCTTGTCTCGGTCAGATCGAAGCGACAGGCACCATAGGAAAAGAACGGATCGATATCAGACAGCCTGAGTGCGCTGTCCTTGTTGTTGACCGGTTTGAAATCAAGCGGTTCGAGCTTTCCCGATATCGTGGCATAGGCGTCCCTGGTACCAAATTCCGGCACCAGCAGGATGATCGCGATATGCACGATGCCCGCGACCACCAATGCGCAGATCGCATAGTAAATACCGCGCCAGATCATCACAGGCACTCTCGCGACGAATGGTCGGCATCACGAGGTCATTGATCCCGGTGCTGCCGGTAATGGGCGTGTCGTAGAGCCGCAAGGTCAGCCGGAACGGGCCCTTGCCGGCAACGGCGAGCCAGTTGCCGGGCCTCGGCCGCCCGGCAAGATCAATCCGGAATGTGCCATCGGGAAAACGCAACAATTCGCCCGAATAAAGCGCCGATACCCCGCCCGCTGCCGGTGGCACCGGTTCTCCCGCGTCCTTGCCCGTGATCTGGTAGGAAACCAGCGTCCACAATCGGGCAGGCGGCGTCGATCCCTCGATGGAATATTCGCAGGCGAGATCAAGCTCGCGTCCTTCACTGTCCGAAGTCGCCGAGAACGACAACCCCTCGGTCGCGCCGAGCGGTACGGAGCCGTCTATCACCGATTTGGCAATGGTATAGGGGTCAATGTCGCTGGTATCCGCAAACGGGATTGCCGTCCACGGTCCAGCCTCGATGGCACCAATGCCGCTGGCCCTGGAAATCGTGTAGGTGGCACTTAGCCCGCCAAGCGCAATGCCAAGGGCTGCTATTGCCAGAATGGTGAGAACAATCCGCAAATGTCTGCTCCGTGCGCGATGTCAGCGTGCTATGGAATTGCCATCGGGAACTGCCATTCGCGCCGAGTCTGCAACCACGCGGTTCGCGGTGACCGGCTTTGCCTGGCGCAATTTCTGTTCCAGTTCACGCAGCATTTCCTGTGCAGGTTCCCCAAGTGTCTTGGGTCGCAATATCGGAGCTTCCTCGGCCTGTGTTTCAGCCACTGTCTGCTTCTTCGATCCTGCAGGAGCACCCGGGAACGGATCATCGACGAACGGCACCGGCAACAATTCGATATTCTGATGCGCATATGTCATGAATTTCTGCCAGGTCATGGCGGGCACGCTGCCGCCGGTCATTCTGTTCGTCACGGAATTGTTGTCATTGCCATACCAGACGGCAGCAACATAATTGCCGGTATAGCCGACAAACCATGCATCGACATAGCGGCTGGTGGTTCCTGTCTTGCCGGCAGCGCGAATGCCCTCGAGAGCCGCACGACGCGCGGTGCCCCATTCGGGAACCTGCACGAGCATGCGGTTCATCGCCTGAACGGTCCGCTCCTCAAGCGCGCGAACCGGTGGATTGTGGTCCTTGCGATAATCGAACAGCACATTGCCCTGTGAGTCCGAAATCTGCGTGACGGTATGGGAATCCAGCTTCCAGCCACCGGTCATGAAGCTGCCATAGGCCGTCGCCATTTCATACAGTGTCAGGTCGTTGGCGCCCAGCACCATTGGCGGCACCAGTGTCAGCGGCGAGGTGACACCCATCTTGCGAATCGTCTCTTCGATGCGCTTGCCACCAAGCGCCTGCATGCCATCGCTGCCGAGATACACTCACCGGTGGAATGTTGTAGACTTCACCAGCGCGGTCGTGAAATCTGTGCGGCCAGCATAGCCGCCGGCATAATTCTTCGGGCACCGGTGGTTGGCCGGGTTACGCAGACGGGACCATCGGTGATCTTGGTATTCTCGTCATAACCGAAATTCTCGATCGCCGAGGCATAGACAAAGGGCTTGAAGGATGAGCCGGGCTGGCGGCGTGAGGAATAGGCGCGGTTGAACTGGCTCAGGCCATAGTCGCGTCCGCCAACGATCGCGCGCACTGCACCGTCATGGTCGATGACCACCATCGCGCCTTCGCTTGCCTTGTACTGCTCGCCATACTGGCGCAGATTGCTTTCAATAGCGTCTTCCGCTGCGCGTTGCAGGTCGAGGTCAACGGTCGTCTTGGCGATGAAGGTGCGGACGATATCGCTGCGCCAGCCCCTTGAGTTCCTCGAAGGCGAATCGAGAAAATAGTTCGGTCCCTCCGCGTCCTGGCGCTCCACGACGCTGGCTATGGCTTGCGCCGCGCGGCAATGACCTGACCCTCGGTCATGAAGCCAGCCTGCACCATGTTGGTCAGCACCTCATTGGCGCGGGCACGCGCGGCAGGAAGGTTGATGTGCGGTGCATATTTGCGGGCGCCTTGTACAGGCCTGAAAGCATGGCAGCTTCGCAAGCGTCAGTGTCCTTCACAGGCTTGTCGAAGTAATACTGGGTGGCAGCCGCAACGCCAAAATTGCCTCCGCCCATATAGGCGCGATCAAGATAAAGTTTGAGGATTTCCTTCTTGAAAGGTTCATTTCCAGCCAAAGCGAGAGGAACGCCTCCTTGACCTTGCGATCAAGCGTCCGCCATTGGTCAGGAACAGGTTTCGCCAACTGCTGGGTGATGGTGGAGCCCCCTGAACCACCGAGTTTGCCCGCACATTCTCGAACATCGCGCGCGAAAGGCCGAGGAAATCGATGCCGTAATGCTCGAAGAAGCGCCGATCTTCCGTCGCAAGAACAGCTCTTGATGAAGAAGTCGGGCAGCTTGTCGATTTCCTCCGAATCCGTCTGGCGAATGCCGCGCCGACCAATTTCCTTGCCATAGCGATCAAGGAAGGTAACTGCGAAATCGGAGGTGTTGCGCCGTCTTTGCTGGCCTTCGTCAAAGGCCGGCATTGCAAGCCCGACCATCAGGATCATGCCACCTGTGCCAAGCGTTACGGCTTCATCCAAAATCTCGACCAGGAATTTGCGAAAGCCGGTTACCCTGAACTTGCGGAAAAGATGTTGATTGATTCCAGTCGCTCCCCTGCATCCGAAAACAGGTTGAAGAGAGAGGAATCGATCCACGAATCAAAATCCAGAAGCCTGTTTCTGGCTTTTCCCCGGCTGGAATTGTCGAACGGGTCTCGCACGGCTCGGTCCTTGCGGTCAATCTTGGTGATGGTTGCAATAGTGTTTACACGATAGCGGCAGGAATTTGGAGATATTTCGGGCGCAATGGATAATTCGCTGACGATGCCCTATTCTTCGCGGCAATGACCAAACCATGAAAAGAAGTTCCTGATGCAAAATGGCGGCTCAAAACCCTTCTGGAAGACCAGGAAACTCGCCGAAATGAGCAAATCGGAATGGGAATCGCTATGCGACGGCTGCGGTCGCTGCTGCCTCAACAAGCTCGAAGACTGGGACACTGGCGAAATCTACTGGACCAATGTCGCCTGTTCGCTGCTCGATTGCCATTCCTGCCAGTGTTCGGACTACGAGAACCGCTTTGCCAAGGTGCCGGATTGCATCAGCCTTGATGCCGAAAAGGTGGAAACGCTGACCTGGCTGCCGCCGACCTGCGCCTATCGCATGGTGCATGAGGGCAGGGACCTGCACCCATGGCACCATCTGATATCCGGCAGCCGCGACACGGTGCATCAGGCCGGGGTTTCGGTGCGTGGCAGGGTAATTTCCGAGGAAGGCATCACCGTCGAGGATTATGAGGACCACCTCGCGGAATGGCCCGGCGAAGACGTGGTTGCGAGCGGCTGACGGTGGTGGAAGCTGACCCCGTTGACCGCAACCTGACCCTTCAATGCGACATTGCCGTGATCGGCGGCGGCCTCTCCGGCCTGCTGGCGCTGCATGATCTCATCGAAGCAGGCATTGACGCGCAACTCTTCGAGGCGCTGCCGCGCCCCGGCGGCCGCATCGACAGTGTTCGCGACCAGGTTTCGGGAGCAGCGATCGCCGATCTCGGTCCGACATGGGTCTGGCCGCCATACCAGCCCGGCGTTACGCGCTGGATGGAGCGGCTCGATCTGCGCACCTTTCCGCAATATGAAGCGGGCGAGGCCATTCTCGACCTTCACCCCTATTCGACGCCGCTGCGCCAGTTCCTTCCCGGCCAGCGTGGCATGATGCGCGTAGAGGGCGGGCCGCAGGCCTTTGTCGATGCGCTGCTTTCGCGCATGCCGGCGCAGGCAATCCATCTCGATAGTCCGGTGAAGCGGCTAACGCAGGATGGCGATCATCTGGTGATCGTCAGCCGTGACAGGGAAATTCATGCTCGCAAGGTCATCCTCGCAGTGCCCTTGCGGGTGGCAGCCCAGACCATCGCGCTTGACGGGCTGGTCGACGACAGGGTCCTGACGCTGATGCGCAACACGCCGACCTGGATGGCCGGTCAGGCCAAGGTCGCGATCCTGTATGAAACGCCATTCTGGCGCGAGGCCGGCCTTGGCGGCAGGGTGGCAAGCCGCGTTGGCCCGATGGTCTGAGGTCCACGACAATTCTCCCGCCAACGGAAGTGTCGGCGCTCTGTTCGGCTTTGTCGGATGGGGCGCGCAGGACCGGCTGGATCTGGATCTCAAGGGCGAAATCCGCCGGCAACTGATCCGCTGTTTCGGTCCACAGGCAGGCGAGCTTGTCCGCATGGAAATCCGCGATTGGGCCTTTGAGGAGACCATTGCAACCGCGCAGGACCAGCCGGCGAAGTAGCCCATCCCGCAGTCCTGCCGCAATCCATGCGCGAGCCGCTCGCTGACGGGAAACTGCACCTTGCCATTTCCGAAACTGCCGAGAGCCCCGGCCTGATCGATGGCGCGCTGAGGCAGGCGAACGCGCCGCGAAATGGGCAATGGGCCGTGGGTGAGAAAAATCAAAATGAATAGGAAAATATTCCTGACACCGTAACGGTGATCGGCTAGGTTCTGTCCACGGTCGGAGAACTGCGGCTTGAGCCGCTTCTGCCGTGAAACCGGCACATTATCACATCCTGAAAATCCGGAGATTGCGCGTTGGAAACCTTTGAGGATTCCGCCACCGGCTCTGCCTTGCCCACTGAAGGTGGCGAGGCGGAACTGGCTTCACTCGCCCCACACTTGGCGTCGCGCCTGGCCTCCCTCATTCGCAGGCAGGTTGGCGCCATCGAGGATGAGTTGGAAACCGGCGCACCCGCCTATGACGAAAAGCGCATCCGCGCCCTGCTGATGCTGGCGAAATCGGTTCAGGCCATGGAGGAGGCCGCCCAAAAACAACAACAGGCTGAAGATGACCGATTTGCCGGACCGCAGGGAATTGTGGAATTCCGCGAACGTCTTGCGGCAAGTATTGCGGCACTTGTCGAACGCGAGGCTGAGATCGAGCCTGCTGGCGACGATGGACAGAAGCGATCTGGAGCGGCTGGCCCGTGACTGGCCGGTCTTCTCGCTGCCTGCCCAGCGCCCGCCATTGGGGCAATGGCGCACCTGGCTTCTGCTGGGTGGGCGTGGAGCGGGCAAGACCCGCATGGGCGCGCAATGGCTCAAGGGCGTCGTCAGTGGCGATCCGCATTTCGAGGGCGATCCCGCAGGCCGCGTCGCGCTGGTGGGCGAAACCTATGCGGACGCGCGAACCGTCATGATCGAGGGCGAAAGCGGTCTGCTGGCGGCCCATTCGCGCGCCGAGCGTCCGGTATGGATTTCCGGCAAGCGCGAACTGGTCTGGCCATCGGGGGTTATCGGGCAGGTGTTTTCTGCCAATGATCCCGAAGGCCTTCGTGGCAGCCAGTTTGGTGCCGCCTGGTGTGACGAGATTGCCAAATGGGCGCATCCGCAAGAGACATGGGACATGCTGCAATTCTGCATGCGGCTTGGCAGTGATCCGCGCCAGGTTGCAACAACGACGCCGAAACCGCTGAAGCTCTTTGCCCGCTTGCTGGCGGAGCCGACAACTGCCGTGACGCACTCACCAACCAGCGCCAACATCACCAATCTGGCGCCGGGCTTCGTCGACTATCTGAAAGGACTTTATGAAGGCTCCCGCCTTGGCAGGCAGGAACTCGATGGCGAGATCATCGAGGATGTGGAAGGCGCATTGTGGCAGCGCGACTGGATCGAGGAACATCGCAGGCTTGATACGCCGCCACTGCTGCGCATTGTGGTGGCTGTCGACCCGCCGGCAAGTTCCAACGCATCTTCCGACGCCTGCGGCATTGTCGCTGTCGGCATTGACGCCAACGGCACATGCCATGTGCTGGCAGACCGCACGGTGCAGCCGGCCACGCCCTATCGCTGGGCCATGGAAGCCGTGACGCTTTACGAGCGGCTGGAGGCCGATGTCATTATTGCCGAAGTGAACCAGGGCGGCGACATGGTTTCTGCCGTGGTGCACCAGGTCTCGCCCAACGCACCGGTGAGACCGGTTCGCGCAACGCGCGGCAAGGCGGTGCGTGCCGAGCCGGTGGCACTGCTGTATGAGCGGGGCAGGTGGTCCATGCGGGCCGCTTCGTCGAACTCGAAGACCAGATGTGCGCCTTTACCCGCGATGGCCTTGCCGGTGGTGGGTCACCCGACCGGGTCGATGCGCTGGTATGGGCATCACCGAACTGGCGCTGACAGCGCGCGGCACACCGCGCATCCGCTCTATCGCCAGGGACTGAAACAGTCTGACAAGGACATGACATGAACCGATTTTTGCAATGGCTATCGCCTGCAAGGCGACAGGCAAACGAGGCTGTGCGACCGGCAACGGGTGTCGTTCAGGCGACTGCTCGCGCTGACGAATCCAAGCACCTCACCGGATCCATGGTCGCCCTTCATGGCATGGGAGATGCGAACTGGTCCACGCCTTCGCCAGCAGCGTTGACCCGTGAGGGCTTTGCCCGCAATCCCGTGGTCTACCGATGCGTGCGCATGGTCTCGGAAGCAGCGGCATCCATGCCCTGGCTGATGTATGACGGCAGTGCCGAGGTTACCGCCCATCCTGTCCTTGACCTCCTCCAGCGTCCTGCTCCCGGTCGCTCGGGACGCGAGTTTGTCGAGGCGTTGCTCGGGCACATACTGGTCAGCGGCAATGCCTATGTCCAGGCAATCGAACATGAGGGCGAATTGCGCGAACTGCATCTGCTGCGGCCTGATCGAATGCGCATCATTACCGGTACTGACGGCTGGCCCGAAGCCTATGAGCACGGCGAGGGCAATCACAAGCAGCGCTTCGATATCGGCGATGAGCCACAAGCCGTACTGCATGTTTCGCTGTTCAACCCGCTGGATGACCTTGTCGGCATGCCGCCGTTGACTGCTGCCCATATGGCGCTCGACATCCACAATTCGGCATCCCGCTGGAACAAGGCATTGCTCGACAATTCGGCAAGGCCCTCAGGCGCGCTGGTCTACAATGCGCCAGAAGCAGCCAATCTCACCGGCGAGCAGTTTGACCGCCTGAAGGCCGAACTCGAAGAAGGCTATTCGGGACCCGCGCGCGCCGGGCGGCCAATGCTGCTGGAAGGCGGGCTCGACTGGAAGGCCATGGGATTCTCGCCCAGGGACATGGACTTCATCGAAGCCAAGAATGGTGCGGCGCGTGACATAGCGCTGGCCTTTGGAGTGCCGCCGATGTTGCTCGGCATACCTGGCGATCTGACCCATGCCAATTACCAGGAGGCAAACCGCGCCTTGTGGCGACAGACGGTATTGCCGCTGGCAGCACGTTGCGCCGCTTCGCTCGGTGCATGGCTTGCTGCCCATTGCAGTGAGGAATTCCGTCTCGAATTCAATGCCGATGGGGTCGAGGCCCTGGCCGGTGATCGCGAGGCGCTGTGGAAACGCCTGAACGATGCGGCTTTCCTCAGCCTCGATGAAAAACGCGAGGCAGCGGGATACGGACCGATTGACCAGAATTCCGCCTATCCCGCCGGGTTCGCCGGTCAACCCAACTGATGGACAATTCGCACATGCCCTATTCCTACCTGCCCGACAGCCTTGTGCTGATCCTGGCAAAGATGCTTGGTGCGCTTTCAGGCGTAGCAAGCAATCTCGCTTGCCTACATGCTGCCGCAGGGCAGACGCGAAGCGGCCTTGCGTTTTTTCACCGGCTTTGCCGCAGGCATGGTCTTCGGCTATCCGGCCGGATTGAAACTGGCGGCAATGCTGGAACTGAGCGGCGAATTGAGCCGGGCAGAAACCGCACTTTGCGGCGCGGCGGCAACAAGCCTCGCATCCTGGTGGGCGCTCGGGCTTTTCGCCCGCTTCGCTGATCAATACCGCTTCACACAACGATAGGAGTATCGCATGACCGGATTTCAGGTCACGGCGCGGCGCGAGACCAAATTCGCTGCCGCAGCGCTCGAACGCGTCCAGCTTGATGGAACCTTTACCGGCTATGCCAGCCTGTTTGGCGAGCAGGACCTCGGCAATGATGTCGTGGCACCCGGTGCCTTTGCCCGCTCGCTGGAACGACGCGGCGCTTCCGGCATCCGCATGTTGTGGCAACATGATCCCGCCGAGCCGATCGGGGTCTGGCGGTCTGTTGTCGAGGACGGGCGCGGCCTGCGCGTCACCGGCAAGCTGACATCGCAAACAGCACGCGGTCGCGAGGTGCTGGAACTGATGCGCGAGGGCGCCATTGACGGGCTTTCAATCGGCTTTCGCACCGTGCGTGCCCGATCAGACAGGCCAAGCGGCCTGCGCCATATCCTGGAGGCGGATTTGTGGGAGATTTCGGTCGTCACCTTTCCCATGCTTCCAGGTGCAAGGGTGGAAAGCGTCAAGGCTGACCAATGCGGCCGGGGATTGCCAACCACCAGAGAATTCGAACGCTGGCTCATGCAGGACGCTGGGCTGACGCGAAGCGAGGCCCGCATGGTTATCCAGAAGGGTTTCGCGCAACTGCCGGGCAGGCGGGACGCTGCCATACCAATCAACCCTCCGCATGAAATCCGGCCGACAAGTCTCGCTGAAAGGATGCGACTTGCCGCCCGTTCCCTTCGTGCGGTGAACTGACTTTCCAAACCCGAGGAAAATTCCATGAGAAGCAAATCCAGTCCGGTAGCCAGGCCACCGGAAACGAAGGCTGCTGGCGACGCACAGGACGTTGCGGTGGCCTTTGATGACTTCATGCGCTCTTTCGAGGCCTTTCGCCAGGCCAATGACGAGCGCCTCGCGCAGATCGAGACCGTTGTCGGCGAGGATGTCGTCACGACGGAAAAGATGAACCGGATTTCGGCTGCCCTCGACAGCCAGAAGCAACTGCTCGACCAGTTGGTGGTCAAGGGCAAGCGACCAACTCCTTCCGGCGGCAATTCGCTGCTGGCTGTCAGTGAGCACAAGCGCGCCTTTGAAGCCTATGTTCGTGGCGGAGAGGTCAATGGCCTCAAGCGCTTCGAGGCAAAGGCTATGTCGGCTGGCTCTGACCCCGATGGCGGCTATCTGGTGCCCGACGAGACCGCAATGGAAATCGGCCGCAGGCTTGCAGCCATCTCGCCGATGCGGTCGATTTCCGATGTCCGCCTGGTGTCTTCATCGGTCTACAAGAAGCCCTTTGCCGTCAGTGGACCGGCAACCGGTTGGGTTGCCGAAACCGATATTCGTCCACAGACCGGCTCTCCGGCATTGGCCGAATTGCAGTTCCCGACCATGGAGCTCTACGCCATGCCTGCAGCGACCCAGTCACTGCTGGAAGATGCTGCCATCGACCTTGATGCCTGGATCGCCGGTGAGGTGGAAATCGCCTTTGCCGAGCAGGAAAGCGCCGCCTTCATCAGTGGTGATGGCGTCAACAAGCCGCGCGGCTTCCTCGATTATCCGGTTGCCGACGAGGCGATCTGGAGTTGGGGCAATCTGGGATATATGCCAACCGGCGTTTCCGGCGCATTCCAGGCGAGCGACGCATCCGACACATTGATCGAAACGATCTATGCGCTGAAGGCAGGCTATCGGCAGAACGCCAATTGGGTGATGAACCGCAAGACCCAGGCCGAGATCCGCAAGCTCAAGGATGTCGATGGCAACTATCTGTGGCAGCCACCTGCTGCTGCCGGTGAACGCGCCATGCTGATGGGCTTTCCGCTCGTCGAGGCCGAAGACATGCCCGACATTGCGGCCAACTCGCTGTCGATAGCCTTTGGCGACTTCTCCCGCGGTTATCTCGTTGTTGACCGCATGGGTGTCCGCGTCCTGCGCGATCCCTATTCCGCCAAGCCTTATGTCTTGTTCTACACAACCAAGCGCGTTGGCGGTGGTGTCCAGGACTTCGACGCCATCAAGCTCATCAGGTTCGGCACGGCGTAACGGCTTTTCCCTCCTGCCGTATCGTGCCGCGCGCGGCCCCGTTCCTCCCGCGGGCCGCGCAATGCCCTGGAATTTTCCGGAGACCATGATGATCAAGACACTGATCGACCCTCCCGTGACCGCACCCGTTACCCTCAGTGCGGTCAAGACCCATCTGCGGATCGATGCCACTGCAGATGATGGATATCTGCAGGAAATGATCCTGGCTGCTACCTCGCATGTCGAGAAGCGATGCGACATCGCACTCATGACCCAGACATGGCGCATGTTTCTGGATGACTGGCCTTGTGGAAACATCCTGATCCTGCCGGTTCGACCGATCCAGTCGATCAGCGAGATCTGCGTCTATGATGGCGAGGGCAATGCCAGCATTCCCGCATCGGGAAGCATGGTTCTTGACGCCGCCTCTGATCCCGCACGCCTGCATCTCAGTCAGAGAATACAGCCACTCAAGGCGCTCAATGGCATCGAAATTGATGCGGTTGCGGGCTTTGGCGACACCGCCATGGATGTGCCTGACAGTCTGAAGCGCGCCATACTGATACTCACAGCCTTCTGGTATGAGGTCCGCGGCTGGCTGCTGACGCCGCAGCACTGGGCATGGAACCAACCGGCTTGACCGCCTGATTGCCCCATGGCGCAGGACAAGAATATGAGTGCCGTTCTCGACCCCGGATCATTGGGGACCCGGGTGGAATTGTATTCGCAATCCATGGTCGCCGACGGCTATGGCGGCTATGAGCCGCAATGGAACCTCGTCAGCGCGTTCCAGGTTCGCCTCGAACCCGTAGCAGGCTTTTCCGCCACCCTCGCCCGCACCCTGGAAGCCGGCGTTACGCACAAGGTGACCCTGCGCAGCCGAGCCGATGTCGCGACTGCAATGGAACTGCGCAAGGCGGGACGCAGGTTCGAAATCGTGACAATGCGCGACCCCGACGAAACCGGTCGCTATCTGCAACTGGATTGCCGTGAAGTGCAACAGGCCGGATAGGGAGCACCAGGATGACTGCTGCAATTGTGCTGCAAAAGGCACTGCATGAAACCCTTTCGAGCGATTTGCCACTGCTCGCCCTGTTGGGCGCGGGCAAGGTATTCGACGAGGCATTGCCAGACACAAGGCCGCCTTATGTCGTTTTTGCACCGGTGACCAGCAGCGATTGGTCCACTGCCACCGAGGCAGGCGAGGAGCATGGCATTCGCATCGAAGCCTGGTCCTCGAGAAAGGGCCGTATGGAGGTTGCCAATATCGCCTCTGCCTTGCGCGACGCGGTGCTGGCCATCGCGGAAATCGAGCCACCGCACCATCTGGTCAACCTCGTGCACACGACCATCACAATAGCCCGCGATGACCAGTCCGGATACTACCGCGCAATATTGCAATTTCGTGCGGTAACAGAACCGCGCTGAGTAACTCTGGCGCGCCGGAAGCGGGGAGCATTCTGTTGTGCTCCGCTGGTTCCGTCTATCGCTTTCATACCAACATATCCCAGCCTGAACCTACCGGAAGGAAGACCCGATGGCATCGCAGAAGGGCAAGGACCTGCTGTTGAAACTTGACGATGGCAATGCGGCATTCGTAACCGTGGCGGGCCTGCGAGCCCGGCGCATTGCATTCAATGCGCAGACCATTGACGCAACGGACTCGCAATCCGCAGGCCAGTGGCGCGAATTGCTCGCCGGTTCCGGTATCCGCCGGGTATCGGTGTCCGGGAGCGGCATCTTCAAGGATGCACAATCGGATACCCTTGTCAGGCAGGCGTTTTTCGAAGGGGCTTCGCCCCAATGGCAACTTGTCATTCCCGATTTCGGAATTGTCACCGGTGCCTTCCAGATCACATCGCTTGAATATTCAGGCACACATGACGGCGAACTGGCGTTTCAGATCGGGCTGGAATCAGCTGGCCAACCGAGCTTTGGAGCACTGTAATGGCCAATCTGCATCGCGGTGAAATCGCCGCCGTGATTGACGGGCGGGAACACAGGCTTTGCCTGACGCTGGGCGCATTGGCGGAACTGGAAACGAGCTTTGCGGTCAACAGCCTGCCTGCACTGGTCGCCCAATTGTCAAAAGGGGTGCTCACCTCGAGACAGGTCTGTGCCATCATCGCGGCAGGCCTGCATGGCGGCGGTTCCACCCTCTCGCTGCAGGAAGTGGCATCCATGCATTTCGAGGACGGGGCGTCGGGTATGACCGATATTGTCGCGAGGCTTCTGGCTGCCACTTTCCCGGCTTCAGGGATAGCGGAAAACACTGCTGGTCCGGTGACGCCAAACCCGCTCTAGCCGCAGGTGGAGATGACGGGTTCTGGGAGCGCCTCATGGCTTCCGCCTGTCTCTGCCTGCGGCTTGATCCTGCCGCTTTCTGGCAACTTCCGTTTCGTGATCTCGATGTCGGATTGCGCGCGCTGATGCCTGCTGCGCAACATCCGCAGCGCAACGAACTTGAAGAATTGCACAAACGATTTCCCGATCTGCCAACAAGGTGAATGCCATGAATGACCCCCAGGCCGGCGCTATCCGCATCTCCGCCGACACATCCGCTTTCGATGCAGCCATGCGCGACATCTCGCAATCTGCCGAGCGGTTCGGCAGCACGTTTTCGCGCTCCATGCGCGAGGCAGTAACTTCCGGTCGTGATCTTGACGATACGTTGCGCGGGCTGGCGCTTCGCTTTGCCGATCTTGCACTGGACAAGGCATTCGCGCCACTCGACCAATTGGCTGGAAACCTGTTCCAGGCCTTTGCTTCAGTCGGTCAGTCGCTGCAATCGGGCCCGGGTCAGGGTTCAGCAGCAGCAAGGCAGAACATCACCTTCAATGTTCAGTCATCAAGCCCTGCAGCCTTTGCCAAGTCGCAGGGCCAGATCTCGGCCCTGCTTGCAAGGGCGGTGAAGACCGGCAGCCGCAGCCTGTAATCCCCGAACGGGAAATCCCCCATGCCCCAACTACAGTCCTTTCATGAAATCCGCTTTCCCTTTGCCCTCGCGCTTGGGGCAAGCGGTGGCCCGGTCACGCGCACCGAAATTGTCCAACTGGCCTCGGGCAGGGAGCAGCGCAATGCGCGCTGGTCCGTGCCCCGCCGCAGGTTTGACGCAGGTAGCGCCATCCGCAGCTTTGCCCAATTGCAGGAGATTTCCGATTTCTTCGAGGCAAGGCGCGGCAGGCTTTTCGGCTTCAGGTTTCGTGATCCGCTGGACCACAAGTCATGCCCCGCAGCGCAAGCGGTATCCGCATTCGATCAGCAGATTGGAACCGGCAATGCCATTGCTTCGGATTTTCAGTTGACGAAATCCGTTGGGGAAGGATTGCCCGTGCGGGTGATCGCCAAGCCAGTGGTCGGCACGGTCAGGATTGGTGTTGATGGCGTCGAGCAACAGATCGGCACTGATTGCGTTGTCGATACCATGAGCGGGCTTGTTACCTTCCTGCCGGGGCATCTTCCTGCTGGCGAAGCAATTGTCACTGCCGGTTACGAATTCGACCTGCCGGTGCGCTTCGACAGCGATGAACTGGTCATCAACCTTGCTGCATTTGGTGCCGGCGAAATTCCCTCCATTCCCATGATCGAGTTGGTGCTGTGAACATTCTGCCGAACGGACTTGCTGAACATTGCACGGGCGAGGCAACAACGCTTTGCCGGTGCTGGAAACTCATTCGCCGTGATGGTGTTGTCCTGGGCTTCACCGATCACGACCGCGAACTGGCTTTCGATGGGACCAGCTTCCTGCCTTCGGGCGGACTTTCAGCCACGACCCTGGAACAGCGCACCGGCTTGGGCGCGGACAGCCAGCAGGTGAATGGCGTCTTGCAGTCGGAAAGCATCACTGCCGCCGACATCAGGGCAGACCGGTATGACGGCGCGCGCATGGAGCTTTGGGTCGTCAACTGGTCCTTGCCGCAGGAGCGATTTCTCGACAGGGTCCTGCATATCGACGCAATCACCGAACAGGATGGCATTTTCCGCGCAGAACTGGTTGGGCAATCGGCGGTTCTTGACCGTACCGGAGGCAGGAGATTTGCCCGCAGATGCGACGCCAATCTGGGAGACGCGCGTTGCGGTGTGAACCTCGAACCCTTCAAGCTGCAAACCACGATTGCAGCGGTAAAGTCTTCCTCGCTGCTTGAGGTGGGCGATGCAGCCGCCTTTCCATCCGGATGGTTTCGCGGCGGCTTGTTGCGGTTCGTGTCAGGAGCACAAACCGGTCTCGAAATGGAGATTGCCGAGCACTTGCTGTCAGGGTCGCTGGCAAGCCTCAACATGTGGAAGTCGCTGGCCGAATTGCCTGAAACAGGCGATCAGGTCGAACTGGTGGCGGGATGCGACAAGAGGTTCGCTACTTGCCGCACACGCTTTGCAAACAGCATCAACTTCCGTGGCTTTCCGCATATTCCCGGCAATGATGCGGCACTGGGCTATGCGTCATCCTTTACCGGGATGGATGGCGGGGTGATCGTGCCATGAAAGGTGTGAGCCAGGGTGAGAAGATTGTGCGTGAAGCACGAAGCTGGATAGGCACGCCCTATATCCATCAGGCCAGCGCCAAGGGCGTCGGCTGTGACTGTCTGGGCCTTGTAACCGGCATCTGGCGTGAACTGGGTGGCGAAATGGCGCGCCCACTCCCCCCCTACACGCCGGATTGGGGTGAGGTCGACCGTGTAGAGCATGTTCTGACTGCCGCAAGGGACTTCCTGGCGCCGATCACCGCAGAACAAAGCCAGCCGGGTGATCTGGTGATCTTCAGGTGGCGCGCCGGTGCAATCGCCAAGCATATGGGTATCCTCAGCGCCAGCGACCGCTTTGTTCATGCCTGGGAGCGCGTCGGGGTGGTCGAAGCGGTACTCGTTCCCCAATGGCGCAAGCGAATGGCGGGTTTCTTCCGCTTTCCCGATCTTTCCTGAACCATCATCTTCGAGGGGTTTTGATCATGGCAACCTTGTTGCTTCAGACAGCCGGTGCTGCGGTGGGGGCTGCAATTGGTGGTCCGTTGGGCGCGGTGCTTGGACGTGCCGCAGGCGCTTTTGCAGGCAACCTCGTTGACCAGCAGATATTCGGCCGCGACAAGGTAATCCAGGGACCCAGACTGGATCAGGCACGTATCCTGTCTTCGGCCGATGGCGCTGCAATGCCGAGGATTTACGGGCGGGTTCGCATTGGCGGCCAGATCATCTGGGCAACCCGCTTCGAGGAAGTGACGACGAGCCGCAAGACCGGCGGCAAGGGCGCACCGTCAGGACCCACGGTAAGGGAATATTCCTATTTCGCGAATTTTGCTGTCGGTCTTTGTGAGGGGCCTGTCTCGGCAATATCGCGCATCTGGGCCGATGGTGTCGAGATCGACCAGACACGGTTCGAAATTCGCTTCTACAAGGGGGACGAGGATCAGCAGGTTGATCCGCTGATCGCAGGCAAGCAGGGCGAAACCAATGCCCCGGCCTTCCGGGGCACGGCATATGTGGTCTTTGAAGGATTTCCACTGGAGGATTTCGGCAATCGGATCCCGCAATTCACATTCGAGGTGCTGCGCTCTGTCTCGCGGCTTGATCGCAGCTTGCGTGCGGTTTGCATCATCCCCGGCGCGACTGAATTCGGCTATCATCCCGATCAGGTCAGGCGGATTGCGGAACCTGGAAAATCCGGCTTTGTAAACCGCAATTGCCTTACCCGTGAAAGCGATTGGCATGCTTCCCTCGATGAGTTGCAAGCGCTGTGTCCCAATCTGGAAACGGTGGCGCTGATCGTTCCATGGTTTGCAACCGACCTGCGCGCGGGTGAATGCAGCATTGTGCCGGGCGTCGAGCATCTTGCATCCGGCGGGCAGGGCTGGAGCGTCAGCGGCATTTCCCGCGCCAATGCGCATCAGGTCAGCCGCTATGATGATGCACCCGCCTATGGCGGCACGACGTCGGACAACTCTGTCATTGCCGCCATTCGCGATCTCAAGACGCGCGGCCTCAAGGTGGTGCTTTACCCGTTCCTGCTGATGGATATTCCAACGGGAAATGTGCTTCCCGACCCCTATGGCGGCGGCACTGGACAAAAGCCTTATCCATGGCGCGGGGAAATAACGGTGTATCCAGCAGCGCAGCAGCCATCATCTGCAGATGGCACTGCCCTTGCTTCTGCGCAGATCAGCTCGTTTTGCGGCAATGCGCAGGCGAGCGATTTCGCAGTTCTCGGCGACACGGTTTCCTGGACTGGTGGCAACGATCAGGCTATCGAAGAATGATCCTGCACTATGCCCGGCTCTGTGAGGCCGCTGGTGGCGTGGATGCTTTCCTTCTGGGTTCTGAATTGCGTGGTCTTACAACCATACGCGACGAAAACGGCACTTTCCCTTCGTCCTAGGTTTGATGACGCTCGCCAGTGATGTTCGGAAATCTGTGCGGTCCGTCGACAAGGCTGACCTATGGGGCGGACTGGAGCAGAATATTTCGGCCATCATCCGCATGATGGTAGCGGGGATGTCCTGTTTCACCTCGATCCGCTCTGGGCGCATCCCGATATTGATGCCGTTGGCATTGACAATTACATGCCGCTGTCGGATTGGCGCATCAATGGTGATCCGCTCGACGAGTCCGTCCATTCGCAGACAGATCCGGCCTATCTGCGCGCCGGGATTGCGGGCGCTGAGGGCTTTGACTGGTACTATGCCAGCGATGCCGATCGTGCGTCCGGACTGCGCAGCCCGATATCCGACTTTTTTGGCGAAGACTGGATCTGGCGCTACAAGGATATCCGCGGCTGGTGGGAAAACCCGCATCACGAACGGCAAAACGGCATCCGCAAGGCACAGCCGACACAATGGGTTCCCGCATCGAAGCCGATCTGGTTCACCGAATTCGGATGCGCGGCAATTGCCATGGGTGCCAATGAGCCGAACGTCTTTCCCGACGCCAAGTCTGGTTCGGCCGGATTGCCGAGATTTTCGACCGGCGGGCGCAATGATCTCGTCCAATACAGGACACTGCTGGAGCAATTGCGCTGGTGGGACAATTCGCAACCCGGCCTGCCTGCCAACAGGAATCCGGTATCACCCATATATGGGGGCCCCATGCTGGAACCATCCAACATGTTTGCCTGGGCATGGGACGCGCGGCCCTTTCCCGCTTTTCCCATGTCGTCACAGCTTTGGTCGGATGGTGCAAACTGGCAAACCGGCCACTGGTTGAACGGGCGGCTCGGCGGATGCCCTGTTGATGAGCTTGCAGCGGCGATTGCCGGTGATGGCATGGTGAGTATCGAGACACTGCGCTGCGATGGCTTTGTCGACGGCTATGCCTCTCCGGGGCTTGTGCCTCCCCGGGCCAGCCTTGAGCCATTGACCGGATTGTACAATCTTGCCCATGGCGAAAATGCCAATGGCAGGGACCTGCGCAGCAAGGCCTATGGCGATGTGGTCGGAATCGAAATGGCCGACCTCGTGGGGGAGGGACGGCGAGCCGGTTGTCCTTCGCGAACGACAGCAGGAAAGCGAATTGCCGCGCGAAGCAGAACTTTCTCATGTGTCGGTTTTCAATGCTTATGAGTCTGAC
This sequence comes from Nitratireductor sp., assembly GCA_041397505.1. Classification (GTDB taxonomy): domain Bacteria; phylum Pseudomonadota; class Alphaproteobacteria; order Rhizobiales; family Rhizobiaceae; genus BOKV01. The sequence continues at coordinate 46,867 of JAWKWN010000001.1, forward strand.
CTGAGCCGCTCGCGACGGCTGACTGGCGGGGCAGAGCGCATCATCTCAATGGATGTGCCCGTCGTTGTCGCGCCGTCGGTGGCAACGGGCATTCTGGACGCGCGGTTGCGCGACATGTGGATTGGACGTGAAACCCTGACAATTGGTTTGCCCTGGAAATATCTCGCGCTTGTCGCCGGTGACCAGGTACGGTTTTCCGACACGCTCGATGGCCTGTGGCAAATCACGGCGATAGAAGATGGCGCCTGGCGACAGGTATCCATGGTCAGGATCGAGCAGTTCGAGGAAAGCGCGTCCCCGGCCAGCGATATCCATGTTGGGCAATCGCTTCGCCCCGATTTTGGCCAGCCGGTCTTTCACGTGATGAACCTGCCGCTATCGCCGGAAAACACTGCTGCCCATGTTCATGTTGCCGTGGCCGCGCAACCCTTCGCCCGTCAATATGCCGTGCATGCTGCCGGGCTCCACCGGTTTCACCTTGCGCGGCATTGTCAACAGGAATGCCGTAACCGGCACATTGCTTGAGCCACTGCCGCCAGGGCCAGAGGGCCGGTTCGATCAGCGAAATCAAATCCGGCTGCGCCTGCTTGGTGGTGAATTGTCATCGGCGCCCCAATCCTTGCTCTTCAACGGTGCCAATGCCGCAGCCATCCGCTCTGCCTCGGGTGAATGGGAGATCGTGCAATTCGCCAATGCTGACTTGCAGCCCGATGGCAGTTGGCTGCTGGGAAAACTTTTGCGTGCGCAACTCGGCAGTGATGCAGCGATGAATGAAGGCCATGACACGGGCGCTGCCTTCGTGCTGCTTGACGAGGCAATTGCATCCATTCCCCTTGCCGCACTTGAAAGCGGGCTTGAACTTTCCTGGCGGGCCGGTCCGGCGGATGATCCCGTCTCTGCCGACAGCCATGCAGCACTCAGCCATCAACATGTGCCGGTCAATCTTCGTCCCCTGAGCCCGGTTCATCTTCACGCCAGTCGGATTGCTTCGGGCGACATCGAGATCGGCTGGACAAGGCGCAGTCGCATCGATGGCGACAATTGGGACAATGCAAGTGTTCCACTGGGTGAAACGGCGGAAAGCTATGTGGTGGAAATTTTCCAGGCAAACGGCGCGATCGTCCGCAGGGTAGATACCACCATGCCCTTCGCAATTTACCCGGCAGTCGATCAGCAGGCGGATTTCGGTTTGCTGCCTTCGGCGCTGACATTCGCCGTGCGTCAGCTATCGGCCACCGGCCTTGCCGGAACTGCGCGCAACCGCACCGTCATTTTCTGAAATTACCCGCAACCAACCTGACGAAAGGATACTTCCATGGTCGATGAAAAACCCTGGTTCATGTCGAAAACCATCTGGGGCTCGCTGATCTCGGTCGCGGCTGCCTTCACAGCCACGCTCGGCATTTCGCTTGATCCGTCAGCGCAAAGCGAGATCGCCGATGCGCTGGTGCAACTGATCGGTGCTGCCGGTGCCCTGATTGCCATTTATGGCCGTCTGACCGCAACCGACATCATTTCGTGAGGCAAGGTGAACTGGCTCGCAATTGCAGCTGCAGCGCTGTCGGCGCTGCGGCAGATCCTTGCGCTGCTGACGCAAAGGGCTGCCCGGAATGCCAGTGACGCAGAAGTTTCAATCCGAAACAAGGCGCAGTCCTATGACCGGTTGCAAAAGGCGCTTCGTATCCGTGATCAGCTCAACAATGGTGCTGCTGACAATGAGCGGGCTGATGGCGGGATGCGCGACGCGCCCTATCGCCGACCGGACGAATGACGGTTCGGACTGGATCTGCGCTGCATTCCGACCAATTCTGTGGTCAGGTCGCGACACAGTCGAAACCCTGCGCCAGGTCAGGAACCACAACGCTGTTTGGGACGCCTTTTGCAGGAAATGACCGGGTGGCGAATTTTCGTCCTGCTGTTCATTTTCAGTTCAGCCAGAAACTGCTATCAACAGCGCATGAAAAACGTCGCTGCCCTCACAATCCTGATCGCATTGGCCATGTCGGCACCGGTTGCCAATGCGGCCGACTGCTCGCAAGCTGCCGCCAATGCGGCGAGCTCGATGGGTGGCGAGGTGCTCTCCGTAAAGGCCAAGGGCGACCAATGCGTGGTGAAAATCCGCATACCCGGCAAGAATGGTGAGCCACCCCGTGTTGAAACAACAACGGTTTCAGGCTGAGGGTCGGGGACAACATGCGCATTCTCGTGATTGAGGACGACAAGGACCTTAACCGCCAACTGGTTGAAGTGTTTGCCGATGCAGGCTATGCGGTGGACACTGCCCTCGATGGCGAGGAGGGGCATTTCCTTGGCGATACCGAGCCTTATGATGCCGTCATTCTGGACATAGGATTGCCATCCATGGACGGGATTACCGTCCTTGAGAACTGGCGGCGCGAAGGCCGCAACATGCCCGTATTGATGCTGACCGCGCGTGATCGCTGGTCCGACAAGGTATCGGGAATTGACGCTGGCGCCGATGACTATGTGACAAAGCCGTTTCATGTCGAGGAAGTGCTGGCACGCGTCAGGGCGCTAATCCGCCGGGCGGCAGGCCATGCAGCATCGCTGATCGAATGCGGTCCCGTGGCACTGGATACCCGCATTTCCAAGGTCACCGTTGACGGCAATCCGGTCAAGCTCACCTCACACGAATTCAGGCTGCTTTCCTATCTCATGCACCATCAGGACAAGGTGCTTTCGCGCACCGAACTGACAGAGCATCTCTATGATCAGGATTTCGACCGCGATTCGAACACGATCGAGGTTTTTGTCGGTCGCTTGCGAAAGAAACTCGGCATCGATTGCATCGAGACCGTTCGCGGTCTGGGTTATCGGTTGCAGGCGCCCGGCAGCGCAGGCGCAGACTGAGCCGGCAATGAAAGCCGGAACGCTTTCCCGTCGGCTTTTCCTGCTCAATTCACTCTGGGCGCTTGTCGCAGTGGCCTTGATCGCATTCGTGCTGACCGAGGCCTATCAGCGCAATGCCGAACGCCGCTTTTCCGACCTGCTGACCGCCAATCTCTATATTCTCATGGGCACGGTGGAGCCGGGCAAGGATGGCATTCTTTCCGGACAGCCCGATTTGCGGGACGCGCGCTATCAGCGCTTCGGCTCTGGCTGGTACTGGACGGTGAATTCGGTACAGAAGCCGGAAAACCGGATCACCTCCGCCTCGCTGGCCGGCGGGTCTATCAATGTGCCTTCGGGAATTTCGCTCGACGACAATTATCTGCGGCTCTTGTCCTATTCCGATGATAAGGGCCAGTCGATTTCGGCAGTCGAGGGACAGACCTATCTCGGCAGCGGGCTGGATCTCTACTCCTTCAAGGTCACGGGCAACAAGGCTGAACTCACCGAAGAAATCGCCACATTTCGCCAGACGGTGATTGCCTTGCTCGGGTTGTTTGGCCTCGGTTTTGTTGCCGCATCCTACCTGATAGTGCGTATTGGTCTCAAACCGATATCCGGTGCGACAGCCTTGCTTGCCGATATCCGCGAAGGCAGGGCAGAGAGGCTGGAAGGTGATTTTCCACAGGAGATCCAGCCGCTGATAGATGAAACCAATGCGCTCATTGAATCGAACCGAAGCGTGGTCGAACGCGCGCGAACGCAGGTCGGAAACCTGGCCCATTCATTGAAGACACCGCTGGCTGTCTTGAAGAATGAAGCGGGCGCAGCACCTCCCGCATTGGCCCGGATCATGCGCGAGCAGACCTCCATGATGCAGCAGCAGGTGCAGAATTACCTGGATCGCGCCCGCATCGCTGCCCGCCACGGCACGGTAACCTCGCGAACGGAAGTTGCCCCCGTGCTTGAGAGGCTCGTCAGGGTAATTGGCAAGCTCAATCCGCATGTTGAAATGAAGATTGACTTGCCGCGCGGCAGGAACGCCGTGTTCGCCGGTGAGCAGCAGGACTTCGAGGAAATCATGGGCAACCTTCTGGAAAATGCCGCCCGTTTCGCCCAGCGCCGGATACGCGTGTCGGTTTCATTGCCAAGCCAGGACGGTCCGGCGCGCCTGCAGGTCCTGGTCGAGGATGACGGTCCGGGCATGACCGCCGAGGAATGTGAACTGGCCATGAAGCGCGGGACGAGAATAGACGAATCATCACCCGGTTCCGGGCTTGGCCTTGCCATCGTTCGTGACATTGCCAGCGAATATCATGGCTCGATAAGCCTTGGAAAATCCGGATTGGGTGGACTGGGCGCAACTCTGGTTCTGCCCGCCAGATGATTGTTGCCATTTATTTCTGCCAACCAAAATCCGGCCATTGTTTTCATGCAGCCGTTATTTCATCGCCATTATCATATGGTTCACCATTTCACGCTTTGATGACAGCGCAATGGAAGGGGAGGCAGGCTTGAAGGCAAATGCGAAAATCAGATTTGCTCTTGTGGCCATTCTTGCAGTCGGCCTTGCCGGCTGTGAAACAACCGGGACAAGGTCCGGCCCGGCAGTAAGCGCCTTGTCTGCCGGTGTTCTTTCGAGTGACTTCGGTAGCGGACTGGACCCGCGGGCGCGGAAAATGGCCGCGAATGCTGAATTCGTGGCACTGGAAACAGGTCGCGCCGGTGCAGAAATTCCCTGGAAAGCCTCTGAAACGGTCTATGGCTCGGTGATTCCCCAACAGCCTTACCAGGTCGGGTCGTCCAATTGCCGCCGCTATGTCCACACCATTACCCAGAATGGCCAGTCCCGATCAACCGCGGCTACAGCATGTCGCAACGCGGACGGTATCTGGGTCCCGCTTTCTTGACATCCGTCGACATCGGGATTGCGACGAATTGGCCCTGAATGCCCCACATCGTCGTCAAGGCATTGTTTCCGCCGCAATCGGTAGTATGTATGCGCCATGATTTTCTGGATTACAGCAGCCCTTCTGGCGCTATTGGCAATGGCAAGCGTCGTTTTTCCACTTCTGCGCAAGCGCGGGGAAGCCGGATCGCTGTTCGCCTATGATCGTGAACTGTACAAGGCGCGCCTGAAAGAGATCGACACCGATCTGGAACTGGGACGTATCGCGCCCGCCGAAGCAGAAGCGGCCAGGGCAGAAGAGGGCAGGAAACTGCTTGCCCTGTCGGATACAAAAGAAACCCGCAGCAAAGTCGGCAAACGCGAGCGCTGGATACTGGTCGCAGCAGCGGCGGTCTTCGTGCCTCTCGCATCGACACTCTTTTACCTCCAGACCGGCAATCCCGCCATGCCTGACATGGCGATTGCCTCGCGGTTGAACCAGGACCCGACAGGACAGTCGATTGAGCAGCTTCTGGGCAGGGCAGAGGCGCAACTGGCAAGGAACCCGGATGACGTAAAGGGATGGTCAGTTGTGGCTCCGGTCTATATGCGGCTGGGACGGGTGGAGGACGCTGTCCTTGCCTATCGCAATGCGGTGCGCCTCAATCCCGGCGATGTTGACCTGAAGACCTCGCTCGGCGAAGCCATGGTTGTTGCAGAGCAGGGCATTGTCACCGAGGACGCCAGGCATTGGTTCGCCGAAGCCATCAAACAGCGCCCGAATGATCCAAAAGCCCGGTTTTTCCTTGCAATCGCCCTTGGCCAGGAAGGCAAGCTTCAGGACGCAGCAGACGCATGGCGCGGCCTGATTGGCGAAGCACCGCAGGATGCACCCTGGCTGCCTGTGGCCAAGGCGCAACTGGGTCAGGTCATGGCGCAGCTTTCGGGCACCGGACCCACGAAACAGGATGTCGAGGCTGCAGCCAACATGCCGGCGGGTGATCGTCAGGAGATGATCCGCACGATGGTCGCAAATCTTGCCGAGAAGCTGAAGGCCGACCCTTCCGACAAGGATGGCTGGCGCCGATTGATCCGCTCCTGGGCAGTGCTGGGTGATCAGGACAACCTCAAGGCAGCCTTGGCTGATGCGAAAGCAGCATTCCCCGAAGATGCCGCGTTCATGGGCGAACTGGAAACAGTCGCTGCCGAAGCTCCTCCGTTTCCGCCACAGGCAAAAGGTCCTTCCAAGCAGGATGTCGAGGCAGCTGCCAACATGCCTGCAGCTGATCGTCAGGAGATGATCCGCGGCATGGTCGCAAATCTTGCAGAGAAGCTGAAAGCCGACCCGTCCGACAAGGATGGCTGGCGCCGATTGATCCGCTCGTGGACGGTTCTCGGCGACAAGGAAAAGCTGGCGGCATCACTCGCGGATGCAAGGGCGGCTTTCCCTGAAGATGCCGCATTTCTGGCTGAACTTGACGCGATGGCCGGAGCAACCGGCCTGACGGGAAATTCGCAATGACACGCAAGCAGAAAAGACTGGTTTTCATTGGCGCAATTGGCGCGGTTCTGATGGGCGCGGTTCTGTTGGTGATGACGGCACTGCGCGACGAGATCGTGTTCTTTTACACGCCGAGCGATATTCTGGTAGATGGCAAGGCATCGTCCGGCCAGCGTATCCGCCTTGGCGGCCTGGTGAAGGATGCCAGTATCGTGAAGGACGGGGAAAACATTACTTTTGTGGTCACCGATACCGACAAGGAAATCAGCGTCAGCTATACCGGTATTTTGCCTGACCTGTTTCGCGAAGGACAAGGCGTGGTAGCTGAAGGCATTGTCGGGTCCGATGGCAGCTTTGCCGCAGATACCGTACTTGCAAAGCATGACGAGAACTACATGCCCAAGGAAGTAGCAGATGCCCTCAAGGAAAGGGCGTCTGGCAGAGAGTGCCGACACGGTAAAGAAGACAAGGGAGTTGGAACGTGACTGTTGAAATTGGCCATTTTGCGCTTGTACTGGCGCTGGCATTGTCGCTCATCCAGTCTGTGCTCCCGGTATACGGCGCGCATCGCGGAGACGAGCGCCTCATGGCTACCGCCAACCTCACATCGGTCGCCGCCTTCTTCATGCTGGCAGTATCTTTTGCCAGCCTTACCCATGCCTATGTGACTTCAGACTTTTCCGTCGCCAATGTTTTCGAGAATTCCCACACTGAAGCCGCTGCTGTACAAATATACCGGCGTATGGGGTAACCACGAAGGCTCGATGCTGCTTTGGGTTCTCATTCTCGGTTTCTTTGCGGCCCTGGTTTCGATCTTCGGGCGCAACCTGCCGCCACAGTTGAAAGCCAATGTGCTGGGGTTCAGGCCTGGGTGCTGACGGCGTTCCTTCTCTTCATCCTCATAACATCAAATCCGTTCCTGCGCTTGCAGGACGTGCCTTTCGAGGGGCGTGACCTCAACCCGATCCTGCAGGATATCGGCCTGGCGATCCATCCGCCAATGCTCTATCTCGGCTATGTCGGTTTCTCCGTTACCTTCTCCTTTGCAGTCGCAGCCATGTTGAGCGGGCGCATTGATGCAGCCTGGGCAAGATGGGTTCGACCATGGGCGCTGATTGCCTGGATTTTCCTGACTGCCGGCATCGCAATGGGTTCCTACTGGGCCTATTACGAGCTTGGCTGGGGCGGTTGGTGGTTCTGGGATCCGGTCGAGAATGCCTCATTCATCCCCGGCTGTCCGGCACGGCACTGCTTCATTCTGCCCTGGTGATGGAAAAGCGCGACGCGCTGAAGATCTGGACCATCCTGCTTGCGCTGATCACCTTCTCCATGTCGTTGTTGGGCACATTCCTGGTGCGCTCGGGCGTTCTGACCTCGGTCCATGCCTTTGCCACCGATCCGCGCGCGGCGTGTTCATTCTCGCTATCCTGATGGTCTTCATTGGTGGATCGCTGACCCTGTTTGCGCTGAGGGCACCGGGAATGAAAACCGGCAGCCTGTTTGCGCCGATTTCGCGGGAAGGGGCACTCGTTTTCAACAATCTGTTCCTGACAACCGCCGCAGCCACCGTTCTGGTCGGCACCTTGTGGCCACTGGTTCTGGAAGCCTTTGACGGCTCGAAGATTTCCGTTGGTGCACCATTCTTCAATCTCACTTTCGGTCCGCTGATGATCCCGCTGCTGCTTGCAGTTCCGCTTGGGCCATTGCTGAGCTGGAAGCGCAGCGATCTGATGGGCGTGGTGCAAAGACTGTATTTCGTTGCCGGTGCCGCACTTCTGGTTGGCGTTATTGTTCTGGCCTACAATTCCGGCGGCAATGTTCTGGCTGCACTCGGATTGGGACTGGCCGCCTGGGTAATCCTGGGCGCCTTTGCCGAGATCTGGGCGCGTTCCGGCCTTCCGTCCGTGTCTGTTTCTGTTGCCATCGCACGCATTGCCGGAATGCCGCGTTCCGGATGGGGAACAGCAGCCGGACATTTCGGGCTTGGGCTAACCCTGCTTGGCATTGTGTCCGTATCCGCCTTCCAGCAGGAAGTGATCCGCCAGGTCCAGCCCGGCGATACGATCTCCATTGCTGGCTATGATCTCAGATTTGAAGGTGTTTCCCCCAACAAGGGATCGAACTTCGTGGAGGATGTTGTCACCTTTGTGGTGACCGGCAACAATGTGACCGAGCATCGGTTGATGCCGGCCAAGCGCGTTTATACGACGCGCAGAATGCCAACCACGGAGGCCGCCATTGAAACCTACTGGTTCTCCCAGCTTTACGTGTCGCTGGGTGAAGTTGCCAAGGATGGTTCGGTAACGGCCCGGATATGGTGGAAGCCGTTTGTGACGCTCATCTGGCTCGGCGCCATGGTCATGGCATTCGGCGGTATTGTATCCCTGTCCGATCGCAGGTTGCGCGTCGGGGCACCCAAACCATCGCGGAACAAGATCAAGGTGGCTTCGGCAAATGCGTAGGCTCCTTGCCATTGTTTTCCTGGTCCTTCTGGCTGTTCCCGCGTTTGCAGTGCAGCCGGACGAGGTGCTGGACAATCCCGCTCTGGAATCGCGCGCCAGGGCACTCTCGGCCGAATTGCGATGCATGGTCTGCCAGAACCAGTCGATTGACGATTCGGACGCATCGCTCGCCCGTGACCTGCGAGTTCTGGTCCGCGAAAGGCTGGTGGCCGGTGACAGCGATGAGCAGGTGCTGGATTACCTGGTGTCACGCTACGGTGAGTTTGTCCTGTTGAAGCCGCGACTTTCGATCCGCAATCTGGTGCTGTGGGCAACGCCTGTCGCGCTTTTGATATTGGCCGGATTGGCGTTCATTGCATGGCAGAGAAGCCGCCCCGCAAACAGCAAGATTGCCGTCCTGTCAAAGGACGAGGAGGAGCGGATCGCCGCCCTGCTTGACCGCAAGGACTGAGTCTTTCAGCCCGATATCGGCATGTGCATTACCAAACTTTAATCTGGCGGAAAGGTTCGCGTAACCTGCCAGTCCCCATATTCTGAAGCATCAGGGGTGGATTTTCCACTATCCAGGCATCGACGCTTCTGGAACATGACAAAGGGACTGAAATGATCAATCGCCAAGCAAAATCTCCACGCCGTTTCGCCGCAGCGCTTGTCGCATCGTCGATGCTGTTTGCACCCGCCACAATTGCAGGCTCGATTGCCGGAATGTCGCTTTCGGCAGTTCCAGCCTATGCAGAAGCGGTATCGGTGAACGCGCCTGAAGTGCCAGGCTTCGCCGATGTTGTTGAGGCCGTTTCGCCCGCAGTGGTTTCGGTTCGGGTTGAATCCGAAATGCAGAATGCGTCCAATCGCAACGGCCGGTTCGACCGTCGTTTTTCCGGCGAGGATGACGACAACAACTTCAACCTCCCACCATTTTTCCGCGACCAGCCCTTCTTCCGCAATGGCCCCCGTTACGACCAGCCGCGCGATGGCCAGCCCGATGGCCAGCGTGGTGACCGCAGGTCTGATCGCGGCGACGATCAGGGCAGGCGCTATGGAAATCGCGAAGGCATGCCGCGCGACGGATTTCGCGAGCGCGGACCGCGTCGGTTCGGCATGTCACAAGGATCAGGCTTCTTTGTTTCAGACGACGGCTATGTCGTCACCAATCACCATGTGATCGAAAACGGTTCCAAGTTCACCGTCGTTCTCAATGACGGGACCGAGCTTGAAGCAACCCTGGTCGGCGCTGATGCAAGGACCGACCTTGCCGTCCTCAAGGTCAAGGAAGAGGACCGCAAGTTCACCTATGTGAAATTCGACGAGGGCAAGGTGCGGATTGGCGAATGGGTTGTCGCTGTTGGCAATCCTTCGGCCTTGGCGGAACCGTGACAGCCGGTATTGTTTCCGCGGCCAATCGCGAGATCGGCTCGCCGCTATGACGACTTCATCCAGATCGATGCAGCCGTCAACAAGGGCAATTCGGGCGGTCCTGCCTTCAACCTCAAGGGTGAGGTCATTGGCATCAACACCGCGATATTCTCGCCATCGGGCGGCAATGTCGGCATAGCCTTCGCCATTCCCGCCGCCACCGCCAGTGACGTCGTCAAGGAACTGATCGACAATGGTCAGGTTGTGCGTGGCTGGCTCGGCGTCATGATCCAGCCCGTAACACGCGATATCGCCGAATCAGGTCGGACTGGATGACGCCCGCAGTCCATCGTGACCAATCCGCAATCAGAAAGCCAGCCGACAAGGCGGGCATCCCGCCGTGATGTCATAACAGCGGTCAATGGTGATGCGGTGAAGAACCCCCGTGAACTCGCCCGCAAGATCGGCAATTTCTCGCCTGAAGAAAAAGGTGACAGTCAGCCTGTGGCGCAACGGCAAGTCCGAGGACGTCAGTGACACTCGGCAAGCTCGAGGGAGATGCGAAACTTGCCTCTGCAAGCCCGTCATCCAGCGACATGGAGCGGTTGACCTCACTGGGCCGGCACTGGAAACCGCCCCTGACGGCAAGGGCGTGGTTGTAGCCGAAGTTGCGCCCAACAGCCCTGCCGCCCGCAAGGGATCGAGGCCGGCGACATCATTTCCTCGGTGAACGGGGAAAAGTGGGTGACCCGGCGGCTGTTTCCGAGGGTCGTCAAGGAAGCCAGTGGCCTTGGCCGCAAGGCTGCCTTGTTCCAGGTTCAGCGCGGCGAACTCGCTGTTTGTCGCTACCATTGAAGCGCGGCTGATCCTCGATCGGCCGGGCAGGAGAATACTGCCACGCCAAGCATGTTGGTCGCCCCCGGCGTGGCACGCAGAAGGCGGGTCCTTTCCCATATGACCCGTCACCACTTACCGTTCATCTGGCACAAAAACGGGATAATCGGTATCACATGAGAATCCTGATCGTTGAAGATGACCAAGAAGCCGCAACCTGGCTTGCCAGGAGGCGCTCAAGGAGAACTGGCCATGTCAGCGAGATTGCCAGCAATGGCGAGGAGGGGCTGCATCATGCCTCCACCGCGCGATTTGATGTCATGATCGTTGACAGGATGCTGCCCGCTGACGGGCTTGCAATGCTCAAGTCGTGCGCGCGGATGGCAACGATACCCCTGCACTTATCCTTTCGGCACTTGGACAAGTCGATGACCGGGTCGAAGGCCTGCGCTCTGGTGGCGACGACTATCTTGCAAAGCCCTATGCGGTGAGCGAATTGCTGGCGCGCATCGGGGTTCTGGCGCGCCGCCGCCGGCCAGATGACAGCGAAACACGAATTGTCATCGGCGATCTGGAGCTCGACCGCCTGTCCCATACCGTCAAGCGTGCGGGAAAGAACATTCCCTTGCAGCCACGCGAATACCGGTTGCTCGAATATCTCATGCGCAATGCAGGCAAGGTGGTGACCCGGACCATGCTGCTCGAAGAGGTCTGGGACTACCATTTCGACCCCCAGACAAATGTCATTGACGTGCATGTGTCGCGGTTGCGGGGCAAGATCGACAAGGATTTCGATCACCAGATGCTGCAGACCGTGCGGGGCGCGGGTTACATACTTCGCGCCGCGCAAGACGGCTAGCGGCTGGTCAGCGCATGCAGCGGCTTCGCACCATACTCGCCATCACCGCAGTCCGGCTTTCCATCGCCTATTCGCTGATCTTCGGCCTCGTGGCCGTGATCATCGTGATGTATCTGACCGGAAGCACCGTCAACATCATCCGCCGCCAGATTCAGGACTCGATCAACACCGAAGTGGCTGATCTGGCAACGGTATATGAAAGGGGCGGCATCAACGGCCTGATGCGCACGCTTGAAAGAAACGCAGCGTCCCCCGGCGCAAACATCTATGTTGTTGCCGATCCTGCTGGCACCATCATCGCGGCCAATATTCTCGAAATCGAAAGTGGCATTCTCAACCATGAGATGGGCGGGCCATCCCTTTGGCTACACGCGCCACCAGGACAATGGTGCCAGAACCTGGCAAGCCATGGCCCGGTCGTCGAATTGCCCAATGGCATGCGGCTGTTGGTCGGTCGTGATCTTGGCGACCCGGAACGCTTTCGCCAGGTTGTGGGCAGGGCATTGTTCCTGGCGCTCGCTGCCATGCTGGCGCTGGGCGTTGCCACATGGCTGGTCGTCGGACGGCGGGCCTTGAAGCGGCTGGACCTTGTATCGAAATCGACCGCGCGCATCTTGGCCGGCGATCATAGCGAACGCCTGCCACTTTCTGGCGGCGGCGACGAGTTTGACCGCCTGTCTGCCCGTCTCAACGGCATGCTCGACCGTATCAACCTGCTTGATGACGGATTGAAACAGGTATCCGACAACATCGCGCACGATCTGAAGACGCCGCTGACACGGCTCAGGAACAAGGCGGATGCAGCCCTTGGCGAAGCAAGCAATGTTGACGAGATGCGCAACGCGCTGGGCGAGGTCATTGCCGACACGGACCAGATCATCAAGACATTCAACGCCTTGCTGATGATATCGCGGGTGGAATCGGGTTCAGCCGTAACCGGGCTTTCGCCGATAGACATCACATCCGTCGTCAAGGATGTGGCGGAATTGTATCTGCCCGTTGCCGAGGATGACGGTTTCGAGACAAGGGTTGATGTGGAAGACGGCCTCCTCGTAACCGGCAGCCGCGAGTTGTTGGCGCAGGCCCTGTCAAATCTTGTCGAGAATGCCATCAAATACGGGCGCGATCCTTCTCGCACGCCGCTACTGGCGATTTCCGCCCGCAAGAAGGCCAATCAGATTTCCATCTGCATCGCGGACAATGGTCCGGGCATAGCAGAAGCGGACCGCGAAAGGGTGACCGAGCGCTTCACCAGGCTTGAAAAAAGTCGCACCCTTCCGGGAAATGGACTGGGTTTGAGTCTTGTCAGGGCCGTTGCCGTGCTTCATCAGGGAAGCTTGGAACTCAGTGATGCAAAACCCGGCCTTGCCGCCTGCATCCATCTTCCCGCTGAAGGTAGCATTGCATGAGCGCCTTGATTGCCTTTGACGCCCCACCCGTTCAACTGGCCGCATCGAGTGTGGGCGAAGCGAAGAAATGGCTTGGCGAACTCGACAACCGGTTGAAGCAGGAAGAGCTCGGCGACTGGCGTGAAGCCATAGCCGCGCGCCAGGATATTCGCGAATTCCTCGGTGCCGTCTTTTCCCACAGCTCCTTTCTTCGTGATTGCGCGCTGATACGGCCGGCCCTGCTTTGCGAAATCCTTTCACGTCCCTTGCGCGAAAGCTTTGATGAACTGGTTCGCGACACCACAAGCGCATGGCGCAACGCTGCCAGCGACACGGAAATCATGGCGCATTTGCGCATCGCCAAGCGCAAGGCTGCGCTGCTTTGCGGGCTTGCCGATCTCGGCCAGTGGTGGAGCGCTGCCGAGGTAACGCAGTGCCTGACCGGGTTTGCCGGTGCCGCACTTGGAGCGAGCGTCAACCATCTGCTCCTGCAGCTTCACAATTCGGGAAAGCTGGTCCTGCATGACCCGCAGGACCCCTCGCTTGGCAGCGGGTTGATCGTTCTGGCGATGGGGAAATTCGGCGCGGGCGAATTGAACTATTCGTCCGATATCGACCTGATCCTGTTTTTCGAAAAGCGCCTCATGGAGTGGAACACCGATGACCCGGTGTCGCTTTACACACGCTTTGCCAAGGCGCTGATCCGCATCATGCAGGAGCGCACTGGCGATGGCTATGTGTTCCGCACCGATCTGCGCCTTCGCCCGGATCCCGGCTCCACACCATTGGTAATTCCGGTGGAAACGGCTTTGCACTACTATGAGGCCTATGGCCAGAACTGGGAACGTGCCGCGATGATAAAGGCGCGACCCGTTGCCGGAGACCTTGAAGCGGGCAGGGCAGTGCTGAATGAACTGGCTCCCTTCATCTGGCGAAAATATCTTGATTATGCAGCAATTTCCGACGTTCATTCGATCAAGCGCCAGATCCATGCCCATCGTGGCCATGGCGAGATCAAGGTGGCAGGCCACAACATCAAGCTTGGACGCGGCGGCATTCGCGAGATCGAATTCTTCGCACAGACCCAACAATTGATTGCCGGGGGCAGGCTGCCTGTCTTGCGGGAGATACGCACGCTGGATGCGCTGGCAGCCCTTTGTCGCGAGGGTTGGATCGATACAACCGCCCGCGACGAACTTGGTGAAGCCTACTGGTATTTGCGAAATGTCGAACATCGCATCCAGATGATGGCGGACGAGCAGAGCCATACCCTTCCAGAGGACCGCAAGGGCCTGACCCATATCGCACTGATGATGGGTGAAAGCAGTGTGGACACATTTTCACAGAACCTGACGCGGGTGCTGCGTATGGTCGAAAAGCACTATGCCGGGCTTTTTGAAACCTCGCCCGAATTGACTGTTCCAGGAGGCAACCTGGTTTTCACTGGCGACGAAGATGACCCGGCAACCGTCGAAACCCTCTCCATCATGGGCTATTCCCGACCTTCGGAAGTGATCAAAATCGTGCGCGGATAGCGTATAGCCGCTTTGCCGCAGTGCAAACAGCGCGAGGGGAATTGCTGACCGAGCTCACACCCCGGGCTCTTGCAAGCCGTTGCAGCAAGCGGTGAGCCTGACACGACACTGATTTCCTTTGATCCGGTTCCTGGGCGGATTGCCGGCCGGGATCCAGTTCTTCTCGATCATGAAGTCGAATCCGGGAATGTTGCAACTGATGCTCTTGATGCTGGGATCAGCGCAAAAACTGCAGACATCCATCCCCGTCGCCCGCATGTGTTTGACAGTTGATCAGACCGGCTTTCGCCGGCGTGACGCCCCGACCGCGTCACCTTGCCGTGACGCCTTGCCCTGGCCTTTCACGCTCGCCTGACCATGAAAGCAGGCTTGATGCAGCCCGCATCTTTGCCGCCGAGCAGAAATTCCTGATTGGCGCACGGCTCATCACCGGACAATTGTCGGCATCGCAGGCTGCACGGGCATTCGCCAATCTGGCCGAAGTGCTGATTGCGGCAATGGTCGACTGTCAGTGCCGAATTTGCCGTCAGGCATGGCACTGTGCCAGGCGCAAGGCTTTGCGTTCTGGGCATGGGCAGGCTCGGCAGCCGCGAACTGACCGCGGGTTCCGATCTTGACCTCATCCTGCTGTATCAGCACGACCCCGATGCCGAATTGTCCACCGGGGAAAAACCGTTGGCACCCTCGCAATATTTCATGCGCCTGACCCAGCGCCTGATTGCGGCGATGAGCGCACCCACGGCGCAAGGCGTCCTGTATGAACTGGATTTTCGCCTCCGCCCATCGGGAAATGCCGGTCCGCTGGCTACAGAAATCGACGCCTTTCTGCGCTACCAGAAGGAAGAGGCCTGGACCTGAGAGCGACTGGCATTGACGCGGGCAAGGGCTGTTGCCGGTGATCCGGAATTTTGCCAGCAGGTGGAAGAGGCCATCAACGGACTGCTCGCGAAGCCAACCGAGCGCGCGTCCCTCGACAAGGATGTCCGCGAAATGCACGCTGCCCTTATCGACAAGGAAAAGGCATCGACCAACCCGTTTGAGGTCAAGACTGCCAAGGTGGTCTGATCGATATCAGTTCCTCGCGCAATGGGCGATGCTGGCATCTGGATGCCCGCGAAACAATCCGTCCCGTCGGCGCATGGCGGACGTACGCACTGTTCCAAACACTCAGTCGGCGATGGTCCCGTGCTGCCTTCGCTCCGGTCTCGATTTGGCGCAACACCGTTCAGCAAAATCCTGCGTCTTTCATGGGACGACAAGTTTGACCCACCTGGCTTTTGCGCCGGCGGAACTGTCACGAATGGTGCCGAGGCACTGGACCTGCGCAATCAGGACCGTGGAAGCGCATTTGAAGGAAACACAGAAATTGATCCGGTCGATCTTCACGAAGACACTGGGTTGATGGCGGTGCGGAAGCGAAGGAAATCGCTGTGCCCGGCGCAACGCTGCATCAGGGTGGCGATTGCCACGAAAGGAACGTGAAATGAAAACGTCTACCAAATACGTCATCGCCGGACTTGCGGTAGTTGCCACCGCAGGGGCGGCTTTTGCCGCGCAGGGCTACCGTCATCACGGCGATCGCGCCCGCATGGCAATGGAAGTATTCCGGCAAGATAGTGGATGGCGACAAGGCCATATCACTCGCCCGAAATGATGAGCGCTGAGCGCCCGCTTCGACAGGTTGATGGCAATGGTGATCGTTTCCAAGGCCGAGGTCATTGCGGCAGTTGGTGATCCGCAAATGTCGCGCAAAACCGCTGGTCGGGCCGCATTGCCGACAATGTCGTTTATCGCTCGACCTTGATGGCTCCGAAACATGGCTCGTTGGCGATTGCCGAGTCGAAAACCGGGCGAAAAAGCTCTTGCCCGCTTCTCGACCGCAACTGACGGTAACAGCTGGAACTCGCCGAACTGCCGCGACATGGGCGGGATGCGAAACCATCACCGTCGGGAGAAAGTTAGCTGGTGGGGCTGGCGATGACGCCGGCAGGATGCCGCAAGAAAAAGCCTGCCGAATAGTGAAAAAAATGCCCCGGAACATTTGCGTTCCAGGGCGTCCAATCCTGGCAGGGAAAGCTCGGTGTTCAGCTTGATGCGGCATTCACCTCGGCAACAAACGCTGGTTTTGCATTTTCAGTGCGTGTTCATCACATTGTTTCGGTGGGGCGCATGTTCACGATCGTCGTTGCCCTGTCCTTCGCGTGAGCGTATCTTCATCGCGCCGCGGCATACGGTTCGGTCAGGGATCGCGAGATCGCAAAGTCAAGTCCCGGAACCTGCTGTGGTTCTTCGAGAACTGTTCTGGACCTGTTCGAAGAAGGACGACCGAAGTTCCTCAATTGGCGGGCGAGGTACTCACCGGCTCATCAGTCAGGATCGTCACATTGCCTGAAACCTTGCGGGCGCGAACCACTACCCGGCCGCCGGGCGGGAGAATTTCACCACGCGTTAAGGCTTTCAGGTTGATGAGAATCGCACAGCGGTGGCGTAGATCGCTTCAAGCACCATGCCGGGCGCAACTTCCGTCCACAATCTCGATTTCGCTGTCCTCAGACTGGAACGCCATGATGCGCATGGTTTCTTCCAGGATTTCGTTCAGGCTGACCGTCTCGAAATCGAGACTGAAGCGTCCGGCCTCGATCTTCGACATGTCGAGAATGTCATTGATGACGCCGAGCAGGAACGAGCCGCTCTGATGGATGTCGCGGCATTAATTCATGTGTTTCGCCCGGCCAGTTCGCCGACATTCCCGTATGCATGATCTCGGAAAAACCGATCCGTTTGCGAAGCTGATATTGGCGAGGAATTCCGACTTGATACGGTTGGCAGCTTCAGCGCGGTTCTTCTCGACCGCATATTTTTCTGCCATGTCCGATAATTGCTGCACT
The DNA here is from genome assembly GCA_041397505.1 of Nitratireductor sp. Classification (GTDB taxonomy): domain Bacteria; phylum Pseudomonadota; class Alphaproteobacteria; order Rhizobiales; family Rhizobiaceae; genus BOKV01. Next base: position 64,425 of record JAWKWN010000001.1, read on the forward strand.
GGATTTCCAACTTGTGCTGGAATGAACGGGTCTTCTTCAGTTGCCATGAGGCGGCGTTCGGTTCCATCAACTGCAAGCTCCTTGGCTCTTGATCTTGATGTCGGTTCTGGCGAGCAAAGCCTGCATCCTTGGTGCGCCGTTCGTTGATCTGCAGCCAGCGCCCGTCATCAAGCTGGGCTACATGCTGCGTGCGCCTTCTCGCCTGGTGCTGTGAAATGGCATCTGCTGGCGCACCATCGGCGTTGCGGGCAGCATCCATGACGTTGTCATAGCTGGCGCCGGGAGCGGGCGCTCCAGTTTCAGGCCGCTGCAATTGCTGGAACGGATTGCTCATTACCAGGCGTTTTTCGCTGTCCCAAAGCACGAAGCTTCGGCAGGTTCTCGATGGCATCGCGCAGGCGCATGTCATGGCGCTTGCTCTGCTGCCCGGTGACAGCCTGCTCTTCCTCTGTATGTCATCAGTGCGTGCCGATCAGATGCCGGTTCGCCGTGGGTTTTCACCACCTGGGCGCGCGCACGCAGCCACGCACCCAGTTGCCATCGGCATGCTGCATCCAGGAAGAGCTGGTCAATGAGGCGTTTTTCGACCAGAACCTGGTTGGCAAGTGCATAAAGTCGGTGTCATCGGGGATGCACCAGCTTCAAGACCTCGCCAGAAGCCCAGCATCGTCATCGACATCAAGCCCCAACAACCCAACGAACATGGACCGCGACCAGTAGGAGTTGCCGCGCGAAGGTCCAGTCCCAAAGTGCCGCCTTGCCGCGCGACAGTGCCGTATCAAGCGGTTCTGGATGGCCTTGTTGATCGCATCCGGCTTCACGGGCTCAGGCGGCTTGCGCAATACGCATACAAGAATCTGGCAGGATGCTTCGAGGTGCCGGCTCTCGGGTAACATTGAGGGCGACGGTTTTCTGCCATGAGCCATAGATGGCTGGAAACGCGGCTGGATCAGTGTGATACGCCATGGGGGCCGTCAGGATACGTGAGACGGCAGCGCCCTTGATCCGTCTGCAAGTGTAACGGTGCAGGTCTCAATGATCGCCAAATCATCAGTGGCAGCAGCGTATTGTCCATCACCCGGTCGAGCAGCTGGTTGATGCGCGATGGCACATAAGGACGTTGGCGACGTGCGTCCATCGCCGTCGCTTACAAGGGCCTGCAGCCGTTGCGCAAGAAACGATGGCACATGCATCCGAGCGCGTTCTGGATTTCATGCATCGCATTGGCTTGCGGGCCGTTCCCGTCGGTCTTGAGGTCGATGCTTCTGGCGTCCAACCGGTCTGCAATCAGTATGACATTAATTCAACTCGCTCTCGCGCGGACAGTTGAGCTGTTCGGCCTGGGTGCTCAGCGACATCCAGCGTGCCATCCCCACGATTGCCAGAAACAATACGATCAGGAAGGGAACGAACCGCCGCATTACGGATTCGGATGTCAGGAGGTTTTCATAGGCCGGATGGCTCAGCAGTCGCGCATATCCCGCCACCCGCGATGCCCGCGCCTCCTTTCCAAAGAGGCTGTCAAGCAATGCCGCGCCTCGTCGCGCGCGCCTGGCTTGCGCCTGCGCCATCCTTGCCTCTCGATTGTTCATCGGCCCTGATTCGGAAGCGCCGTGCTGCCGGTCGCTATTTGAATCAGATCGAATCAGCTTGTCGAGGTTTCGAACAAAATTGAAAGCGACAATTTGTGCCATCCACAATTTGTCGCCCAACTCCACTGATCTCAGTGGTAACGATTTCAGCTTTCCGCAAGGATGCGGAATTCAGGATGTCCCGTGTGTCGCGAGACAGCACGATTTCCGGTTCGCAGCGTCTTCATCGCCGACTGCGCAAGTTTGCGCCTGCCGGGTTCCAGCATCCGCCAAGAGCGGAATGCCGTCATCAGCCGTGCAGCAACCTGCGGGTTGATGGCATCTATCTCGGCAATTTTCGTGCACATCAGTTCATAGCCCTCGCCGCTGGCGGCATTGGAAGCGGTGGCATTGGCGGTCGCAAACATGCCAAGAAGCGAGCGGACACGGTTGGGATTGCGGATGGAGAAGGAAGGATGCTTCATCAGCGCGGCTAACGCGCTGCTGGCTGGACCAGCGGGCCGGCCCCACGCCGAAACCCGCTGTCCAGCGACCGGCGGGTTGTCAGCCATGTGCGCTTCCCGAAGGCATCGAGCGCCTTGCTGGCCGCACTTCGCGACGCGAACAGATACTGTCGGCTTAATGCGGCAAAGCGAGTCATTCATGTTGTCTGCATTGTCGAATTGCGAGATCGTGTCTGCCTCGGCCTGCGCGCTTCCCGCCATCACCCCGAGGCAAGAAGCGTGTTTTTTGGGCCGATTTACTGCCCGCGTCACTGCATTGGGCGAATAGGGCACGGGGGTTTCCAGTTCGCCCCTGATTGCAAGGCGGACAGCCTCCAGCGATTTGCCCAAGGTCTCGCCAAGCGCATTGCGCGCCTGCCTGATGCTGTCGGGATCGACATTTCGTCCGATGGCCTGGGCAATTTCGCCTTCCGAAGGCAATCCGATTGCCAGTGCCCGATAGGCTGGTTCGAGGGACGGGTCGCCTGCGATTGCAAGCAGCCTCCACCAGCTTGCCATCAAAGGCAGGTGCCTTGCCACGTCGAGAGCGCCTTCGCCCCGGCAATCAATTGCCGCGGCGCGCCAGTCCTGATGACCTGCCACCGTTTAACCGGATCGTCATCATGCGCTGAAAGCAGGGCGAGATCGGTCCTGGATTGTGAAAAGTCGATCACTACCGGCGCTGTGAAGCCGCGATTTGACCGGTACCACGGGGCGCTCTGTGCCGTGAAGGGCCGTTCTGGCTGAAACGGACTTGCGCAGGTGAAACACTTCACCCTCATTGTCAGCACCGTCACGCGTTCCGCCTCGATGCGTTCCCGCGAATTAGACGAAAGGGCCAATACACGCAACGGAATATGCATCGGCTTCTTGCGCGCCTGGCTGGCGTTGGGGCGGCGTCTGCCTCGATTTCCAGCGTCAGGGTGCGTTGTATATCATGGCTCGCGGAGACCGGAACATCCCGGCGTACCGCCTGCCTTGGCGCGGCCGGATCAGGTCTTGCCCGCTCCATAAACCGATTTGACGAACTGCTCGATGGTAGCTGCTTCCCCGTCATGGCGCTTGAAATAGAGATCCATCCCCTTGCGGAAGGCCTTTGGCCCGAGGATCGTCGCGATCATGCGCACGACTTCGCGCCAGCATACTTCAGACGGTCGCCCGTATGAAATTGTTGATCTCGCGATAGGCTTCGGAGCGGACGGATGCTCAGCGGCGAAGCGTCTCGGGAAATTGCGCTGCCCGAAGATTGCGAACATCGCCAATGCGCTCCACTGCGCGCGAGCGCTCATCGGCAGAAAATTCCTGATCACGAAACACCGTCAGGCCTTCCTTCGGGCAAGCTGAAACCAGTCGCGGCAGGTGATGCGGTTTCCCGTCCGATTCTGGAAGTATTCAGCATGCAATGATCATCGATATTCCCGTAATCACGCATCGGTTGCGGTGGTATCGGGATCGGCTGCTTTATGTTGTCGTTGAAGACATTCGGCCCTTGTTCTCATCGCTCGCTTGGTGAAATCGACACGGCGACGATGTTGAAAACATCTAGGTCATATTCGCGGCCAAACACCCGCTCATCCCATTACATCAGGAGCGGATGAAGAATTGCATCCCAGGCTGCTTTTGTTTCCCTTGCCCTTTCAACGAAAATACCGAGTTTCACCGGCCTGACAGGGTGGTGAAGTCATCATGCACAGCCAGCTCGCCTGCGACCAGCGCGAAAGATAGGATGTTGGCGGGATGGATCGTGCCACACCGCGAATGCCCGCCGCCGTCGAGATCGCCTTTCTCAACAGTTGCCATTTTCCCAACCGCTTTCAGGTTATCGCCTTTGGCTGCCTCGTGCGAACGGTGTAGTAGCCGCCACATCCGGGCAGTCCTGGAAATAGGTGATCCGCCTGAAGCCTTCCGCCTCGCACTGGAGTGCAATAATTACCGCTTCCATTCTGATACAATCCCGTCAGCCTGCTATTGGCAGTCCGGATTGAAGCCTTGTGACTGATTTCGACGGTGAGCTTGCGCGCTGCCGGCAGCTCGCAGCACGAGCCTGTCAGGCGGCTGGCAGAATAATGCGCAGCATCAACTGGCTTTCCATTGATGCTGACCGAAACAGATCAAGACCGTCGCCATCAAGAGCCAGGTCGACGTATCGGCAGCGGCGTCGCGAGCGCGCTCATAAAGAACACTGGTGCTGACGATCGTGTCTTCCGGTTCCAGGAGAAAATCCATCGCGACCGTTCTGGCACGATGGGCTGGCGCCTTGTAGTTCTTCAACTTGACGACGTGGCCTTGGTCGGTTCTCAATCTCTTTGCTTTCCTGTAAATCTGCCTGGGTCAGGCATCGCGATTCTTCCCTTTTGCGCATATAGACCTGCACGACCCTTTTGCCAACAACGGCACCGCTGCAAAGACGACGCCCAAAGCGGGCAATTGCGAGGATATTTCATGACACGACACGATCCCGTTGCCTTGTTGAAAACGCTTGAACCGCATCGCAAACGGTTGGCTTCTGTCCATATGCGGGACCAGTTCGAGGCTGATCCGAAGCGGTTTTCCAAATTCTCGCTGACGCTGGATGACCTGCTTTTCGACTTTTCGAAAAATCGCATCGATGCCGATGCCGTTGCAGCCCTTGTGGACCTCGCCCGCAATTGCGGTCTTGAGGCAAAACGGGGCGCAATGTTTTCCGGCGAACCGATCAATACGACCGAGGGCAGGGCAGTGCTGCACACCGCCTTGCGCAACCGCTCAAGTGATCCCGTCTATGTCGACGGCAAGGATGTGATGCCGGGCATCCGCAAGGTCCTTTCAGCCATGCGCCGCTTTGCCAATGCAGTTCGCTCCGGCAAATATGCAGTGAGCGGTGGCAAGGTCACCGATGTCGTCAATATCGGTATTGGTGGTTCCGACCTTGGACCGGCAATGGCAGTCCGGGCGCTTGCGCCCTATGCCAATGGTCCAAGGCTGCATTTCGTTTCCAATGTGGATGGCGCTGATATCGGCGACTGCCTGAAGGGCCTCGATCCGCGCACAACGCTTTTCATCATCGCGTCCAAGACCTTCACCACGGCGGAAACCATGGCCAATGCCGCGACGGCGCAGGCCTGGGTGGCAAAGGCCGTGGGCAAGAAGAATGCAGGCGCCCATTTCTCGGCACTTTCGACCAATCTTGAGGCGACCCGGAAATTCGGCATCTCCGATGAGCGCACTTTCGGCTTCTGGGACTGGGTCGGCGGCCGCTATTCCGTATGGTCCGCCATTGGCTTGTCGGTGATGATTGCCATCGGACCGAGGAATTTTGACGCGTTTCTGGAGGGTGGATACAGCATTGATCGCCATTTCCGTTCTGCACCGCTGGAGAAGAACATCCGGTGATGATGGCGCTCATCGGCATCTGGAACCGCAATGTTCTGGGTTTCGCCAGCCATGCCGTCTTGCCTTATGACAACCGGCTGTCGCGCTTTCCCGCCTATCTGCAGCAGCTCGACATGGAATCGAACGGCAAGCATGTGACCCTGGAAGGCAAGGCAGTTCGCTGGTCAACAGGGCCCGTGGTCTGGGGCGAACCCGGCACCAATGGCCAGCACGCCTTCTACCAGCTCATCCACCAGGGAACGGATATCATCCCGTGTGATTTCCTGCTCGCCGCTGAACCGCAAGAGAAGCTTGGAAACCATCTCAGATGCTGGCCGCCAACTGCCTTGCGCAATCCGAAGCGCTGATGAAGGGCAAGACTCTCGAAGAGGCGATGGCAGAGCTTGAGGCAAAAGGCATGGACGCGAAAAGCGTCAAGGCATTGGCGCCGCACAAGGTCTTCGAGGGCAACCGCCCGTCCAGCACCATCGTCTATCGTCGTCTTGATCCGTTTGCGCTTGGCCGCCTGATCGCGCTTTATGAGCACAAGGTCTTCGTGCAAGGGGTCGTGTGGAACATCAATTCCTATGACCAGTGGGGTGTCGAACTCGGCAAGGTGCTGGCGGTCGAGATCGAGCCTTCGCTTGCGAGCGGAAGGTGGCCGCGGGCAAGGATGCTTCAACGAAGGGGCCTGGTCGGGCATTGGCGCAAGCTGCGCCAATAGCGAGTTCATTCAATGCGGCAGGTGACTGCGTGATTGCGGATTGGACGTCAGGTCCTTGCGCACGCGCGTCTCGCGATGGATCGTGTAGATCGACGCCGCAACAATGACTGCCGCCCTATCCAGGTGTATTTGTCCGGCAGGTTCGAAAGACCAGCCAGCCGAAAATGGTCGCGCAGACAAGCCGCACATAATCAAGCGATGCCATGACGCTTGCCTCGCCATAGCGATAGGCCATGATGTTGAACATTTGCGCGATATAGGAAATGACTCCCATCGCCAGTAGCAGCATCCATTCGAACGGGGTCGGCCATTGCCAATACCAGATACCGGGTATGGTCATGCAGATGCCGATGCCGATTGCCTGCCAGGTCAAGATGGTGGTGTTGGATTCGGTCCGTGACATCAGTCTTATGATAACCATCACGATGCCCGCTGCAGCAGCACCGCGAGCGCCATCAGGCCGTAATGCGAAAAGCCCTCTGTTCCCGGTTTCAGCATGATCATCACGCCGATGAAGCCGACCGCCACCGCCGCCCAGCGTCGCGGTCCGACTGTTTCAGCCAGAATGATCGTTGCGAAGATCGGCACGAAGCTTTTCGCAAAGCTGATGGCCGTTGCATCTGCCAGCGGCATGTGAATGATCGCGGTAAAACCGAACAGCATTGCGCAAGCGCAAAGGCAATGCGGGTAAGCTGCAGGTCGGCACGCTTTGTCTTGAGGACGCCGGGAAAACCTTTCAGGATCATCGGCAGCACGATGCCGGTCATGACGATCTGGCGCACGAACAATATTTGCGTCACATGCAACCTCTCAAGGATTTTCACCAACAGGCTCATGATCGCAAAAGAATGCCGCCATCATCAGGATGGCAACACCCTTGGCATTGTCGAGGAGGACTGGAACCGACCGGTAAGCGTGGATGGCAGCATGAAATGTCTCGTTGAGCGACCTTGTCAGACAGAAGCAGGACTGGCAATGTCGGTTTCGTCATATGGCGCATTTTCGTTGCCAATATCCGTATTTGGCCATGACGCCATGCCGTTCCAACTGTAGGATCGGGGCTGAACCATCACATACAACATCTGCAGGAATCGCAATGATCACCAAGCGCGAATTTTTTATTGACGGAAAATGGGTGGCTCCGGCCGTTCAAGAAGCCTGGACGTGATTGATCCGGCCACCGAAGAGGCTTGCGCGGTCATTTCGCTGGGTTCCCAGCTGACGTGGACAGGGCTGTTGCCGCAGCCGCAGGGCTCTTCCCGAAATGGAGTGCAACGCCGCTTGCCGAACGCGTAGCCTTCTGGAAAATCTGCTGGAAATCATGAAACGGCGCAACTCGGAAATGGCAGAGGCCATTTCGCACAAATGGGGGCGCCGATTGATATGGCGACCTCGATCAGGCAACCTGTGGACCATGGCATCTTGGGGGCTTCCTCAACGCGCTGAAGGATTTTCACTGGGAATATCCCTTTACGCCGAAGGGTGAGAGGATCGTGCGTGAACCGGTTGGCGTTTGCGGCCTTATCACGCCGTGGAACTGGCCAATCAACCAGATTGCGCTCAAGGTTCTCCGGCAATTGCGACCGGTTGCACCTGCGTTCTCAAGCCATCCGAAATCGCACCCTTGTCGGCCATCGTCTTTACCGAAATGATGGAAGAGCAGGCTTTCCGGCCGGCGTCTACAACATGGTCAATGGCGATGGCGCAGGTATCGGTTCTGCCATGTCTGCCCATCCCGATATCGACCATGATGTCGTTCACCGGCTCGACCCGCGCAGGCATTCTGGTATCGCAGGCCGCAGCCCCGACCATCAAGCGGGTAACGCTCGAACTGGGCGGCAAGTCACCCAATATCGTCTTTGCCGATGCCGACCTCGACAAGGCCGTCCGCAAGGGCGTCACCATTGCATGGAAAACACCGGCCAGTCCTGCAATGCCCCGACCCGGATGCTGGTCGACGCAAGGTCTATGACGATGCTGTCGATCTGGCCGCAAAACATGGCAGTGCCGTCAAGGTCGGCAATCCGCGCGAACATGGCGACCATATCGGACCGCTCGTCTCGCAGATGCAATATGACAAGGTGCAGGAGCTCATCGAGGCAGGCATTGCCGAAGGTGCTCGTGTCGTGATTGGCGGCACCGGCAGGCCGGAAGGCTTCAACCGCGGGTATTTCGTTCGTCCAACGATATTTGCCGACGTCAACAATTCCATGCGGATTGCCCGCGAGGAAGTCTTTGGCCCGGTCCTGGCAATGATCCCCTTCGAGGATGAGGAAGAGGCAATTGCCATAGCCAATGACACGCCTTACGGCCTTGCGGCCTATGTCCAGACCTCGGATGCAGCGAAAGGTGAGCGCGTGGCGCGTGCCCTTCGCGCGGGCATGGTGCGCATCAATGGTGCTGGTCTTTCCATGGGCCATCCCTTCGGTGGCTACAAGCAGTCGGGTATCGGTCGCGAGGGCGGCGTCTTCGGCCTCGAGGATTTCCTCGAAACCAAGATCATCAGCGGTCTGGCGCGTGCCTGAGCGCAACATTGCCGTATTGCCGATGGCGCACTATAAACTGTCGACCACTGCGGGCATCTTCGGATGCCCGGCACGCTTTCCTTCATCACTGACTACCGGGACTTCATCATGAACGAGATTGTTCAGACCAAATTCGGCATGGGCGCTGCTGTGCGGCGGAAGGAAGATATCGCCTTCATCACCGGCAAGGGGCAATACACCGACGATTTTACTGCGCCCGGCATGCTGCACGGATTTGTCCTGCGTTCGCCCTATGCGCATGCCCGTTTCACCATCACCGACATTTCCGCGGCACAATCCCATCCCGGCGTCCATCTGGTCATGACGGCCGAGCATGTTTCGCATCTCAAGCCGCTTCCCTGTGTTGCCAAGGTAAAGCAACCCGATGGCTCGATGAACGGCAATCGCGACATTCCCGCTATTGTGCGATGGCGTGGTGCGCCATGTCGGCGATGCGGTTGCCTTCATCGTTGCCGATTCGGTGGCGATTGCCCGCGATGCAGCCGAATTGATCGAAATCGATTACGAGATGCTGGAAGCTGTTGCAGATACCGAAGCAGCGCTCGATCAGAGCTCGCCGAAGGTTTACGAGGACGCGGATTCGAATATCGCCTTCGTGACCCGCACCGGCGACTATGCAGCAACCGATGCAGCCTTTGCCAGAGCAGCCCATGTCACCGAATTGCGCATCATCAACAATCGGCTTGTTTCCAATTACATGGAGCCGCGCTCCTGCCTTGCAGAATGGTCAAACGACGAAGACCGCTTCTCGCTGATCGTGTGCTCGCAGGGCGTTTATGGCATTCGCAACATGATGATGAATGTGTTCGGCATCGAGGAGAAGAACATTCGCGTGCGCACGGCGGATGTCGGTGGCGGTTTCGGCACCAGGGTCTTTTCCTATCGCGAATATCCGCTGGCCATGGAGGCGGCGCGCCGCATCGGCAAGCCGGTGAAGTGGACATGCGACCGCACCGAGCATTTCATGGTGGATGCGCATGGTCGCGACAACATCGCCGTGGCGAAAATGGCCATGGATGAAAACGGCAAAATTTCTGGCGATCAAGATCGATCTCGTCGCGGCAATGGGTGCCTATCCTTCGCCTATGGTCCCTATATCCCGACGCTTGGCATTTCCATGACCACGAGGTCTACGACATCCCGACAATGGCGGTCGACTTGCGCGGCGTTTACACTGCCGGCTCCCGTTGACGCCTATCGCGGTGCAGGTCGCCCGGAAGCTGCCTATCTGATCGAGCGCCTGGTCGACCAGTGTGCCCTCGACATGGCGATGCCGCGCGACGAAATCCGCCGCGTGAATTTCATCCGGCCAGAGCAGATGCCACACCACGCACGGCAAGCGAATGTATGACACCGGCGGAATTCGACGGGCACATGACGCTCGCCATGGAACGTTCCGGCTGGGCAACTTTTGACGGTCGCAGCAAGGAAGCGAAATCGCGCGGCAAGTTCCGCGGCATCGGCATGGCGACCTATATCGAGGCCTGCGCTTTCGCCGGTTCCGAACCCGCATTCATCGAACTGACCGCTGCAGGCGATTTCATCCTGAAGATCGGCACCCAATCGAACGGCCAGGGCCACGCTACTGCCTATGCCCAGCTTGCCGCCGACAAGCTTGGCATCGACTACGAGAAGATCAGCCTGCATCAGGGGGATACCGATGAGTTGCGCACCGGCGGCGGCACGGGCGGCTCGCGTTCGGTTCCGCTGGGTGGCGTATCGGTCGTTCGCGCCAGCGAACAACTGAGCGAGAAACTGAAGAAGATCGCCGCCGACAAGCTGGAGGCATCCGATGCCGACATCGAACTCGTGAACGGCACCGCTCGCATCGTCGGCACCGACCGCATCATCAGCTTTGCTGACATCGCAGCCGCCGCCCCGTCTCCCGAAGACCTCAAAGGCGAGGGCGAGTGGAAGCAGGCCGAGGCAACCTATCCCAATGGTACGCATGTATGTGAGGTCGAGATCGACCCGCAAACCGGCATCACCGAGGTCGTGGCCTACACGATCGTCGATGATTTCGGCGTCACCGTGAACCCGATCCTGCTTGCCGGTCAGGTCCATGGCGGCATCGTTCAAGGCATCGGCCAGGCACTGAACGAGCGCGTCGTTTATGACGAGGATGGCCAGTTGCTGACGGCATCCTTCATGGATTATGCCATGCCGCGGGCCGCTGATTTCCCGAACTTCCATTTCGAGACCCGCAACGTGCCGTCGATCACCAATGCGCTCGGCATCAAGGGTGCGGGCGAGGCCGGAACCATCGGTGCCTGTCCTGCCGTCATGAATGCGGTCTGCCACGCAATGCAGCTTGAAACCGGTATCGCCTCCGTGGACATGCCGGTCACCCCCGGCATCCTGTGGCAAATTATCCAGGAAGCCGGCAAGTGATGAAAGCATCGCGGCAGGCGGGGGAGGCGAGGCCGTGATTGCCTTTGTAGTGGCGGTTTTCTTTCTGATAATTAGTCTCCCGGCCCCGGCGTGCTTTCGACTGCCGGGGTCGGGTCAGGTTTCGGCTTTCGTCCGGGCCTGAACTATGTCGCCGGTCTGTTCGTCGGTTCAAACACCGTTGGCCTCGCTGTCGTCACCGGCTTTGCAGCGCTGCTGTTTTCAATACCTGGAATGCGCATCGCCCTGTTCTCGCTGTCGATAGCCTATCTGCTTTATCTGGCTGCAAAGATTGCCTTTGCCGGATCGAAGATCAGCTTCATCCATTCCGAAAAGCCACCCGGTTTCATTGGCGGATTGGCCTTGCAGGCGATCAACCCGAAAGCCTATGTGGTCAATACCGCACTTTTCACCGGCTTCCCCTTCATGCCGCAAAACCTGATGCTGGAAGCTGCCATCAAGTTTTTCCTGATGAACCTGATCTGGATACCAACGCATCTTGCCTGGCTTTGGGCGGGAACAGCACTTCACCGTCTCGATCTGTCGCCGCGCACCCATTTTGCCATCAACATCGCAATGGCAGTCGCAATGCTGCCGGTTGTGGCAATTGCGAGCTGAGTCGACATTCCATCGCAGCGGTAGCAGTTCCTGCTTGAACCCGGCGCATAGCGCGATTAAGACAGTTTCATCTCATGGAGGTGCCCGGGCTGTCGGGCTGAGAGGTTGCCAATAGGCGGCGCCGACTCTTTGAACCTGATCCGGATCATGCCGGCGTAGGGAATGAGGCGCGAACCTTCCAATCCAAGCCGGTGCCTTGTTTCCTATGCCGCAGCAGCAATGGAAGCAAAATGGAACGCTATTCGCCCGGAGGGCGTATTTTCCCGACTGCAGAACCTGCGCGCCCGACGCCCGCTGGTGCAGAACATCACCAATTTCGTTGCGATGACGGTTTCGGCCAATGTGCTGCTGGCGCTGGGTGCCTCGCCAGCCATGGTGCATGCTGCCGAGGAAGCGGAAGATTTCGCAGGAATTGCATCCTCGCTGGTGATCAATATCGGCACATTGACGCCTGCCTGGGTGGCATCCATGAAAATCGCTGCCCATGAATATGGCAAGCTTTCCAAACCCTGGGTGCTGGACCCTGTCGGGGTGGGGGCTACAAAACTGCGCAATGAAACGGCAGCAAGCCTGATCGCCCTCAAGCCTGCGGTCATAAGAGGCAATGCCGGTGAGATACTGGCGCTTGCCGGAACCCTGGGCGGCGGCAAGGGCGTCGATTCGCTTGCCGGATCTGACGCTGCGATCGCGCCCGCAATCAGCCTTGCGCGCTCAACTGGCGCGCTCATCGCCGTGACGGGCGAAACCGATTATGTGACCGATGGCCAGCAGGTGATTTCTGTTTCCGGCGGACATGCACTGATGCCGCAATCAACTGCCATTGGCTGTGCGTTGTCTGCAGTGGTTGCTGCTTTTGTAGCTGACGGTGAGCCAATGGAGGCAACCGTCAGCGCGCTGGCCGTCTATGCCGCTGCCGGGGCGATAGCAGGCAGCCGCGTCAAGGGGCCCGGACAACTGCCCGCCGAATTGTGCGACGCGCTTTACAACCTCAACGCAGCCGATCTCGCAGCAAACATGAAAATATCGAAGGTGCAGTCATGACCAGACCGCTCGATCTTTCTCTCTATCTGGTCACCGATCCGCAATTGGGCGGCGCACGTGATCTTTGTGAAATTGTCGAAGCGGCAATTTCAGGCGGGGTAACCATGGTGCAATTGCGCGACCCGTTGCTCGCCTCTACACGCAGCCCGCAAACTGGCCAACGGCTTCTTCAGATCACGCGCCGCTATGGCGTGCCACTGCTCGTCAACGACCGGGTTGATGTCGCGCTTGCCACGGGAGCTGATGGCGTACACTGGCCAGTCCGACATGCCTGCCGGGACCAGGCGCGTGCCTTGTTGGGCCCTAACGCCATTATCGGCTTGTCGGTGGTGGCTCTGCAGCAGAATATGCCGCCTCTCTGCAATTGCTCACCAATGTCGATTATTCAGGCACCGGCCAGCCTACACCACTTCGACCAAGGCCGATGCCGGCAATGCCATTGGCGAAGCCGGGATTGCAGCCATGAAAGCGCGCACTTCACTGCCGGTGGTTGCCATTGGCGGAATTGGATGCGGCGCGATGCGCTGGTCTCATCAGGCAGGGGCCGACGGTGCTGCCGTTGTCTCGAGCCATCATGGCTGCATCCGACCCGAAATCCGCAGCCCAGGCATTCACCACCGAAATCACGAAAGGGAGAACCGCGTGACCCTCAGGAACGCACTCACAATCGCCGGTTCGATCTGCGGCGGTGCCGGTATTCAGGGGCTGAACGGGCCGATGTCCGCCAATGGCGTCTTCGCAACCACCGTCATCACTGCGCTGACCGCGCAAAACACGGCGTGACAGCACCACGATGTCCCGGCAAGTTTCATTGCAGCGCAGATGGATGCCGTCTTTTCCGATATCGAGATTTCAGCCGTCAAGATCGCATCCGCTTTCGCGCGTCGAAACCATCCGTATCGTTGCCGAGGGACTGCGTCAGCTACCGCGCCCGCAATATCGTGCTTGATCCCGTGATGGTGACGACCAGTGGCGATCCGCTGATTGACGATACTGCTGTTGGAAAGCCTGATATGGAGCTGTTTCCACTTGCAACGCTTGTCACGCTCACACCATGCATGAGGCTGCACGGCTGACCGGCTCCGCTATTGCGTCCAATGCTGCCGAAATGGTGCGCCAGGCCGAGGTGTTGCATGCCCGCTGCGGCGCTTTAAATTCTCCTCAAGGGAGGCCATGGAACGACGCAGACAAGTGATGATCTTGCCGTTTTCAGGCCAGGCGAACAGTGGTTCTCCGCGCCGCGCATCGACACGCAAAACACTCCATGGCACCGGCTGTTCGCTTTCCTCGGCAATTGCTGCAAACCTTGCAAAAGGCATGGTGCTTGCCGATGCCGTCTCGTCTGCAAAACGCTGGCTGAGCGGTGCCATCGCTGCATCGGGCAGGCTGGATGTCGGCAAGGGGCATGGCCCCGTCCACCACTTTCACAACCTGCTGGAAGAATGATCATGAAAACCACCTGCCGCAGCGCAATCGCCGCAATTGGAGCCACCGCCATTGGTGCAACGCTTTCAGCACCGGCAGTCCTTGCGCAGTGAAAGATCGAATGGCGCATGATCACGTCCTCGCCGAAAAACCTGCCCGGGCCCGGCGTCACCGCGCAGCGTCTTGCCGACAGGATCAACACACTTTCCGGCGGCAGGCTGGCGATCCGCCTTTACGCAGCCGGCGAACTGGTTCCAGCCCTTGAGGTCTTGAACTCCGTGGCTTCGGGCGTTGCCCAGATCGGGCATACCGCGCCACTGTTCTGGGCCGGGAGAATGCCCGCTGCCCCGCTCTTTACCGCCGGACCTTTCGGCCTGACCCCGCTTGAACACATCACCTGGATCGACCATGGCGGGGGCCAGGCACTATGGGACGAGCTTTATGCCCCGCAAGGCGTCAAGCCCTTCATGGCGGGCAATACCGGCTTCCAGATGGGTGGCTGGTTCAGCAAGGAAATCAACTCGCTTGCCGACATCAAGGGGTTGAAAATGCGAATGCCGGGTCTCGGCGGGCTGGTTCTGGCAAGACTCGGCGGCACCGCAGTGACGGTTGCTCCGCCCGAGATATTCACCAGTCTCCAGACCGGGGTCATAGATGCCACCGAATTTCTGGGACCTTTCTCCGACATGGCGATGGGGTTCCAGAAGGCCGCCAAATTCTACTATACGCCCGGCTGGCATGAGCCGAACGGTACGGGCGAGGCGATTGTCTCGCTGGAAGCCTGGAATGCGCTTCCCGATGACCTCAAGGCCATTGTCGAAACTGCTTGCCGGGCAGAAAACATATTTTCGCTGGGTGAGGCAGAATGGCTGAATGCCGAGGCGCTGAAGCGCCTGCAATCCGATTTTGGCGTTGAAGTCAGGAAGTTCCCTGCCGACTTTCTCGATGCGGCACGCGTTGCCACCCGCGATGTGATGGACGAACTGGCTGCCCGTGACGAACTGACAGGCCGGATCGTTGAAAGCTACCGCCAGGCGGCCATCCACCAGGCACAATGGTCCGAAATTTCACTCACCGCATTTCTGTCGGCACGAAACCCGGCCTAGCCATAGTTTTCGGTTGGCGGAACGTCAGCCACGTCCGGGTCGGGCGATGGCATGAGTTCAAAGGTCTGCGGCGTTTGCGGGGTCTGGCCCGGCAGCGGAGAAATTGGCTGAACATTGGTGGTCTCGTCCGGCTTGACCCTGCGCCGCCGGGTCATGCGCCAGGCGGCATAGGCAGCGATCATCGCGTTCATTGCGGCAATGGTCATGAACATGCCGCCCGCGCCGAAGATTGCCGTGGTACGCGCGGTAATAATCGGACCCGCCATCGATCCCATTCCGTAGATCAGATACATGCTGGCCGAAACATGCACATAGTCAGCCGGATCGGCATGATCGTTGGCGTGCGCTACCAGGATTGTATAGATCGGATAGATGAAGCCGCCAGCGAGCATCATCATGCCAAAGAACAGCCAGCCCGGATTGTTGCCGTCAATTTCGTGAATAGCCGCAAAACTGCAGACAAGCGCCCCACCAATACCCACCGCGATCATGACGATGCGCCGGTCCATCTTGTCGGAAATCCGTCCCATCGGATATTGGAACAGGATCGAGCCGACCATGACAATGGCCATCACATTGGCGACATTGACATTGGACAGTCCCGACATGGTGCCGAAGACCGGCGCGAAGCTCTGCCATGCACCAGCTATCGATCCGGCGAGGAAAATGCCGATCAGCGCAACCGGCGAATTGCGGTACAGCTCGACGATGTTGAGACGAACTTCCGTCAGCGCCTGCGGAGATTGTGCGGTGGAAAGTGCCGTTGGCAGTATGGCAAGCGCGAACAGGATTGCAGCCACCATGAAGGCAGTTTGCGAGCCGGGATCGACAAACAGGATCACATATTGGCCGGTCATGACCCCGGCCATGGTGATCATGGCATAGATCGCGAAAAGCGCGCCGCGGCTTTCATTCCCGACCCGTTCGTTGAGCCAGCTTTCAATGATCATGTAGGAACCGGAAAAGCACAGCCCACTGACGACACGCATGGCAAACCAGGCAATCGGGTTGATCGCCATCGCGGTCACAAGAATGGCAATTGCCGCCAGCGCCAGCAGCGAGGAGAACGCCCGCACATGGCCGACGCGGCGCACAATGCGCGGCACAATCAGGCAACCTGCCGTGAAGCCGGTTGCCCAGCCAAGGCCGATGATCCCGATGGCGTCTGTCGAAAACGCTTCCATTTGGGCGCGGATCGGCAGTACGATCCACTGCACACCACCCCCGACCAGCAGAAAGAACGTGCTGGTGAACAGCGCCAGGATCGGCAGAATGGTTCTCGTCATGGCGCGCTCCGGGCAACTGCAATCCAATTGCGGATTACTACGCGCCTGCCGATTCCATGACACACCCGATTGCGCAATTCATGGCCTGTTTGCGGCATTGATGGAGATGGCTCAACCTTGCGCCACCCTGGCCTTGATCTTCAGCAGGTCCTGCCAGGCAAGGCGCTTTTGCGCGGGCTGGCGCAGCAGATAGGCCGGGTGCAGCATGGCAATGGCATCGGCCTTGCCGCCGTCATAAGCGTAGTCCATCCAGCGCCCGCGTGATTTCAGAATGCCGTCCACGCTGCCAGTCATGCCCTTGAACGAAACCCCGCCGACAAAGACGATGACTTCCGGCTTTACCAGCGCCACATGCCTGTCGATGAACGGGCGGCAGACCTCTATTTCCTGCGGTGTCGGCGTTCGGTTTCCCGGCGGCCGCCATGCCAGCATGTTGGTGATATAGACCGAAGTCCGGTCTAGCCCGATTGAACCCAGCATCCGGTCAAGCAATTGCCCGGCGCGCCCGACAAAAGGCAGGCCGACCCGGTCTTCGTCAGCGCCCGGAGCCTCGCCAATCAGCATGATCCGCGCCTCGGGATTGCCATCGGCGAAAACCGTGTTCTTCGCCGTGATCTTCAGGTTGCTGCCGTCAAAGCCCTCCATCGCCTTGCGCAATTCCTCAAGCGTTGCGGCATTGGCAGCAAGTTCGCGCGCATTCTCAACCGCTTTTTCGTCGGGAATGGTTGCATTGGCAAAACCCGTTGCAGACATGGGTGGCGCAGCCGCCTGCCTGGAAACCTGTTGAGCATCGGGCCGCTGCGGGCTTGCAGCCCTTGCAGGCACCCGCTGCTCGGCCTGCGCACTTTCGGCAAAGCGGTCGACAGGGGCCTCTTCCATGGCAATATCAACGCCGATTTCGGCATACCAACGCGCCAGTTCGCGAATGTCATTCGCGCTCATCGCTGCCATCGCCGTTTCGTGCTGGTCGCCGCCCTGGTTCACTTGCCTTCTCCTGATGGCAATAGTCTAGCGACTGCCCGCATGCGGCGCAAAGGGGGCAGGGCTGAAATCCCGGAAAAGAACTTACGTTGACGTAAAGGTAATTCGCTGCTAGGACATCCGCGTCGAATTTTGCACTGCACTATGTCGCTATCGGCTGGCATGGCGGGCAAAAGCCGTGATAGCACACTCATCAGATCATACAGTCCACATCAGGCAGCCGGTTGAACTGCCGAGGGAGCGCAGCAATGAGCGAAGAAATGGAACTTCCCGAACGCGAAGCGATGGAATTTGACGTGGTGATTGTTGGCGCAGGCCCTGCCCGGTCTTGCTGCTGCCATCCGCCTCAAGCAGTTGGAAGAAAACCTCTCGGTTGTTGTTCTGGAAAAGTGCCGAAGTCGGCGCGCATATTCTTTCAGGCGCAGTCGTTGACCCGATCGCGGTCAACCGGCTCATTCCCGGCTGGAAGGATGACGCCGGACCATCCGTTCAAGACACCGGTCACGGATGACCAGTTCTACCTGATGACGGCGGGTTCGCGCATGCGCCTGCCGAATTTTGCCATGCCGCCTCTGATGAACAATCACGGCAACTATATCGTCTCGCTCGGCAATGTCTGCCCATGGCTCGCTGCAAAGGCAGAGGCGCTTGGCGTTGAAATCTGTCGGGCTTTGCCGGATCCGAAGTTCTCTACAACGACGATGGCGCGGTCATTGGCGTTGCCACGGGCGACATGGGTGTCGGCAGGATGGCAAGCGGACCGAATTTCCAGCGCGGCATGGCGCTGCTCGGCAAATGTGCTGATCGGCGAGGGCGTTCGCGGTTCGCTCGCCAAGCAACTGATCGCCACTTCTCCGCTCGACAAGGACCGCGAGCCGGCCAAGTTCGGCATCGGCATCAAGGAATTGTGGGAAGTCGACCCGTCGAAGCACAAGCCGGGCCTTGTCCAGCATTCGTTCGGCTGGCCGCTCGACAAGTCCACCGGCGGCACCTTCCTCTATCACCTCGAGGACAATCTGGTTGCAGTCGGCTTCGTGCTGCATCTCAATTACAGAATCCCTGGATTTCACCGCGTTCCAGGAATTCCAGCGTTTCAAGACGCACCCCAGGTTCGCGAGACCTTCGAGGGCGGCAAGCGCATTTCCTATGGTGCGCGCGCCATCACCGAGGTGGTTGGCAATCGTGCCGAAGCTGACTTTCCCGGGCGGTGCGCTGATCGGTTGTTCGGCGGGTTTGTCAACGTGCCGCGCATCAAGGGTTCACACAATGCCATGCTGTCGGGAATGCTCGCAGCCGAAAAGGTGGCCGAGGCACTTGCCGCAGGCCGTGCCAATGACAGTGCGGAAATCAGACGTCATGGCTGCCCGAAAGCGATATCGGCAAGGACCTGAAGAGGTCCGCAACGCCAAGCCGCTCTGGTCGAAATTCGGCACGCCCATCGGCATTGCGCTTGGCGGGCTCGACATGTGGTGCAACACGCTGTTTGGCGGATGGTCACCTTTCGGCACCATGAAGCACGGCAAGTCTGACGCAAAATCGCTGGAACCGGCGGCCAATTACCAGCCAATCGATTACCCCAAGCCTGATGGCGTTCTCACCTTCGACCGTCTGTCGTCGGTGTTCCTGTCGAATACCAATCACGAGGAAGACCAGCCAGCGCATCTGCATGTTGCCAATATGGAACTGCAGAAAACCTCGGAACTGGGCATTTACGGCGGACCATCCAGTCGTTTCTGCCCGGCCGGGGTCTATGAATGGGTCGACGCCGACGGCAATGCGGTTGTCGGGACAAAGACCGATGGCGCGCGCTTCGTGGTCAATTTCCAGAATTGCGTTCATTGCAAGACTTGCGACATCAAGGATCCGAACCAGAACATCAACTGGGTTCCGCCCCAGGGCGGCGAAGGGCCGGTCTATCCGAATATGTAGCCTCCTACGGTTGCTGCACACATCTCCTTGACTTGTCTCACCTGCCGCACGTTGAGGGCGCAAGCCCGAAGCGCAAGGCGGGTCCACACAATGCGGCGAAGGGCCGGTCTATCCGAATATGTGATCCTCGTTCAGATCGCACGTTGAGGGCGTCAGCCCGAAGCGCAGATCTGAACTGCAAAGTGATCGCACGTTGAGGGCGCAGCCCGAAGCGCAAGATCTGAACTGCAAGAATGTGATCGCACGTTGAGGGCGCAGCCCGAAGCGCAAGTCCACACAATTGCGGCGAAGGGCCGGTCTATCCGAATATGTAGCCTCCTACGGTTGCTGCACACATCTCCTTGACTTGTCTCACCTGAACCGATTGGCTGTCGGTGACGGAGAAAGGCATTTCGATGGACGAAAACCGCAACATGTACCGCGAAGGTGCAGACCTTTTTGGCCAATTGCGCTGGTGGGGGTTGGCGCTGGCCGCCTGGCTGTTGCTCGCAGACGGGCTGGCGGTATTCTTTCCGACCATCGGCAATGCGTTGAACATGGGCACCTTGATTGCCTGGGCAGTGTTCACCTTCATGGGACATGCCCAATTCATGCTGCCCAACCGGGACCGCGCCGATGATGCCAGCTTGATGCAGGTTTCATCTGGCGTTATGCCGGAACGCTGATCTGGCCGGATTGTCAGGCGTTGCGATTGTCGTGGCGCTTGCCATAGGCTTCGGCATCAAGAACGAGGGTCTCATCGCATTGATGGTGCTGATTGCCGTCGGCATTGTCATGGGAACCGTTCTTGCACTTGTCGGCCTGGTTCCCGGTCATGCCGTCACGCGATGCAGCCGGCTTGCGTGGCGCGTTGAAGCGCGGCCCTGGTGTTTTCTTTTATGTGATTGGCCATCTGCTGGTCAGTGTCATGCCGCTGGTCTTGCTGACCATGCTGTTTTTCATGGCCCCGTCATTCTGGGGCTATACTACCCGCATCATTACCGGTGATGGGGCCTTGCATCTGTTCGGCCTGGTGACGAATCTCGCTGCAATTGCCGTGTCATTGCTGGGCAATTGCATCATGGTTGTCATTCTCGCCCGTGCTTATGAACGCGGCGAGGACAGGCTGAGCGGCCTGATATGACCTGATATGAGTTGGACGCAAACCTGCCTTCATTGTGGCATTTGCCTTGCCTTCGCCACGATTTCGTGCAATTAGGCTGCCATCGAGTTTCGGCCGAACGACTTGGCTAGTGCTCCGTGTGAAACTCCGGACTTTGCATTTCGACCCTCTACCCTGGACATCGATGTTTCTGGCATGTGCCTTGGCGCGTGTCAACTTCTCTACTGTTCCTTGAAAGGACACACATATGCAGACCGGAACCGGAAATGGTTCAGCACTCAAAAGGGTTTTGGCTTTATTCAGCCTGATGCAGGCGGCAACGACGTTTTCGTCCACATCTCGGCAGTTGAGCGCGCAGGAATGCGCCAGCTCGACGAAGGCCAGAAGATCTCCTACGAGATCGTCACGGACCGCCGTACCGGCAAGTCGTCAGCAGGTAACCTGCAGGCAGCATAAGGCCTTGCATGATGCCTTCTCGAGGGAGGTATCGTGAAAAGCAATTGCAGCTTTGAACCCGTCGCGAATTTCGCGGCGGGTTTTTCAATTCAAGCCCTCATTTCCGGGCCTCAATTCCGGCAATCACTTGTCGACCGTGAACCGCACGAGCACCGGCAGATGATCAGACCCCGAGCGCTCCAGCCTTTGCGCTGAAACTATCCTCACCTTGCCCTTGCGCATCACATTGTCGATCGGCAGTCCAAGCATTGCCGGAAACCAGTAGTCGCGCTCCGCGCCCTTGTATCCGGGTCCCCAGGTGCCACCAATTCCGCCGACAATTGTCAGCCCGCCCGCATCTGCAAAACGCTGGAGTGAATGGCTCCAGGTGACGGAGTTGAAATCACCCGCGATGAGCGCATCGGGGGTCAAGGCCTCCAGCTTTGGTGTGATCGCGGTGATCTGCTTCGGCCCGCTGGCTGGCCAGGGCCAACGCAAGTGAACCACGCCGAAATCCACATCGGTGCCATCGACCTCGAATGTGGCAAGGCCGAGCGAGGCATAGGGCCCGCAAAAAATTTCCTTCTTCAGTGCCATCCTGGAGAGAATGACGCTGCCGCCCACGGTCCGCCATTCCGCGCAATGATAGTGATGGGGATATTGCGCTTCAAGTTGCGATAATGTCTGCGTCCAGTACCGCGAAACTTCCGTCAGGATGAGGAAATCCGGGTCATGCCGGGCAATCAGCTTTACCACCTTGTCCTGCTCGCCATTGTTCCAAAGCAGGTTCATCACGAAAGCGCTGTGAACGGTTTTGCCCGATATCTGCATCGCGGGCTGGCCAGTTGGCAGGCCTTGCCAGCAGGTTGCGATTGCCCCAATCGCGACAATCGCTCCGGTCAGGGCGCGCCGATAGGCTTTTATCGCGAGGAGCAGCACAACGATTGCCAGAAGCCCGACTGCCATGTGCAAACGGAAATTCGACGCCGTATCGAATGCGGGATGAAGGAAGCCGAAAAAACCTGCTGCAATTGCCAGTGTCGCCCCAACCAGCTTCAGTGTCAGAAACCCTCGAAGAACGCGCATCTTCATCCTCTGACCCTTGAAGGACCCATGGCGGGGCAATGCCTATTGAAACGCAGTCTCGTTGAAACTGCGCAATTTGCGCGAATGCAGCCGCTCCGAGGGCATGTCGCGCAATTTCTCCAGCGCCTTGATGCCGATGTTGAGATGTTGCGACACCTGGCGATTGTAGAATTCCGTCGCCATGCCGGGCAGTTTCAACTCGCCATGCAGCGGCTTGTCAGAGACGCAAAGCAGCGTCCCGTAGGGAACGCGGAAGCGGAAGCCATTGGCGGCAATGGTCGCTGATTCCATGTCGAGCCCGACAGCGCGCGATTGTGACAGCCGTTGCACGGGCCCCGACTGGTCTCGCAGTTCCCAGTTGCGGTTGTCGATGGTCGCAACGGTGCCGGTACGCATGATCTTTTTCAAATCATAACCTGCAAGCCCCGTTACCTTGGCGACTGCCTGTTCGAGCGCGATCTGCACCTCGGCCAGCGCCGGGATCGGCACCCATACCGGCAGGTCGTCGTCCAGCACGCTGTCCTCGCGCACATAGGCATGCGCCAGCACATAGTCACCAAGCGACTGGCTGTTGCGCAGGCCGGCACAATGGCCAAGCATCAGCCAGGTATGCGGACGCAGCACCGCCACATGGTCGGTGATCGTCTTCGCGTTCGAGGGCCCGACGCCGATATTGACCATGGTGATGCCGCTATTGTCCGGCCGCACCAGGTGATAGGCAGGCATTTGCGGCAGCCGGGCAGGGGCCTTGCCCGAACTTGGCTCCACATCGCCTGCATGGGTCACGACATTGCCGGGTTCTACCAGGGCCGCATATCCCTTGTCGCCGTCATTGAGCGTGGTCCGGGCATAGCGCACGAACTCATCGATATAGAACTGGTAGTTGGTGAACAGCACATAGTTCTGGAAATGCGCCGGGCTGGTCGCGGTGTAATGCGCAAGCCTGTGCAGCGAATAATCAACGCGTGGCGCGGTGAACGGTGCCAAGGGCTGCGGTATGCCGGGCGTTTCATCATATTCGCCATTGGCAATGCGGTCATCGGTCTGCGAAAGATCGGGCGCGTCAAAGACATCGCGCAGCGGGCGGCTGATCCGCTCCTGGATCGAGCCTTCCACATGCTGCCCTTCTGCAAAGGCAAAATGCAGCGGGATCGGCGTCTGCGATACACCAATTGAAACCGGCACATTGTGATTGGCAATCAGCAGCCCGATCTGCCGCGTCAGGTAATTGACGAAGAGGTCCGGCCGCGTGATCGTGGTGAAATATTCCCCCGGACCCGTGACATGGCCATAAGCGAGGCGCGAATCCACATTGGCATAGCTGGTGGTGGTAAACCGCACTTCCGGATAGAAGGCGCGATAGCGCTCGGTGATCGGCTCGCCCGCCATCATCGCATCGAAGCGCTTGCGCAGGAAATTGGTGCCCATATCGTAGATGCGGCGCAACTCCGCAACGGCTTCGCTCGCATCCGAATAGAGGCGCGGTGAATCATATTCGGGCGTAATGACCGGCAAATCAGCGGTCGACAAATCAAATTCTCTTCTCATGGCGGAATCATAATGATCCGCCTTGGACTTGGCGACAGAAAAAATTAGCCGATCTGCAGTTTCAGTGCCGGTTTTGCAAATATTTCACATTTGTGCATCTCAGCGCATCCGCTCCGCGCTGTCGGCAATTGCCATTCCTGCGAATAGATGCGCGGGCTGCGGGTTTCCCGGATGAGATTTGCCCCGATTGCGCCAAAAGCAGCAATGAGGGCCGTTATCAGCACAAACGGCGATACAGGATGGTGTCGAGCATGGAAGTCCCCTTTCCGTGAGTGTTTCCATGCTCGCATTGCCGCGTTGAACCGGTGCTGATTGGGTCGTTCAGGCGAGGTTCAGCTTCATTGACAACAAAAAAGGGCCCGCAGGCCCTTTTCTCCATCCCAGTGATGCCGGCTTGGGTGCTACTGGCGCTGCAGTCTCGCCCTTGCAGATGAAGCCTGCAACGCAGCCTTTCAGCGCCATTGACCCGCCATTGACAGTGGCCTTGCCGGAATAGGTCTTGCCTTCGT
Source organism: Nitratireductor sp. (assembly GCA_041397505.1). Taxonomy (GTDB): domain Bacteria; phylum Pseudomonadota; class Alphaproteobacteria; order Rhizobiales; family Rhizobiaceae; genus BOKV01. Next base: position 88,574 of record JAWKWN010000001.1, read on the forward strand.
CAAGCGCAATCACCGTGCCCTTGTAGTTGGCGCCACTGCCACTCATGCAGCCAATGGATTTTCCCTTGTGCTCGCCTGAAAGCACCGTGCCGCAGTATTTTCCCCGGAACCTGAATATTTCACCATTGTGCCGGTCGAAGGCCGCTTCCACGTGCCTTCGATGGGCTCTGCCAGAATAGCGGTTGCCATGCTGCCCATGCCCACCAGTGCAGCCAATGATGCCGTTGCCAGAATTTTTCTCAATTTGTCCTCCCATGAAGCCGGTGTTTGATCTTGCCGGTCGCCTGATTTTAGCATTGCCCGTTATTGCCGCCAAGATGGAGCTTTGCGGCCGGTTCTGCCGGCGCGATCCCTTAACCCGATTGTCGGCATTTTCGCCAAATTGAATCCGCCTTCGCCCACCGTGGTTACGAGAACCTTTCGTCACAGGTCTGAATCTTTGGTGAAAATCACTGCAACCCATTGAAATCATTGATATCGAAGAGTGAATCAGATGTGAAGTTTACTTCCCGTTCAAATTTGATTCCGCTTCTCTTAAGCATTCTTTTTTACGCCGATTTCAGTTCCGCCGGTCATTGTCATCCCAACGAAACGAGGCCGGAACCAGCCGAGCCCGACCCACAAGACAACAAGAAAATGCCGCAGGGACAGCAAGCGGGGTGAGGATAAAGGGGAACGAAAATGGCAAGATTTGATTCAGCTGGCGCAGATTTCCAGGACATGGCCGCAACCGGCAGCGCCGAAATTCTGTTTGAGCTCGGATTGGTATATTCCACCGGACGCAATGGCGTAACCGATGTCGTTGCAGCCCATAAATGGTTCAACATCGCAGCCTATCGCGGTCTGGCAGAAGCCAAGGCTCGGCGCGAGGAGCTGGCAGTCGAAATGACCCGCGAGGAAATTGCTGCTGCACAGCGCGCTGCCCGCGAATGGCTGACCACCCACTGATCCTGTCCTGCCGCCACAGGCAGGGCAAACTATCCCCAGGGGACGGGCTAACCACGACAAAGAAGCGTGGAACACGAGCCGCAAAGCGGCCAACAAGAAGAAGAGTGCGTAAAGCACCGGCATGACAAGAGCGCAAAAGCGCCAGAATGGCTGCAATGACAGCCCGGGCCACGTGCCCATAGCGAAGCGGGACTGCAGGTCCTCGACGCCAAACTCGAAAGAGCGGGGCGGCTGTCTTTCCGATACTGGGTCATGCCTCGGGCTGGCCATGAGTGGGGAGGAAAGACAGCCGCCTTTTCTTGTCCGGCGCCATGCCGGCATCATACAGGGCGTATTTGCGTCAACCGCCGGGATCGGATATTCGACCCGGCAGGACAGCAAACGGGGCGCGCCACCTTCCATGACTTCATCAAAGAGCTAATCCGGGCTTTCGCCAGTTTGGCCGGGCTCTATTACGGCAAGAGCGGTGCTGCGCGTATCTTCCGGCTGGTCTTGGTGACGATCGACATCGCCGCAATCGGCTATTTCCTGCTGACCGTGCCGATCCCCCATGACAATGCTTTCCGGATCATCGATCTGGCCTTGCTGGTGTTCTTCACGCTTGAATTTGCTGCCCGTGTCTGGATTGCAGACAATCCGCGCCGGTTTTTCTTCAGGCTTTCAACACTGGCCGATATTCTGGTTCTGCTGTCGCTGGCATTGCCATTGCTGGTCGATAATCTCGGCTTCCTGCGCATTCTGCGCACACTGCGCTTCATGCGTTCCTACCGGGTCATGGAGGAACTGCGCGGCCTGTTCCCCATTACCGGCAGACATGAGGATGTTGTGATCGCCAGCATCAACCTGGCGGTCTTCGTGTTTATCGTCACCTCGATTGTCTGGGTTACAGAGGCGCGCATCAATCCCGATCTCAACAGCTGGATTGACGCGCTCTATTTCACAGTGACGACGCTCACAACCACCGGCTATGGCGATATCACGCTCAAGGACCCGCTGGGTCGGCTTCTGACCGTGCTGATCATGATCTTCGGCGTTGCCCTGTTCCTGCGTCTGGCGCAGTCATTGTTCCGCCCGTCCAAGATTGCCTATACCTGCCCGTCCTGCGGCTTGCAGCGCCACGATCCCGACGCCAGCCACTGCAAGCATTGTGGCAATGTCGTGCACATCCGTACGGATGGAGAATGGTAGGGAGAGTGCCGGCCTTTCAACTCTGCATGGGTGTGGGAATTGCGAAAAATCCTGTTTTACATACCGATTTCAACGTGATTTGATCATTTCAAAGAGGAGCTTCCATGCAATTTGCCAGCATCAATGGCCTGACCATCCACTTTGCCGATACTGGGCCACGCAATGCGCCTGCAATTGTCTTTTCCAATTCGCTCGGCACCGATTTTCGTGTCTGGGACAAGCTCCTCGCAGCTTTCGAAGGCAGCATGCGGGTTATCCGCTACGACAAGCGCGGCCATGGCCTTACGGACGCGCCACCCGCCCCCTACCGGATGGAAGACCATGTTGGCGATCTTGCGGGTCTGCTCGACCATCTGAAGGTGAAAAGCGCAATTGTGGTTGGCTTGTCTGTTGGCGGCATGATTGCGCAAGGCCTGCATGCTGCAAGACCGGATCTCGTTCGCGCCATCGTGCTGATGGATACCGCCCACAAGATCGGCACGGAGCCATTGTGGAATGACCGCATCAAGGCGGTCGAGGAAAAGGGCATTGCCGCGATTTCCCCGATGATCCTCGAACGCTGGTTTTCGCCGGCATTCCGCCAGCACGAAACAACGGAATTTGCCTTGTGGCGCAACATGCTGGAACGCACGACCGTTGCGGGCTATTCCGGCACCTGCGCAGCACTTCGCGATGCCGACAATACCGAAAATGCCAAACGCATCAATGTGCCAGTGCTCCTTTTGGCGGGTTCCAACGATGGCTCCACCCCACCAGACCTGGTTCGCTCGACGCATGAACTGATTGCCGGCTCGCGTTTTGAGGTGATCGACGGTCCCGGCCATTTGCCCTGTGTCGAAGCACCCGACGTGACTGCCCGCCTGATACTGGATTTTATCAAGGAGAATGACCTTGCCTGAATCGATCCGCAACGATCAAAGCCCCGCTGGTGCGAATTTCCCGCGTGACCGGAACTGGCATCCCCCTGCATTCACACCCTGGTACAAGACCTCGGTGCCGCGCTCGCCAAAACAGGCGCTGATCTCGCTCGATGGCACCGTTTCGGAAATCACGGGTCCGGTTTTCGGCCACAACATGCTGGGCGAGTTGGACAATGATCTCATCCGCAATTTTGCCAAACCCGGTGAATTTCCCATTGGCCAGCGCATCATCGTGCATGGCCGTGTGCTGGATGAAAACGGTCGTGGTGTTGCCGGCGCGCTGGTCGAGTTCTGGCAGGCAAATGCCGGTGGCCGCTACCGCCACAAGAAGGAAACCTATCTCGCACCGCTCGATCCCAATTTCGGCGGTTGCGGGCGCACCATCACCGGTGAGGACGGCTTCTATTCGTTCCGCACCATCAAGCCCGGGCCTTATCCCTGGCCGAATGGCGTCAATGACTGGCGCCCGGCGCATATTCACTTCTCTGTCTTCGGCCATTCCTTTTCACAGCGCCTGATCACGCAGATGTATTTCGAGGGTGATCCACTGATCTGGCAATGCCCGATCGTCAAGACAATTCCGTCCCGCGAGGCGATCGAGAGCCTGATCGCACCCCTCGACATGGCCAACACCATTCCCATGGATGCTCGCGCCTACAAGTTCGACATCGTCCTGCGCGGCCGCCGCTCGACCCTGTTTGAAAACCGGATGGAGGGAAACTGAAATGGTCCAGTCTCTTGGCCTCCTGAAGGAAACCCCTTCGCAAACCGCCGGACCCTATGTCCATATCGGCTGTGTGCCCAATTTCAGCGGGATCGAGGGTGTTTTTCCTGAAGATCTCGGCCGCAGCATGGTCAATGCCAAGACCCGCGGTGAACGCATCACCCTCACCGGTCGGGTCATTGACGGCACAGGCACTCCCTTGCGCGACGTGCTGGTGGAAATCTGGCAGGCGGATGCAATGGGCCTTTACAAATCGCCCATGGAAACACGCGGCCAGGCGGATCCGGAATTCACCGGTTGGGGTCGTTGCCCCGGCGACATGACCTCCGGCGATTTCCGTTTCTGAGACCATAAAGCCCGGTGCGGTTCCTTACCCTGACGGGCGCATTCAGGCCCCACATCACCTTCTGGATTGTCGCGCGTGGCATCAATATCGGATTGCATACCCGCATGTATTTCCCGGACGAGGAAGCGGCCAACGCTGCCGATCCCTTGCTGTCACGCATCGAGCACAAGATACGTGTTCCCACCCTCATTGCAAAATCTTCCGGTGGTGGTGCATATGTGTTCGACATTCATCTGCAAGGCGACAACGAAACCATCTTCCTTGACATCTGATCGGGACCAATTCGGGATAACGGAAATCGAGAATGGCTGACGCATTCATCTGCGACTACATACGCACCCCATCGGCCGCTTCGCAGGCAGCCTTTCATCGGTAAGGCCGGATGATCTCGGTGCCGTGCCAATGCGCGAGCTGATGGCACGCAACCCGTCGGTGGATTGGTCTGCCATTGACGAAGTCTATTATGGCTGCGCCAACCAGGCGAGGCGAGGACAACCGTAATGTGGCGCGCATGTCGCTATTGCTGGCCGGCCTGCCCGACACTGTTCCGGCAGCCACCATCAATCGCCTTTGCGGTTCGGGCATGGATGCGTTGACCACGGCCGCGCGCGCAATCAAATGCGGCGAGATTGAAATGGCTATCGCAGGTGGCGTTGAATCCATGTCGCGCGCGCCATTCGTCATGCCAAAGGCAACGGAAGCGTTTTCCCGCTCGAACGAAGTGTACGACACGACGATCGGATGGCGCTTCGTCAATCCGCTCATGAAAAAGCAGTATGGCGTCGACTCCATGCCGGAGACAGCGGAGAATGTCGCGGAGGAATTTGGCATTTCGCGCGCCGATCAGGATGCCTTTGCCGTGCGTTCGCAGGACAAGGCTGTCGCTGCCCAGGACAATGGTCGTTTGGCGCGCGAGATCGTTGCGGTAACAATTCCGCAGCGCAAGGGTGATCCGGTTGTGATTGACAAGGACGAGCATCCGCGTCCGGGGTCATCGGTTGAAAAACTCGGCAAACTGCCAACACCCTTCCGCCAGGGTGGTTCTGTAACCGCAGGCAATGCCTCGGGCGTCAACGATGGTGCAGCTGCGCTGATCATCGCGTCTGCTGATGCCGCGAAGCGCCATGGCCTCACGCCCATCGCCCGCATTCTGGGTGGAGCAACTGCCGGTCTCGCGCCGCGCATCATGGGTTTTGGTCCGGCACCGGCCACCCGCAAATTGTGCGCACGCCTCGGTATCAAGCCTTCCGATTTCGACGTGATAGAACTCAACGAGGCATTTGCGAGCCAGGGGCTTGCGGTGCTGCGCGATCTGGGAATTGCCGATGACGCCGCGCATGTGAACCCCAATGGCGGTGCGATTGCATTGGGTCATCCCCTTGGCATGTCGGGAGCCCGGATTGCCGGAACCGCAGCACTGGAATTGCAGTTGACCGGCGGGCGTCTGGCACTCGCGACCATGTGTATTGGCGTTGGCCAGGGAATAGCAGTTGCGCTGGAGCGCGTGTGAAGGCAAAACGGCCGCATGTCCTATACGCCATTCAATGCCCCGATTCTGGCCGGATTGCTCGGTGACCGAGAAATAACGGCTTGTTTTTCCGTCAAGGTCGAGGCGGCCGCCTGGGCGCTGTTTGAATCTGCCCTTGCACGCTCTCAGGCAGGCGAGGGAATGATCCCGGCCGAATCTGCCCGCGCCATTGCCCAAGTCTGCGCCTCCTTCGAGGCAGATATGGCAAAGATCACCGAAGCAACAGCCCGCGATGGTGTGCCGATCCCCGAATTTGTGAGGCAGATGCGCGCAACAATCGGCGAGCCGCATGGCCAGTATCTGCACCGCGGCGCAACAAGTCAGGATGTGATCGACACCAGCCTTGTGTTGCGCCTGCGCCCGGTCATAGAAAAACTCCGCGCTCGCCTCGAAGCCCTGCAGGTTGCCTTCGATTCCCTTGATTTCCGTTTTGGCGCTCAGCAGATCATGGCGCGCACCCGAATGCAGACGGCATTGCCCGTCACCGTATCGCGGCGCATCCGTGACTGGCGCGAGCCATTGGCGCGCCATGTCGAGCGATTGGTCGAACTGTCGCCCCGTCCTGCGGCTGCAACTGGGCGGGCTGGCGGGAACACTTGCCGAGATGGATGGCAAGGGCGAGGATGTCGCGATTGGCATAGCAGGAATTCTGGGTCTCGCAACGCCGTCGGGCAATTGGCACGCGCAGCGCGACGCTGTCGTGGAATTTGCCTCGCTCCTGTCGCTGATTTCCGGCACGCTCGGAAAATTTGGCCAGGACATTGCCTTGATGGCGCAGAATGAATTTGGCGAAGTGGCGCTGTCAGGCACAGGTGGTTCCTCCGCGATGGCGCACAAGCAGAACCCCGTCAGGGCAGAGGCGCTGGTGACTTTGGCCCGTTTCAATGCAACGCTTGTCTCCGGCATGCATCATTCTCTCGTGCATGAGCAGGAGCGCTCGGGTTCGGCCTGGGCGCTTGAATGGATGTTGCTGCCACAAATCTGCGTGGCAGCGGGCGCGTCGCTGCGCCTGGCACTTGAACTCGCGGGTTCTGTCACGGCAATGGGGTCAGACCCAGCCTGATGGCCAGTGAAACAGGATCAGAGCAATGACCTATCTCATTACCGGCGCTGCGGGTTTCATCGGGTTTCACACCGCGAAGCAATTGCTTGCACGGGGTGAGCGCGGTTGGGTATCGACAATCTCAACGACTACTACCCGGTTGACCTGAAACTTGCCCGCTTGCAGCATCTGGCCAATGAGAAGGGATTTGAATTCGTCGAATGCGATATCGCCGAAATGGAAGACCTCAAGGCAGCCGTCTCCGGCAGGGGCATTGATCGCATCATCCATCTGGCAGCCCAGGCTGGCGTACGCTATTCCATCGACAATCCGCACGCCTATGTGCGGTCCAACCTCGTCGGTCATGTCAACATGCTGGAGCTTGCCCGCCACATGGATGGCCTCAAGCACATGGCCTATGCGTCGTCATCATCGGTTTATGGCGGGCGCACCGACTTGCCATTTCTCGAATCCGACCGCGCCGATACGCCAGTCTCTCTTTATGCCGCTACCAAGAAGGCGGACGAACTTATGAGCCACACTTACGCGCATCTTTACCGGATTCCGCTGACGGGCCTGAGATTCTTCACCGTTTACGGACCCTGGGCAGGCCGGACATGGCCTATTGGTCATTCACGAAAAATCTTGCCGGCGAGACGATCCAGGTTTTCAATCATGGCGACATGCTGCGCGATTTCACCTATGTCGATGACATTGTCGATGGTGTGATCAAGATCGCGTCCACCGGTCATGTACGTGAAATGGACACACCACACACGGTCTACAATATCGGCAACAACAATCCAGAGCGGCTGGATGATTTCATTGCCATTCTGGAAAAGGTGACGGGCAGGGCCGCGAATCGCGAAAACCTGCCAATGCAGCCGGGTGATGTGCCCGCGACCTATGCCGACATAACAGCCATTCGTCAGGATTACGGCTTCGAGCCAAAAACCGGGCTGCAGGAAGGCCTTACCCGCTTTGTCGGCTGGTACCGGCAATATTTCGGGCAGTAGTGCCTGCTTGCTTTGTCGCCTTTGCGGTGTCACACCTGCGCCTGTTGAAGAAACGGGGAACTGCAATGATCCAAATTCGCAAGATCGCATTTCTGGTTCTGGCTGTATTCGGGCTGGCAATGGCTGTGCCTGGAAGTGCTGACGCACAGCTATCCCTGATCGGAGCGGCAAACAAATCGGCGGACAAGACCGCCACCACCATGTCCGACGAACTCGGTCCACTGATGGACAAGGCGAAAAAGGAGGGGATGAGCGTAGTCGTCATCTCGCCCGCCGAGGCGCAGGCCAGTGAGGTTGCCGACCCGGAAATGTCGATGACCGAGCAGGGCTTGATGATCCGCTCCAAGGTCAAGCAGATATTCTCCAACATTCCCGACATCGGGGCAGAATTCATGGCGACGCTGCGAGCCGCCAGCCCTGATGGCTCGATGAACTGGCTTTGGTACGCGATCGGCATTGCCGTTGTCGGACTGGTGATCGGCAACCTCATCTCGTGGGGCGTACGCAAGGTGATCCAGCCCTATTTCGCCTACATGTACACGGAGTTTCCGCAAAGCCGGGCGGAAAAGATCGGATACCTGCTGTTTCGCGCAACTCTGATCGCCTTCAATTGTGCCGTCATGTTCGTGGCATCAATGCTGCTGGCGGTAATCGTTGACTATGGCCATGAACCGAGCCGCTCGACGATCATCGTCATTGTTTCAGCCTATGTTTCCTACTGGATCATCCGTGCGGTGATCCTGTTCAACATCATCGCCCATGATCTGCCCAACCACCGGATGATCAATCTTGCAGATGATCGGGCGAAAAGCCTGCAATATGACATGCGCAACTCCATGGTTGTCGTGATCATTGCCTTTGCCTTCTGCGCATGGATGGACATGCTTGGCCTCGACCGTGACGCCCACAAGCTGTTCCTGATTACTGCCATGCTGATTGCGGCGATCATATTCGGCTATCAAACGATCAAACACCGCGAAGACTTGCGTTCAGTGATCCTTGGCAAAGGGATGTTGCGGCAAAGCCGTTCGCCTTGCGCGCCATTGCACTGGCGGCGCCTGCACTTAGCATACTCTATCTCGTCGCATCATGGCTGGTCAGCAGTTTCCGGCTGATCATGGACATGCCGAGTGCCAATCTGCTGGTAGCAGCACCGATGATCGCATTTTTCGGGGCGCTGCCGATTTACGGTATCCTCCTCATCATCATCGACAAGGTTTATCAGGCTCGCCGCTATCGCTTCGATCTCAAGGTTCGTCACGCGCGTCAGGCCTATCTGCGCGAACAGGAAGCCGAACGAATTGCGCGGGCTGAAGCGCTTGCGGCCAATCCCGATGCTGAAGATGACATTGTGGAAAACACCTTCAATGTCAAAGCGGATGAAGACCATTATCCCGTCTTCAAGCCATTGTTCCGGCCATTGCTGGAGCAGGCTGCTGCCATCATCGTATTCATGATGGCTGCAAGCTATGTGCTTTCCGCCTGGAATGTGAAGATCGGCGACAAGGGCAATCCCGTCACGGCCTTCATGGACACTCTTAGCGTCGCCTTTGTGGCCTGGATACTTTACCGCGCCGTAGTCATTCTGGTCGACAACCGTCTGCGCGAGGAAACCGGAGTTGATCCCTCGAAGGCGATCGACGTTGACGATGAGGCGGCAGGCCACGGCTCAACGCGGCTAGGCACCTTGTTGCCGCTGTTGCGCAATGTCAGCATCACGGCCATCGCCATCATTGCAGGCATGATCGTACTTTCAAATCTGGGTGTCGACATCGCGCCATTGTTCGCCGGTGCCGGGGTTATTGGCCTGGCAGTCGGTTTCGGCGCGCAGACGCTGATCCGTGATATCTTCTCGGGCGGCTTCTTCCTGTTCGACGATGCCTTCCGCAAGGGCGAATATATCGAACTCGGCGATATTCGCGGGACGGTCGAGAAAATCTCGTTGCGTTCATTCCAGTTGCGCCATCACAATGGCCCGCTGCACACTGTGCCCTTTGGCGAGATCAAGCAACTCACCAATTATTCGCGCGACTGGGTCATCATGAAACTGCCTTTGCGCGTGACATATGACACCGATGTCGACAAGGTTCGCAAGCTCGTCAAGAAACTCGGCCAGCAATTGCTGGAACATCCCGATGTCGGCCATAATTTCATCCAGCCCCTGAAATCACAGGGCGTCGTGCAGATGGAAGATTCCGCCATGATCATCCGGGTCAAGTTCATGACCAAGCCCGGCGATCAATGGGTCACACGAAAAGTGGTCTATGCCGCCATCCAGGACTTGTTCCGCAGGGAAGGTATCCATTTTGCCAATCGCGAGGTCACGGTCCGCATCGCCGAACATGAAAACGGCAAACTGAGCGACAAGGAGCGGGAAGTTGTAACGGGTGCTGCGCGCTCGGTCATTGACGGCGACGTTCCTGCTGCAGCCGTTGATGACCGCGGATAGGCGCTGGCGTCAGGGCGCACGGCCTGCTCGCTGGCCGACTGTTTGTGACAAATCGCAATTCTGTCTGTGGAAATGCGCAGGAAAATAACATGGCCGTTGTGTTTGAAGTGTGACTTGTGTCACTTTGCGGTCATCAGGGTTTGTGTAAACCTCAAAAAAATAACGGACCGCAAAAAACTGCGGGCAGGTGAGGGGCAGTCGCTACATGGCGGATGATCGCCGTATATTGCTTGAAGTAAGGGATCTGCACGTCTCTTTCGCCATTCAGGGCGGGACGGTTGACGCAGTGAAGGGTATCAGCTTCAAGCTTCGCAAAGGGTCTGTGCTGGCCCTGGTGGGAGTCGGGATCAGGCAAATCGGTGATCGCGCAATCGATCTTGCAGATCTTGCCGAAGAACGGCCGGATCAAGTCCGGTCATATCCTGTTTCATGACGAGAAACATGGGCAGGAACCGGTGGACATCGCTGCGCTCAGCGAGCGTGACCCCTATCTTTACGAGATGCGCGGTGGTCGCATATCCATGGTTTTTCAGGAACCGATGACCGCCCTTTCGCCGCTGCACACGATCGGCAACCAGATCGAGGAAGCGCTTCTGCCTGCACCACTCCCAATCCGGCAAACAGGCAAGACTGGATACCGAGGAGATTCTCCGGCTGGTCGGTTTTCCTGACCCGCACAAGGGCTATGAACGCTATCCGTTCGAATTGTCCGGCGGACTTCGCCAGCGTGCAGTCATTGCCATGGCGCTGATCTGCAATCCCTCGCTCGTCATTGCCGATGAGCCGACTACCGCACTCGACGTCACGGTTCAGGCGCAGATACTGCGGTTGATGAAGGAATTGCAGCAGAAGTTCAACACCTCCATCCTGCTCATCACCCATGACCTTGGTGTTGTTGCCAACATGGCTGACGAGGTCGTCGTTGCCTATCATGGCAAGGTCATGGAAGCGGGGCCGATCGATACGATATTCCGCAATCCGAGGCACCCCTATCTCAAGGCGCTGATGGCCGCCGTCCCGCATTTCGACATGAAGCCGGGAGAAAGGCTGGTCTCGCTGCGTGACATGGGTGGTGAAAGCGCCAAGACCATCGAGGCGCTCGCTGATCGTTTCCAGGTTCGCGACGAAGTTCCAGCCGGAGTGCCACATCTGGAAGTGAAAAACCTGCGCAAGGAATTCATTACCAGGAAAGGGAGCTGGTTTGGCAGCGGGACATCAAACCGCGTAGTTGCTGTTGACGATGTCTCTTTCCAGATCCGCAAGGGGGAATGCCTTGGCCTGGTCGGCGAATCCGGTTCCGGCAAGACCACCGTTTCGAAACTGATCATGCGTGCAATCACCGCGACATCCGGTGAAGTGCTGATGCATGCCGATGGCAAGATGGTCGATGTGCTGGCGCTTGAAGGCAGTGACCTGATGGCATTCCGCCGCAAGGTCCAGATGATCTTCCGGGACCCGTTTTCCTCGCTCAATCCGCGCATGACCGTGCAGAACATCCTGGCAGAGCCGTTTGTCATTCACGATATTGGCAATGCCGAAAGCCGCACCAACGAGATCGTCGATCTGATGACACTGGTCGGTCTCGATCCGCGCTTCCTCAACCGCTATCCCCATTCCTTCTCCGGCGGGCAGCGCCAGCATCGGCATCGCCCGTGCGCTTGCCTTGCATCCCTCGATCATGATCTGCGACGAGCCTGTCTCCGCACTTGATGTTTCGGTCCAGGCGCAGATCCTCAATCTGCTAAATGATCTGCGTTCAGAGCTCGGCCTTACCAGCCTGTTCATCTCGCACAATCTTGCGGTCGTGAACTATGTAGCCGAGCGAATTGCCGTGATGTGCCGCGGCCGACTGGTCGAAATGGCGCCGCGCGAGGAACTGTTTGCAAATCCGCGGCACCCCTATACCAGGGCGCTGTTGGCATCGGTCCCGTATCCGGACCTTGATCGCCTTCTCGAATTTGAAAATATCCGCTATTCAGGCGCGGATGATACATCTGCCTGGGGAAAGGCGTTTGTCGCAAGCGATCGGGGATCTGGCTGCGATAGAAGTCGGCAATGAGCATTTCGTGCTCGCCAATTCAAACATCGACATGAGGGAGCTGGTTTGATGTTCGCTTCGAAATGGAAACAGGGACTGGGTTTCGCAATGGCAGCCTTGCTGTCGGCAATGGCGTTCCTGCCTGCCGCGCGTGCTGGAGAAGCGCCGGAACTGACAAAGCTGGTCGAGGAAGGAAAACTTCCGCCGCTTGCCGAGCGCCTGCCAAAAATCCCTTCGTGGTCGACATGGCCGCCGAAAACAAGGAAATCGGCCAATATGGCGGTTCTCTGAAACTGCTGATGGGCAGCGTCAAGGACCTGGGCCAGATCACTGTCTACACCTATGCCCGCCTGGTTGGGTATGGCCCCGATATCGAGATCAAGCCGGATATCCTGGAATCCTACGAATCCGACGGCGACAAGCAGTTCACATTCCACATCCGCGAAGGCCACAAATGGTCTGACGGACAACCCTTCACCGCAGAGGACTTCCGCTATTTCTGGGAAGACATGGTCAAGGACCCCGAACTGGGTCGTGAGGGTGTCCCGCAGGAAATGACCGTGGATGGCGAAGAGCCGAAATTCGAGGTAATCGACCCGCTGACGGTTCGCTATACCTGGTCCAAGCCGAACCCGGCATTCCTGATTGCGCTGGCTGCTCCTGCGCCGCTATATCTACCGCCCGGCGCATTATCTGAAGCAATTCCACGCCAAATATGCCGACAAGGCCAAGCTCGACGAAATGGTCGCGACTGCCAAGGCAGACAGCTGGAGCCGCCTTGCATACCCGCATGCAGCGCCAGCGCCGCCCGGAAAATCCGGATCTGCCAACCTTGCAGGCCTGGCACAATGCGACGCCCTCACCAAGTGAGCGCTATGTTTGGGAGCGCAATCCGTATTTCCATCGCGTCGACAATGAAGGCAACCAATTGCCCTATATCAACGAACTGGTGATGGATATCGTCTCCGACGAGGTGATTGCTGCCAAGACAGGTGGCGGCGAGAGCGATCTTCAGGCGCGCTATATCCGTTTCGACAACTTCACCTTCCTCAAGGAAGCTGAGGAAAAGCACGGCTTCCACACCTATCTCTGGTCAACCGGCAAGGGCTCGCAGGTCGCACTCTTTCCCAACCTCAATGCGCAAGACACGGTCTGGCGTGGCCTGATGCGCGATGTGCGCTTCCGGCGCGCCCTTTCGCTGGCCATTGATCGTGATGAGATCAATGAAGTGATCTATTTCGGTCTGGCAACGCCAAGCGCCAACACCGTCATGCCTGAAAGCCCGCTGTTCAAGGAAGAGTATCGCGATGCCTGGGCAATCCGCGATATCGACAAGGCCAACGAACTGCTCGACGAGGCAAGGCTCGGCGCGCGGGACAAGGACGGAGTGCGGTTGCTGCCAAATGGCCAGCGTGCCGAAATCACTGTTGAAAGTGCGGGTGAGAGCACCGAGGAAACCGACGTTCTCGAACTGATTGCCGATCACTGGTCGCAAGTCGGGATCAAGATGTTCGTGCGCGCCTCGCAGCGCGATATCTTCCGTCGCCGCGCCTATAATGGCGAGACACTGATCTCGGTATTTTCCGGCATGGACAATGCAATTGCCAATTCGGAAATGAGCCCGCAGGAAATGGCACCAACCTCGCAGCCGCAATTGCAGTGGCCGAAATGGGGTGAGTATCACGACAGCAAGGGCAAGTCCGGCGAGCCTGTCGACATGCCCGAGGCCCAGGCTCAGCTGGATCGTTACAATGCTGCTCTTGGCTGGCACCAAGGAAGAAAAGCGCGCCATCTGGCAGGAAATGTTGCACACCTATACCGACCAGGTCTTCACCATCGGAACCGTCAACAATTCCCGTCAGCCCGTCGTTGTTTCGGACAAGTTGCGCAACGTTCCCGAGGAAGCGATTTACACCTGGGAGCCAACGGCGTTTTTCGGGGTTTATCGACCCGATACATTCTGGTTCGCGAAATAGGGCGTAGGGCAGTTGAAACGGTTCGAATGATCAGGGGATAAGCGCAAGCAATGCTGGGATATATCATCAAGCGGGCAATCTATATGGTGCCGACACTGGTGCTGACCAGCATCCTGATATTCGTGCTGATCGAATTGCCGCCCGGCGACTATTTCGAAAGCTACATCACCGAATTGCTGGCATCGGGTGAAACGGTCGATCCGCAAAAGATCGAATTCCTGCGCCAGGAATACGGGTTCGACCTGCCTGCCTATGAGCGCTATTTCAAATGGGCCTTTGGCATGCTGCATGGCGATTTCGGCTATTCGTTCGAATATCAGCTGCCGGTGAGGGATGTCATCGGTGACCGACTCTGGCTCACCATCATCGTCACCTTCTTCACCATCATCTTTACCTGGGCAATTGCCTTTCCGATCGGCATCTACTCCGCTACCCGCCAATATAGCTGGGGCGATTACGGCCTGACATTCCTCGGACTGCTGGGTCTGGCGACGCCGAACTTCCTGCTGGCGCTCGTGATGATGTATTTTGCCAAGGAGTGGTTCGGAACCTCCATCGGCGGGCTTTACGACAGTGAATTCATCGGCCAGCCGATGAGTTGGGCCAAATTCGTTTCAGTGCTCGAGCATCTTTGGATACCGGTCATAGTCATTGGCACATCCGGCACCGCCGGAATGATCCGTCGCGTTCGTGCAAACCTGCTTGATGAATTGCGAAAACCCTATGTCACCACGGCCAGGGCCAAGGGGATGCCCGAGTTTCGCGCGCTGATGAAATATCCGTTCCGCATGTCGCTCAACTTCTTCATTGCCGATATCGGCGGCATCCTTCCACAGGTCATCTCCGGCGCGGAAATTGTCGCGATCGTGCTTTCACTGCAAACAACGGGGCCGCTGCTGATCACGGCTCTTCAAAGCCAGGACATGTATCTGGCAGGATCATTCCTGATGTTGCTGGCTTTCCTCACGGTGATCGGAACCCTGATATCCGACATCGCATTGGCCTTCCTCGATCCTCGCATCAGGCTTGCCGGGGGGGTAAGCCGGTGACCGACACGGGAAGGAACAACACCATGGCTGGCAATCCGCGAAAGTCTGATGATTCAGCCGTGATCGAGCATTATGTCTCGCCGGAGCCGTTTGATCCGCGTGCCATCGAAAAACTGACACCCGAACAGGAAAAGGTTTTCCTCGCCTCGCAAAAGAAGCTGATGTGGTGGAAGTTCAAGCGCCACAAGGTGGCGGTATGGTGTGGCCTGTTTCTGCTGTTCATGTATTTCGTGGTTTTCTTTGCCGAATTCCTTGCCCCTTACGGCCTGGAAACCCGCAATTCGAAATCGATCTACGCGCCCCCCCAATCCATCCATCTGTTCCATGAGGGCGAGTTTGTCGGCCCCTTTGTCTATGGCTACAAATCCACGCTGGACCTCAAGACACTGAAGCGGAACTATGTCGAGGACACGAAAAAGGTCCAGCCGCTTCGCTATTTTTGCCGCGGCGATTCCTATGCTTTCTGGGGCATGATCGAATCCGACCTGCACCTGGTCTGCCCCGCAGAGAAAGGCGAGTTCTACCTGTTGGGGGCAGATCGCCTCGGGCGCGACGTGTTTTCGCGCATGATCTATGGCGCCCGCATTTCATTGACCATCGGTCTGATCGGCGTCACCATATCGTTCATCCTCGGCATCGTTATCGGTGGCCTTGCCGGCTATTATGGCGGCTGGATCGACCTGGTCTCGCAGCGTCTCATCGAGGTCATCCAGTCCCTGCCGACAATTCCGCTATGGCTGGCGCTTGCCGCCATCATGCCGGTAACCTGGAGCCCGATCGTTGTCTATTTCGGCATTACGGTGATCCTGGGCCTGCTGGAATGGACCGGCCTTGCGCGTGCCGTGCGCTCGAAATTATTGTCCTTGCGCGAGGAAGATTATGTGCTTGCGGCACGGTTGATGGGCGCGCGCCCCGGCCGCATCATCGGGCGCCATCTGATCCCCGGCTTCATGAGCCACATCATCGCATCGGCGACCATAACCATACCGACCATGATCCTGGGCGAGACCGCGCTTTCATTCCTGGGTCTTGGCCTGCGTTCGCCGGTTGTGAGTTGGGGTGTGTTGCTCAACGAGGCGCAAAACATCAATGTCGTGGCGCTTTATCCGTGGTTGATGTGGCCCGTGGTTCCGGTAATCCTGGTCATCCTCGCCTATAATTTCTTTGGCGACGGATTGCGTGACGCGGCTGATCCCTACAGCACCTGAGCGGGTTCTCTTTCGGTTGAAAGCGATATCGAGATGCTTTCACCGTTTGCAGCCGCGAGTGCGCAGTCAGGCACCGGAAATTCCGAGAGCCTGCGCCAGCCGAAGCGCCGGCGTGCTTCTTCCGGGCTTGTTTCAACGCCATGTACGGTTCCAGCCACGTCAAATCGGGTGGGGTCGACATAGAGCCTTCCAAATCCCGGGTCGGTGAGATTTGGAAATGTTGATGGCTCATAGCCGCGCGCATTGATGTTGAAGATCAGTGCCGGCCCAGCCTCGGCGCAAAACCAGTGGACATTGCTTTCCCATTCGCTCGCATTGAAAACATCGCCCGGCCCAAGCACCGCGTCGCGAACCAGTCTCATCGCGATATGGTCGCTGTCCTCACGCATCTTGCGCTGGTATTCACGCAGATGGATCTTGCCAGCAAGCACGACCTGCGTGGAAATCATGTTGAAATGCTCATGCGGTGGATGCGCCTCGCCCTCGTCGACACGATAGAGCAGCACCGTGTGGCGGCATTCATTGACATGGCGGCGCAGCAGTTCCAGTTGCTGATGACTTGCCATCGCCTCGCTGATCTCCGGCGCAAGGGCATTGCTAAGGCCTTCGCGATCAAGCCAGTTCAGCAAAGTTTTCTGGTAGTCCGCGCGGGTGATCCGGCGCAGGCGCAACTCCTCGAGCAATTCGAACAGTGCGCTGGAAAGCGGACTGCGCCAACGATCCGTCTTCGTGCGGACAACAGCCTGCATGATGTCAACTATCCCCAACCCGATGCGGCACCCAAAACGATCAGATCAGATCGTCTGCCGCCACCCAGTTTATTCCGGGATTTTTACGGGTCCAGTCAAAAATGCTTTCAATGGCCAACCATGCCTGCTCGTCATGATCGAGATGGTGCAACAATATCCCGACAGGTTCGCCTCCACGCTGGCGAGCGATCTCCAGATTGCGAAGCAGATTGTAATGCACCCAGGCCAGGTCGCGCCCCTTGCGCCCACCTTTCCAGTGAATGACATCAATATGGGCGTTGATCATTTTCACCGGCACGGCCTCGCTCCAGCCATGAGCGGAAACTGCTGCAAAACCGGCATCGCCAACCCGGTCGCGCACAGCGTCATGGATGCGGTTCCAGGGCGGAACCAGGATGGCAGAGATTTCGCGCGCGAACAGGTCCTGAAGTTTTTCGCGGCCTTTAGCCAATTCGCCCAGCACGTCGTCAACCGGGCGATGCGTGCCCAGCTCGCAAACCTTCTCGCCCTTTGGTGAATGGCTGACATGGCGAAATCCGTGAACGGCAGGCGTTATCAATGGCGAATTGGCAAGCCGAGCGGCAAGGCCGGGTTGCGCCGGATCGGGAATGACTGCCAGCAGCAGCGGAATGTCATGTTCGCGGACAAGGGCATCAAGCCGGACAAGGGCTTGCGTGTCATCAATGGCGTCATCATCACGCAGGAAAAACCGCGGCGACAATCCCGCATTTCGCCAAAGTTCCAGTTCCGCCTCAAGCTGGTCAAGCAGGATGTCGAGCGTCATTTCCTGTTCAGGTTGATGGACGCTCATCGCGCGACCCCGACTGTTCGGCTTTGGCGAGAACCGGGTCGAGTATCTGCCGCAACTTGCCAGCCGCCATGTCGCCATTTCTCTCATTCAGGGCAAATTCCCTTGCACCGCTTGAAAGCCTTGCGCGCAAACCGGCATCGCCAATGATCCTTGCGAGCGCCCGTGCATAATGTTCGGCATCCGGCGGGCTTGCCAGAAGGCCGCTGCGCCCGTCTTCGACCACCAGCGGCACGCCCATATTGTCGAGCGCCACCGCCGGAGTGCCGCGCGTCGCGGCTTCGAGATAGACCATGCCATAGGCTTCCCGCGATCCCGGCCATGCCAGGACTTCAGCCATCTCCATCAGGGTCAGAACCTCGCCAGGCTGGCATTCCCCGGCAAAGCGCACGCGCTCCCCGAGCGGTGCCATCATTGCCTCGATTTCGTTGCGGCCAGGTCCGCCACCGGCAATTACCAGCGACCAGTCCATCTCCTTGATCTGCAGCAACGCTTCGGCGAGGATCGAATAGCTTTCCAGCTTCGCACCGGGCCGCATCATGCCCGCAGTCAACAGCCTGCAACCGGCATGGCCTTGCCAAGGGTCGGTTGGCAGTTCAGCCCTTAGCGGGGTCGGCTCCAGGAGATCAGTGTCGATGAACGGCTTCAGCCAGGCAATATGCTGGGGCGCAATGAAACCCGAAAGATAATCATGGTCGGAATTTGTCATCACTATGTTGATTTCTGCCATGCGGATGCTCTTTTGCGCCTCCGCGCGCCATGGCAGCCATTCGCCGTTTGGACCCTGTCCCGTCTTGCAGGGTTCGGCAGTGACCATGGGGATCTGCAAACGCTTGCAGACTTCCATGCCCAGCCAGTCAGGTGACTTGTCATAGGGGTGATAGCAGAACCACAGATCGGGCCGATTTTCCGTCGCATTCCATTCGTCAATCAGGCGACCGGCTTCGGCATGCGCCTCGACCTTGCGCTGCTCCAAGTGCTCATGGCCATGACGCTTGGAATAGGAGATCAGCCTGCTGGCAAGAAACGCGTCATAGCCGGCCTTGCCAAGTGCAGCCAGTAACATGCGCGCCATTTGCCGGTCCCCCGAAGGGATTGGATGGTCCGGCGGTTTCAGCGGTGCATAAAACGCAATTCTCTTCATGGGTACCTGTTTGGCGAAATTGGCGGCGGCGGGCAAGGTCTTGTCAGCAATATCACAGCCATGGCGTTTCGATCATTTGCAATCGGAATAGGGATCATTGTGCTGACACATGTTTCGTGCAGTAAAAACACTCATTGAATCTGTTTCCTGCGCTTGTTCTGCACCATCAAAATGGAGTAAAACCCTCCAGTCGTTTTTCGGACAGGAAGCGAATTTGCAAAGCCTGGTCGGAGTTTCCGGTTCTGGCGTCAATTACAGGCAACAAAAAGCAAGCGACCGCTTCATGAAACGTCTCGAACATGTCCGCATCCTCATGTATTCGCACGATACGTTCGGTCTTGGCCATCTGCGCCGCTGCCGTACGATAGCCCATGCCATTGTCGAGCGGTTCAAGGGCGTCAATGTGATCATCATCTCCGGCTCGCAGATTGCCGGAGCATTTGATTTTCGTGCCCGTGTCGATTTCGTCAAGATCCCGAGTGTCATCAAGCTCTACAATGGCGAATATGACTCGATCGGTGAATATATCGATCTCGAAGACATCCTGATGATGCGAAAGCTCATCATCCAGCGCACTGCCGAGGCTTTCCAGCCCGATATCATGATTGTCGACAAGGAACCGATGGGTCTCAAGGGCGAGCTTGAGCCAACCCTTGCCATGCTGAAACAGATGGAATCCAAGGTCATTCTGGGCTTGCGCGACGTGATGGATCTCGCCTGAGCATCTCGAGCGCGAATGGGCGCCGAAGCAAATGCTCCAGAAGATGGAAAAATACTACGACCGGATCTGGGTCTATGGTCCGGAGCATTTCTGGAATCCGCTTGGTGGGCTTGATGTCACGCCCGAACTGGAAAGCCGCATTCGCCATGTCGGCTTCCTGGAGCGCGAACTTCCCTCGGCCCTCGGGGACATCCACTTCCTGCCGGACAAATATATCCTCATCACCGCCGGCGGCGGTGGCGATGGCAGCCAGTTGATGGAACAGGTATTGGCAGCGCGTGAGCATGACTGGCAAAACGATTATCCACTGGTCATGGTGCTGGGTCCGTTCATGAAGAGCGAAAACCGCGAGCGCATTCGCCTGCGCGCCTCAGGCCTTGCCAATATCACCGTTGTCGATTTTGAATCGCGCCTTGAAGTGATGCTCGCCAATGCAGTCGGCGTTGTTGGCATGTGCGGCTATAACACGTTTTGCGAAGTACTGTCCTTCGACCGCAAGGCATTGTTCGTGCCGCGCACCCATCCGCGCCAGGAACAGTATATCCGCGCCAGCCGCGCCCGCGAGGTTGGCCTTTGCGAAATGCTGACGCCCGACGAGGCGGCCATTCCGCAGGTCATGGCCAAGGCGCTTCGCCGCCTGCCGGAAATGGCAAGACCGTCGCAATTCCTGCAGCCGGGTGATCTCGCAGGCCTTGATGTGATTTGCGAGGACATTGAAAGAATGGCAGTTGCCCGCCCACCGCTTTCCGGGGAGCGTCGTCGGGAAAAACTCTCCGCGCAGGTTCGTGCGGGAGAATAGCGTGGGCAAGACCATTGGTGTGGTGCTGAAAGGTTATCCGAGACTTTCGGAAACCTTCATTGCCCAGGAAATCCTGGAATTGCAGCGCGCGGGATTCAGCCTCGAACTGATTTCCCTTCGCCACCCCACCGACAAGGCGCAGCACCCCATCCACCGCGAAATCACGGCACCCATCCACTATCTGCCGGAATACCTGCATGAGGAGCCGGTCAGGGTGATGCGGGCGCTACTGGCCTGTATCGTCAAGCCCGGATTCTGGAGTGCCATCTCCGCCTTTCTCCGTGATTTTCGCCGCGATTTTACCCGCAATCGCCTTCGCCGCTTTGGCCAGGGCATGGTGATCGCTGCTGAATATGCACCGCGTCTTTCCTTTCTCTATGCCCATTTCATTCATACGCCAGCGTCGGCTACCCGATATGGCGCGATCATCGCAGGCCTGCCATGGGCCGTATCCGCGCATGCAAAAGACATCTGGACCAGTCCGGCCTGGGAACTGCGCGAAAAGCTGGGTGAATGCGAATGGTGTGTCACCTGTACAAGCGGCGGGCGCGATGAACTGGCCTCGCATGCGCCGAAGCCCGAAAAGGTCTCGCTCGTCTATCATGGCATTGATCTCGCACGGTTTCCCGCCGCCAGCGCCCATTCAGTTCGCGACGGCAGCAATTCTTCCGACCCGCTGCGCTTTCTGACTGTCGGTAGGGCGGTTGCCAAGAAGGGGATCGACACCATTCTCGATGCGCTCGCCTTGCTGCCCCCGGGGATGAATTGGCGGTGGACCCATATTGGTGGCGGGCCACTGAAGGCCGATCTGGTAACGCAGGCTGCAAGGCTTGGCATTGCGGACAAGTGCAGTTTCCTGGCGCGCTGCCCCAGGCCGAAGTCCTTGAAACTATCGCGACAGCGACCTGTTCATTTTGCCATGCCGGGTCGACGAGACGGGCGACCGTGACGGTCTGCCCAATGTCATTGTGGAGGCGCAAAGCCAGGGCTCGCCGTTGTTTCTACCGCGATTTCTGGCATACCCGAACTTGTCCACGATGGCGTCAACGGTCGGTTTGTCGATCCCGAGGACAGCGCGGGACTGGCAAGGGTTATCGCGAACCTTGGTGCCGATCCCGCAACCCGCAATGCGCTGGGCAGCGAAGGCGAAAAGATCGTTCGGGCCAAATTCGATCACAAGTCTGCAATCACCGACCTGATTGCAAAACTCTCCGCATCGCTGGATGGCGCAGGGAAGGGCAGGGCGGCATGAAAAGGCAACCGGTGATCCTCTTTTACGTCCAGCATCTCTGGAATTGGCCATGTGTTCCGCGCCACGCGCGTGGCACGCGAACTGGTGCGCGGCGGCGCTGTTGTCCACATGGTCTGGGGCGGGACAAGGCTGCCAAAGATCAATGTAGACGGATTGGAGATGACCTGGCTCGAACCGGTTCGGGTGGATGGTGCGGATTTCCAGAACCTCGTCAAGCTGGATGGCTCGCCCGTTGATGATGCTTTGAAAAACGCACGCCGCGACAGCATCCTTGCCTTGTTCCATGAGACGCGTCCGGACATGGTGATCACCGAGGCCTATCCGTTCGGGCGCAGGCAGATGCGGTTTGAACTGGAACCATTGATGCATGCAGCCAGGGTCGCCAGTTGGCATCCCGTCACGGTTGCTTCCATTCGCGATATCATGACGGAAAACCGCGCTGAAAAGCGGGTGCGCGAATCCATTGCCATGGCGCGCGATTTCTTTGATCTCATCCTGGTGCATGGCGATCCGGACCTGATCCGCATCGAGGAGACGTTGCAGGGAGCGGATGAAATCCTGCACAAGGTCCGATATGGCGGACTGGTAACGCCCGAGCCACCCGATCTGGGCATTGCGCCATCCATTACCGCTGATGTCGTTGTTTCCGCTGGCGGTGGTGCCGTCGGCCATGCGCTGACAGCAGCTGCTCCGCAGGCAATGCAGTTTTCCCGCACATTTCCGTCCAACTGGCTTCTGATCGTCGGACCGGAGCGCCCACAGGAAGACACCGACGCGCTTGCTGCCGCTGCCCCTCCGGGCATGCGGGTCGAGCGTTTCGTGCCCGATCTGGCGCGTGTTCTTGCTTCGGCCAGGGTCTCTGTTTCGCGTGCCGGCTACAATACCACGGGTGACCTGATGCGCGCTGGAACCCGTTGCGTGCTGGCGCCCTTTGCCGGTGGGCGTGAAACCGAGCAATTGCGCCGCGCCGAGATATTTGCCGCCAAGGGCCTGGCAACACTCCTGCGCGACGAGGAAATGACCCCGCAAACCCTGGCTGCCGCCATCGACAGGGCGGCGACGCTTCCGCCGATGCGAGCTGGCTTTGACCTTGAAGGTGCGAGCCATGCGGCGACCATCCTTTGGAATATTTGGAAAATCCGCTTCGCGCTACTGAAAGCGACTTCCAGCTTGGAACGATTCCAGTTTGGAATACTTCAAACTATTGAAAACAATGGGCTTTTTCTTGACACTGCGTGGATGGGACGGTATCAGCATCCCGTCAACTGATTGTGTTGCCTTGAACAGCACGTATTGGAGAAAGTCATGAAAAACATCCCTCAAGCCGGCATTCGCCGGTATTGCAATGACGCTTGCCGTCACCGCTTCGGCACAAGCCGATGGCGAAGTGAATATCTATTCCTACCGACAGCCTGAACTGATTGCCCCGCTTCTCGACGCCTTCACCCGGGAGAGCGGCATCAAGGCCAATGTGCTTTTCCTCGACAAGGGGCTTGAAGAGCGCATCGAAGCTGAAGGCCGCAATTCACCTGCCGATGTCATCCTGTCTGTCGACATTTCCAAGGTGGTTGTGGCGAGCGAAAGGGCATCACCCAACCGCTCGACGATCCGAAGATCACGGCCAATATTCCCGCCCAGTATCGTGACCCCGGCAATGAATGGTTCGGCCTGACGACGCGCGGCCGTGTCGTTTATGCCTCGAAGGATCGCGTGGCGCAGGATGCCATTACCTATGAAGAGCTTGCCGATCCGAAATGGAAGGGCAAAATCTGTATTCGCGACGGCCAGCACAGCTACAATATCGGCCTGATTGCCTCGATGATCGCCCATCACGGCGAAGCGGAAACCGAGGAAATGGCTGACCGCGGTCAAGAACAACCTGGCCCGCAAGCCGGCAGGCAATGACCGGGCGCAGGCAAAATCGATCTTTGCCGGTGAATGCGATATCGCCATTGGCAATACCTACTATGTCGGGTTGATGATGACCAATGACAAGGAACCCGAACAGAAGGACTGGGCCGCCTCCATCAAGGTTCTTTTTCCCAACGCCAATGATCGCGGGACCCATGTCAATATCTCGGCAATGGCGCTCACCAAATATGCCCCCAATCGCGACAATGCCGTCAAGCTGATGGAATTTTTGGCAAGCCGCGAAGCGCAGGAAATCTATGCAGCCCAGGTTTTCGAATATCCGGTCATGCCGGGTGCGAGCCCTTCGCCGCTCGTTGCATCCTTCGGCGAAATCAAGCCGGACGCATTGCCGCTTGCCGAAATCGCAGACAACCGCAAACTCGCATCGGAACTGGTGGACAAGACAGGCTTCAACAACTGAGTGGAAAGCAGTTCAGTTCGACGCGAAATAGCTGACGCAATTCAGGTTGTACCTGAATTGCGTTTTTTGCCAATCATGCAACGATTTTCTCAGGTCACGATTTTTTTCCGAGGTTTGGCCTTGCGGCTGCTGATTGTGTGGTGCCTCCCTCGATGCAGCATATTGATCCAGCGCATCTGCACATTCGCGCAAATGCATGGGTGCCAGATGGGCATATCGTAGGGTCATTGTCAGTGACTTGTGGCCTAGAAACTCCTGAATGCGTTTGATATCCACTCCGGCTTGGGCAAGACGAGATGCGCAAGTGTGGCGTAGTATGTGGGGAACAATTTGGGGATCCCTTTCCATTCCAGCTTCTTTGCGGGCCTTCAGCCAAGCATTTCGAAAATTCGCGTAGCGGATACTGGCAAAGCGACCAGCCCGGTTTTCGACAGTTCGCAAATCATTGACAATGGAAGCCGCTCGCGCCGTCAGCGGTACTGATCTTGGGAGATTTGCCTTCGTTTCCCAGAAGGTTACCGAACCAGGGGGAATGTCACTCCATCGAAGGCTGATTGCTTCGCCAATTCGTGCACCAGTATCAATCAGAAACGCCGCAAGTGCCATATAATGCGGATCAGTTCGTGAAAGGCCCGCGAACAGGCTTTCCTCCTCGTCAGCAGAAAGAAACCTGATTCGTCCGTTCTTCTCGGGCAATTTGGTAAACTCCGGCACCTCGATGTCGCCACCGGACTTCTTGTACTTACGCAGCAATTTGAAAAGGCTGGAAAGCTTTCTGTTGATCGTGGAATTCTTGTTACCTTTTTGTCTGAATTCGCCGATCAGAAAATCAATTGCGTTGCTATCTATATTTGAAACGCCATTTTTCAACAAAATTTCGTTGATTTCTTCAAGGAATGAAATGCAGTTTTCGCGATGCGATCCTGGTTCCCACAGCATTCCACTGTGTGTCCGGATCAAATTTCGGAACGATAATACTTTCATTTGCTTTTACTCCATGGAGCAAAAACAAGCGCGATAACCAAAAGATTGCAAGCGGGAATTTCTTCTACGCTTGCGTGCCACAGTCAGAGCATTGAATATGACTTTTGGAAATTGGGACGAAAACCGCTCGCAATAAACGGGTTTCTGGGACAAATTTGATATGACTTTTTTATGGGAACTGTCGCTCTTTGGGCGACTTTTTTTAGTTGGCGGCGTCTTGGCTTATTGTTTTCGTTATTAACGCGCGAGATTTTTGCATGTTGTGGGTGCATTTTGTGGGTTGATGCCGAAGCCCCATGACAGGGCTCCGGCTTGTTTCACTATCCAACCATCTGGTTAGAAGGAGCGAACGATACGCAGTGAGAAGCGACCGTTGTTCGCCAATGGTGGCTTGGCTGCCGACGACAGAGTAACATTGGACTCTTGACCAAAAGTCGTCACGGTATATTCCGGCTGGATCAGAAGACCAGGAACCGGTGTCCAGGATACACCAACGGTGAAGTTGTGATACGACCTGTCGATGTTGCCGGGAGCGATAACCGCTGCGGTAAGTGCGCCAGTTCCCGAAATAGATGCTGCACGAAGCGTGTCGCCAGTTTCGTTATACTGGTCTGCATACTGACCGTAACCACCGAACAGAACGAGATTATCCATCAGGTTCATCCGGGCGGTTACACCAAAGGCATGACCCTTGACGTAATCGGTCTTGCCATCGTCGGCCATGTACCAGCCGCCGACTGCGAAGCCGTTCGAGCCGAAGTCATAGTCAGCACGTACTTTCCATGCGCCAGCTGAAGCTGACGAGTCATAGTAGTAGATACCAGCCATGTACCAGCCGGAGCCGGAATAGGTCACGCCACCATAGATGTCTGGCGAACCGGATTCACCCGAACGACCGCCATCTTCCACACCGATCGTGGCTGTGAAGCCGTTTGATGCATAGGTGTAGTCGAAGAAGATACCGTTCTGGAAGCCGTACGGGCCGTCGAAACGTGCGTTGTAGTAGCCGTAGCCGCCTGCAGTTGTCCAGTAATCGTCAGCAAAACCGATGCGGAAACCGGCAAGGCTGATGACTGCCCAGTCAACAACGGTGTTTGCGGAGGACGGGCCTTCAGATGCGGACAGGATGTCGTTGTGGCCGCCTTCAGCAGAAGCTGCGACGAAACGGATACGTGAAGCAAGTGTGCCGTATTCGGTTTCGTTGTTTGCACGAACGTTCAGACGAGCGCGGTAGTTCCACTCATGATTTGACGTTTCGTCTGCTGCTAGTGGGGTCAAGCCCGTGCCTGCGGCGTTTACGAGTTGCCAATTTGTGTCGTGATAGTGGGTTGAACCATACTGAACGCGGACATCGCCGTCGAACTTCAGGCAGGTTTCGGTACCTGGGATGTAAAACCAGCCTGCGCCGTATGCGTCGCAAACACGTACATATTCCACCGGCTCCGGCTCGACGACGATTGCGTCAGCAGCGCGGGCACCGGAAACAGCGACGAGAACCGCTGCAGAACCAAGAAGAAGGCTCTTGAGTTTCATAGTCCTGACCTCCAGTCAAAAACATTATCATTATGGGCGGGTTATCAGACCACTAGTGAATTCGGATAACAAGCCCTTGAACCAAAGGCGCGGGTTGTTCGCCCTTGCCTGAGGTGAACATACAAAATGATTCCGGGAGTGCAATCCAATAAACCGGCTCAATGCCCTCGTGCCGGTGCTTCTGTCGGCCCTGTTGCGAAAATAGCACAAATTGGAGACCCACGGGTCCTGATGTTGCCTGCAATTGCCAACAAACAGGCTGAACAAAGGGTTTACAAACGTCCGACGGTGCAGATTCGAGATATTTTGCGGACAGAATCGCCCTGAAAGACAGACAAGGGGAGAATCGTCAGCGCATTCGCCACGGGAGCCAGGTCGGGCAATGCTTGACGCCGACTTCTGGCCTTCATAGGGAATGACATTATAATATAAACTGAAAATGGCAGCAGCATGCCCATGACGGGACGGGTTGGTGTCGGCATGCGCGTACAGAATCGGCAATGAGGCTGCCAGCATGCAGAACCGATCATTGAGAGAGACTGGAATCAAAATGCAGACAACTGCCCGGGATAGGCAAGGCCCTTGCTTTCGATCTCGCGACGGATGACGGGAATGTCCAGCGTTGCCTTTCGTATGGGCGAAAGTGCAATGCGCGTTCCTGCCTTGCGCCTGCGTTCCAGCAATCCGCTATCGGCAAGGCTGCGCAGAGCACGATTGACTGTCGCCCTGGCGCAACCGAATTCGCGAGAGAGTTCTTCTTCATTGGGGATGAACTCGCCCGGTTTCCATAGTCTTGTGGTAATGCGGCGCAGCACCTCTTCCTGAATGGATTGCCAGTTTTTCAACTCGCCCGTCATCAAATTGCATCTCCAAGTTCGCGCATCACCTTTCGGTAATCTGCCTCGATTGCCTCCTCGCTCGCGATGCATGCCGTCACTTACCACATGCCGTCCGGCCGACCAGACATCGCTTACAAGTGAAGCGTTCCCGGCAAAAACGAAGCAGTCAAGGATCGTGTCGCCCTTGCGGCCTTCAAGGTCAATCGCCCTGTCATCAAGCGCGACAAGATCGGCGAGTTTTCCCGGTGCTATGGCCCCGCAATTGCGTCCGGCTGCAATCGAGCCACCAAGATTGATGGCATCATGGAGCCTGCGCCCGGTGGATTTGTCGACACTCGCCAGTGCGGCGCGCGAATGGTCACGCAAGCGTTGCGAATGGTCGAGTGTGCGCAATTCCTCGCTGAGCGAAATGCGGATATTCGAGTCGGAGCCAACCGCAATCCGCCCGCCTGCATCCATCCAGCGAACCCCGTCGAATATACCGTCACCAAGGCTCGCCTCGGTAATCGGGCACAGGCCTGCAATCGCACCGCTGCGGGCAAGGCCGTCAGTTTCATGCGGCAACATCTGCGTGCAATGAATGAAGCAGTTGGTTCCGCCGAGATCCATGTGATCGAGTACCAGTTCAACGGGACGCTTGCCGTGAAGCGCCAGCACTTCCTCGACCTCGGCAATCTGTTCGGCAAGATGCATGTGCAGCGGATTTTCACCTGCCATTTCCCGGTGTCGCTTTAGATCGTCAAAGGCAACGGCGCGAAGACTGTGCGGCGCTACGCCAAGGCCGCAGTCCTCAGGCAATGCCTTGAGGCTGCTGGCTGCGGCCGCATGCAATTTTTCAAAGGCGTCAAAATCGTTGCCAAAACGGATCTGGCCCGGCCCAAGCGCACGCTTGTCGCAACCGCCGAACTCGTAATGGACTGGCAGCAGCGTAAGGCCAATGCCGGTTCTTGCAGTCGCCGCGATGATCCGCTCTGCCATCTCGGCAGGATTGGCATAGGGAATTCCGCCGGGTTGATGGTGCAGGTAGTGAAACTCCACATTCGTGGCGTAGCCGGCCTCCAGCATTTCCATCTGCACGAATGCGGCAATGGCCTCCACATGTTCCGGCGTCAGTCGATCAAGAAAGCGGAACATCAATTGCCGCCAGGTCCAGAAGGAATCGCTGGAATTGGGTCCGCGCCGCTCGGTCAGACCGGCCATGGCACGCTGGAATGCATGGCTGTGAACATTGGGCGGGAGGCAAGCAGGATGCCGACCCGAACGGCATCTTCTGACGGGCTTTCGCTGTTGAGCTTTTCAACCGCCGCAATGACGCCGCTCTCGTCAACGCTGACCAGAACGTCATCCTGCCAGCCGGTTTCCAGCAAGGCTTTTGAAGCACGGATTTGTCTCATGGCGAATTCCTGTTGACCGATATTATGTTTATACATATAAAACAATAACACCTGCATAACAACGGATTTTCGATGCTTTTACATAATGCGACCCTGGCATGCATGGAAGGCGATACGCCCTACAGGCTCATCCGCGACGGCGCAGTGGCGCTGGCGGGTGGCCACATTGCCTGGCTGGCGCACTGGCGCAGCTACCCGAAGTATTCTCGGTTCTGGATCGCATTGATCTGGGCGGCAGGCTGGTGACGCCTGGCCTGATCGATTGCCACACCCATATCGTCCACGGCGGCAACCGCGCGGGCGAATTCGAGTTGCGTCTGGAAGGGGCGAGCTATGAGGAAATTGCTCGCGCTGGTGGCGGTATCGTATCGACCGTGGCCCATACCCGCGCTGCAAGCGAAGCCGAATTGCTGGCAAGCGCCTTGCCGCGTGTTGATGCGCTTGTCGCCGAGGGTGTGTGTGCGATCGAGGTCAAGTCCGGATATGGTCTTGATGTAGAAAGCGAACTGAAAATGTTGCGCGTTGCGCGCAGGATTGCCGACGAGCGCCCGATCCGCGTAAAGACCAGCTTTCTGGGCGCCCATGCCGTTCCGCCCGAATATTCGGGCAATGCTGACGCCTATATCGGCGAAGTCTGCCTGCCAGCCCTAAAGGAAGCGCATTCGCAGGGCCTCGTTGATGCAGTTGACGGATTTTGCGAAGGCATCGCGTTTTCACCTGACCAGATAAGGCGTGTCTTTGAACTGGCAAGGCAGCTTGGCCTTCCGGTCAAATTGCATGCCGAACAATTGTCAAATCTGGGCGGCGCACGCCTCGCCGCGCAGTTTGATGCGCTTTCAGCCGATCACCTTGAATATGCCAATGACAGTGATGCGCAGGCAATGGCGGTGGCTGGCACGATTGCAGTCATCCTGCCCGGTGCCTTCTACACTTTGCGCGAAAAACAGGTGCCGCCGCTTGCTGCCTTCCGCGAGCATGGCGTAGCGATGGCGGTTGCTACCGATTGCAATCCGGGCCCTCGCCGATGACGTCGCTGCTGCTCACGATGAACATGGCCTGCACGCTGTTTCGCATGACCCCGCATGAAGCGCTTGCCGGCACGACCATCCACGCGGCTGGTGCTCTCGGCATTGCCGATGCTGGTCGTATCAGCGCTGGAATGCGTGCTGATCTCGCGATCTGGGACGTCGAGAATCCCGCGGAACTTTCCTATCGCATTGGTTTCAATCCGCTATGGAAGCGGATGTTCGGAGGTGTCCTTTGACCGCCATTCTCACGCCGGGTGAGGTGACACTCGCCGAACTCGAAACACTGTGGCGCAGCGGCTCGGCTGCAGGTCTTTCGCCATCGGCCCGACCTGCAATCGAAGCCGCGGCAGCGATGGTGGCTCAAGCGGCCGCAGGGTCCGAGGCCGTCTATGGCGTCAATACCGGATTTGGCAAACTCGCCAGCGTGCGCATCAAGCCGCAGGACACCGAAACGCTTCAGCGCAACCTCATCCTGTCGCATTGCTGCGGCGTCGGAGAAGCCCTCGACATCGCCACCACGCGATTGATGATGGTGCTGAAGCTGGTGTCGGTGGGCAGGGGAGCTTCCGGCATTCGCTGGCAGACCATAGCGCTGATCGAAGCGATGCTGGAAAAAGGCGTCACGCCGCTTGTTCCATCGCAGGGATCGGTTGGTGCGTCAGGCGATCTTGCACCGCTGGCGCATATGGCCGCCACCATGATCGGCGAAGGCGAAGCCTTCCTTGACGGGGAGCGCATGCCGTCAGCTGATGCGCTCGCAAGGGGCAGGCCTGAAACCGGTAGTCCTTGGCCCCAAGGAGGGGCTCGGCCTCATCAATGGCACCCAGTTTTCCACGGCCTGCGCACTCACCGGCTATTTCAACGCGCTCACCAATGCAAACACCGCAATTGTCTCGTCGTGCCTGTCGACCGATGCCATCATGGGTTCGACCGCACCACTGGAAAAGGCGATCCACGATCTGCGCGGCCACAAGGGCCAGATCGAGGTTGCTGCCACCATGCGCGACATCATGGAAGGTTCGCAAATCCGCGAGAGCCACCGCGAAGGCGACACCCGCGTACAGGACCCGTATTGCATACGCTGCCAGCCGCAGGACGGAGCAGCGATCGACCTGCTGCGCTTTGCTGGTTCCACCCTTGAGGTTGAGGCAAATGCCGTCTCCGACAATCCTTTGGTGCTGGTCGAGGAAGGCAAGATAGTGTCTGGCGGCAATTTCCATGCAGAGCCGGTCGCCTTCGCCGCTGACCAGATCGCACTTGCCATCGCCGAGATCGGCGCAATTGCCCAGCGCCGCGTGGCACTGATGGTCGACCCGACCCTTTCCTTTGACCTGCCGCCATTCCTGACACCCGATCCCGGTCTCAATTCCGGCCTGATGATTGCCGAAGTCACAACGGCAGCACTGATGAGCGAGAACAAGCATCTGGCCAATCCCTGCTCGACCGATTCAACGCCGACTTCAGCCAATCAGGAAGATCACGTTTCCATGGCAGCGCATGGCGCGCGGCGATTGCAGCGCATGAATGACAATCTCAATGTCATCCTTGCAGTGGAGTTGATGTGCGCGGCGCAGGGTATTGAATTCCGGGCGCCATTGCAGACTAGCCCGGCATTGCAAGCAGTCATGGCGACGCTGCGCAAAGCAGTGCCTGCGGTAAAGCAGGATCGCTTCATGGCAAATGACATGACGCTTGCAGCTGCCATGGTTGCCAATGGGAACTTCATCATCAACCGCGGAGACGCATGATGGAGCCGGTCGAAGTCAGGCGTGGTGACAGCCCTGTTGTCCTCGGCCTTCCGCATACGGGAACCCATGTTCCGCCGCAGATATTTGCAGCCCTTACCCCGCTCGGCCAGACGCTGGGCGATACCGACTGGCATGTCGACAGGCTCTATGACGGATTGCTGCCGGGGGCGACCACGGTGCGCGCGACCTTCCACCGCTATGTGATTGATGCCAATCGCGATCCCACTGGTGCAAGTCTTTATCCTGGCCAGAACACGACGGGCCTTGTGCCGTTCACCGACTTTGATGGCAAGCCGCTTTGGCATGAAATTCCCGGCGATCATGAAATCGAGGAACGCCGTGAGCGCTATCATGCGCCTTATCACGCGGCACTTCAGGCCGAACTTGAGCGGGTGAGATCAATCCATGGCGTGGCGATCCTCTATGATTGTCATTCCATCCGCTCGCACATCCCCTTCCTGTTCGAGGGAAAGCTGCCCGACTTCAATATCGGTACCAATGAAGGCGTTACCTGCGCCCCGGTGATCGAGAAGGCGGTTGCCAATATTTTTGCCAACGCAGCCGGATATACCGCCATTCTCACGTTGGCCAGTTCAAGGGTGGCTGGACCACCGCCACTATAGCCGCCCGGCTGACGGCTTTCACGCCATCCAGATGGAACTGGCGCAATCCACCCATCTCGAAACAGAAACCCTGCCTTTCGCCTATGACGATGCGAAAGCAACCGCCCTGCGTATCCACCTCAAGACCATCCTTGAAACGCGCTCGAAAACCTCGCACCCTCGCTCGGAGCAAGATCATGACCAATCCACGTCACAACCAGCGCGATGTTTATCCGCCGACAGGCACTGAAATTACCGCCAGGCTGGCTTACCAAGCGCCGATGCGCATGCTGATGAACAACCTGCATCCCGACGTAGCCGAAAATCCGCACGAGCTTGTGGTTTATGGCGGCATTGGCCGTGCAGCGCGCACCTGGAAGGATTTCGATCTCATCATCGACAGCCTTAAGAAGCTCAACGAGGACGAGACGCTGCTGGTACAGTCCGGCAAGCCGGTCGCCGTTGTTCGCACCCATGTCGATGCGCCGCGCGTGCTGATCGCCAACCAACCTTGTGCCGCATTGGGCGACCTGGGACCATTTCAACGAATTGACGAAGAAGGGTCTGGCCATGTACGGCCAGATGACCGCCGGTTCGTGGATCTATATCGGAACCCAGGGCATTGTTCAGGGAACCTATGAGACCTTTGCCGAGGCTGGTCGCCAGCATTTTGGCGGTGATCTCACCGGCAAGTGGATATTGACCGGCGGCCTTGGCGGAATGGGCGGCGCCCAGCCGCTTGCAGCCGTCATGGCAGGCGCCTGCTGCCTTGCGGTCGAATGCGACGAGACACGCATCGATTTCCGCCTGCGCACCCGCTATGTCGACGCCAAGGCGCATACGCTCGACGAGGCGCTGGAAATGATCGAGCGCTGGACCAAAGCCGGAGAAGCGAAATCGGTTGGCTTGCTTGGCAATGCCGCGACAATCTTCGCCGAACTGGTAGAGCGCATGAAAGCAGGCGGGACCCGCCCCGATATCGTAACCGATCAGACGAGCGCGCATGATCCGTTGCACGGTTACCTGCCTGAGGGTTGGACCGTCGCCGAATGGCGCGAGAAGCAGGAAAGCGATCCGAAGTCGGTCGAGAAGGCCGCGCGCGCCAGCATGAAGAAGCATGTGGCGGCGATGGTGGATTTCTGGAACGCAGGCGTGCCGACGCTTGATTACGGCAACAACATCCGCCAGGTCGCAAAGGAAGAGGGACTGGAAAACGCCTTCGCCTTTCCAGGCTTCGTTCCAGCCTATATCCGCCCGCTGTTTTGTCGTGGCATCGGACCCTTCCGCTGGTGCGCGCTGTCGGGTGATCCGGAGGATATCTACAAGACCGATGCAGCCATGAAGAAGCTGTTTCCGGAAAACGAGCATCTGCATCGCTGGCTCGACATGGCGTCCGAGCGCATTGCCTTTCAGGGGCTGCCTGCGCGCATCTGCTGGATCGGCCTTGGTGATCGCCACCGCGCCGGACTGATGTTCAACGAAATGGTCGCCTCAGGCGAACTCAAGGCCCCGATTGTTATCGGCAGGGATCATCTGGATTCAGGCTCCGTCGCCTCGCCAAACCGCGAGACAGGATCGATGAAGGATGGTTCTGATGCCGTCAGCGACTGGCCATTGCTGAATGCACTGGTCAACACGGCATCGGGTGCGACCTGGGTATCGATCCATCATGGCGGGGCGTCGGCATGGGCTTTTCCCAGCATTCAGGCGTGGGATCGTCGCCGACGGCACCGAGGCTGCGGCGAGCGTCTGGAGCGGGTCTTGTGGAACGATCCTGCTTCCGGTGTCTGGCGTCATGCCGATGCCGGCTACGAAACCGCGCTCGATTGCGCCCGCGAAAACGAACTGAACCTGCCCGCAATACTGGGCTGAGATCCGGCCTTGTCAGGTGGAGGCTAGGTGGCTGTGTCAAAGGCAGCAAAGGTTGCCTCCATGACTGCCATATCGGGCTTGAGACCGGTGAAAAGTTCAAAGGCCCGCACAGCCTGGTAGAGCGCCATGCCGGACCCGCTCATCACCCGGCATCCTGCTGCCCTCGCTGCCGACAGCAATTCGGTTTCCAGCGGAAAATAGACGATATCGGCAACCCACATCTGCGGCTTCAGCAGCGAAACGGGGAACGGGCTGCCAGGCAATTTTGCCATGCCGACCGGCGAGGCATTGACCACTCCGTCGATACCCGATGCGGCAAATGCCGCAAGATCGTCAATCAGGACAGCTCGCCCTGCGCCATGCAACCTGCAAAGGCGGGAGGCGAGCTCCGAGCCGCGGACCGTGTCGGGGTCAAACAGCGCAAGCGTTTCGACACCAAGATCGAGCAGCGCATTTGATACAGCTGCACCTGCACCGCCCGCGCCCAACTGCACGACGCGCCCGGTGGCAACTCCCGCCAGCCGCTGCCGAAAACTCTCGGCAAACCCCCAGATATCCGTATTGTGCCCATGACGCCTGCCATCACGAAAGGTGATCGTGTTGACAGCCCCGACAATGCGCGCTGCATCCGATATCTCGTCGAGAAACTCCATTGCCTCGATCTTGTAGGGATAGGTGACATTCAGTCCGGCGAAACCGGCGATTTCCGCAGCGCGGATGATGTCGCCAAGCGTGGGAGGTTCATCTCCCATCGCATCGGTGTCGAAAAAGGCGATAGACAAGCCGCAGATCTTGCGCCGAGCCTGCCATTTCATGCATTGCTGGCGAACGCGAAAGACCGATAGCCTTGCCCACCAGTCCCAACAGCACGGATCGGGGCACCGCCATTGCCTTCGGGCGCCTCGCGTCAACCGCAAATCGGGTCTTTGGCGTCAAGATAGTCTCCTGCGTGGTCTGCCGTATGAAGATGGCCATCCCTGCGGATCGTCTTTTTGTACCTGCTTGCGGATTTGGTCAAGAATGAAGGCTCAGGCCGTCCGGAGCCAGCGGCAATAGCAACATTTGAAGCTGCTTGCCTGGCTCGCCCGGCATCAACCGTAATGCTTTGCAAACTGGCCCGGATCATCTGCGTTCGGGAACTGGGCGCTTGGCGAGGGTTCTGTGAGAATCTTGCCAAAAAAGCTTCCCAAACACCAGAAGGTGGCTCAAATCCGGTGTAAAGTCGAATAACCGATATAATACAACTGGTTAAGGAGGAGCAATGGTGGAGGGTGAGGCAAGAAGTTCAAACATGGAGCCACGTGCGCAGGGTTGGCGTGGCGGCTGCGTGCAAACAAATAATGGCGGAGAGGAAGGGATTCGAACCCTCGAGACAGTTACCCGCCTACGCCCTTAGCAGGGGCGCGCCTTCGACCACTCGGCCACCTCTCCGGGGCCGTGATTAGCCGGTAACTGCCATCGGGTTCAAGTGCTAAGTGCCGACTTTCTGTCGATTTTGGAAATTCTGCCATTTCAGCCCTTTGGCTGATAATGCGCCAGCCACCGCAGCAGCGAAAGGATGAATTCCGGATTTTCCGCGCCTTCTTCGGTATTGAAGCCGAATTTTCCCTCTGGTGAGGTTTGCGCGGTAAAGCCGCCGGCTTCGCCAAACATGCCAATCCTGCCCTTGCCATATTCGAGGATCGAACCTTGCGACATGCCGGAAGCATCGATGCGCGGCGCCGATTTCATTTCCTCGAAAATCCTGTAGGTGAATATTGCCGACCAGCCATCGGGAATGGTCAAAAGCGGAATGGAACCGGCAGCGGGAATAAACGCCTGCCCGCCAAAGGCGAAGAAATGTTCGATCGGCTTTCTGCCCATCGAACCATCGGTGACCGGCGTATTGGTCGCCAGTCCGTTTTCCGGAGTGAAATTGATGATGACATGCGAATAGCCTGCGTCAGCAGACTTGGTTTCGGCTGCATGGCCATTGAGAAAGGTGAAGCCAAAAGCCTCTGCCAGTTTGGAACTGCCGCCACCCAGCGGTGCGTGGTCGGCAAGCACCAGCAGGTTGCCGCCATCCTCGACCCATTTGCGTACCCGCTCAATTTCCTCGTCACTGAAAGCCGATGGCGGCGTCATGGCAGGGAAATTCTTGTACTCGTCACGGTCATAGGCGTTGATGATGACAAGCAGGTCAGCCTTGGCCAACAGCGCATCATCCAGATCGCTATCGCTGGTAAAAGACTTGAAACCGTCGGACTGGGCCAGATTTGCCAGCGGTTTGGAGGAGCCATTGCGAACGAATACCGAGTTCTTGGAACTGAAAACGATCATGGGTCCTTCGCCAGCCGGATAGGCCGGACTGTCGTTCGTATAGGTATAGGAAAGATCCGGACCCTGTGCAGACTGGGCAAATGCCTTGCCGGCCAGCTGCGCGCAGGCGATCACGACAATCAGCGCAAACGCGAAAAGCCGTCTTCCAACAATATTCATTCCTGCCCTCAGTCCGCTGCATCCCTGGTCGCTAGCGCCTCCAGTTCGGCTTCATAGGCAGCAACATTTGGCCCGAGCGCCTCGATCAGCGGTGCCAGGTGTTTTTCATACTGGCGCCACTTGCCCCTGGATGTCTGATAGACCGGCTGGCGAACCTGCCATTGCGACAAGGTCTTGACCGAGCGCTGCGAACCGGTCCGGTCCATCACGCCATCTTCCCATTCCAGTCCCAGGTAATCGATCATGGCGCGGGCGTTCAACTCGGTATTGGCGACCAGATCCTCGTAAAACACTTCATGCATGGGGTTCGGCAGCACTTTGCGCCAGTGCTCCATCAATTGCAGATATTGCCGGTAATAGATGCCAAGATTGGTCAGGTCAGCCTTGTAGCGGTTGTGGAAGTCCTGCATCGAATTGGAAAAGATCGAGAAGCAGTTGTCGATCGGATGGCGCCTGACATGGATGATCTTCGCATTGGGAAACAGCAGCGAGATGAAGCCGACATTGATGAAATCATGCGGCAGCTTGTCGGTGAAATGCGGCGTATCACCTGCAATGCCTTCACAACGCATAAGATAGTCATCGGCCAGTTCGCGGATTTCTGCCGGTGTGAGCTTTTCGAGATTCCCGCGATAAGCACCCCCGACCTCCGAGTCGCGGCCAAAATGCCTGCTGTAGCTGGTCATGTACTTCTGTTCGTCGCCTGCGGTGACCAGGCTGTGCGCCGCACAGGCTTTCTGTAAGGGTGGTGCCGGAGCGTGGCATGCCCAGAATGAAGATCGGTTGCCTGCTGGATGGCCGTCCAGCTTGCGACTTTCCAGCTTGGCACGGCTGAAAGCTCTCGATGGAGTTCCGCAGGAATGGCGGAACCTTGCATCCCTCTGCCGGCACCCGCAGCGCATTGGCCTTGGCGAAGAGGGAAACGCCTCATCCGGCTGTTTTGCGTCATCGAGCACCTTGCCGGGCATAATAGAGATTGGCCTGCAGCACTGGCTCGTTGTTGCGTTCCGCTGCGCCTTTGCCAGTTCGACAAATTCCGCAGCTTCCCCGGCATCGAATTTCTTCGCCGATGACAGCGAGTATAGCGCCATCCCGTAATCAGCATTTGCCTTGATCGACATATTGTACAGTCGATTGATTTCTGGTGTTCGCCGGCCAGCGAATAGGCGCGGCCGATGTCATGATACAGTTTGCTGAACCCGGCTGCAATTTCAGCGCCCTGTTGAAATATTCAATTGCCTGCTGCGATCTGCCCTGGTTTTCGTGGATCAAGCCCATCGAGCGCAGATGGTTTGGATTGCGCGGCTCCAGTTCGCACAGTTTCCCGTTGTATTTGCGGGCCTCATCATACAATTCCGGAATCATGTCGCACTGACCAGTCGCTTCAGGATATCGGTATCCTTCTGCGAACCGCAAGCGCCCGTTGAGGAAACCAATTGCCTGGTGGTCGAATGTTCCATGCCGACAAGGCTTGCCATGGTCAGCAGGGCATCAACACGGTGTGGGTCGCGCTGCAAAATTGCTTCGGCCTGCCGCATCATGGACATGCGTTGCATCGTTGTCAGGTCCCGGGCAGTTGTCTGCATTTTGATCTCCAGTCTCTCTCAATGATCGGTTCTGCATGCTGGCAGCCTCATTGCCGATCCTGTACGCGCATGCCGACACCAACCTCGTCCCGTCAGCGGAGCATGCTGCTGCCATTTTCAGTTTATATTATAATGTCATTCCCTTGAAGGCCAGAAGTCGGCGTCAAGCATGGTGCCCGACCTGGCTCCCGTGGCGAATGCGCTGACGATTCTCCCCTTGTCTGTCTTTCAGGGCGATCTCTGTCCGCAAAATATCTCGAATCTGCACCGTCGGACGTTTGTAAACCCTTTGTTCAGCCTGTTTGTTGGCAATTGCAGGCAACATCAGAACCGTGGGTCTCAATTTGTGCTATTTTCGCAACAGGGCCGACAGAAGCACCGGCACGAGGGCATTGAGCCGGTTTATTGGATTGCACTCCCGGAATCATTTTGTATGTTCACCTGGCGGTGCGCAACCCGCGCCTTTGGTTCAAGGGCTTGTTATCCGGAATTCACTAGTGGTCTGATAACCCGCCCATAATGATAATGTTTTTGACTGGAGGTCAGGACATTATGAAACTCAAGAGCCTTCTTCTTGGTTCTGCAGCGGTTCTCGTCGCTGTTTCCGGTGCCCGCGCTGCTGACGCAATCGTCGTCGAGCCGGAGCCGGTGGAATATGTACGTGTTTGCGACGCATACGGCGCAGGCTGGTTTACATCCCAGGTACCGAAACCTGCCTGAAGTTCGACGGCGACGTCCGCGTTCAGTACGGTTTCACCCACTACCACGACAAGCTGCCCGACGAAACATCGCAGCATGAGTGGAACTACCGCGCTCGTCTGAACGTTCGTGCAAACAACGAAACCGAATACGGCACACTTGCTTCACGTATCCGTTTCGTCGCAGCTTCTGCTGGCTATGGCCACAACGACATCCTGTCCGCATCTGAAGGCCCGCCCTCCGCAAACACCGTTGTTGACTGGGCAGTCATCAGCCTTGCCGGTTTCCGCATCGGTTTTGCTGACGATTACTGGACAACTGCAGGCGGCTACGGCTACTACAACGCACGTTTCGACGGCCCGTACGGCTTCCAGAACGGTATCTTCTTCGACTACACCTATGGCATCAAACGGCTTCACAGCCACGATCGGTGCGGAAGATGGCGGTCGTTCGGGTGAATCCGGTCCGCCAGACATCTATGGTGGCGTGACCTATTCCGGCTCCGGCTGGTACATGGCTGGTATCTACTACTATGACTCGTCAGCTTCAGCTGGCGCATGGAAAGTACGTGCTGACTATGACTTCGGCTCGAACGGCTTCGCAGTCGGCGGCTGGTACATGGCCGACGATGGCAAGACCGATTACGTCAAGGGTCATGCCTGGGTGTAACTGCCAAGATGAACCTGACCGACAACATGGTCCTGTTCGGTGGTTACGGCCAGTATGCCGACCAGTACTTCGGTTCTTCGGTTAACGTTGCGCCAAACACCGTTGCTCTGGTTGATGGTTCATCCGTCAACTACACCGTTGGTATTTCCTGGAATGTTGTTCCGTCCTGCTGATCCAGCCGGAATACACCAAGGTTCGTGCGACGCAGAACACTGCAAACACAGCAACATTCGATCGCTTCTCACTGCGTATCGTTCGCTCCTTCTACTCACGATTGGATAGAGACACAGTTGAGGCCCGGGGAAACCCGGGCCTTTTCTTTTGTTGAAATTGATACTTCGCCTTACCTTGCGTCAATTAACGCTTGATTCATCTTCGCATTTATTCCATTCCCCGCGATCTTGGTAAGGTCGCAGCGGGGGTATGCGCAACTTGCTGGCGAAATCTTAGGTTTCGGCGCAATTGCGAACCATTAAGCCCTCCAGAAATTATATCTGGCCCGGATTTTCGCGCGCATGTATCTGCGTATCGCCGAAAGGCGGAACAAACGCTGCGGAAGCCAAAGGCCTTCTCGGCATTGTTTGGGTGCATTGATACAAATGAAAGAGGGACTTCAATGTGCAATTGAGATAATGGGTACTGCCCGGCCTGATCGCGGTAGCACTTCTGACTGGCCTTGCAGGAATGTTGCGTTCCGGCCCGGTCGAAAAGGATCTGACTGCCAAGGCGGAGGCGCTATCCGCATCCCATTCCTGGGCAAGTGTTGAACTGGATGGCCGCGACCTGAAACTGAGCGGTTTTGCGCCAAGCGATGAGGCAATCGCTGAGGCAGCAAGGATAGCTGGCGATGCCTATGATGTCCGCGTGGTCGATGCTTCCGGCGTGAAATTGCTTCCGGAAGCAAAACCATTCACGGTTTCTGCCGTGAAAACCGGTGACAAGGTGGAACTGACTGGCTTTGCCCCAAGTGCGGAAAAGCGCGAGCAGATCGCCTCGACACTCAGTGCCGCACTTCCTGGCATCGCTGTCGACAACAAGCTTGAACTTGCCCGCGGCATGCCGCAAGGCTTTGATACGCTTGCGGGATTTGGCATGGCCCAACTTGCGGGCCTGACGGATGGCACTGCGTCGCTGTCGGATTTGGGGCTTTCCGTTTCGGGCAAGGCGGCATCGCTGGATGCCTATGATGCTGTCACTGGCGCGCTTTCCGTGCACTTCCTTCAGGCGGCAAGCTTGTCGCCATGGATATCCAGCCGCCTGTCATTACACCTTATCTATTCAAGGCCGAAAAGAATGCGGATGGAATTGTTCTCGACGGCTATGTGCCGAGCAATGACATGCGCAGCCAGCTCGTTGATGCGGCCAGATCGTCAGCGCCGAAATGTGGTGGACAATCTCCGCCTTGCCGCCGGTCAGCCGGACGGTTTTGCCGAAATTGCAGGCTTCGGCCTTGGCCAGTTGAAGAATTTTTCCAACGGGACGGTCCTCTGGAAAATACCGATCTGTCGGTTCGCGGTACAGCCGTCGACACAGCGTCCTATGATGCGGCCATGGCTGCACTTTCCGGTGCAATTCCAGGCGGTGCCAAAGTTGCGGTGGAAGATGTGACACCTGCCAGCGTTTCACCCTATACATGGTCGATTGCCCGTGACCGCAGGTGGTCGTCCTCAACGGATACGCACCAAGCCCCGCGGCAAAGGCGGCTTTTGAGGCAGACACGCAGAAGACCTTCCCCCGACGCGCGGATCGTCAACCGTCTTGCGGTGGCTGCTGGCGTGCCGGATGGTGTCGACTATGCTGC
The DNA here is from genome assembly GCA_041397505.1 of Nitratireductor sp. GTDB lineage: Bacteria > Pseudomonadota > Alphaproteobacteria > Rhizobiales > Rhizobiaceae > BOKV01. Next base: position 130,044 of record JAWKWN010000001.1, read on the forward strand.
CGCGGGCTCCTTCCTTGCCTCGCAACTGTCGGGAATGACCAAGGGGACTGCTTCCGTCAGTGACAATGCTGTCGAAATCGACGGTATGGCATCAACGCCTGAAGCGCGTTCCGCGATTGCCACGGCGATTGCCGGCACCATTCCCGGCGGCCTCACGCTTGCCCGTTCGCAAATCAGCAGCCGGTAATCGATCCCTATGTCTGGTCCATGACCAGCGGACGAGGCGTCGGCGGAATCAGCGGATATGGCCTGACAAGGACACCGCGACCCTTGCCGTGGATGCGACCAGGGCAAAGATTGCCTGGCTCCAGCATCACCGATAACCAGGTGGGTGCCGGTGCCCCGACCAATTTCGCAGGCGCAATGTCCGTTGCCATTCAGTCGGTCAGCCGACTTGTCTGGCAAGGCGGAAATCAACGGCACCAGTGTTACGGTATCCGGCGAAGCGTTGACCGGTGTGGCTGCCAATGAAATCAGGGTCCGCGTTGCAAACGGATTACCCGGTTTTTCCGGCAAGGCAATCCTGACTGTTCGGGCTGCAGGCGAATTCGTGACGCCTGAAACCTGCCAGTCTACCTTGTCCGCGATCACGGAAAACGACACGATCCAGTTCGAATCCGGAAAATCCGCCATCAAGTCCGATCCATTCGGCCTTCTCGACCGGCTGGCTTTCGAGGCACGTCGCTGCCCCGGACAGAAGATCGAGATTGGTGGGCACACTGATCTGATGGATCGGAAGAAGCCAATATCGTTGAGCCATGAGCGTCTCCAACGCGGTGCGCAATTATCTGGTACGCTCCGGCGTTCTTTTCAGCCGACTCATTGCCAGGGATATGGCGAAGCCAATCCAGTGGCGGACAATTCAACCGCGGAAGGCAAGGCGAAAAACCGCCGTATCAACTTCCGCATCCTGAACTAACGGAGGTACCTATGTGGTATCTCGTCGAACAGCTTTTTCTGGCTGCCGCTAATCGCATTTATCGTGGGTCTTGTTGTTGGCTGGATGACGTCCGGCCGGCAACAGGCATGACCGCTGAACCGGGGAGAGAACTCACATGACGATGTTCATTATCCAGTCAGCCCTCTTGCTGGCCATTGCCTATATTCTTTGGCTGCATTCTCGGTTGCCTACTTCACCGAATGTTTGCCGAAAAGCCGGTGGAGACTGCTGTTGCAACCGCAGCTGTTGCTGCACCTGCTGCTGCATCCGTTGCAACGAGACCAGCTCCGGCATCAGTACCAGCGCCTGCACCCGAGCCGGTAAAGGCACCCGAACCGACACCGGCTCCAATGCCCGTGGTTTCAAAACCCGTGGCAAAGGCAAAGCCCAAGCCGCGCGCGGCTGCCAAGAAACCGGCTGCTGCCAGGACGCGCACTGCAAAGGCAGCGCCAAAGCCTGCCGCTCCCATAGCCAGGGACGATCTCAAGCGCATTCGCGGTATCGGTCGCCAGAACGAGGCTCGCCTCAACGCAGTAGGGGTGAACACATTCGCACAGATCGCTGCTTGGTCGAAAAAGGACCAGGCGGAAATGGGCGAAAGGCTTGCCTTCCCTGGTCGTATCGAGCGCGAGGAGTGGGTCCGCCAGGCGAAGGTTCTTGCCAAGGGTGGCCAGACCGAATTCTCGAAGCGCGTTGCCAAGGGCGAGGTGGCCACCTCGACCGGCAAGGGGACTGCCAATCTCGGCAAGAAACCGCCATTGAGTGCCAAACCCAGGGGCGGCAAGGGCGACAACCTCACCCTGATCGATGGCGTAGGCAATGCGATCGAGAAGAAGCTCCAGGAATTGGGTGTCTGGCATTTTGCCCAGATTGCAAATGGACTGCCGACCATCAGGTCTGGATTGGCAACGAGATCGGCTTCGGGGCGCCCGGAACGCGAAAACTGGGTTGGCGAAGCCAAGATCTCCGCCGCTGGCGGAATGACCGAACACGCCAAGCGTGTTGAAGCGGGTGAAATCACCACCAGCCGCAAGTCAAAGCCTTCGGAGAAATGACGGGTCAGGTCTTCAACCGTTGAAATGGGAACCCGCGATCTTGATCGCGGGTTTCTCTTTGTATCGGATGTTTGCTGAAGTCCTGGTCAGTGCTTCTGATCCGCGGCAGCCAGGAAGGCGGCAATTTTCTGCGGCAATCCGCTTGACCCCAGATCCGGCGCATGGCCTTGATCCTTCACGGTAATCTATGGCAATTGCGGTGAAACACCGGCCATTTTCTCAAACACTTCGACGGATAACAGGTCGCTCAATCCGCCGCGAATGGCGAGCGTCGGCATTTTGGAAAACCCGTTGAATTGCGGCCACAGTGAGGGGAGGGGATTGTCGAGATTGATCGCCTTCAACGTATTGAGAATTGCCGGGTCATAGCGGCGGACAATCTTTCCGTTCCGCTCCTCGAATATCAGCCTCGCCTGCCGCGCCCAGTCATTGTCGTCAAAGGCCGGAAACTGGCTTTGTCCGGCGGCCTTCATCGCGGCCACTGCACTCGACCAGTTGGCATGATCTGCCCCACGCTCGATATAGGTCTTGATGCGAACCAGCCCGCGCCCGTCAATCTCCGGCCCGATATCGTTGAGCACAATGGCTTTCATGATTGCCGGCCGCATCGCAGCGATTGCCATCATCACCAGCCCGCCGCGCGAGGTGCCAATAAAGGCCGCGTGTTCGATGCCCGCTGCTGCAAGGCCATTGATCGTATCTTCAGCTTCAATCAGCGGATTGTAGTTTTCCCAGTTGCGGTCATGCGCCGACATGCCCCGCCCGCGAAAATCAAGGCAAAGCACCCGACGCTTCTTTTCCGCGTCGCGCGAAAGATGCAGGGCGAGTTCGTGAAAATCAGCCGAGTTTCGCGTCAGGCCCGGGAGGCAGACAACCGGCATCTCCATTGCATCCGGACCGACGCTATCGCGCCCATAATATCGCCCGGCAAGCGCAAGTCCGTCACTGCCGGAATAATCGAACCGTACCCAACCAGCCTTGTCATCATCCATGTCGATCATGTGCATATCCCGAGCTGTCGATATTGAGACGTTTCGGGCACTAACTAGGCGGTATTTGGCAGCGCTGCAAGACTGGGTCTATCTGCGCCCCTGGCGCAAGTCGCCCTCGATATCAAGCCGCGAATTGGACAGGCGAACCTTGTAGACCTGGTAATTCTCCATCACCCTCTGCACGTAGTTGCGGGTTTCGGTGAAGGGGATGCGTTCGATCCAGTCCACAACATCCTCGATCTTCTTGCCGCGCGGATCGCCGTAAGTGTCGATCCATTGCCGCACGCGGCCAGGCCCGGCATTGTATCCTGCAAAGGTCAGAATGTAGGAATTGTCGAAATTGTCGAGCTGCTCGGAAAGATAGGCAGCCCCCAATGTCGCATTATAGGCGGCATCGGTGGTCAATTTCGCAGGCTGGTACTTCACCCCGGTCTTCTTGGCCATCATCTTGGCAGTGCCCGGCAGCAATTGCAGCAGGCCCTTGGCATTGGCAGGCGACACTGCAGAAACGTTGAAGGCGCTTTCCTGGCGGGCAATTGCACAGGCAAGTGCCTTGCCGGTTGCGCCGATCTTGGCGTGATCCGGTATGGCACCCACCGGCCATGAGACGGTGTCGACCTCCAGCCCGCGCCCATGGGCAATCTTGCCGATTTGCAGAGCCAGCGTCCGGTTGCCACGACTCTCTGCCCGCGCTGCGAGCAAGGCGAGTTCGCCCGGCGAATTCAGCGTATTGGCAAGGTCGCGATAAATGATATCCGCCCGCCAGGAATAGCCTGCATCTTCAAGCATGGCGATGGCGCGAACCTGGTCACGTGCAGCGAATTGCGCCCGCTCAGCACCTGATGGCCGAGGGTTGGAAACATTCAGCTTTCTGGCACCGAGGGCCTGGGCAGACAATTGTCCGTAGAAAGTGCCTTCATGGCGAGCAGCAGCCTTGTAGTATTTGATGGCAGCAGGGCCACTGGTGGAACGTGCGAGCCAGTAATTCGCCCGCGATTGCGTAATGGGTGTGGAGCTGAGCTTCAGGATATTGGAAAATGCTGTGCCGCGCGGCGCTTGTCATTGAGATAGCGCAGCGCATACCAACCGGCATGGAATTCCGCTTCTGCCTGTGTCGAGCCGGATTCGGCAGAATGACCCGCAGCGATCACATAAGCGCTTTTTGCATCGCCCTTGTCGAGCATGGCGCGCGAAATGATCCGGCGTTCCACCCACCATTCATCGGGATCGATCAGAACCGAGTTCGCGCGGCGCAGATTTCAGCAGTGCTGCCGCCGTCTTGTAATCATCATCGCGTCTGGCCTGCTTGATCCTCGCAAACAGATAGCCCAATCCTTGCGTGATGCCGCATCCACCGAATTGAGCAGGGCCGAACCCTTGCCATCGTTGCGAATGGTCGAAACCCATGCCTTGGCAAGGCTGGTCCGCCCGGCAAGCGGGGCCATTCTCAGGCCGTCCGTGGTTCGTTCGCGATAGAGCAGCATATGCATGCGTATACGATGGTCTTCACGGGTCAGCGCATCACCCACTTCGGCAAGCACGCGCTTCTCTGATGCTGCCGAAAGCGCATCCTCACGCCAGATTGGCGCGATTGCCGCATTGGCTGCCTTCTTGTTGCCGCTGGCAAGCCATGCCTTTGCAAGTGCAATGGCACCTTCCAGACTTTCCGGCCTGCTATTGCCAAAGGCCTGGATGACACTGCGCGGCGAAGGATTTTCGCTGGCAAGGGCACGTTCGGAATTGGCCCTCATGGCACTTTGACCCGGCCAGTCAGGCAAGCCGGATGCTATCGCTGCAATTTCGGCGGAGGGAATACCACTCTGGCCTGAAAGGGCAATTGCCCAGGCAAGTATCTTGCGCTCAAGGCTGTTGGCCGGCAGTCCGGCGCGAATTGCCAATGCCCTGGCCACATCCTTGCTGGTCAGGGCATCAAGACCGGATTTCAGATCGCCGCTGACAGGTGTGACCTTCAATGTCGTTGCAATGCGGGCCTGGCTGGAACGTGTCTCGGCAACCTTGTCGGGTTGCTGCGTTATGGCGGTAATGGAACCTGTAGCGGCATTGTCGGTTAACGCCTCTGTTACCGGCGAAAACGCAACTTCACCTACAGCTCCGCGTGGCCTTGGCTGCGGCACCGGCACTTTTTCCAGTAGCAGTGCACCGATCGTGTCGGCACGCGGCGACATGGGGGCAACGCAGAAGGTGGTTGTCCCAACAAGAATGCTGATTGCAAGCCGGGCGCCAAGCCCGTTGATGATGCGTTTTTCCATTAAACCTGTTGTTCCGGAACTATCCGGATCCCTTGTCCGCAATGATTGCAGCCCATTTGTGTCATCATCGCCGAAAACGGTGAAACAGAAGTTAACGAAACCTTTCGTTTTTCGCGAGTTTTGATGGATCGCCAATTGCCGAACTTGCAGATTGCAGGGCTCGCCGCTATTGTCCGGCTTCCTTTCGTACTGGCTTGACCATACGGTTTCGCAGTTTCTTGTCCATCGGGGCTTCTCGCATGAATAACGGCATTTTCAAGGGTCGCTCCCCGCTCTGGTCACACCATTCACGGCGGACGGAGCTGTCGACGAGAAAGCGTTTCGCAATTTTGTCGAATGGCAGATTTCCGAAGGCAGCCATGGCCTCGTGCCAGTGGGTACCACCGGTGAATCGCCTACGCTCTCCCATGACGAGCATAAGCATGTGGTCGAGGTGGCCGTCGAGGTTGCCCGGGGCCGGGTGCCGGTCATTGCCGGAGCAGGTTCCAACAATACTGCGGAAGCCATTGATCTGGCAAAGCATGCAGAAAAGGCTGGCGCTGATGCCGTGCTTGTCGTCACGCCATATTACAACAAGCCCAATCAGCGCGGATTGAAGGCACATTTCGCCGCTGTTGCCGAGGCAATATCGATACCGGTCTTCATCTACAATATTCCGGGACGGTCCATCATCGACATGCTGCCGTCTACCATGGCCGAGCTGTATCACGCCCACAAGAATATTGTCGGTGTGAAGGACGCCACGGCAAATCTCGCGCGCGCCACCGAGCAGCGCCAGCTTTGCGGCCCCGATTTCATTCAGCTTTCTGGCGAAGACATCACCGCTTTGGCTTTCAACGCCCATGGCGGAACAGGTTGCATTTCGGTTACGGCCAATGTGGCGCCGCGCCTGTGTGCAGAATTCCAGGAAGCCTGCCTCAATGGCGATTTCGGCAAGGCGCTGGCCATCCAGGACAAGCTCGGGCCGCTGCACAAGGCACTCTTCATCGAGCCAAATCCGGCTGGCGCGAAATATGCACTTTCCCTGCTCGGCAAGATGAACGACACCCAGCGCCTGCCGCTGGTTTCGCTGGAAGAAACAACGAAAGCGACCCTTCGCGATGCGATGGTCCATGCCGGTCTTGTCAACTGAACCGGTGATGCAGGGCTGGTAGCAAGGATATCATGGCGCAGAAAAAGAAAACGGACTCGGCGAACGGCAAGCTCATCGCTGACAACCGCAAGGCGCGTCACAATTACGAATTCATAGATTCCCTCGAGGCCGGCATTGTTCTGACCGGCACCGAGGTGAAGTCATTGCGCAATGGCAAGGCCAATATTGCCGAGAGCTATGCCACCGAGGAAGGGGGCGAGATCTGGCTGATCAATTCCTATATTCCCGAATATCTTGAAGGCAATCGCTACAATCATTCACCGCGCCGTCGCCGCAAGCTGCTCTTGCACAAGAAGCAGATGGCCAAGCTGATGCAGGGGGTGAACCGCGAGGGAATGACGCTGGTTCCCAACCGGCTTTATTTCAACGACCGCGGCATCGCCAAATTGCAGATCGCGCTCGCCAAGGGCCGCAAGGCCCATGACAAGCGCGAAGTCTCCAAGGAACGTGACTGGAATCGGGGAGAAGGGCCGCCTTCTCCGCGACAAGGGCTGAAGGCGGCCAATAAGTGCTTAGCGCGCGTTGGCTACCACCCTGTTATGAACTTCCGGGCTGTTGCCCATGTCGATATGGCCGGTATTGACGCGAATGGTATTGGCACCAGAAACACTTTTCATGTTGCACAGTGCACCGCGCTGCGCGCAGATGAAATTGTCCGCATTCGCCACATTGCCCGGCAGGCTGCCGCCGTCACCCTCGACAATTGCCAGATAGTGGATCGGGATACCATCCTTTGCCACTTCCTGTGCGACCTGCAAAACCACGTTGGCTCCGGCTGAAATTCCCGCCAGCGTAAACTGTTCGGTTGGATCAGCCGCATGGCGCTTGCGAATATCCTTGATGATCGTCTGGCGAATGGAACCTGCCTCAATGCCGGTGACCATCAGGAAGAGGGATGAACCCGGTATCTTTTTCTTGAGGTTCTTGAAGCCGTAACCGATTGCCGTAGCGCTCAATATGCCATTGACAAGATAGGTCTTGGCTTCTGCAGCACCAGGCGCGGCAAAGGCAATTGCTGCTGCAATGGCGGCTGTCATGATCCGGGAGCCAAAGCGGCGCTTGCTGGTGAGAGCTGCGGAAAATACCATCTGAAATCTCCTTGTTGCCATCGCCCCTGATGTGTCACGCATTCGACCAAGCAATGGCATATGATGACGATTCTGTCACCCATCGCATCCTGACTGCAATCACTTCTGGGAGAGAAATGCGGCAATTTCCCGGAACACATCTTCGAACATTTCCGGTGTCAGCCGTCCCGTATTCGTGTTGTAGCGCGAACAGTGATAGCTGGAAAACAGCGTGTAACTCCCGATCCTGTGTTGCCCGCCATGGCTGAAAGGTGCTGACGCGACACGCGCGCCTAGCATGCGCAGGGTGGAATCATGCGCAATCTTGCCAAGAGTCAGCATGGCTTCCAGATTGGGGAACCGATCAAGAGTGGCTGCAAGAAATGGCCGGCAGCGATTGATCTCTTCGCCCACAGGCTTGTTTTCCGGCGGTACGCATCGCACCGAATTGGTAATGGCTGCGCCGTTGAGATCAAGGCCATCATCCGGGCTGGCGCCATATCGGCCTTTGGCCATGCCGAATTTCACCATGGTTTCGTAAAGAAGGTCACCCGCATAGTCGCCGGTAAAGGGCCGACCGGTACGGTTTGCACCGCGAAGGCCGGGCGCAAGTCCCACCACCAGAAATCGAACGGACTTTTCGCCCGCGCTCCCGACCCAGGTCGGAACCGGCGCATTGTGCCAGTCGGGTTGACTGGCCCGGTGGCGGTCGCGGAATTCCTTCAGGCGCGGGCACAAACCGCAATCGCGGTCAGGATCGCTGCCTTTGGCAAAAGTCGGGGAAGCGGCCATGTTCAGGCTTTTTCCCGCGATCAGTAATCGTCGTCCTCGTAATCGTCATCGTCGTCAGCGCGTGAAACCGGCAGGCGCTCGGGACGCTCGGACGGGTCGCGCCCGATTTCCTTTTTCATGCTGGCCAATTCGATGAAATGGTCCGCCTGGCGTCGCAGGTCGTCGGCAATCATCGGCGGTTGGGTCGATACTGTTGAAACGACACTTACCTTGCGGCCCTTGCGCTGCAAAGCTTCCACCAGCGAACGGAAATCGCCATCGCCGGAAAACAGTACGAAATGGTCGACCGTGGTCGACAGTTCGAGGGCATCTATGGCCAGTTCAATATCCATATTGCCCTTGACCTTGCGCCTGCCCGCTGAATCGGTGAATTCCTTGGTTGGCTTGGTCACGACGCGGTAGCCGTTGTAATCCAGCCAATCGATCAGCGGACGGATGGAGGAATATTCCTGGTCCTCGATCAGCGCAGTGTAATAATAGGCGCGCAGCAGATAGGCCTTCTGCTGGAAATGCTTCAGCATGCGCTTGTAGTCGATATCGAACCCGAGCGCCTTCGATGTTGCGTAGAGGTTGGCACCGTCAATGAAGAGAGCAATTTTCTCGCGTTGATCAAACATATGATCTCCAATGTAAAAACTCGGGGTAAAATTCGGGACAATTGTGCGTTTCACATTTTTTCCGGCGGTCGAAAACGACGCCGTGCAAACCGAATCCTCGCAATGTTTACAGTAGATATACGTCATGATTGCGGCATCACAATCCCCCGGAGGTTGGATCGATCCGCAATTCGCCTTCTGATTTCAATACCGTTTTCGGCATCAGTTGCTGCAAAAGGGCGAATTATCTTGAAATTGCCGCGATTTCACGCTACGCACCGCCAACTTTCCGAAAAAAATGAATTAACGGGAGCCGCGCATGGCACGTGTCACGGTCGAGGATTGCATCGACAAGGTTGAAAACCGTTTTGAACTGGTACTTCTTGCCAGCCACAGGGCTCGCCAGATTTCTTCTGGTGGGCAGATAACCGTACCGCGCGACAACGACAAGAATCCGGTCGTTGCACTGCGTGAAATCGCCGACGAAACCCTTTCGCCTGGTGATCTGAAAGAAGACCTGATCCACTCGCTGCAGAAGCATGTCGAAGTGGATGAGCCGGAAAACGATGTTGCCGAAGTCCCGGCCATCGCACAGATGCGCGAAGCACCGGTATTTTCCGACACGGAAGACCGCGCCGACAACGATATCCGCTTCGGGGAAATTTCCGAAGAGGAATTGCTCGCCGGTATCGAGGGGCTTGTTCCACCGGAAAAAAGCGACGATTTCTGATCCGGCCCGGTTTCGCCATCAGATTTGCCTGAATTTGAGAAGAATAATGAGGGTGCAGCCGAAAGGTTGCGCCCTTATTTGCATGGAAATCGCCTGCTTTGCATGCTTGCACTTTGCAACTGGGACAAGCAGGTGCATATTCCTTGCTCCTCCCTGGCCTGGAAGCAATAACAGCGATGATGCGGCAATACGAACTCGTCGAACGTGTGACGAGCTACAAGAAAGACGCCAATGAGGCCCTGCTCAACAAGGCCTATGTCTATGCCATGCAAAAACATGGCGCGCAGAAACGCGCCAATGGCGATCCGTATTTTTCCCATCCCCTCGAAGTAGCTGAAGCATCCTGACCGGCTTGAAGCTTGACGAGGAAACCATCGCCGTTGCCCTGCTTCATGACACGATCGAGGACACCGATGCCACGCGCAAGGAACTTGACGCCCTGTCTGGTGAACGTATCAAAAGTTGGTCGAGGGCCTGACCAAGCCCTAAACGGCTTGACCTCGTGTCCGAAAGCCGAACAGGGCGGAAAACGCGTCGGCTGCTGCTCGCCATTTCGGATGATGTGCGGGTGCTGCTCGTAAAGCTCGCCGATCGCCTGCACAACATGCGTACCCTTGATCACATGCCGACTGAAAAGCGCGCGCGCATTGCCACCGAGATCATGGAAATTCCGGCGTCCGTTGGTTACGCATCGGCATGCAGGACATGCGCGAGGAACTGGAAGAGCTTTCATTCCGCCATCAATCCCGAAGCCTGGGCCATGGTCACCAACCAGCTGGCCGGTCTTGCCGAAAAGAACCTTAGACCTTACTTCAAGACCATTTCGGTGAATTATTGCAGCGCCTCGAGAAAGACGGGATCAAGGCTACCGTTCGCAGCCGTCGAAAGTACTTCCATCTTCCGCAAGATGGAAAGCAAGGCGCTGAGCCTGGAGCAGCTTTCCGACATTTACGGCTTCAGGGTCATTGTTGATGGCATTGAGGATTACATCGGGCGCTCGGCGTTGTCCATACGACATGGAAAATGGTTCCGGCTCGCTTCAAGGACTTCATCTCGACGCCAAAGCAGAACGATTACCGCTCGATCCATACAACGGTGATCGGTCCGTCCCGCCAGCGCATCGAGTTGCAGATCCGCACATGGGACATGCATTCCATCGCCGATTTCGGCATTGCCGCGCATTCGCTCTACAAGGATGGCATTGTGCCCAGCAATGGTGCGACGAGCGAATTGAACGCCTGCGACGCTGCGCAAGACCATTGCCCAGCTTGCCGAAGGGTGAACCCGGAGGAATTTCTCGAACATACCAAGCTGGAACTGTTCCTCGATCAGGTCTTCGCTTCACGCCCAAGGGCCGCATCATCGCCTTGCCGCGCGGCGCTACTCCCATCGATCGCCCTATGCTGTGCACACGGATATCGGCACATCGTCGGCTGCAAGATCAACGGGTGATCATGCCCGCTCACCGAACTGAAGAACGGCGATGGCCGACATCATCCGCTCCATGCGCAAACCCCGCCCGCAGCCTGGGAATCGATCGTCGTTACCGGCAAGGCGCGCGCCTATCTGCCGGGCAACACGCGAAGCGATCCGAAAACAGGGTGGGCATTCCGGGCTTGGCAGCCGCATATTGGAGCGGTTCTTCGAGCGCGCCGGCCAGACCTACAAGCCCGATCTGCTTGCCCTGGCGCTGCCCCGCCTGGCGCGTGAGACGGCTCGATGATGTGTCAGAGTTGATGCCGGGCGGCAGAACTTCATTTCGCCGGATGTGCTGCGCGCCGTCTTCCCGGATCACAAGGATGAGCGCGTCATACAGGTGCAGCCAGCCAAGGAGGACGGCTGGCTTGGCATGAAGACGGGAACGGGCATGTTGCTCGCGTTCCGTGCTCCAAGGCGAAGCAAGACAAGGTGGCCAGTGAGGAAGGCTACCCATTCGTGCGCTGGTGGCGGCTTGCCGGTCCGGTTCTCGCCCAATGGCGGCGCTGTGCCCGGAGATCGATTGTCGGCATTCCACTGTGAAGGATTACCATTTATCCGATCTCCTCGCCGGAATTGTCGAAATTTGAAGACATGCTGGAGCGCTGGCTGGATGTCCGGTGGGATATCGAGGAAGGCAATAGCGAGCGCTTTCCCGCACGGTTGAAAGTGACCGCCATATCAATGAATTTATGACCCTTGCTGCATCGTTGAAGTCGGTGGCAAAGAACGAGTTAACATCGGAAAAATCTCTTCGACACTGTTCGCGCCGTGATTTCGCGGTGATATTTCGATACCGAGGTCAGGATTTGAGCCACCGACCGAATCGCGACAGCTTCTTCCACAAAACTGATTGCCAGCAAGGCTCGATCGATAATTTGAGGTTAGCACCAACATGAATGGCGCAAGGTCTTGATGCTTCAAAGAGCAATCCTGAAGGCCATTTGGTCCTTTGACCGGGTTGCGCAGCCCGGTCTTCCAAAGGCCTTCGCGCCGACAAGACCGAAATCCTCTGTCGCCGCCGGGAAGATACGAGTTACAGGCCTGGGCGAACTGATCACGTTGTCCGCAGTCGGCGGCATCATTCCCGCCTCTGCGAGACGTCAGCCAGCTTGGCATCCCCAATGTTCCGGTCGATGGAGAACGGGCGAGTTCAGGCTTCGCCGCCGAGATGGAAGAAGGCGCACGCAATTGGCACTGAGTGATATCGTAACCACTGGTCTTTCGATCCGTGAAACAGTCGACGCAATGCGCAAGATCGGCGCTGGTCGTTCTGGCGGCTGCATAACGGTGGATCGATCCGCGGGCAAGGCGGATGTCGGTGTTCCGCTGATCTCGCTGGCGCAATATGAAGTGCCAGCATACCACCCTGACAATCTTCCGCCCGAATTGGCTTCATTCCAGCTGAACAAGCCGGGCAGTCGTAAATTCGTAGACGACTGCATTTCCTGCCTTTCACTCAAACCCGCACTAAAGACGCTGTTAAACCATTCCTTCCTATTGTTGTCGCGGGTTTGATGGCGTTTAATCCAGATTGAGTGGCTGTCACCGCTGAGGCTGAGCCGGCAGCAGGACCGGTTCTGTAATTTGTAAGTTCAAAATGCTGTTTTCGCGACGAGATCCCGCCGGCGTCAGTAAGAGAGGTCGGGTATCTTTGCCTGAGGCGTAGCTGGGTGCGGTCGGGAAAATAAGGTAGGCAAGCGGATTTTCCGGCTTTACCGCCTCGCCCCATGTGGTGGCTGCAGGCGTTGCAGCAGGAGTGTTCGCTCTCCTTCACCCCCCTATTTCGGCTTTCATTTCATGATCGCCTTTGCGGTTGCCTATCTCATCGGTGGCAAATTTCATCGTTGCCGCCATGGGCACCTTCTTTGGCAATCCGCCGACTTTCCCTTCATTGCTGGGTGGGCACATGGTCAACCGGACGCTTCATCCTGTCCGGAGCCCATATCGGATCATTTGGCAGCGAAAATTACACGCGGCTTGGCGAAATCACCGAAAAAGGTCTTTTTTCACCAATGGTATTTTTACCGACAGCCGAGCGTGGGTATTCATCTTTGGGAACCGGTGATCCTGCCATGGTCGGTCGGCGCCGATACCGTCGGGCATTACCTTTTGGCATCATTTTCTATGCTGACCCGCTGGGCTTCCATCCGTTTTCGTGAAGCTTCCTCCGCCTTCGCCGTCTCGAGGCGAGAGCCGGCATTCTGGGCAGTCGCCTGGTGACGAGGCGGACGATAGCGGTAAACTTGACGAAATGAAGCCGGTTGAGATCTCTGCAACGAAGTCCACGATCGGCAAACTCACGACACGGCGGCTTGAGCTTTATGACGTCGGCCTTACAGCGACCTGATCGACATTCGTCGTGGAAAGGTCGCTAAACGTTTTGGCGAGCGCTTCACCAACCGGGTCTCTACGTCTCGCCTTGAAAATGGTAGTGAAATCCGATGTCGCAGGAACCGCGCAGCATCTATGCAAAGCGCTTGCTGCCGAAGGAGGCCCGCAGCAAGGCATTGGGCACCGGCATTGCGCATGGAGTTTCTGGCAAGATATGGGGGCCGAACTCGCCGTGCGGCAAACCCACCATGGAGTTGAACAACGGAGCGGCAAAAAGACTTGCTGAAACGCCCTGATGGTTACGCAGCCCATATTCACGTGACAACTACGGATGATCATCCCCTGGCGCAGGCCTTGTCGTGATAGAAGCCAGATCAGCGACACAACAGGGCTGAAATCGGGGGTCAGCCAAGGCATGAAAACACGACTGCCGACAGATTAGATCTCATACGCAACCTCCAGACCACGGACGACATGACTTTGTAACAGGAAACGAACCCACAGAAAAAGGGCGGCGGACTATCGAGACCGTTTCAGCCATCGTGCAGGCGCTTCTCTTGCCGTTATCGTGCGCACACCGCTTTTTCAGCTATCTACCATTCCGCTTTCAGGGCTCGATGATGCCAACGCTGCTGGTCGGCGACTATCTGTTCGTTTCGAAACACAGCGCATGGCGTATTCCTCGCGCTATTCACCACTTATGCGCCGGACCTTTTCGAAGGGGCGCATCTGGGCTGGTGAACCAAAGCGCGGCGATATCGTGGTCTTCAAACTCGCCCAGCAACTATGATATCGACTACATCAAGCGCTTGATCGGCCTGCCCCCGCGACCGCATTCAGGTGATAGGATTGCATTCTCAACATCAATGGAACACCGGTAAAGCGCGAGCGTATTGCCGATTGGGTGCCGGAACATGGCGCGGCGCGCCTGTGCCGCAATATCTCGAAACCCTGCCCAATGGCGTTTTCTGGATACCTTCGATCTCAATCCCCGTGGGGAAGGAGATACCAGGTGGGTGTCTGAAGTGCCGGCCTGGGTCACTATTTCATGATGGGCGTAGACAATCGCGACAATTCACTCGATAGCCGAAAGCCGATGTGGGCTTTGTGCCTTTGAAACCTGGTGGGTCCGGCTCGTGCGATCTTCTTCCTCGGTTGACAACAAGGCCTATCCGCTTGCCTTCTGGCGCTGGCCTTCGGACATGCGCAACAAGCCGCTCGTTCAAGGGACTTTGAAACCGAAGGGGCGCGCGGGAGGTGGCGCAAAATATCCGTAACCAGCAAGGAGCGCGGCAAGAAGCGCTTCGGCAACCTTGAAAAGCGGCTCGATACGGATTTTACCGACCCGCGCTGATCCTGGAACGGGCGCTGACCCATGCCAGCGTGCGCAAGAAATCGATGACAAGTTCCACCATGAGCGCCTGGAATTCCTGGGAGACAGGGTGCTCGGCCTGACCATTGCAGACCTGTTGCACCGGTCGCTTCCAGTGCTGACGAGGGCGAGTTGTCACTTCGCCTCAATGCGCTGGAAGGGCATCGCCGAAATCGCCGACGAATTGCGGCCGCACGAATTATCCGCACCGGTGGCGATCTCAAGGAACTGACAGGCACGCGGATGCAAAGCGTTCGCGCCGATGTTCTGGAGGCGCTGATTGCCTCGATCTATCTCGATGGCGGGCTGGAAGCGGCCTCCGCCTTCATTCACCGTTTCTGGTCGGATCGCCTGCATATCGAACATGCCGCAAGGCGCGACTCGAAAACGGAACTTCAGGAATGGGGCCCAGCACCGGCTTGGAACCTCAGAATACATGAAAGGAGCGCTCCGGGTCCCGATCATGATCCTGTCTTCACAGTGTCGGTTTCCGCACAGGGCAAACAGGCTGCCACTGGCAACGGTCGTTCAAAACGCGCCGCAGAACAGGATGCCGCCCGTGTAATGCTGGTGCGCGAAGGCGTATGGCAGGAAGAAAAGGACGAAGCTTGACCTCGCAATCTGAAATCGGAGCCGATACCAGCTCTGGTAGCCCTGATACCCGCGCCGGATCTTGTCGCGTTGATTGGTGCCTCAAATCGCTGGGCAAATCAACGCTGATGAACCAGTTGGTCGGCGCCAAGGTTTCCATCACGCACAAGGTGCAGACGACCCGGGCCATCATTCGCGGCATTGCCACGCGCGACGCAAGCCAGATCATTTTCGTCGACACGCCCGGCATCTTTCCGTCCGCGCCGCCGCTTGACGAAGCCATGGTTACGACCGCATGGGTGGTGCCAAGGACGCTGATCTGGTGCTCTATCTCGTTGATGCGAGTCGTGGCCTCAGTGATGACGTCAAGGACATTCTCGCAAGCCCTTGGACGGGATCCCGCATCGCAAGGCACTGGTCATCAACAAGATCGATTCCGTGCGCCGTGACAGCCTGCTGGAAATGGCCGCCGCGGCCAATGAGCTGGCGAAGTTCGAGCAGACATTCATGATCTCTGCTCTCAATGGCGACGGCTGTGACACGCTGAGTGGCTGGCTTGCTGCCAATTTGCCGCTCTCGCCCTGGCTTTATCCCGATGACGAGATTTCGGACTTGCCGATGCGCCAGCTTAGCAGCCGAAATCACCCAAGAAAAGCTCTTCCTTCGGCTCCATGAGGAACTGCCCTATGCCAGCCATGTCGAAACAGAGGCATGGACGGAGAATCCGGATGGTTCGGTCAAGATCGAACAGGTGATCTTTGTCGAGCGCGACAGCCAGAAGAAGATCGTCATCGGCAAGTCTGGCGCGACGATCAAGGCGATCTCAATGACCCGGGAAGGGGAATCCTCGCGGGAGGTGTTGACAGAAGGTTCACCTGTTCCTGTTCGTCAAGGTTCGCGAGAACTGGGCGATGATCCGGTACGATACCGTGAAATGGGGCTTGAATTCCCGCGCCGATAAGCCGACGCTTGCGCCATGAGTGCAGTGACGAAGGCGTGATTCTGGCGGCGTGCGTCGCCATGGCGAGACCAGCGCCATAGTCGAGGTGATGACGCCTGCGCGTGGTCGCCATCTTGGTCTTGCGCGGTGCGCGCCCTTCGCGGATGGCGCCTGTACTGCAGCCGGAAATTCGGTTCAGCTTGTTCGGCGCGCCCGTCTCGAAGACCATCTCGGAAATTTTACGCTTGAAGCTGACACGCAGCGCGCAGCAAGGCTGATGGAGACGAGCTCGGCCTTTTATGGCGTTCAAACCATTGCCTCGCATTTGCGCCTGTTGCCCGAGCGTGACCCGCATTCGCGCCTGTATCAGGCGGCGCTGATCGTACTGGGAGAATCTTGGCGAGGCTGAAATTGCGGCAAGGCTGATGGGATCCGTTTCGAGCTTGCCCCTGCTGGACGAGCTCGGTTTTGGCCTCGACCTGACGCGGTGCGCAGCGACAGGAACACAGGACAATCTTGTCTATGTCTCTCCCAGAACCGGAAAGGCAGTCAGCGCCGATGCTGGCGGCAACTGGCACCTTAAATTGCTTGCCTTGGTTGTCATTTCTGGCGCCCACCTCCGTTGATCAAGCTGATCTGGCCAAACTCGCTGGTGCTCTTCCATTGCGGATGGCTTTTCATTGACTTACTTTCTGGGCAGAGAAATGGGTTGGCCCGCGCGCAATTCGCCTGCCGGACGAGCGCGCCGTTTTCTCAAGGCAGTCCTGCGCGAACTGCCAAATCCGCCCCAATACGACGACAACCTCGCCATGACGGAGACTGATCTTGGCAGATGAAACCAACGCATTCCCGCAGGGAACGCAAAGTCGGCACCATCCCGCTCGACTATGTGTGCGTACATTCGGGCATCGAGCTTTTGAAAAGACGATCGCAGGCGAATTGCCACCCCGCCAATTGCCAGAACCATGAACATGACCCTGACAGAGGCCGAAAAGGGAAGGGCGGTCTTCGCGGCACGCCACTGTTTGATCACTACAATCCGTTGGGGACGGTGCATGGCGGCTGGGCGGCGACAACCTCGGATTCGGCCCTTGGCTGTTGTGTCCACACCATGCCGCCCCGCCGGCACGGCCTATACGACCGTCGAGTTCACAGAACCTGGTTCGCCCGCTATTCGACAATAGCGGCCTGGTCGTTTGCGAGGGTCATCCATTTCCGGCTGCACCATCGCGACGAGTGAAGCGGGACACTGGAAACCCTTGATGGCAAGCTGATCGCCCATGGGACCGAGACCTGCGCCGATTTTTCCGCTGGGCAGCAAGGGATGACAGGAAGCCGCCGCCATTGAAATCCGGGAAAAAGATCAGCGATTGGGCGCGAAGGATCAAGCTCGATATCGTTGCGCTATATCGCTGCCTGTGACAGGCGAACACCAGGGCTGCTTGCCAAGGCTGTATCTGTGGCAGTTGTTGCCTATGCGCTGAGCCCCATCGATCTCATCCAGACTTCATTCCGGTGATTGGCTATCTTGATGACTTGCTGATCGTACCACCGGGAATACTTGGCGGTGCGCCTTGTACCCGCTTCATTGTTGGCCGAATTTCGGCGGCACTGGCAAAGGACCGCCATGAGCTACCGCCAAAGAACAGGGCGGGCGCAATGGCCGTCATTGGCATCTGCTGGTTGCGGTTGCCGCAATCGGCTGGTGGGGGTATCGAAAATTCGGTTGAGCTGCAAAGGAATGAACGCGAATTTGCCTGAGCGCCCCTCACTCACTCCCCAGCCGCCAGCGGGCCGCGCACGACGGCTGCTTCCTTGATCGGCCAGTGCACGATTGCCGCGAAAATGCCGAGGCCAACGCCCAGCCACCATACCGGATTGTAGGTGCCGTAGAGGTCGAAAAGGTAGCCGCCAAGCCAAACGCCGAGAAACGAACCGACCTGGTGCGACAGGAATACCACGCCGCCCAGCATGCCGAGATAGCGCGTGCCAAACATGCCCGCCACCAGCGAATTGGTTGGCGCGACCGTTGACAGCCACAACAGTCCCATCACGCAAGCGAAGATGACGACGCTGGTCGGCGATTGCGGCAACAGCAAGAAGGCAGTGACCGCTATCGAGCGCCCGATGTAGATCAGCGACAGGAAGATCGGCTTCGAATAGCGCTGGCCGATAAAGCCTGACGCAATCGAGCCGACGATGTTGAACAGCCCGATCAGCATCAGCGCAATGCCGGCATATTTTGCCTCGATGCCGATCTCGTTGAGATACGGCGGAAAATGCACGGTGATGAAGGCGACCTGGAAGCCGCAAACAAAGAAACCCGCCACGAGCAGCACATAGCTTTGGTGGCCAAGTGCCTCCTTCAGCGCTTCGCCGAAGGTCTGTTCCATCTCCTGCACGGTTGCCTTGCCGCCCTTCGATCCCTTGATGAACGGGATCGCAAGCACCGGGATCGCAAGCATCATCAGGCTCATCCAGACCATGCTGTCCTGCCAGCCGAGATTGGCGATCATCGCAACCGAAAGCGGCGCGAAAAACGCCATGCCGGCGGAGCCAGCCGCGGTGCCTATGCCAAAGACAATGGTGCGCATTTCCGGTGGAACGTTGCGCGCAAAGGCTGCCATGACGATGGAGAAGGAGCCGGCTGCAATGCCGAGCCCGATCAGCACGCCGCCTGAAAGGTGCAGCATGGTCGCGCTCTCGGCAATCGACATAATGTAGAGGCCGCTGAAATAGAAGATGCCCGACAGTGCCAATACCCGCCAGGTGCCGTAGCGATCAGATACAGCGCCGAAAAACGGCTGGCCGATGCCCCAGATGATGTTCTGGATCGCCATGGCAAGGCCAAAGGTCGTGCGGTCCCATCCGCGCATGGCGAGCATCGGATCCTGGAAAAAGCCCATGGTTGAGCGCGGCCCGAAGGTCAGCATCGCGATCAGGCAGCCGCATATCACCAGCATGACGGGAAGCGTGCGCGGTGTCGTCGTCTTGGTCTGTGACTGGGTCATGCGAACTCCGTCGGTGCAGGGGGCGATGCGCCGATATTCCGCGCATCCCGGCACAGTTGCCGATGGATTCCAATACCCGCCAATTCCGTGCTATTCAATAGCCAGCCAGGCTGTCACGCGTCGGATCGGGCCGTGTGGCATGATGGCCTGAAGCATGGAATTCTGGCGGGGGATCGCACAAATGGAAGCCTTGTTGGTTTTGCTCGGACTGGCCTTTCTCGCCAGCCCTGTCATCGCGATTGTCATGGCATGGACCCAGAGGACCCGGCTTTCCGAGCAAGGGCAGGAACTGCGTTCCCTCAAGGGGGAAATTGCGGCGCTGCGCGACATGATCCACGGCTTGCAAAGCGGCGTGCCAGAGCCTGGGCCCAGGCGCGGGCAGGAAAAACCGGCGACTTCTGCGCAGGCCTCGGCGCCTGCGCCAAAACTGAGTGAGCCTGTGAAGGATGACGCAGACGCTGCCGCACTAGCAAAGCCAACCGCCGTTCCCCCGGTTTCTGCGGCACCCGCTGCTGATGCAGCCCAAACTCCACCGCGCCCCAAGCGTTCGCTTGCCGATATTGAAACCCTGGTGGGGGCCAAGTGGAGCGTGCTGCTGGGTGGTCTGGCTGTGGCGCTCGGCGCGATCTTCCTCGTGCGCTACACCATCGAGGCCGGGCTTCTGGGCCCCGCTGCGCGCATTGCACTCGCCGCATTGTTCTCCGCAGCGCTCTTTGCCGGAGGTGAATGGCTGCGCAGAAGGGACCGCGAATTTTCCATTCCGGCCATTCCCAATGCCGATATTCCAGGCATCCTGACAGGCGCTGGTGCTGTTGCCGCCTTTGCCACGATCTATGCAGCCTATGCGCTTTACGGCTTCATCGGGCCAGCCGCCGCTTTTGTCTTGCTGACGGTTGCAGGCCTTGCAAGCCTCGTGCTCTCGTCCATTCACGGCCCGAAACTGGCGGCCCTTGGCGTCGTTGGTTCCTATGCTACGCCGCTGCTGGTTTCAAATACAGGAACCCAATGCGCTGGCTCGCGATCCATGTACTCGTCGTCACCGGCAGCATTCTGGCCATTGCGCGCATCCGTGGCTGGCTGTGGTTGGCATATTGCGGCGTTGCAGGCGGCGTCGGCTGGACTGTGCTGGCGTCGGGTATCGGCGGTTTATGGCGGCATCGCCGGTTTCCTCCTGTCGGCGGGGCTTGCCGTCATGTTTACGCTTGCCTTCGCCCGGGACAAGCTCGACCGTCCAAATCCCGCTCAGGCAAGGCCACGCGACTTGCCGGGCCTTATCGCGTTTTCAGCGCTGCAGCCGCCGTCATCTTCCAGATCGGCGTCAACGCGCAATTGCCGCTGATCGCGACTGCCCTTTGCGTGTCGCTGGTGATTGCTGCCGCTTCCGCAGTCTGGCCGGCACTTTCACCGGTTGCATTCGCCGCAGTGGCGGTGTCGCTGTTTGCCGTTGCAGCGCTGAAGCTGAACTCAACTTCCAGCGGCGTACCAACCGCTGAAGACATCCGCGTCGGTCTGGTACCTCCCGACATTCTTGCCTATGTCCGCGAGGAGCGCTCATAGCGACGCCGCCCGTGCTGTCCTTCTTTACGGTGCAGTTGGCGCTATGGTGCGCTGGCCAGGCGGTCTGGGGGCCAACTGGCATCCGCAGCCAGTGTTCTCGTCTTTTCGCAATGGTCCTCAGCTATATGCGCACCGCACCCTTGAAACCAGTCTGGGCTTTGGCGCGGCGAGCCTCGTACTGGCCTTTGCCTTTGCTGGTCTCGTCGAGCGCTTCACACGGCTCGATCCCGAGGACCTGAAGGCACCTGCACCTGCAGCCTTTGCCGTCACCAGCGTGGCTCTCCTTTCATTCGCCCTGGCCGTGTCGCTGGATGCCGGGCTGATGCCGGTTGCCTTCAGTTTGACCGCGCTTGGTATCGCCTGGATATACACGCAGCGCCCTCTGCCGGTCTCATGGCTGGCGATTGCCTCTGGCGTTTTGGCCGGTATCGCGCTTTACGCCAGTGTTCCGTTCCCCGGCGAGGTGATCGGCAAACTTCCATTCTTCAACAAGCTGATCCTGCTTGTCGGACTGCCAGCGGCAGCCCTGATTGCGGCGGGTGAAATCATCCGCAGGCATGGTCGCGAATTCGAGGCAGCAATCGCGACGGCCATCGGTCTTGCAGCGCTTGCGCTTTTCACCAGCCTCGAAATCCGCCACTGGCTCAATGATGGCACCATCGCAACAAAACGGCATGGGACTGGCCGAAGTGGCAACGCAGTCGCTGGCTGCGCTTGCCTTCTCGGCAGGGCTGCAGCGCGCGGCACAGCGAACCTCCGCCAGCATCTACAGCCTTGCTTCGCTTGCTGCCGGTGCGATCAGCGCATGCTGATTGCCTTCGGACTGCTGTTGCTGCGCAATCCGTTCTTCGACGACGGATCGGTTGGCGCGCGGCCCTTTCTTCAACCTGCTGCTGCCTGCCTATCTCATGACAAGCCTTGCCAGCGTTGCCGTGGCACTCTATGCGCGACCGGTGTGCCCGCGCGTTCACGCTTTCTTTCGCGGCACTGGCAGGACTGCTGCTATTTACCTTCGTCTCGCTCTCGGTGCGCCATGCCTTCAAGGGCGACGATCTGGCATTTTGGCGGACGACCTCGGACGCGGAATTCTGGACCTATTCTGCCGCCTGGCTGCTGATGGGGGCTGGGGTGCTGGCGCTCGGCGGGTTTTTCCGCTCAAGGCCCGTGCGCTTTGCCTCGGCACTTGATCGGCCTGACGGTGTTGAAGGTCTTCCTGCTCGATCTTTCCGAACTCGAAGGCGTGTTGCGGGCTCTGTCCTTTATCGGCCTTGGCCTTCGCCCTCGTCATCGGCCGGTTCTATCAGCGCTTCTGGCCCGCAATGCGGTAGAGGAGGAAGGGAGTGCAGTTGAGAAAGTGTGAGATCTGTCACAACTCGCAAGGCGGGCTGCGTTCCTGTATTGAAATTACCAAACAAGTTGTTCAGACTTCGGACAGTTATGATTTGTGGGGAAAAACCAGATGGTCACGCCTCTTTCATCTGTCTGGCCGCTCGTCACTGCACTTGTCATGATATTTGTAACGGTTCCTTTCGGTAGCGGGTTCGCGGCAGGACGGGGCCATTGGCAAGAGAGTGGCACTTGTTATCGGGAACGGGGCCTATCAGCATACTTCCACTCTTCGCAATCCGGCCAATGATGCAACTGCAATGGCTGGAGAGTTGCAAAAGCTGGGTTTCGAGGTTCTGTCCGGAATGGACATGGACAGCGAGAATGACCAGAACGCTGATCGCTGAATTTGCTCGTGCAAGCTGCAGGGTGCTGACGTTGCCCCGTTCTACTATGCCGGCCATGGTCTTCAGGCTGCGGCGGCAATTATCTGGTTCCTGTTGATGCGACTTTGAAAGATGAAGTCGATCTCCAGTTTCAGACGACAAAATCCGGATTTCATTCTCCGGATAGCCGGAGCGTAGCGACAGGGACTTCCATCGTTCTGCTGGATGCATGTCGTACAATCCGCTGGCCCGCCGTTTGGCGCGGTCCTTCTCTTCGACCCGCAGCGGTGGCCGATGGTTTGGCCCGCATGGATAGCGGTGTTGGAACCTATATCGGGTTTTCCACTGAGCCCGGAAACGTTGCCCTTGATGGGGATACAGGTAAACAGCCTGTTCACGACTGCGCTCATTCGCAATATTTCCCAGCCGAATTCTCGGGATATCGAAAGCATCATGCGGATTGTACGTCAGGAAGTGGTCGATGTGACCAAGGGCGCGCAAGTGCCATGGGGTAATTCCTCCCTGATTGGAGCCGGATTCATTTCAATCCGGTTGCGGATGCGCGCGACCAGCGCACTCGAAACGCCCGCCAAGCCCAAGGCGTTGCTGATAACTGGCTTTCTGGAAAGCGATCTCCTGGGCCAGACGTAAAACTCTTTCAGGAATATCTGGACCGTTTCCCAAAGGAGCCTTTTGTTTCATAGCACAATCGAGGCTGGACTCGTTTGGCCGAAAAGGATCTGGTTGCCGGTACTCAAACAGAACAGCTGGTGGCTTCATTGGAAAGCGGGCGTCTGATGCGCGCGATGCGCTCTGCGGACAATGCAAATGCTGCTCTGGAAGAGCCTGGCCTGACGGGGCAGCGGAACTTGCTCGTGGCCTGCAATCTGAAATGAACCGGCTCGGTTGCAGCGCTGGCGTTGAGGATGGCAAATGGGGTGCCAAAAGCAGGAGTGCCCTCAAACGCTATGCTGAGGCTGCCGGTATCGAATTGGCGTCACTCGAGCGAATCTTCTTTGCTTGAGCGCATGAAGACTGACAAGGCGCGCGTTTGCCCTATAAGCTGCAGGCCGGGTTACAGAGGAGAAAACGGCAAGTGCGAGCGGGTTGCCCAGCCGGAAACAGAAAACGCGGGACTTCACGCACGACTCTGTCAAGGAAGGACCCAACCACATTGAAACCCACTACCAGCAATGCCACGCGACCGGATGCCGAGCGGTATTCGCGCTCGATATGGCCATCAGGTACGCTGGGAAACAATGAGCGAGCTACAGCGAAGACAAGCTTTGGCACACTGGTATGCATTGGCGGCGACAATGTCTGCCGAGGCGGGAGTTGCGGTTCCCGCCCGCGGCGTTGTTCCTGGCAATAGAAATGCAGATTTTGCAATTCAGCGAACGGTCACGACGATCTTGCGCGGCACTGGCTTGTCACCTTGTCTCTGAAATCAACGACATAGGTGATAGTATCCTTACCCTTGAACCCAGGGTCTGGCAGATATTCAACCGCTACGCCATCAATAACCCGGCCAACGCATTTCTGTTCGATTGATCCGACAAGCACCTTTCCCGTAAGGCGTACCTTGACACCGTTGCGGCTGCGTACCTTGCCATGTGTAGCGTTGGCATTTCGAATAACTGGATAAAGTCGGAAAGCGCATTCTTCTTTCCACCTTGTATGGGTGTTGACGACATTCCACTTTCCAGCGGAAGCCATTGTAGCAGGTACGCTCACGGTATAGGTTTGTGCTTGTGCTGTTGTGGCAGCGAAAAGGTTGCCATGAGAACCAGTGACTTCATTATTAATCCTTTCTGTTTTTTCCGAATCTACTGAAAATGTGTTTCATGGGCATGACAAGTACCATCCTCATATGGTGCATTCTTGCCTCTTGATTGTGCTCAAGTTTGAGCATAAGTTAACTCGTTCGCTTTTCAGCGGGCATATTTTTGTTCCACCCTTTACTCAATTTGAGTATAACGAGGGAAGTGCCATGACCGTATCAGGTGAAACCAGCAAATCCGCAATCCGCTCCGGGAAGACCGTGAGCGCAGCGGAAAAATTTGGCGTGATCGACATGCCGGACCTCACCTATACAGATGAGATCGCCCGCGATACCGCGCCGCTTTACGAGCTGGTCAAGCACCATATCCCTGCCATCGAATGGCCGGTCCATGCGCCCTATGTCTGGTGATCAAATGATCAAGAAGGAGCGCAACGCGGTCATTCTGGCGCATAATTACCAGACGCCGGAAATCTACCATTGCGTTGCCGACATCAAGGGCGACCTGCTGCAGCTTGCGCGTGAGGCGACCATGGTCGACGAGGAAATCATCGTCCAGTGCGGGCGGTGTACTTCATGGCCGAGACTCCGAAACTGCTCAATCCGAAAAGACCGTGTTGATCCCCGACATGCGCGCTGGCTGCTCGCTCGCAGAATCGATCACCGGCGCTGACGTGCGGCTGTTGCGCGAAGCCCATCCCGGCGTGCCGATTGTTACCTATGTCAACACTTGCCGACGTGAAGGCGGAGAGCGACATTTGCTGCACCTCGTCCAATGCGGTGCGCGTGGTGGAAAGCTTTGCATCCGACACGGTTCTGCTGATCCCGGATGAGTTTCTGGCGCAGAATGTCGCCAAACTCACGAAGAAGAAGATCCTGACCTGGAAGGGCCATTGTGAGGTGCATGAGCGCTTCACTGCCGAGGAACTGCTTGCCTACAAGGAAAACGATCCGGCAATCCAGATCATCGCCCATCCCGAATGTCCGCCTTCCGTTGTTGCGGTTGCCGATTATACGGGTTCGACAGCGGGGATGATCGAATATGCCAAGTCGCGCAAGGCAGGTGCCAAGGTGCTGCTGGTGACTGAATGCTCGATGGCTTCCAACATCGAGAAACAGGCCAAGGGCGTCGAGTTCATCAAGCCATGCAATCTGTGCCCGCACATGAAACGCATTATCTTCGCCAAAGATCCTCGAAAGCCTTGTCTATATGCGCGAAGAGGTGCTGGTTGATCCGCTGATGGCCGCCAAGGCCCGCCAGGCGGTTGAGCGCATGGTGAACTTGAAAGCGAATTGAATGTCTTCCAACCAACCTGATCTTTTCCCCGCCCGCAGTCATGGACCGGCATTGACGATGTGGCATTGTCGGTGGCGGGCTGGCAGGCCTTTTCTGTGCGCTGAAGCTTGCGCCGCGCCCGGTTACGGTGCTGGCGGCTGCCCCTATCGGCAAGGGTGCTTCCTCGGCGCGGCGCAAGCCGGTATTGCCGCTGCGGTTTCCGAAGGCGACACCATCGAGAAGCACCTTGCCGATACATTGGCTGCAGGTGCCGGCATCGTGGATGAAAAGATTGCGCGGCTGATGGTTTCGGAGGCCGCAGCCCGCGTGCACGACCTGCTCGAATTTGGCGTGCTGTTCGACCGTGACCTTGAGGGCAGGCTCCAGACTTCGCGCGAGGCCGCGCATTCCGAGCACCGCGTCGTGCGCGTCAAGGGCGACATGGCCGGCCGCGCCATCATGGAAGCGCTGGTCGCTGCGGTTCGCAAGACACCGTCGATCCGCCTGATGGAAGGCTATGTGGCGGAAGAGCTGGGTAATCTGCAGGCCGTTTCGTATCCGGCATCATCGCGAGGCCCGATGGTGGCAAGTCGCCACGGCGCATCCAGTTTCCTGCCCGCGCCGTTGTCATGGCGGCTGGCGGCATCGGACATCTCTACGAGATCACTACCAATCCGGCGGAAGCGCGCGGCGGCGGTTGCGGAATGGCAGCCCGCGCAGGCGCGGTGATCGGCGACCCTGAATTTGTCCAGTTCCATCCAACCGCGATCAATGTCGGCAAGGACCCTGCGCCACTGGCGACCGAAGCACTGCGCGGTGAAGGCTGCACATTGCTCAACAGTGCTGGCGAGCGCTTCATGCTGAAGATCGACCCCGCCGGTGAACTCGCCCCGCGTGACATTGTTGCCCGTGGCATCTTCCGTGAAGTCATGGCCGGCCGGGGCGCATTCTCGATTGCCGCACCGCAGTCGGCAGCCATTTTGCCGACGAGTTCCTGACCGTCTTTGGCTATTGCCAGGAAGCAGGCATCGATCCGCAAAGGACCTGATCCCGGTGGTTCCGGCAGCGCATTACCATATGGGCGGCATCCTCACCGATGCTGACGGGCGCTCGTCGCTGGATGGCCTGTGGGCCTGCGGCGAGGTCACTTCGACGGGTGCCCATGGTGCCAATCGCCTCGCATCCAATTCACTTGGAGGCAGTGGTGTTTTCCGGCCGCATTGCCAATGACATTGGCGGGCTGATGCCGAACCCCAAGACAAATCCGTGGATCGACCGCTCTGGTGAACGCGAGGAAGTGGAAGGCACGGTGATACCGCCGCCATGACGCGGCTTCGCCACCCGATGAGCACCAAGGTCGGTGTCATCCGGGCAATGGCGAGGGAATGCGCCAGGCACTCGCCGAGATCGACGAACTCGAACGCGCGCCAACCGCTCGCCGCGTTTTGCCAATACGCTGGCGACCGCAAGATTGGTGGCAGCCGCAGGTTTGAAGCGAGGAAAGCCGCGGCGGGCATTTCCGCGATGATTTTCCCAATGAGCGCGAGCAATGGAAGCATCGCACTTTCATGACGCTGGACGAGGCGCGCGAGATCAGCGCTGAAGCAACCGGACGCGAAGTCGCATGAGCAGCAAGACGCCGATGGCACATCCGCCGCACTCGATCCTGATCGAAGAGGCGGTTCGCGCCGCATTGCTCGAAGACCTTGGTCGCGCCGGTGACATCACCTCCAACGCCACGATTGCACCCGACGCCACGGCAAAGGCGGTTCTCGCAACCCGCGAGGACGGTGTGCTTTGTGGCATGGAACTGGCGCAAGCCGCCTTTCGCGCCATCGATCCGTCAGTGAAATTCGTGATGAAGAATGCCGATGGGGATCGCATCAAGGCGGGGCCGCAAGGTTGCGCAGATTACCGGCAATGCGCGCGCAATCCTGGCGGCGGAGCGTGTTGCGCTCAACTATCTCATGCGCATGTCGGGAATTGCGAGCTACACCGCACGTTTCGTGACCTTGATCGCGCATACGCAGGCGAAAGTCTGCGACACCCGCAAGACCATTCCTGGCCACCGTGCCTTTGACAAATATGCTGTCAAATGCGGCGGCGGCTCCAACCATCGCTTCGGCCTCGATGATGCAACCCTCATCAAGGACAACCATATTGCCGTTTGCGGTGGTGTCGGCGAGGCGATTACCCGCGCCCGCAACTGGGCAGGCCATCTCGTCGCTGCGGAGGTGGAAGTCGATACGCTGGCGCAATTCCGCGAAGCGCTGAAGGCCTCACCCGATGTGGTGCTTCGACAATATGGGCCCGGAAATGCTGGCAGAAGCAGTCGCGATCAACCGCCAAGCCGGCGGACGGTAAAGCTCGAAGCCTCTGGCAATGTGCGTTTCGAAAAGATCAAGGCCATAGCCGAAACCGGCGTCGACTATATCTCGACCTCGAAGATAACCATGGCTGCCCCGACGCTGGATCTGGGGCTGACATCATGATCGGCTAGCGCTGTGCCGTGTAACTGTCAGTCCTGTTCAATTTCCCGCGTCTGCCCCGATATCCTGATGGAACTTCCCGCTTCCGGGGGAATTTGAACGTTCAGCAGGGAGGGAAAACCCATGTCCTCGCCCTGCAATATCGTGATCGATCCGCCATGCGGCCAGTGAATGTCACGCAGATATCCGCCAAAGGCTGCAGCAGCAGCGCCCGTTGCCGGGTCTCGTAAACACCACCTGAGGCAAAGGCGTTGCGCACATGGAAGCAGCGATCTGTTTCGCGCCAAGCCAGCAGGATTGTCACCCATTTCTCCCGGTCCATCAGTGCCTTTCCCGCAGCCAGATCGTATTCCAGCCGGGCGAGCGCATCACGGGTTTTCAGGACTAGGCAGAAATGATCACCGCCTCCATGAATGTGCGCGGGGGGGATGGCGTTGTCGAGGTCTCCAACGCCATAGCCAAAGAGAGCGGCGACCTCGTCAATGGTGGCTTGTGATGCTGCTTTGCTGCGGGTCGGTGGTGACTGCAGGGCGGCCTCGGGAAACTCACGTTTGCTCGCGCCTTCAACAGAAATCTCGGTTTCATTGAGGATGAGATAGTAAATGCCATCACCATGGTTTTTTGCCAACACCGAACCGAGCGCAATGGTTGCATGACCGCAAAATACACTTCGGTTCCTGGCGCAAAATAACGAACGCGCCATTTGCCACCCATCGGTGCAGCAAAGGCGGTTTCAGAATAACCCACTTCCGCTGCTATGCGTTGCATCTCATCCGCCGGGGAGCATATCGCTCAACAGGACGCCAGCCGGATTGCCGCCTTTACCAACGCTGAATGCCGCAACCCGAGCCACCATGTTCCTGTCTTTGCCGCTCATCCAAATTCCTCGATATTTATCTCTGCTTCAAACGTAATCCCGGGGCTGGGCGCTGGGCCATGACTTTCGCCATCGATTATTGTCATGAAAGCTCAAGCCTTGTGGCGTGAAATGAGACGCAGGATGATCGAGCCGGGACATTCCGTCCTTGCCGGTTGGCAAGCCGCAGGCGCTGATTTCATATTCCCGATCATGCCCGATCATGCCCGATCATGCCAGATCATGCCAGATCATGGTTGTATTACGCGCCGAAGCGGTCGCGATCAACCGCCAAGCCGGCGGCACGGTAAAGCTCGAAGCGTCTGGCAATGTGCGTTTCGAAACGATCAAGGCCATAGCCGAAACCGGCGTTGACTATATCTCGACTTCGAAGATAACCATGGCTGCCCCGACGCTGGATCTGAGGCTGGACATCATGATCGGCTAGCAAGCGCAGTTCACGGGTGCGAATGATCGTGCCCGTGGCCATGTGGATTGTTATGGCCATGATCGTGACCATGGCTCGAAATCGCACCCATGTCCTGGCCGGTGCTGTATTCCTGCCATGCCTGGCCCAGGATCAGTTGCGCTGAGCGCAGGAAAAGCCCTGCCATGATGATGGCGACAACAAGGTCTGGCCATGCCGATTGGCTGAGCCAAACGGCAATGCCTGCCCCCATCACTGCCACATTGCCTATCGCATCATTGCGCGAGCAAAGCCAGACCGAGCGCACATTGGCGTCACCATCCTTGTAGCGCATCAACAACAACACGCTGGCGAGATTGGCAGCGAGCGCAAGCAATCCGATCGCTCCCATGATTTCTGCTTTCGGCAGACCGAGAACGAAAATCTGGTAGAGGGTCGATCCGAAGACCCAAAGCCCCATCGCGAGCAGCGAGAAGCCCTTCAGCAATGCAGCACTTGAGCGGATTTTCAAGCTCATGCCAATGACGGCCAGGCTCAATCCATAGGTTAGCGAATCACCGAGAAAATCGAGCGCATCGGCTTGCAGCGCCTGCGATCCGGCCAGCCGTCCTGC
The DNA here is from genome assembly GCA_041397505.1 of Nitratireductor sp. Taxonomy (GTDB): domain Bacteria; phylum Pseudomonadota; class Alphaproteobacteria; order Rhizobiales; family Rhizobiaceae; genus BOKV01. The sequence goes on from JAWKWN010000001.1 coordinate 160,073, forward strand.
CAGCAATTCCACCACGAACATCGCTGCATTGATGATGATCACAGCCCACAAGATCGCTTGTAGCTGCTGTCCATGCCATCAAAGGCGGGGTTGCCGGAGCATCCGCAAGCGGCATCTTCCGTGTCGCAGGAGGGGTCGTTTGTGTGGGTTTCTTCCATGGGTAATGATCCTTGCCTGTGTGATGGCAAGCGTTATAATCCCTCTAGTGACTAGAGGTTCAAGGGCTGTTTTCATGTTTTCCATTGGCGAACTGTCAAGGCGCTGCGGCGTCAAGGTGCCAACCATTCGCTATTACGAGCAGATGGGATTGCTGGAGATCGAGGACCGCTCTGCGGGAAATCAACGGCGGTATTCCGTCGATGGGCTGAACCGCCTGTCCTTCATTCGCCATTCCCGCGATTTGGGATTTTCCATCGAGGATATCCGGCAATTGCTGGAACTGAGCCGCCATCGCGAGCAGCCATGCGACGATGCCCACAATATTGCGGCCAGGCACCTTCGCAGCGTTCAGGGCAGAATAGCGAGATTGCAGCGCCTCGAACATGAACTCCAACGCATATCGCAATGCGAGGCTGGCAGCGTTGCCGACTGCGCGGTCATCGAAACCCTTGCTGACCACACCCACTGCGACACGGACCACTGACGCGACCACTACCCCCGTCTACCCACTCTCAATCCCGGGGCAGGGCGCTCCTGCAGCACTTCGCGGCGGAAGCGGAAAAGCGCCGCCGGTCGCCCGCCGGTCGTGGTGGAGGTCGCCCCGGTCGGTTCCACCAATGCTGCGTTTTCCACCAGTCGGCGGAAATTCTGCTTGTGGATTTCGCGCCCGAATATGCTTTCCACCGCCTGCTGCAATTCGGTCAGGGAAAACTCCTCCGCCATCAGTTCAAACACCACCGGGCGGTATTTCAGCTTGCTTCTGAGTCGCGACATCGCAGTCACAAGAATACGGCGATGATCATGGTCCATCGGGCTGCCGGTAGCGCCCTCCACCTGCATCTGCGCGAAGCGGCCATCGCGCACGCTCTCCGCCACCAGCCCGGCTGAATACATCAGCTCATAGCGGTCTAGCGCGTAATCCTCGTCCCACGGCGCGCCATCAAGTCCAAAAGCAATGCGCACCCGTGTTTCCGGTGCCATGCCCCGGCTGGCATAGGGGGTACGGCCAGCCTTGCTGGCCCAATGCGTGACCGCAGGCAGGATGAGGTCATCGAGCATTGCCGGGCGCCCCTGCCGCCAGTCTTCCCAGGGAAGGAACTGGTACCAGCTGCGAAATTCCGCTCCCGCCAGCCGGATCGCGGGCATCTGGTCGGCCTGCACGCGGGTCAGTGCCAGATAGCCGACCGAAACCACATGCGGTCCGGCATCATCCTCGATGCGTTGCCGGCCACGGTCGCCGAAAGTGTAGAGCTGCTCGATATAGCCAAGGCGCAGCGCTGTCTGCTCCTCGACCCAGCCGCGCAAGCCGATCTCCATGGTGCGATGCGTCAGCGGATCGAACGGCCCCCATGGCAGCGCATCGGCAAATTCGCGGCTCTGGCCAGGAACTCGCAAGATGCACGGATCATTGCCGATCATCGCGACGATGGCAGCGTTCAATCCGATCTTGATGAAGTCAGCCTGGCGGCCATGATGTTCCAGTCTGTACGTCTCGGTCCAGCGCGTAATCATTGCGCCAGCGTCGGGAGCCTGTTCCATTCGGTTGAAGGCGTCAAGGAAGAGAGCTTCCGCCTCGCGCGCCGGCATCGGCTCGATCAGCAATGCGGGCGGATGATACGCTTCCGGCTTGCCGAAATATCTGCGCGCTTCCGTCTCGCTAAATCCGGCCAAACGGGTCGCCTCGAAAAAGGCTGCAATCGTGTCTGCCCGCTTGATTGTCTTTTCCACAATGCTGGCGTTTCGGTTGGCAGGCCATAGCGCAAATGCACAGCCGTCAGCAGTCTCTGCTCCAGCGGCCTTGTATTCACCACCAATCACTGCCTTGAATGGCGAGATCAGGTCTCCGACCACGAATTCCGGTGCATCATGAAGCAACGCCATCATCCGCTTTGGCGTTGATGCACCCGGTGCAATCGCATCGACGACATCGAGCACCAGACACGAATGTTGCGCCACCGAATATAGGCGTGGTCGCCATGTGTCTGGCCGTTCCAGCGCGCGACCCGGGCAAGCCCATGGGCACATCTGATATTTCCACGTCAACCGGTGACGGGTCCGTCAGGTCCAGCCTGCGTCCCGACAGCATTCGCTGCCATGCCCGTGCGCCAATCGCCTTCGCCACGGATCAGTCTTCCTGCTGCGGCCAGGTGAATTTCACCCAGTTCTGAAGTTCAGGAGTGATGGCAAGGCTGCCCGCTGTCACCATTTCACCCTGCGCCATTGCCTTGGCGACCCGGTCGAGCCGCACCATGGCAAGGCCGGCCTTCCCATGTGACGAGCCCATCGTTCCTGCAGTTTTGCCACCGGCAAGTATGTCGGTGCTGAAGGATGGCAAAGGCGCATCGGCCGATACCTTGATGATCCGGCTCCGCGCCGTGCCGCGATGCTGCATGCGCGACACCACCTCCTGGCCAACATAAGCAGCCCTTGGCAAAATCCACGCCACCGAACTGGTCCATCAGCACTTCATGCGGAAAGACATCGCCATAGACATAATCCTGCTCGCCTTGCGGCATGCCAAGCGCGATGCGGTGCGCGTGATAACTTCCCGTTTCACCTTCAGGGGTGTGCCGACAATAAAGTCGCTGCCCCATGGCAGGCAGGCGAGGATCGGTCACACAAATGCCGTCAACGATACCGGGATCTCCGCCCCATGCGGCATGAACCGAAGTCCGCTTGTCCATCGGGCCGATCTCCACCTTGCACGCAGCTTGTAGAAGGTCAGCCGACGGATGAAGTCTTCTCCTCGAGCGAGGCTGCGATATCGATCAGATAGCCCTCGATCGAACCAATGACAAAGAAGTCGAAAAGCACCTTGCCCTGCGGCGTCAGCAGTGCCCCGAACGCTGCCTGGCCGGGTTCGAGATGCTTGACATCGCAAGTCACAAGCCCTTGCAGAAAATGCGCCGCATCATCACCCGATACCTGCACCAGAACGCGGTCGGTCAGAGCTGAAAGGAAACATGGTTCATGGATTGGCCGGGCTTGAGTTTCAACGTGCTGGGTCAGTAGTTCGGAGTTAGGCGTCTGACCGGCAAGTGCAAGGGATAGCGAGGCTCAATCGCCTGCCACGAAAAAGCGCCAGCGGCCCTGCGGCGTAATTCCCACCCTGTAAAACACATAGGCGCCGAAGTCCTTCATCTCCTCGTAATCGCCATAGGTCAGAACGCGATATCTCGACGCTTTGCGCAGGGGTGAGCTTTTTCGATGGGCAGCGCAAAGAAATACGGCCACACATACAATTCGTTTTCGCTGTCCGGTTCTACCCTGACAAACCCTGTTTCGAGCAGATCGATCAGGATCGCCAGGATTTCATAGCCCTTGCCGTCGCCCGATGCATCCTTGAGGAATTCGATCGGGTCCTGCTCCAGTCCGCCAAAGGAAAGAATGGTCTTGTCGTTGCCCTCGCCGATATAGGGTCGCAATTTTTCGATATCACCACTTCGCGCGGCTTCCAGCAGCAATTCGCGCATTTTGCGAGCAGGAAATGGCAATTTCGACAAATCGGTCTGGATTTCGGGAATTTCGGCTTCCGTCTTGCGGGACCGAAACTGTTCGCTGAGCGAATGCCCCGGCAGTGGGGTTGTATCACCGTCATCAGGCTCTGTTTGTGGAGCAGCATCCTCACCGGTTGTGGCGGCCGGCGGAGTTTCCGGCGCGGTTCTCACCAACTGGTTCGTCAATGCCGGCATCAGCAGCATTGTGATGGCCAGCAAAAAGCATGACCATGAAACTGGATCTGGCGGCAGATGCGGAGGGTTCTCGGAATTTTCCATGGCACGATACTAAGACGTCACCTTGCAGGAAGCACCCACGGCCATGCAATCGGTAATGGCGTTCAAGCCAATGGCCGCGCGCCTATTGCAATGTTCGTATGGTGGTGAAGCGGCCTTCGTTTTCCATGGTGACCAGTTTTTCCACCAGCTTTGCGGACCATGACCGTCCGCTATGGGCAACCAGCTCTTCAATGGCACAAACAATCGCCGGCAAGGATTTCAGGTTCGATCCCCGCCTCGATCCCCTCATCCTGTGCGCTCGCCAGCAGGTCACGTGCCGCTAAGCTGCTTTTCTCACGGATCAGCCGCGCCAGTTCCTGCCTTTCGTCTGATTCAATCATTTCCCGACCACGCCTTCCTTACTGCCTTCCAGAGCAGCACTTCCATAAACCTTTTGGCGCGCGTTTGTATTAATCCTTGTAAATTGGTTAACAGACCGGGGCCGTCGGCAAAATAATTCACTGCCCGTAGCGACCCGGAATTTCGGCGGCCAGATGGGTCGCCTGGCGCAGAAATCTGTTGGCCGCTTCCGCTGCCGTATCGGTGCATTCCCGGTGTATTTCCCGATAGCTGCGAAATCCGCGATTGAAACGCGAGATGAGCTACTTCCGCGTTTCGTCCGGCTCTTCCTTCTCGATCAATTGCTGCATCTCATCGCGCCAGAGCGTGCCTTCCTTGGCGCCGCACAATTCGCGCAGGTAATGCAATGCCCCCAGAATTTCGGCAAGCCGCATCATCGTTTCGTCATAGGCGGGCGGCAGGCTGCGAATTTCGGGCTTATCCGCCGGTGCCTCTTCCGGTTTTTCCTTGGTAGCGGGGTCAACCTTTATGACAGCCTGGGCATGGGCGTTCGACGTCGCTGCACATAGCGACACTGCCGCGGCAATAGCGATCAGGGACAGTTTTGACATCTTGCCGACAGGGTTCATTTCAAGCTTCCGATTGGTTGCAGCACTATAGTGTTCCCGGCTTGCGGCGCAAGAGTGACCAATCAACTGGCCTCGGGCCTGCTTCGCCGTTTCAGCCGGGCTTCAAGGCAGCACGGCATCGAGCGATGATTGCAGCGCAATGCGGTGTGGTTTCGAGACTGGCAATGGCCTCAATCGGGTGAAATTGCGCTGCCACGGCATCATCGCCCGCGACAGCCTCGCCGTCGGGCGAATGCCCGGCATGAACCGCAAGGACGAAATGCGCCAGCACTCCACCATTTCCATCGCGGCGGATTGGTTCGAAAATCTCGACAAACTCAAGCGCTGATGGTTGAAAGCCGGTCTCTTCCGAAAGTTCACGAAAGGCGGCTTCGAGAAGCGTTTCCCCCGGCTCCTGGCTTCCACCCGGCAAGGACCAGAAGCCCTTGAACGGTTCCTTGCCGCGCTTGACCAGCAAGACCGTTTCATCGCGAAAAAGGGCGACGGAAACTCCGGTTCTGGGAAATGTCATGGACGCGATCCGTTCCGATCATTAAGTTGTTTGCCAGGTTGAATGGCTTCGTGGCAGCAAGGGTTGACGCATATGTGCGGCAGGTTTTCATTGACGGCAAGCCTGCAAGAGGCTGCGTGACCTCCTTGAGCTTGACGAACTGGAGGCCTTTCCACCACGCTACAATATAGCGCCGACGCAGCCGGTACTGATGGTAACGGACGGACCAGCCGGCAAGCGGGAAGGGGTTCTGGTCCGCTGGGGGCTGGTGCCATCCTGGGTGAAGGACCCTGCCGATTTCACGCTCCTGCTCAATGCGCGCTCGGAAACCGCTGCAACCAAACCCTCGTTTCGCAATGCCATGCGCCATCGCCGGACCCTGATCCCCGCGTCAGGCTTTTATGAATGGCATCGTCCGGCAGACAGGAAAGCACCGCGTCAGGCCTATACGGATCAGGCCGACGCATGGCGGCATTGTCTGCTTTGGTGGCCTGATGGAAACCTGGGCGTCCAAGGACGGATCAGAACGATTCAGGCGCGATCCTCACGACTGCGGCCAACAGCGCCATTTCTCCATTCATGACCGGATGCCGGTTGTTATCAAGCCGCAGGATTTCGCGCGTTGGCTTGACTGCAAGACCCAGGAACCACGTGATGTGGAAGACCTGATGCAGCCGGTGGAAAGCAGTTATTTCGAGGCAATTCCGATCAGCGACAAGGTCAACAAGGTGGCGAATTCAGGCGCGGACATTCAAAAACCCGTCGAGCCGACCAATGCTCGCGAGCCAGAACGCGAAAGCCGGCCGGCCAAACAGGACCGCCCTGCCGATCATGGCCAGATGAAACTGTTCTGATCACCATGACACTGTTTCCGGCATTGCTTTCCGCTTCCTGCTCGGCGCGTCCTCATCATTGCGATTGGCGCACAAAACGCCTTCTATCCTGCGCATGGGGCTGATCCGCAATCACATCTTCTGGCTTTGCCTGTATGCAGCCTGTCTGACGCCTTGCTGATAGCGCTGGGCGTTACCGGAATGGGGGCAGTGGTCTCCGGCCATCCGGCAATGCTCAAGGTGGTGGCGCTTGCCGGGGCGGTTTTCTCGCCGTCTATGCAGCACTTTCGTTCAAGCGCGCGCTGAAACCCGAGACGCTGTTGCCCACCGAGCGCAAGCCCATGCAGTTGCGTTCGGCCCTCGCCATGTGCCTTGCGCTGACCTTCCTCAATCCGCATGTATATCTTGATACGGTCATCCTGATCGGTGCCGTCTCATCGACGCATCAAGGCGATACCCGCATGGCATTTGCGCTCGGCGCGATGGCCGCGTCCTTCGCCTGGTTCTTTGGCCTTGGCTATGGCGCACGCCTGCTGGCGCCGCTTTTTGCAAGGCGGCTTTCCTGGCAGGTGCTGGATTTTCTCATTGCTGCCGTCATGGCAGCATTGAGCTTATCCCTGCTGCGTGAAGTTTTCGCGTGAGGCGGCTTCTGCCATCCAGCCAAACTGGCTGGGGGTCTGTGCCTGTCCGGCCTGCTGTTGGGGCAACAATTTCGCTGCTGCAACGGCGGCAATGCCGATCTTGCCATAACGGCAGCGAAGCGCGGCTTCGCGTTCGACATCGTGGCGGGAACGGAAACCGGTTGGATTTTGGCACATGGGGCGATCCTGTTTGACGCGGTTATTTGCCATTATGACAGCTTGGCATCGGGAATCGCTCAGAAAACGACCAATCTGGGCAAATCTTGGGCAGAATCTCTCAGTTGTTGCGGTTTTGGTGAAATAGCCCCGCTGCTGTTGTTACAAAGCTACGCCCAAGGTGCCTGATGTGGAGCGGTCTTTACCGGTCACGATTGACGCAAGGCCGGTATTTGCGCCATAACGAAGCCATGAACACGACCTTTTCGGCCAAAAATGCTGCTGCATACCCTGCATTATTATCGACTAGCGATCTGCTGGTCTGGTCGTTCATTTCCTCTTTGTGAAAATGAAACGTTCCGGCCAGCCGGACGGACCCATTTTACTTCAGGGCACGGCAAGACGATGAGCGAATTGAAGATTTACAACACGCTGACCCGCATCAAGGAGGTTTTCGAACCCATCGATGCGGACAATGTCCGCATGTATGTCTGCGGCCCAACGGTCTATGACTTCGCCCATATCGGCAATGCCCGCCCGGCAATTGTGTTCGACGTGCTGTTCCGGCTGCTGCGGCATCGCTATGGCGCGGATCACGTCAAATATGTCCGCAACATCACGGACGTGGATGACAAGATCAATGCGCGCGCCCTGCGCGATTTCGGGCCTGATATTTCATCCGGCAAGATGAGTCTGAACGACGCGATCCGCCAGGTGACGGAAAAAACCGCCAACCAGTATCACAAGGATGTCGCGGCGCTTGGTTGCCTTTGCGCCAAATGCCGAGCCGCGCGCCACCGGAGCATATCGACGGCATGGTGACCATGATCCGTGACCTGCTTGACCGGGGCATGCCTATCTCGCGGAAGGTCGATCCAGGGCAGGGCGCTGTTCGATGTCACGTCCATGCCGGATTATGGCTCGCTGTCGAAGCGCAATCTCGACGACCAGCAGGCGGGTGCCCGCATCGCTGTCGAAGCGCACAAGAAAAAACCCTGCCGACTTCGTGTTGTGGAAGGAATTCTCCCTGGCGAACTGGCTGGGAGGGCGCATTCAACTGGCAGGCGCGCATGTGCATATCCATGGGCGGCCCGGCTGGCATATCGAATGCTCGGTCATGTCGAAGGCGCATCTGGGTGAGGTATTCGACATCCATGGCGGCGGGCTGGACCTGATCTTCCCGCACCACGAAAACGAGATTGCCCAGTCACGCTGCGCCCATGGCAGTGCGGTGATGGCCAATTACTGGATGCACAACGGTTTCCTGCAGGTCGAGGGAAAGAAGATGTCGAAGTCCGACGGCAACTTCGTCACCATCCATGAATTGCTGAAACGGAGAAATTCGGCGGACGCAAATGGCCCGGCGAAGTGCTGCGTCTGGCCATGCTGATGACGCATTATCGTGAGCCAATTGATTTCAGCGTGCGCAGGCTGGAGGAGGCGCAGAAAATATACGGGACGTGGAAGAAGGCGATTGGTAAAATTCATCCGATATATATGTTTGGTAGGATTATTCCTGACGTATTCGAATCAATAGAAGATGATTTGAATACACCGGAAGCTATTCAGAAAATGACACATGTTGCGAAACAAAAAAATTATTCAGACGATAGTGTTCCAAGCCTCGCAGGTACTATGGGTGCATTTGGGTTGCTTCCTTGGCTGCAGTCGGAATATGACATGGGGTTTAGTGCTTGGAAAGATAGCGCAATTTCAGGCATAAATAGGTTTGCGGAAATAAACTTTGGACCTCGTGCTGAGTTGTCACGAGCGGTAGATTCAGCAATTGCCCAACGCCTCGCCTGCCTCACCGAAAAGAATTTCGCCGAGGCTGACCGCATCCGTGACGAACTGGCCGCACAAGGCATTCAATTGATGGACTACAAGGATCCCGAAACCGGCGAACGCAAGACCAGATGGGAAGTCAAGCGTTGAACCGGGGCGGGCTTGTCATCGCCCTGATGCAGGCATATGTTATGGCATATGCCAAACTCGGAGGGTCTTGTCATGGGTAATGAACGTCATGTGAAACTGTTTCGCAACGGTCGTAACCAGGCCGTGCGCATTCCCGTCGAATTCGAGCTTCCCGGCAAGGATGCGATCATGCGCCGCGAGGGAGACAAACTGATTATCGAGCCTGCCGCGAGGAAGGAAAGCTTCGCCGAATGGCTGGCAAGGCAGGAGCCCTGGAACGAGCCGTTTCCTGACGTTGACAGTGATCAGCCACCTCTCGAAGATGTTGAAATTTAGCAATGGACTACATGCTCGATACAAATGCGGTGTCGCATCTGTTGCGCTTTCCAGAAGGTGCGGTGGCAACGAGGCTCAGGAAAATCGGCGAACACAAGATTGCGCTCAGCGCAATTGTTGCCTCTGAACTGCGTTATGGTGCCCAAAAGCGAGGGTCTGCGCATTTGCATGAGTTGGTAAGCGGCGTGTTGGAAATGTTTCCGGTGCTTGCCTATGAGGATGCGGCAAGCATTGAATATGCCTCAATTCGTGACGGCTTGACCCGTGCCGGGGAATTGATCGGACCGGTCGACATGTTCATCGCCGCCCATGCTCGTGCACTCGGAGCAACGCTGGTGACCAACAATATCCGCGAATTCTCGCGCGTGCCGGAACTGAAACTGGAAGACTGGACGGCCCTGCCATGAGCAAATCCCTTTCAGGCGGATGCCAGTGCGGCGCGGTGCGATTTCGCGTCAAGGGTGATCCCGGCACCAGTTCGGTATGCCATTGCCGAATGTGCCAGAAGGCATCATCAGCGCCCTATCTCGCACTGGTCGGGCCGGGTGAAAACCCGGTGGAATGGACACGCGGCGCGCCGTCCTGTTTCAATTCGTCAAACATGGCAAGGCGCGGCTTTTGCCATGCTTGCGGCACACCGCTCGCTTATGACGCGCCGGACGGGCTGGCGCTCTGCGTTGTTGCATTCGACAATCCCGATGCTGTCGCGCCGACCATTGCCTACGGCATCGAGGGCAAGCGGCCATGGTGCGACGGTGGAAGCGCTTCCGCAGCGCGTCACCATGGACGATATAGAGGCCGCACCTTCCTTGACAGGCTGGAAAGCTTGCAGCATCCCGATCACGATACCCAAGAATGGCCGGAGAGCGAGCAATGACGGCGGTGAAACTTTCGGGCGGATGCCAGTGCGGCGCATTGCGCTATCATATTGATGGCGAGGTCGAGAGCCCGCATCTGTGCCATTGCCGTATGTGCCAGAAGGCAGCAGGCAACTATTTCATGCCGCTGGCCTTCGTTCCGGGTAACGGGCTGAAAATGACCCGGGGTGAACCGGCCTGGTTCCAGTCCTCCGAGCCGGTGCGACGCGGGTTCTGCGCAAATTGCGGCACACCGCTGTTTTTCGACACCCTGCAATCGGATGGCGTCGCCGTTACACTGGGAAGCCTTGATGATCCGTCGGCCATCGTTCCCGAAACCAATGACGGGGTGGAAGCACGCGTCCCGTTCCATGCGCTACTCGACGGTTTACCGACAACTGTCACGACCCGCAACGATCTGCCGGGAGGCATCGCGATGATTGAATCAACAAACCATCAACATCCTGATCACGATACCCAGGAATGGCCTGAGCAATGAACGCGCCCAACCCCAATACCCAAATGCCGAAATGGCTCTTCTACGGTCTCATTGCCAAGGGTGTGATCGTTGTTTGCATTGTGTTAGCGGTGCTCTGGTATGCCGGAATACTGGGATGAATACTGGGATGAAGCCGGGCGAAACGGAACGGGACGCATGACACGCGAACGCATATATCTGTTTGACACCACCCTGCGGGACGGGCAGCAGACTTCCCGCGTTGCCCGCAGACATGGCGCGTTGCGCCATGCGCGAGGACACGCAAACCAAAGACTTGCCGGGCGAAACGGAACGGGACGCATGACACGCGAACGCATATATCTGTTTGACACCACCCTGCGGGACGGGCAGCAGACGCCCGGCATCGATTTTTCGGTGGCCGACAAGATCGCCGTGACAGCGATGCTGGAGGAAATCGGCGTCGATTACGTCGAGGGCGGCTATCCCGGTGCCAATCCGACGGACACGGAATTCTTTTCGCGCAAGCGCACCAGGAAGGCAGGCTTTGTCGGCTTCGGCATGACACGCCGTCCGGGCATTTCCGCGTCGAACGATCCGGGACTGGCAGCCCTTTTCCAGTCCGCGACCGATGCGATCTGCTTTGTTGCCAAGAGCTGGGACTATCATGTGCGCGTCGCGCTCGGCACCACAAACGAGGAAAACCTGGTCTGCATTGCCGATACGGTGAAGGCGACGCTTGCGACCGGACGCGAGGCGATGATCGACTGCGAGCATTTCTTCGATGGCTACAAGGCCAATCCCTCCTATGCGCTGCAATGCGCCAGGACCGCACTGGAAGCCGGTGCGCGCTGGATCGTCCTGTGTGACACCAATGGCGGTACCCAGCCGCAGGAAGTGGCCGATATCGTTCGTGCCGTCATTGCCTCCGGCATCCCCGGCGACAGGCTCGGCATCCATGCCCATGATGATACCGGCCAGGCTGTTGCCAATTCGCTGGCTGCGGTTGATGCAGGCGTGCGCCAGATACAGGGAACATTGAACGGTATTGGCGAGCGCTGCGGCAATGCCAATCTGGTCACGCTGATTGCAAGTCTGGCGCTGAAGCCGGTCTGGGCAGATCGTTTCGAGACCGGTGTCAGCCAACAATCGCTTGGCGAACTGACGCGGCTGTCGCACAAATTCGACGAACTCATCAACCGCGCGCCCGATACCCAGGCGGCATATGTAGGCCAGTCGGCCTTTGCCACCAAAGCCGGCATTCATGCTTCCGCCATCCTGAAAGAGCCCCAGACCTATGAGCATGTGCCGCCGGAAACCGTCGGCAATCATCGCCGCGTGATGGTTTCCGACCAGGGCGGCAAGTCCAATTTCATTGCGGAACTGGAGCGCCGCGGCATTGAGGTCAACAAGTCCGACCCACGGCTTGACCGGCTGGTCGCCATCGTCAAGGAGCGCGAAAGCCAGGGCTGGGCCTACGAGGCGGCGGAGGCGAGCTTTGAAATTCTGGCCCGTTCGACGCTTGGCACGGTTCCCGATTTCTTCACCGTCGAGAGCTTCCGCGTACAGGTCGAGCGCAGGTTCAATGCGGTGGGCGAAGTGGTCACCGTTTCAGAAGCCGTGGTCAAACTCAGCGTTGATGGCGAGCGCTTCCTGTCGGTCGCGGAAGGGGCGGGGCCCGTCAACGCGCTCGACCGCGCCTTGCGCAAGGATCTCGGCAAATACCAGTCGGCCATCGCCGACCTTGAACTTGTCGACTACAAGGTTCGCATTCTCAATGGTGGCACTGAAGCCGTGACCCGCGTCCTGATTGAATCCGCCGATGACAGCGGCGAACGCTGGACCACCATCGGGGTCTCCGACAACATCATCGACGCATCCTTCCAGGCACTGGTAGATTCCATCCGCTTCAAGCTGATGAAGAACGGCAATGTCTACGAACTGGCTGTGGCAAGGTCAGGAAAATAGCTGCGCGTCATGCGTTCCAGATAGGCCACCAGATTGGGGTGCGCATGAACCTGCGCAATGTGCGGGGAATCGAACAATGGGCAGGCGAGGCTCGCCAGAACCGCATAGGTCGTGGCATCTGCTCCGCTTACCTTCGCCCCCAGAATATGGGTATTGTCGCCGAGGATGTTTGCCATAGCGTCAACGGCAAGCCTGCCCAGATATTCCCGGCCTGCCGCATCATGCCGTCCAATGCCATGCGCGTGAACACTCTTGCGTACTGATCGCAGCACCATCTTTCGAATGAGCGGCCGGATCACCGCAGGTGCATCGTCAAAGAACCGGATCGGCCCGCGCGCGAAATTATCCCCGTCCAGCCAGCGCGAATGTATATTGAGCCAATAGACGTGGTCTTCCATCAGCCGCTCGACCGCAAGGCCAACTCCCTGTTGATGGGCTGAATAGCCGCCGGAGAAATCAATTCCGTGTTTATCTTCCAGGTGCTTCTTGATGAAGGCTGTATCCGGTACGATCACCCCGTTATCGTCAATCCAGGGTATCTTGCCCTTGGGAGCCTTGCGGATATCTGCCCTGGCGAGCTTGTAGGGCAGGCCGGAAATCTTGAGCAGCATTTCCGCCTTGATGGCGAACGGACTGGCATGTGGCAGGCCGAATATCGGCCCGGTTCCAAAAAGGGTAATCACAGCATGGCCTTCCTGTGGTGGTTTCACATTCGTCTAGCATGCCGCTCCTGACAGCGCACTGTCACCAGTAAATTCCAGTCGGAGAATTTTGCGCTGGCAAGTTGGCGAAATCCGTAGCATTGAGACGCCATGAGCAATCCCTCCGCATCTCAGATTCCAGCAAACCCGGCTCCGGTCAATACAGGTGACAGCCGTGAAGGCTTCATTCTTGCGCTGACCGTCTATTTTCTCTGGGGTTTCCTGCCGCTTTACATGAAGGCAGTTGCGCATATTCCGTCCGCCGAGGTCGTTGCCCACCGCATCTTCTGGTCCGTGCCCATATCCGGCTTGATCCTGTTGTGGATGGGCCGAACCGCAGACATCAAGCGCGCCTTTCGCGAGCCGCGCACCCTGGCAATGGCAGCATTGACCGCAACGCTGATCACCATCAATTGGGGCGTTTATGTCTGGTCAATTGCAGTTGGCCGCGCGCTCGAAACCGCACTTGGCTATTACATCAATCCGTTGTTTTCGATCTTTCTCGGTGCTGTCCTGCTTGGCGAAAAACTGGATCGTTTGAAGATCGCGGCCATTGCACTTGCCGCTGCCGCGGTGGTTTTGCTGACAGTCGAGACCGGTGGCCTGCCATGGGTGTCACTGGTTCTGACCGTAAGCTGGGGCTTTTATGCACTCTTCAAGAAGACGCTTCCAGTCGGTCCGACACAGGGTTTTTTCCTTGAGGTCTTGCTGCTTTCCATACCCGCTTTGGGCTATATCGCCTGGCTTGAAACCAATGGCACCGGGCATTTCCTTGCCACCGGCAGCTACAATACGATGATGTTGATGCTGGCAGGCGTGGTGACGGCAGTGCCACTCATCATCTATGCCAATGCCGCCAAACGGTTGAAGCTGTCCACCATCGGCATCATGCAATATATCGCCCTGACCATGATCTTTCTATCGCAGTGTTCATCTTCGGCGAGCCGTTCGACCATGTGCGACTGGTCGCATTCATCCTGATCTGGACCGCATTGGCAATCTATTCATGGAGCATGTTTCGCGGACGTTCGAGGGTCAGGCCCCTATAGTTTGGAAATAGTCGTCGGCTCGCCAGCGCTGGTGCCTCGCTGGTCCCATGCTGCGATGATCGCGGGAACAATATCTTCCGTTTGTGACAACACCAGCGGCTTTACATTCGCTGCCGTGTGAATGAAACCGTTGCTGCTCATTTCACCCAGCAGCTCCAGAAACGGGTTCCAGAAACCCTCGACATTGGCCAGGCAGATCGGCTTGGTGTGACGGCCAAGTTGCGCCCATGTCATCACTTCGACGATTTCCTCAAGTGTACCAATGCCGCCGGGCAGGGCAACAAAGGCGTCGGCGCGCTCGAACATTGCATGTTTGCGCTCATGCATGTCGGCTGTGATGATGGTTTCGCTCAATCTTGTCAGCAGATCGCCTGATGATCCTTTTCGATCAGGAATTGCGGGATGATCCCGGTGACCTCTCCGCCACCTGCAAGCACGGCATCCGCCACCGCACCCATGATGCCCTTGGCACCGCCCCCGTAAACCAGCCGGATCCCTGATTTCGCCATCGCAGTGCCAAGGCTCCTGGCCGCTTCGACAAATATCGGCCAGTTGCCAGGTTGAGATCCGCAATAGACGCAAATTGAAAGACTTGCTGGCATTTCGGGTTTCCTGATGCTGGGTGACCCCGCAGACCGGGCAGGGCTTGATATGTCTTTTCGATTCACGCGAGTTTAGCAGATGCGGTGCGGCATTCTAGCGGACTTTGACGTTAGCCAGTGCCGGATGACCACCGATAGGCCATATTGTTCTTTGTCGCATTGCGTTATAAACCGTGGAAAAGCACAGGGACCGCGGCGATTTTTTCAGTCGACCAGCGGCCGCAGGGAAGCCGCATGCACAGTGAGGCGGCAGCACAAGGAATTCTGAAATGGTACTGGCATATCTCAAGGCTAATCCACTCCTGTCCTGGGTTGTCGCAGGGGGCGTCGCCGTGACCGGTGCAGCAGGCACCTATGTCTATAACCAGAAGCCGTCTGAAAAGCCGGTCGAACTGGTGTCCGCAACGCCACAAACCGTTGCGCCCAAGGTGGAACAACCAAAGGCCGAAGCGCCGGCAGTTGTCGAGGCGAAACCTGAAGCCCCCGTTGTGGCCGAAGTGGCCGAGCCACGCTTCGACGTCTTGCGCGTTGAAAAGGATGGCTCGACCGTGATTGCGGGTACCGCACCCGCCGCAAGCCAGGTGGAGATCATTTCCAACGGCGCGGTCATTGCTTCGACAACAGCAAGCGCAGCCGGGGATTTTGCCATTGTCCTCGACAACCCATTGGCCCCCGGCGCACATGAGTTGACAATCCGCTCGACCAGCGTCGATGGCAGTGTGTTGATGTCATCGGAAACCGGCATTGTGAATGTGCCGGAAGCCGGCGGCGAATTGCTGGCCATGGTCTCCAAGGAAGGCGAGGCGAGCCGCGTGCTGCAAAAGCCCGAACCCGCAGCCGAACCTGTAGCGGAGACAGCAGCGAAAGAACCGGCGACGGAAGAAACTGCGAAAGAAGAAACGGCAAAGGAAGAAACGGCAAAGGAAGAGCCTGTAGTGCAGCCTTCGGCGGAAGCGCCAAAGCAGGAAGCTGCCCAGGAGGTGGCGAAGGCCGAGCCAGCAGTTGAAGCCAAGCCGGAAACACCGGCTGTGAGCAAGGCCGAGGAAAAACCGCTGAACCACAAAAGCCAGCCGAACCGGTTGCCGAAATCCGGCCTGTTCTGGTGCAGGCTGTCGATGTCGATCCGGCCGGATTTTCGTTGCAGGCTCCGGTGAGCCCGGCCGTGTCGTCAATGTCTATCTGGACGACAAGTTCATTGGTGCTGCAAAGGTCGGCGAAGCGGGCAACTTCCTGCTTGAGGCCAATGCGGAAGTGACAACTGGCACGCACAAGGTGCGGGCCGACATGCTTGAAGCCGGCAGTGCCACGGTTGCAACACGCGCCGAGGTGGCGCTGGTACATGAAGCCCCGGCAGCAGAACAGGTAGCGGAAGCAAAGCCCGAGCCTGTTGTCGAAGCCAAGGCTGAACCGGAAGTAAAGGCCGAACCTGAAGCCAAGGCCGAACCGGAAACCAAGGCAGAAGCGACAGCGGAAGACAAACCCGTTGAAGTGGCGGCAACCGAAAAGCCGGCCGTGGAAACGATCCGCAGCGGCGCATCGGTCATCATCCGCAAGGGTGACAATCTCTGGCGCGTTTCGCGCAGGATGCTTGGCGCGGGCATTCGCTACACGACCATCTATGAGGCCAATCGCGGGCAGATCACCGATCCGAACCTGATTTTCCCCGGACAGGTATTTGATGTTCCCGGTGCCGAGGCCGGAGAAGCGACCAAGGGTTGATCCTGCCCGTAATGGGCACCATGTTATCAGCAGCTAGGCCGCGCGATGGTTGACTTACCTGCGCGGCCTTTCATTTCAGTGACACCGCAAACCAGTGGCAGAAAATCTCCTTGAAAAAGATCAAACCCGATACCGCAAAGCAGCCGACGGTAAGTGCCGAGGGGTCTGATACCTGGCGCACGATCCGCAATCTGTGGCCCTATATGTGGCCGGGGGACAGGCCTGACCTGAAGGCGCGCGTGCTGTGGGCAATGTTCATCCTGGTCCTGGCCAAGGTCGTTACTGTCCTGGTTCCGTATTTCTACAAATGGTCGACCGATGCGCTGACCGGCACCTCTACCGCGCCGGGCTGGTTGCCGGCATTTCTCGTCGTCCCGATCATGCTGGTAATTGCCTACAATGTTGGCCGTGTTGCGATGACCGGCTTCAACCAGATCCGCGATGCAATGTTTGCAAGCGTTGGCCAGCACGCGGTTCGCCAATTGTCGACCATCGTCTTCCGGCACATGCATGCGCTGTCCCTGCGTTACCATCTCCAGCGGCGTACCGGTGGCCTTTCGCGTGTCATCGAGCGCGGCACCAAGGGGATTGAGGCAATCGTTCGCTTCACCATTCTCAATGGTGGCCCTACCATCATCGAGTTCGCCTTCATGGCGGCGGTCATCTGGTATCAGTTCGATATCTGGTATGTTGTCGTCATCGCCGTGATGATCTGGGCCTATATCTGGTTCTCGGTGCGTGCCAGCGACTGGCGCATCTCCATTCGCCGCGACATGAACACCAACGACACCGAGGCCAATTCGAAGGCCGTGGATTCACTGCTGAATTTCGAGACCGTGAAATATTTCGGCAATGAGCGCTGGGAAGCCGATCGCTTCGATCAGTCCATGGCAAGATATGAAAAGGCGGCAACCCGCGTATGGACCTCACTGGCCTGGCTCAACTTCGGTCAGGCCGTGATTCTCGGCATCGGTACCGGCATCTGCATGGTCATGTCGGCCATGGCCGTCAGCCGTGGCGAGCAGACAGTTGGCGATTTTGTCCTCATCAATGCCCTGCTGCTGCAGCTTTCCATCCCGCTCAACTTCATCGGCTTCATCTATCGCGAAATCCGGCAGGGCCTCACGGATATCGAGGCAATGTTCGACCTTCTCGATGTCGAGCAAGAAGTGAAGGACAGCCCGGGTGCAAGGCCATTGCAGATAGAAAAGGGTGCCATCGCCTTCGAGAACGTCGATTTCCGCTACGATCCGGACCGCCCGATCCTGAAAAGGTTTCATTCACCGTTCCCGCCGGCAAGACAGTGGCCATTGTCGGCCCATCGGGAGCTGGCAAGTCGACGATCTCGCGCCTGCTGTTCCGCTTCTACGACGTGTCGGGCGGCAGGATAACGATTGATGGTCAGGACATCCGCGACGTCACGCAGACTTCGTTGCGCGCAGCCATTGGCATGGTGCCGCAGGATACGGTGCTGTTCAACGACACGGTCGCCTACAACATCGCCTATGGCCGCACCAGCGCGACGGAAGCCGAGGTCGAAAAGGCCGCAGACATGGCCCAGATCGGCGATTTCATCCGCAGCCTGCCGAAAGGCTTTGCCAGCGAAGTCGGCGAGCGCGGGCTGAAACTCTCCGGCGGGGAAAAGCAGCGTGTCGCCATTGCCCGCACCTTGTTGAAGGCGCCGCCAATCCTCATCCTTGATGAGGCAACATCGGCGCTTGACACCCAAACCGAGCGCGAGATCCAGTCATCGCTCGACATGGTGTCGAAGGACCGCACAACGCTCGTCATCGCGCACCGCCTCTCCACCGTCATCAATGCCGATGAGATCATCGTTCTCAAGGCGGGTGAAATTGCCGAACGCGGCACCCACAAGGCATTGCTGAAGAAGAAGGGCCTGTATGGCGAGATGTGGAGCCGCCAGCGCGAGGCAACCGAGGCCGAGGAAAGGCTGCGTGCTGCCCGCGAAAGCGACGAACTTGGCGTGATCGTTCGTGGCAAGACGGCAAATTGAGGCGGTAATAGTCTCCGCCTCAATTGCTGTTGCTGGCAGGATTATCCGCGGTGTTGCGAGCGGAATTCCCAGGGCGTGACTTCGCCATCCTTGTCGGTGTCAGCCTCTTCATAGCGCGCCTTGCCCGCGGCCATGAACTCGGCCTTTGAGACCTTGCCATCCTTGTCGGTGTCCATGGGTGCATAACGGGCCTTCTTCTGCTCCTGGCGCGCTTTCATGCGTTCTTCATTGCGGCCCTCCTGCCGGCCCATGCGCACGGCCATGTATTCTTCCTCGGTAAGGAAGCCGTCATCATCGCTGTCCATGGCGAGATAGACACTTTCGCGCTGCGCTGCGGCTTCATCGGGCGAGATGACACCGTCATCATTCGCGTCAATGATCGCAAACCGTCCCATCTGTTGCCCTTCGCCGCGCATCATGCGACCATTTCCCCTGTTCTGGCCCCAGCCCATCATCCCGTGACGGCCATTGCCGCGATAGCCGTCATTGTCATCGTCTGCCGCTGCCGGAGCAGCTGTTGCAAGAAGTGCTGCAGCCATTGCAGCCATGATGGTCGTGGTCGAGATCTTGTTGAACATCAGTATTCTGCCGTTGGAATAATCTTGATCATTCCTCCGTCTTGCCGAAAAGGAGTTGCGCCAAATCAATATGGAGAAAATGTAATATATTGATCGCGCAGCAGTTGCTGTTTCCAGTCCTCAACCCACCTTTCCCCGGCGCGATTCCTTTAGCAAGCAGCCACAAATCGGAAGGCTGCCATGGACTTTTCCAATATCTTTTCCACGCTGCGCAAATCGCTTGTCCCAATCCACAAGGAAGGCTGGCCGTTCATCGCCATGTTCTTCGTTGCAGCGGTTGTGCTTGGCTGGTTTTCGGATCCGTTGTTTTACGTCGGTCTCGCGCTGACTGCATGGTGCGCCTATTTCTTTCGTGATCCGCAGCGCGTATCGCCGGTAAGCGATGATTTCGTCATTTCGCCAGCCGACGGTCGCGTATCGCATATTGGCCAGGTCGTTCCTCCGCGTGAACTGGGCATGGGCGCTGATCCGCTGACCCGCGTTTCGGTTTTCATGAATGTCTTCAATTGCCATGTGAACCGCGCGCCGGTTCGCGGGCGCATCGAAACCATTGCCCACAAGCATGGCAAGTTTCTCAATGCAGAGCTCGACAAGGCAAGCGAGGAGAATGAACGCAATTCCGTTCTGATCGACGGCCCGCACGGCAAGGTTGGCGTTGTTCAGGTGGCTGGGCTTGTGGCGCGCCGCATTGTCTGCTGGTCGCGCGAAGGAGACACGCTGGCTGTCGGCGAGCGCTTTGGTCTCATTCGCTTCGGTTCGCGGCTGGATGTGTATTTGCCGAAGGGGCAAAGGTCTGCGTTGCGCTGGGCCAGACCGCCATTGCCGGTGAAACGATCCTTGCCCGCCACGACGATGCGCCAACCGCACCGGTAACAAGGGTGGCATGAGCCGAATGGAAACGCCCTTTCCCCCTTTAACCCGGATGGTGAACCTGAGGAGGAAAATGGCACTGACGGCTATGCGAGCCCGCGTTTGCGCGACATTCCGCTGCGCACGATTTTCCCCAACCTGCTGACCCTCCTGGCAATCTGCTCCGGCCTCACATCCATCCGCTTCGCGGTTGAAGAACAGATAAGCCTCGCAGTCGGCGCAATCATTCTGGCTGCCTTTCTCGACGGCATTGACGGACGCGTTGCGCGCTTCCTCAAATCCACATCGCGCTTCGGTGCGCAGATGGACAGCCTGGCCGATTTCGTCAATTTCGGGGTGGCACCGGCAATGCTGCTCTACTTCACCCTTCTTGACGGTGTTCGCAGCTTTGGCTGGATTGCGGCCTTGATCTATGCGAGTTGCGCATGCCTGCGGCTTGCCCGCTTCAACGTCATGCTGGACATGCCCGACCGCCCCAAATGGCAGAACAATTTCTTTGTCGGAGTACCGGCACCTGCTGGCGCAATGACGGTGCTGGCACCCATCTATCTCTTCCAGTTGGGACTTGAAAACAGCCAATCACTTGATACCTTCGCCGCGATCTACGCCGTGCTGATCGGCCTGCTGATGGTCTCGAGCCTGCCCACTTTTTCAGGCAAGGACATGGGCAAGCGGGTGCCGCGCGAATATGTGCTGCCGCTGCTGATTGTCGTCGTTGCCTTTGCCGGAATGATGCTTTCCTGGCCATGGGAAACATTGAGCGGACTTGCCTTTCTCTACCTCGCCGGAATGCCGTTCGGCTATCGCGCGTGGCAGGCGCATGTCTCGGCAGAGATTGAGAAGTCTGCCGAGAACCAGAACCAACAGTCCGGGTAAGTGGCAGTTCACGCCGCGTCGTCGAGCCCCAGATTGGACAAGGCCACCTTGCGCGCAGTGCCATAATCCGTCTTGCCGGTTCCCAATACCGGAATTTCGCCAACCTGGATGATGAAGTTAGGCACCATCAACTCCGTCAGCCCTTCCTTGCGGCTCGCCTCCAGCAGAACATCGCGATTGGCACCGGGCGCAGTCGTCACCAGTACCACGCGCTCACCCTTGCGCTTGTCAGGAACGGCAACAACGGCGTGATGCTCTTCGGGCCACAGCTTCTGGGCCAGAATTTCCACGGCTCCCAGCGAAACCATCTCGCCGGCAATCTTGGCAAAGCGTTTCACCCGACCGCGAATGGCAATGAAACCATCTTCGTCGATCTCAACCACATCGCCTGAATCGTGCCATCCATCAACCAGTGGCTGGATAACACCCGGATTGTCCGCCAGCATGTATCCCATCATGACATTGGGGCCGCGAAGATACATGCGCCCGCCATTGGTGATGCCCTCCACCGGTTCAAGTCGCAATTCCATGCCGGGAAGCGGTTTGCCGACGGTGCCGGGGCGGTTTTCCTCCGGCGTGTTGACAGCAACGACGGGTGCAGCCTCCGTCATGCCAAAGCCTTCAACAACGAGCGTGTTGAAGCGGTCCATCCAGACCTTGCGGGTCTCGTCCTTTACTGCTTCCGCACCCGCCACCACCATGCGAACGCTGTCGAAATCCTTGTCTTTGGCTGTTCGTGCATAGCCCGTCAGGAAGGTGTCCGTACCGAAAAGCAATGTGGGTTTGGTTCGTGCGACCGCCTGCGGAATGATCTTGTAGTGCAGCGGCGAAGGATAGAGATAAAGCTTCACGCCAAAGACCAGTGGCAGCACCATTCCACCGGTAAGCCCGAACGAATGGAACACAGGCAGCACGTTGAACAACTTGTCCTTGGGTCCAAAGGCAATGCGTTGCTCGATCTGGCTGCAATTGGAAAGCAGGTTCGAATGCGACAGGACCACTCCCTTGGGTAGCCCCTCCGAACCCGAGGTGAAAAGAACCAGTGCCGGATCGCCGGGTTTTACCCTGGCGAGGGGCTTGTTGCGCATCACATAGCCAAGCGCCTTGTCAAAGATGCTGATTTTACTGGCAAGGTCCTCCAGCCAGATGATCTTGAGGCCAGCCTCCTGCAACACCTTGACCGGCGCCTCGAGTTCCGCCTTCTCGACAAAGGTCCGCGAGGCAATCACCATTCGAGCCTTCACCGTCTGGCAGGCGGAGAGAATGGTCGATGGCCCGGCGGTATAATTGAGCATGGCCGGAATTCTCCCGGCTGACTGCAATGCCAGAAAGGTTGCTGCAACAGCACTTGCATTGGGCAGCAGGACGGGAACGATTTCGCCCTTGCGTGTCACGCGGGCGAATTTCGCTCCCAATATCCGAGCACCTGTCATAAGGCGCTTGTAGGTTGAGCTGCCGCCGGTGGCATCCTCGATAACCGGCTTGCCATCGTCATGCTTCAACGCTGCATCGCGAAACGCCTCGAAAAGCGTCATGCCGTCGAATCGCGAATGAAAATCAGCCATTGCGCATTTCCTCCCAGATGCAGCGCAGTCAGGCACCAGGCCTGTTACTCCTTCAATAGTGGCAATTGCGCCGCAATTATCAAGCGTTTGCCTGCATCGGCGAGATTTTTCTCCAGCCTTTCCCTGACAATGCGGTGATGAGGTTGACCTCACCAGTCATGGCGGGCAAACAGGACCTGTTGGTTCGCTTGTTTGCCGAAGTCGAAGACAGAATATCCCGCCGGGAAGGATATCCATGCATGTACCGCTGATCGCAATCTGGCCGCCACTGACATTGATGGCTGCCGATATTCTCCTGATGATACCGGTATTGATTTTCGGATTTTGGCCTTTGGCGCTGGCACTGTTCGCGGGACTGGTCATTCTGGTGTTTGACGCCAGGGGGCGCATGGCCGACTTCAGAAACGCCCAAAGGCATCTGTCATCGGGCCGCGATCCAGCCCGCGTTGCCAAGTCCTATCAGTTTTCGTGGTGTGGTCGTGTTGCCTGCACCCAGGCGGCGTGGTCGGCGGGCGATGACAAGGGCAGGGCAGTTGCGGAGTATTATTCCACGAACGGCTATCGCTGGTTCCACATTTTCCCCGACAAGACTTTCAGCCTCGATTGCCCCTTTCTGACGGTGCGTTTCTGGGAAGTCACCCTTCGCGGCAATTCTCGCGCGCGGAAAAGCTCGAGGCGGAGTTCGATGCCACGGGCTGATGCCGGATGCAAATGCGACTTCTGACAAGGATGACGCAAGCGCCGGGCGCGAGACCGGCATCGCCAGGGCAGCCTGATACCCAGGCGCGATATCAGGCAGGTTTTTGCGGTGTCAGGAATGTCTTCGTGGCGCAATCCCAGATCACGCCGGTCTTGTTCATTTCCGGACTGGCCAGCATAACGAAATCGGCGGCGAGTTCGGCAGGGTGCGGCAGGGTTTGCGGGTCTTCCCCGGCATCGCCAGTGCCCGCATGGCGGTGCGTGTTGCGCCGGGATTGACGATTACCGAGCGAATATTCGTATTGGCCGATTCAGCTGCATAAACGCGCGCAAGCGCTTCAAGCGCTGCCTTGATGCCGCATATGGCCCCCAGAATGCCCGGCATGAATGCGGCGAACCCGAACTCATGAAGATGGCACGGCCCGAATCCGATGCGCGCAGCAATGGATCAAGCGAACGAATGAAACGCCAATTCGCCGTGACATTGATGTCCATCACCTTCTGGAAATTCTTCGGCTCGTGATGACCGAGCGGGGACAACCCGCCCAATATGCCGGCATTGGCCATGAACACGTCCAGCCGGTTCCACCTCTGGTCAATGGCTGCACCCAGACGGTCTATGGCGTCATAATCGGTGATGTCCATCGGAACCAGCGTAGCGCCGGAACCGCCCGCCGCCTTGATCTCGTCGTCAAGTTCCTCGAGGCCGCCGGTGGTGCGCGCCACTGCTATGACATGCGCACCCTGCGCGCCATGGCCAGTGCTGGCAGTGATAGCCGATTCCGCGGATGCACCGGTAACCAGCGCAATGCGACCTTCAAGCTTGCCCATGTCAATCAGCCCCGGCTGTCCGAAAGCAGGACAGCTTGCGCACATTGTCCTTGTCTTCATGGTCCGTCAGCCGCGTCGGATATTCTCCGGTGAAGCAGGCGTCACAGAATTGCGGCGTTTCGCCATTGCGAGCCGTTTCCCGGCCGCGCGATAGAGCCCGTCAATCGACAGGAAGCCGAGCGAATCCACCCGGATGAAGTCTGCCATTTCCGCAATACTCATGCGTGAAGCCAGCAATTTCTGTTTTTCGGGCGTATCAACGCCGTAAAAACACGATGACATTGTCGGCGGGCTGGCAATGCGCATATGCACTTCCTTCGCACCAGCTTCGCGCACCATCTGCACGATCTTCTGCGAGGTGGTGCCGCGCACAATGCTGTCATCCACGAGCACAACGCGCTTGCCCTCGATCATCTTGCGGTTTGCATTGTGCTTGAGCTTCACCCCCATGTGCCGGATCGAATCCGATGGCTGGATGAAGGTCCGTCCGACATAATGATTGCGGATGATACCAAGCTCGAAAGGCAGGCCGGCCCCTTGTGCAAAACCGATTGCTGCCGGATTGCCTGAATCGGCACCGGCACGACGATGTCGGCATCGGCTGACGCTCGCGCGCCAGTTCCACACCAATCTGCTTGCGAACCGCGTAGACATTGCGCCCGCCGATCACGGAGTCGGGCCGGGCGAAATAAACATATTCGAAGATGCAGAAACGGTCGGCTGTTTTTTCGAACGGCTTGGTGCTGGTAATTCCCTTCTCGGTAATCACCACCAATTCGCCCGGTTCGATATCACGCACGAAACGCGCGCCGATGATATCCAGCGCACAGGTTTCCGATGCAAGGATATAAGCGCCGTCCAGATCGCCCAGCACCAGAGGGCGAACCCCAGCGCATCGCGGCAACCGACCAGCTTCTTGTTGGTGATGCCGACGATCGAAAATGCCCTTCAAGCTGGCTCAGTGCAGCAATGAGGCGTTCCTCGAAATTCTGCTGCTTGGCTGTCGCGATAAGGTGCAGGATCACCTCGGTATCGGATGTCGTATGAAAGATGGAACCTTCACGCTGCAACTGGCGGCGCAGCGTCATGGCATTGGTCAGGTTGCCGTTATGGGCAACCGCAAAGCCGCCGCCGGCAAATTCCGCAAAGAACGGCTGCACGTTGCGCATCTCGTCGCCACCGGTCGTCGAGTAGCGCGTATGGCCGATGGCACGGTTGCCCTTGAGGCGCTCTAGCACCTGTGGTCGGGTGAAGGTGTCACCGATCAGACCGCGATGCCGCTCGGCATAGAACTGGCTACCGTCATAGGAAACAATGCCTGCCGCTTCCTGCCCGCGATGCTGCAGTGCATGCAGGCCGAGCGTGGTCAGCGCGGCGGCGTCACTCGTGCCGAATATGCCGAATACGCCGCATTCCTCATGCAACTGGTCATCGTCGCCCGCAAAAGGATGCACCGGAAAACCGGCATTACCTATTGCCACGTCTCGATTGCCCTTGCTCATTCCGGTGTTTCCCCGATCTGGTAGACAATGGATTTGCAATTCCGGCGAATGCCGGATCAGCCTTTGGGTGCAGGCGCCGTATCCTCTGGCGCATCGCCATCCGAAGGTGTTGTTTCCTCACCCTTCGGCTTGAACCGCTCGATCAGCGACCGCCCGTCGGGATCTTCGAGCATCTGCACAATGTTTCCGCCAATCGATTCCAGAACCGGCTTGGACTTGGCATTGGCGACTCCAGCCAGGCTGATTGTCCGGAACCAGCCAATTGTAGAACAGAAGTGCCACGGCTACCAGCAATGCACCGCGAAGCGCACCGAATACAAAACCCAGGCTGCGATCAAGGGCACCGATCCGGCTGTCGACAATGAAATCGGCAATCCGCATGGTGATAAGGCTGACAACCAGCAGGACGACTGCAAAGATGATCCCGGCCGCGGCCAGGTCGGCAATGGTCTTGTTCGAACTGATCTGCGCCGTATAGGGCGCTACCATGGGCGAAACACTTGGATAGAATTTATAGGCGGCAAATGCCGCGGCTGCCCAGGAGGCAACAGACAGTAATTCGCGAGAAAAGCCCCTGATCATGGCGAGTACGCCAGAAACAAGCATCAATCCGATCAGTATCCCGTCGAAAAGGGTTATTGGCATGTCATGGCCCCTTGTTTCACCATCGCTCTGCCGCCAGCTCGGACGGTCAACAAGCTGTCCAAATAGACCGGATTGGCCATTCATTCCAGCAAGAAATCGGTTTTTCACCGTTCATCGCTCTGGCCAGCTACAATAGCTGCCACAAGTTCGGCAAGGTCGCGATACTCTGCCGCTGCCAATCCGGTTTTCTGGCCTTCCAGGCTGCCCCTGGGAATATGTGCCCGCTTGAAACCGAGTTTCTCACCCTCTTTCAGCCGTGAGCCGGAATGGGCAACCGGTCGCGCCGCGCCTGAAAGGCTGATTTCACCAAAATAGATGCTGTCAGCGCTGAGGGCCCGGCCTGACAAAGACGAAACCAGCGCTGCGGCCACTGCCATGTCGGCAGCAGGCTCGCTGATCCGGTAGCCGCCCGCGACATTGAGATAGACATCATGCTGGGCAAACCGCACCCCGCAATGGGCTTCCAGAACGGCAAGGACCATGGATAGTCGTGCCGAATCCCAGCCAACCACTGCGCGCCGAGGTGTGCCAAGTGTCGACTGCGCCACCAGTGCCTGGATTTCCACCAGAACCGGCCTGGTGCCTTCCATTCCGGCAAAGACCGCTGCGCCCGGCGAGGAGGAATTCCGCTCGCCAAGAAACAGTTCCGACGGATTTGCCACTTCGCGCAAACCCTTGTCCGACATTTCGAACACGCCGATTTCGTCAGTCGCACCGAAGCGGTTCTTGACTGTGCGCAAAATGCGGAAATGGTGCCCGCCTTCGCCTTCGAAATACAGCACCGCATCGACCATGTGCTCCACCACACGGGGGCCGGCAATCTGGCCCTCCTTCGTCACATGGCCGACCAGAACCACACAGGCGCCCGATTTCTTCGCATAGCGGATCATCGCCTGCGCAGAGGCTCGCACCTGGGTGACAGTGCCGGGGGCAGATTCCGCGAGTTCCGTCCACAGGGTCTGTATGGAATCAATAATCAGCAGGGCAGGGGCAGGCCCCTGCGCCAGCGTCGCCAGAATGTTTTCGACACTGGTTTCTGCAGCCAGGCCCACATTGGATCCAACGGCACTGAGACGCCGCGCCCTGAGCCTGATCTGGGCAACCGCCTCCTCGCCGGAAACATAGATCACCGAATGTCCCTTGCGCGCGAGCGCAGCTGCTGCCTGCATCAGCAATGTCGACTTGCCTATGCCCGGATCGCCGCCAACCAGCAGCGCCAATCCATGGACGAAGCCGCCACCGGTAACGCGGTCAAATTCATCAATGCCACATGCAATGCGTGGTGCTTCCTCGATCGAACCCGACAGCGGCACCAACTGCACCGGGGTTCCCTTGCGCACCGAGCGTGAGGCGGGAGCAGCGCCTATGCCGCCAGAGGTGTTTTCCTCGACCAGCGTGTTCCATTCATTGCAGGCATCGCATTTTCCCTGCCAGCGCGACGAGACTGCACCGCAGTTCTGGCAGATGAATTGGGATTTGTTCTTGGCCAAGGGATACGCTCGCAGACATGATTGTTCACGATGTGTTCTAACGAAAATGCCGACTTGTGGCAAGGTCACAAACCGGCCTTCAATTGCCCATTCGCTTCATCATCATTTCATGCACGGCCTGCATGCCGCGTTCGGCCATGGCTGAAACTTCGGCAGCGTGGGTGTGCAGCGCGGCAACGACTTCCGGGTCATCGGAAGTCTGGACAACAACAATTCCCTCATCGTTCACATCGATTTCGAATGAATCTTGTCGCCGCGCGCAAAAAGATGTCGAGTGTGGGGCTCTGGATGAATATCTTCGGGTCATCCTTGTTCTCCACCCTTCCGATCATGCCGCTGACGTGGCTGGCAAGCGCTGCCATGACCGCTTCATCGGATGATTTTGTCACGGTACGAATACCATTGGGCAATTCCGTCACTTCACGCGAAAGGGTTTCGAAATTGCGGAACATGATCGCGAGTTCCTCGCTTTCGCGCGCTGGCATTCTCACCCTTGAGGCCAGGCATGTTGACCTCGTCGTGACCGGTGCCATCAGCACCGTGATGCTGGTCATGCATGCCCATATGCATTCCCGCACTGTCATGACCCATCATCGCCAAGACGTTATCGCCACGGATGTAGGCAAAGATGCCACCTGCGGCCACAATCAGCGCGAATATCGCGATAATCACGCCTCGCCACGATCTGGGTTTGGTGCCGTCCTGTGACATTGGTCATTTGCTCCGTATTTGAGGGGAATATGCACTTAATGGCATGAATTGCCGGGCGGGTCTGTGGCAATTGCCATTCTGCGTCGACAAGCCGCTACCGGTTCGGCCTGCTACGTGCTAGGCAGGCGCAGGGGCGAATCCCACAAGATCCCGGGCGGAGGTTTTTTCTGTGTTGCAAACCACCACACAAACCAGGATTGCGCTGCAACCCGACTGGATAAACGTGATCGGCATTTCGTTTTTCCATCTCATGGCGCTTTTGGCAGTATTTCCGGCATTTTTCTCCTGGACCGGCCTGATACTGGCATTTCTGGGCAATTTCGTTTTTGGCACCCTGGGTATCAATCTGTTTTACCACCGCTTTCTCACCCACAAGGGCTTTCAATGCCCGAAATGGCTTGAGCGTCTGCTTGCAGTACTGGCTGTATGCTGCTTTCAGGATTCGCCCGCGCGCTGGGTTGCAGTCCACCGGCGCCATCATGAATTTTCCGATGAGGAACCTGATCCGCACACGCCCATTCGCGGCTTCATTTGGGCGCATATCGGCTGGGTGCTGGTCAAGTCGCCCGACGCATCCAGGCTCGAACTCTATGCCCGCTACGCCAAGGATGTCTTGCGTGATCCGTTTTACCGCAAGCTCGAGGACCCGCGCATTTATGTCGGCATTCTGGCACTGCAGTGCATCGTTCTTCGTTGCGGGCTTCCTTGCCGGTATCCTGTCCGGTTCGGACATCCAGCATCGGCATGGTTCGGCGCCAGCCTGCTGATCTGGGGAGTTTTCGTG
This sequence comes from Nitratireductor sp., assembly GCA_041397505.1. Taxonomy (GTDB): domain Bacteria; phylum Pseudomonadota; class Alphaproteobacteria; order Rhizobiales; family Rhizobiaceae; genus BOKV01. Next base: position 189,225 of record JAWKWN010000001.1, read on the forward strand.
CGCACGGTTTTTGTCTGGCATGCGACCTGGTCGGTCAATTCCGTAACCCATGTCTGGGGCTATCAGAATTACGATACCGGCGAGAACAGCCGCAACAATATCCTGATCGGTTTTCTGACCAATGGCGAGGGCTGGCACAACAACCACCATGCTGATCCGCGATCAGCAAGGCACGGCCACCGTCCTTCGAATTTGACCTGACATTCCTGACCATTCGCCTGCTCGCCCTGATGGGACTGGTCTGGAACATCAAGGACACGAACCTCTCCCTGAACCCTGAACGGTGAATGAGGTGTCGCAGGATGGGGGAAATAACCCACCCAGACCCGCGCGCACCTGTCCCGCATGCCGGTCAGCACTTCATAGCCGATGGTGCCGCAGGCCGTGCCAGATCATCAACCGCGATATTATCGCCGAACAGTTCGATCCACTCAGCCTTTTCGAGTTTCGCTGTCGGGATGTCGGTAACGTCAAAGATACAGCTGTCCATCGATACCCGACCGACCATCGGCACTTCCTGATCGCAAAGATAACCGACAGCGCCTGGAAACTGCGCGCGAAGCGCAACGCCGCTGCCGGAAGCAGAACGCGGCAAGCCGTCGCCATAGCCCGCTCCCGCCACTGCCAGAACACTGTCGCGTGCGAGAACATGCGTTGCGCCGTAGCCCACCGTCTCGCCCTTCCGCGCATGGCGGACTTGCAGGATCCTTGCCTCGAATGTCGCCACGCTATCCATCGGACCAACCGTGCTATCAATGGCTTCCGCTCCATATAGCGCAATGCCCGGTCGCGTGAGGTCATATGTGCTTTCGGGCTGGGCCAGTATGCCGGCCGAATTTGCCAGCGATGCCATCACGCCGGGAAACATTGCTCGCACTTCCTCGAACGCGTTCCGCTGGCGCTCGTTCATTTCATGCGATGGTTCATCGGCATGGGCAAAATGGCTCATCACCAGAATGGTCGAAACGGAAAGCCGGGCGCTGTCATCATTTGCAAAGTGGCGCATTTCATCCATCGACAAGCCGAGCCGGTTCATTCCCGTATCCACATGGATGGCACACGGCTTGCGATTGCCGGTTTGCCGACAGCGCTCGGCCCAGATTTCAATGTCATCGCGTGAATTGAGAACAGGAACGAGCCCCGCTTCCTGGTAAAAGGCAGCATTTTCGCGGGTCAATCCGCCAAGCACGAAGATTTCGGCATTCGCTGCAACCTTTCGCGCCCTGATGCCTTCGCCCGGTGTTGCGACGAAGAAGTGGCGGCACCCCGCCGAATCGAGTGCCGCTGTTACCGGTTCAAGCCCCATGCCATAGGCATTTGCCTGACCGCAGCCCCCGTGGCGGCATTTGGCGCGAAACTGCCCAGCAGCTTCCAGTTTCGCACAATCGCTCCAAGATCGATGGTCAGTCGCGATGTCGCTACAAGCGGTGAGGCGGCCTTACTCATGCCGCTCCGGCAGATATTCGTCTTCTGCAAGATCGGAGAAACGGGTGAACTGTGCCTCGAAGCCGAGCTTCGCGGTGCCTGTCGGGCCGTGGCGCTGCTTGGCGATGATGACCTCCGCCTTGCCAATGGCTTCGCGCATTTCCTGGTCCCACTTGAACCATTCCTCGGTGCCTTCCTTCGGCTCCTTGTTCTTCAGGTAATATTCCTCGCGATAGACGAACAGCACTACGTCAGCGTCCTGTTCGATGGACCCAGATTCACGCAAGTCGGACAATTGCGGGCGCTTGTCGTCGCGGCTTTCCACCTGGCGCGAAAGCTGCGACAGCGCGATGATCGGCACCCCCAACTCCTTGGCAAGCGCCTTGAGCCCGGTGGTGATTTCCGTGACTTCCTGCACACGATTGCCGCTATTGGCCGATTTCGACCCCTGCATCAGCTGGATATAGTCGATGATCAGGACATCGAGCCCACGCTGGCGTTTCAGCCGCCTTGCGCGCGCTGCCAGTTGCGCGATCGAAATGCCGCCGGTCTCATCGATATAGAGCGGAATGCGGCTCATCTCCTGGGCGCAATAGGAAAGCTTCGAAATCGGTTTCCGTGATCTCGCCACGCCTGATCTTCGAGGAGGAGATTTTCCGCCCGTTCTGAAATGATACGAGTGGCAAGCTGCTCGGCGCTCATTTCCAGCGAGAAGAGCCGACCACGCCACCATCCTGAGATTCAGGCGTGCCATCGGCCTTGGTGCCAGGCACATGCGCATGTGCGATGTTGAAGGCGATATTGGTCGCAAGCGATGTCTTGCCCATGCCGGGACGGCCGGCAAGCACGATCAGGTCGGAATGCTGCAATCCGCCCATGCGGGCGTCCAGCGCATCAATGCCGGTAGCGATGCCTGAAAGACCGCCTTCGCGCTGGAAGGCAGCGCTCGCCATGTCGATGGCAGTGGCAATGGCTGTGCCGAAATCATGGAAGCCGCCGTCATATTGTCCCGTCTCCGCCAGTTCGAACAGGCGGCGCTCTGCATCCTCGATCTGCGAATCGGGCGGCATGTCCACAGGCGCGTCATAAGCGATGTTGACCATGTCCTCGCCAATGGCGATCAGCTTGCGCCTGGTGTGCAGGTCATAGATGGAGCGGCCGTAATCCTCGGCATTGATAATCGTCGTGGCTTGGTGGCAAGCCGCGCCAGATAACTGGCAACGGTGATGTCGCCCACCTTCTCCTCTGCTGGCAGAAACGTCTTGATCGTCACCGGATTGGCGCGTTTGGCAGCGCGGATCATGTCGGATGCGACCTTGAAGATCTGGCGGTGCAGTGGTTCCTGGAAATGGTCCGGCTTCAGGAAGTCGGAAACCCGGTAATAGGCATCATTGTTGACAAGAATGGCACCCAGCAGAGCCTGCTCCGCCTCGATGTTCTGCGGCGCAGTCCTGTATGTGGTTTCAACCGCTGCAAGCTTTTTGGCTGCTTCCGCCATGATGCCGGTATTCCCGTTTTTCAAATTGGTCCGCGACCCGATGCGCGTGATTCGCTTGCGCCGATTTTCCCGGCAAGTAGTGCCGAAGGCGCTTTCCACAATTGTCCACAATGCCTTTGGACAATTCTTGCGCCTTCGAAAATTCTCCTTGATTCACGACTTGCAAACCGGGTCCGAGAATCGGTGATCTGCACCGCATCCGAAAGGGGTGGCGACCATGAAAATGAAAAAGGGCGCAGCCATGGCCGCGCCCTTCCCCGAGATTGGCTGCTGACGATTATTCTTCGTCGCCACCGTCCATGTCGATGCCGTCTTCTTCTTCTGGCGGCAGTTCCGGCAATTCGAAGGTTTCACGCTTCGTCATGTCTTCACCCTTCGACTGGCGCTCTGCTTCGTCATTGGAACGCGCCACGTTGATCTGGATTGTGCTTCGACTTCCGGATGCAGCTGCACGATCACGTCATGCAGGCCGATGACCTTGATCGGGGACAGGAGGTTGACCTGGTTGCGGGCGACCTTGAAGCCGTTTTCCGCCAGTGCTTCTGCGATATCGCGCGAGGAGACCGAACCGTAAAGCTGACCGGTTTCGCCTGCCGAGCGAATGACGATATAGGATGTGCCGTCGAGCTTCTCATGCACAGCACTTGCCTCGGACTTGCGCTCGAGATTGCGCGCTTCGAGTTCTGCGCGCTGTCCTTCGAACTTGGCCTTGTTGGCATCCGTCGCGCGCAGGGCCTTGCCCTGTGGCAAGAGGAAGTTGCGGGCAAAACCGTCCTTGACCTTGACGACATCGCCCATCTGACCAAGGCGCGAAATACGCTCCAGAAGAATGACCTGCATGTTGGTTTCCTTTCGATTGTGTATGGATTTCAGGTTCGGTTGGCCGGTGGGAAGACCGGCGGTTGGGTAGTGTTGGTTCCCCTGATGACACGCCAGGCGCCAAACAGGGAAAACAGGACAAGCGGTAATGTCAGGACAATGAGAGCCATCCAGCTGATGAAAATCGCGAGGTTGCCCCCCGGTTTTCCACGCATGGAAAAATGCATGTCCGCAAGACCGATCAGACCAAGGCCTGCAATTCCAAGCCCGGCCAGAACGCCGCCGATTTCGTAAAGGGGTGAGGCGAGCATGCCCATGGCAATCAGGCCAACGGGTGCTACCGCAAGCGCGATCTGCGGCAATGTTGCGGTGGCTGCGATATCGTCACGCGGACGCGGCAATTTGCCGGATGCGCGGGTTATCATCGCCGCCAGGTTCAACACCAGTACATGCGCCATCAGGAAGACTGCCGGAACCACAATGGGCACGATACCGGCAAAGAGGCGGGAATTCTGTTCGATGGCATCATTCGGCAATTGTGGCAATTCCGGCTCGTTCCTTGCCATTTCCTTCAGCAATTCGCCAAAGGCTGCCGCAGCCTTTTCGGCGCTGAAACCGGATATCCATCCGGTAATGACAAAGCCGATAAACAGGATGATCATCAGCCGGAACAGGATCCCCGACAGCGGGAACCAGATCATTTGCCGGTTGTCCGGGGAGGGTTGTGCAAGGTTGGCCAGATGCCCGGCCCATGCCGCTGGCAGGAAAAGCAGTGTAGCCGTGGCAACCGCCATTTCCAACTGGGTCTGCGTGGCAACAATCACGACCGCGGCCACACAGGCAATGGCACCCGCGACCGGCCCCCAGCCGAGCGAGGCTATGGCAATGGTCAGCGGTGCTGAAAACATCAATATGAATGCAAAACTGCTGGAATGCACACCGGCAAGCGCCATCAGCCCGGCAGCAATGCCGGCGAAAACGCCAATACCCAAAGTGTTTGCATTCGACATTTCGCTGTCCTGTCCTTGCGACAGTTAGGGTCTTCAAGCGAAGCCCAACTTGGTTTCTTTATTTCGCGCTCACTCCAGGAGCGCATCGTTTTCTGCTCGAAAACGCTGCAGGCGGAAATCCGGTTCCCGCCTGCACGAGTGTGGTGTCGGAATTATCCGATGATATAGGGCAGAAGGCCGATGAACCGCGCACGCTTGATCGCCTTGGCGAGTTCACGCTGCTTCTTCTGGCTGACTGCGGTAATACGCGAAGGAACGATCTTGCCGCGCTCTGAAATATAGCGCTGCAGGAGACGTGTGTCCTTGTAGTCGATCTTCGG
>JAWKWN010000002.1:0-131357 GCA_041397505.1 Nitratireductor sp.
TCGCGGCCCTGTTCTGGGATGCTGTCGAAAAGCGGCGCTGAATTTTGTTCCGTCTTTGTTCTTGACAGATGGGTCAATCCGTATAAGTTGCATTGAATTGCAGGCAATCCATGGGTTGCCGATCGTTGCAAACGCGGAGATGGTTCATGGTGTCGCGGATCAAGACGGTGGCGTTTCAGGGCATCGAGGCCGTACCTGTCGATGTTCAGGTGATGATCCAGCCTGGCAAGCCGGTCATCAATGTCGTTGGCCTCCCCGACAAGGCTGTTGCTGAAAGCCGCGAAAGGGTGCGCGCAGCACTGCATGCTTCCGGACTGGCGCTTCCTGCCAAGCGTATCACTGTCAACCTTGCGCCTGCGGACCTGCCCAAGGAGGGAAGCCATTATGATCTTCCCATAGCGCTTGGCATGATGGCGGCACTTGGAGCAGTTCCGTCCGATGCGCTGGAGGATTTTGTCGTCATCGGCGAATTGTCGCTCGACGGAACCCTGACACCGATTGCCGGTGCCCTGCCTGCCGCCATTGGCGCAAACGCGCTGGGCAAGGGGCTTATCTGCCCGGCAGAATGCGGACCGGAAGCAGCCTGGGCCGGTACCGACATGGATATACTGGCACCGCGCAGCCTGGTATCTCTGGCCAACCATTTTCGCGGGACACAGGTTCTCTCGCGCCCCCAGGCCACCATCCGTCAGGCATCGCGATCACTGCCCGATCTTTCCGACATTCGCGGGCAGGAAACCGCGCGCCGCGCGCTGGAAATTGCCGCTGCAGGCGGGCACAACATGCTGATGGCTGGCCCTCCGGGATCGGGAAAGTCCATGCTGGCCCAGCGACTGCCCGGCATCCTGCCACCCCTGTCGGCCCGCGAATTGCTGGAAGTCTCGATGATAGCCTCGATTGCGGGGGAATTGTCCGGCGGCAAATTGTCGGATCGCAGGCCGTTTCGAGCGCCCCACCATTCGGCCTCGATGGCCGCGATGGTGGGCGGTGGTTTGCGGGCACGCCCGGGTGAAGCGGCACTTGCCCATAATGGTGTGCTGTTTCTCGACGAATTGCCCGAATTCACGCCGCAAGTGCTGGATTCGCTGCGCCAGCCTCTCGAAGCAGGCGAAACAGTCATTGCCCGCGCCAATCACCGTGTAACCTATCCATCCAGGTTCCAGTTGATTGCTGCAATGAATCCCTGCCGCTGTGGCATGGCGGGTGAACCCGGCCATGTCTGCAGGCGTGGTCCGCGCTGTGTTTCCGACTATCAGGCCCGTCTTTCGGGTCCGTTCCTCGACCGCATCGACATCCGCATTGACGTACCTGCTGTCTCTGCCGCTGACATGTTTGCCCGCGCCCCTTCCGAGCCGAGCGAGACGGTGGCAAGGCGTGTTGCGCAAGCCCGTCTGGTCCAGTCCGAGCGCTATGCCGCAGCCGGTCTTTCGGTCGAAACCAATGCGGCTGTGTCGCAACAAGATCGAGGCTGCAGCCAGAATTTGACGCCAAGGCTGTTTCACTGCTGCGCGATGCGGCCGAAGCCATGCGTTTTTCCGCCAGGGCCTATCACCCGGATCATCAAGGTTGCGCGCTCGATTGCTGACCTTGAGGGTGCTGACGGCATTGCGCGTATTCACGTGGCAGAAGCAGTTTCCTACGCGTCGTCAGCGACCGGGTAGCCCAGGCGGCATGAACGCCCCTTGTCGTACCAGTCCCGTTGTTTCCACTTTGACAATCGACTGTCCGCAATCGGCCAAACCCCTTGGCTGACAGGGCATAACGGTTTCTAAACGCCGGGCTGCTAAGCATTGCGCGATTTCATGACATCGCTGCAGCGGTGGTTGAGGATTGGCGATGGCGGCAGCAGGAACAGCAGGCAGGACCGGAGTTGGCGCAGTTGCTGCGAATACCGATCTGCGTCCTGTGCAAGCGGCCGACGACGTGACGGCTGGCGCGGCAAACAGGGCACAATTGCCGGTTCACACAGCGCCATCGCTGCAGACGCCCGAACCATCGCGGGCAGCGCCATTCATGGCAGCCATTGCCGCCGGATCAGGCGCGGGTTTTGCACTGGCCTACCTCGTCTGGGCCGTACTGGCGCATGAATTGCCGTTTTCATCCGCCCTTGCGCTGGGTTGTGCAGTTTTTGGCCATGGTTCTGGGCTTCTCCGTTCATGCCGTCGTCAATCCGGCGCGCCGCGAAGTGCTAACCAGTGCAGCCAGCACCATGTCCGGGCTGTTCAGCCGCGAAGCTGCAGTGCTTGCCGAAAACCGGCAATTGCGCGAGCGGCTTTGAAATGGCCGAGGACAAGGCCTGGGAATTGCGCGAAAGCGAGGAGCGGTATCGTGCCCTTGCCGAGGCCTTTGGTGATATCGTGGTTCACCGCGATCAGGCAGGCAAGATCCTGTTTGCCAATGCCGCCTTTGACGATGCATTTGGCGATGGCAGTCTGATCTGCCCTGGTTCCGAATTTGCCCCGCTGGTGGTCAGTGAGGGTGGCGCGCCACCCCGGCATCCACATTCGGTTCCCTATGAAATCTGCCTGAAGACCAATTCCGGCCCGCGCTGGTTCAAATGGATTGATCTTCCCATTCGCGATGAGCGGACCGGCAAGAATGCCATCCGCTCCGTTGCCCGTGACATTACCGACCACAAGCATGCCGAGATTGCCCTGGAGCAGGCCCGGCAAAGGGCCGAATCGGCGAACCGCGCCAAGTCCCGCTTCCTGGCAACTGTCAGCCATGAAATGCGCACGCCCCTCAACGGCATTCTCGGCATGTCGGCATTGCTGCGTGATGGCCAATTGACGCCTGAGCAGGCCTCTTACAACGAGGCCATCCACACTTCCGGCGAGGCATTGTTTGCCCTCGTCGAGGACATGCTCGACATGACCCTCATCGAGGCGGGGCGGTTTGAGCCGAGGTCAGAGGAGTTCGACCCCGCCCGCATGGTCGAGGATGTGTGCGAATTGCTGTCGTCGCGCGCCCATGCCCGCGGAATCGAGATCGCCCCGCTGGTCATGCCCGCAATCCCGAAAATGATCCTGGCAGATGCCGGACGGATAAGACAGGTTCTGGTCAATCTGGCGGGAAATGCCGTCAAGTTCACGGAAAAGGGCGGCGTGACTGTCTGCCTCGAGCCAGTTGCTTCGCCCGATTCCACCACTCATGCAGAATTGCGGTTCTGCGTCACCGACACCGGCCCCGGCATGTCGGCGGCAGACGCGGCACGCATCTTCGGCGAATTCGAACAGGCCGATTCCGCATCCACCCGCAAACATGGGGGGGCCGGCCTCGGACTGTCGATTTCCCAAGGCATTGTGCGCAGGATGGGCGGCGAAATAACGGTCGAAACTGCGCCCGGCAAGGGTTCGAGCTTTTCATTTGCCTTGCGCGTTCCCGTGCGCGCCGAACCACCCGTCTTGCGCTCGTTGAAGGGTGACCGCATCCTGTTGATTTCTCCCGGTCCTGCCGAATTTCCGGCAATCGCCACAGTGCTCGAAAAATGCAATGGCCTCTGCAGCCTGGCTTCGACGTTGAGAGAAGCCGCATCGCTCATTCAGGCGGCGCAAGACCGGGGTCGGCCCTATAACGTGGTGATGATGGATCCGGCAATTTCACGCGACCCGGCGCGATCGCTCGCGCGATTGCTGGCGCGTTGTAACCGTGAGATTTTCCCGATCATCCTGGTCAAGCCTGCCGACAGGGCAAGACTGCCCGAATACCTGGCCAATGGCTTCGGGGCTTATCTGGTGAGCCCGGTTCGCCGGGCTTCGCTGATCAGGGTCATTTCCGAGCGCAAGACCGATCACACCGACGGGCAGGAGCAAAAGCCGCCGCACAATGGCCTGCTGAAGCCTGGCGAAACCCTGCTTCGGCGCAAGGTATTGCTTGCCGAGGACAACGAGATCAACGCCATGCTGGTTCGCGCCGTGCTGGAGCGGGCCGGTCAGGATGTGACGATTGTCGGCGATGGCCGTGCGGCATTGCGCGCCTATCGCGCCGCGCATTCAGAGGGACGTTCCTTTGAACTGGTACTGATGGACCTGCACATGCCGGTAATGGATGGAACCGATGCAATCCGTGCCATTCGAAAATTCGAGAACCGCCATGCAGGCCCGCGATCAACCATATTGACGCTGACTGCCGACGAACAGGCATCAGCGCGCCGCGAAAGCGGGGAAGCCGGTGCCGATGGCTATCTGACCAAACCGCTGGAACCCTCGGCACTGGTCGAAATACTGCGTTCGAGCCAGACCCTTCCCTCCGCCTCGTGAACCACGACTCGGGGAGAGCCTGCAGCCATCGCAGATCATGGGCGAGGTCGTGGGAAAGGTCATGCATTTGTCGTCTTTTTCTGGCATCCACAGTCGTCCATAATGGGACTGCCCGGCTATTGTGCCTGAGGCATTGGCGCAGCGCTGTTTCATGAGAATGGTTGATGACCGCTTTTGACCAATTGGATACCGCCAGTTCGAAAATCCGTTCCGGCAATTTCCTGCTTCCCTTGTCCGGACGGAAGAAATGGACAGCACCGCTCGACCCGTCCGCTCCGGTCCTTGCCAGGATCGCAAGCATGGAAACCCGTCTGGCGCGCAAGAAATCCGAAATTCGTACCGCCCAGGAAATGCGCTACCAGGTCTTCTTCGAGGAAATGTCGGCAAGGGCCGATCCGCTTTCGCGTATATTGCGACGCGACAAGGATCGCTATGACCGCATCAGCGACCACCTCGTGGTTATTGATCACAACGAAGGTTCAAGAGGTAGAATAGTCGGCACCTACCGGTTCCTGACCGCCGAAAATGCTGCTGCTGCCCGCATGCCGTTCTATTCCCAGACCGAATTTGATGTCGAGCGTCTGGTGGCAAGACATGCAGGGCTCAATTTCATGGAACTCGGGCGCTCCTGCGTTCTGCCAAAGTGGCGGACCAAGCGCACCATCGAGCTGTTATGGGCGGGCCCCTGGGCCCATGTGCTGAAGAACCGTGTCGATGTGATGATCGGTTGCGCATCCTTTGAAGGCACGGACCCTGCCGAATTGGCCGAGCCGCTTTCATTTCTCCACCATCATGCCGCAGCTTCAGCGCAATGGCAGGTCGCAGCCTTGCCGGGGCGCGGCGTTTCCACTGCCATCATGCCACCGTCACAGATCAACATGAAACGGGCAATGCAGGCGCTGCCTTCGCTGATCAAGGGCTATTTGCGGCTGGGCGCAATGTTCAGCAACGAGGCAGTGGTCGACCACGCTTTCGGCACAACCGATGTCCTTGTCATTCTGCCGGTGGCCAATATTTCGCCGCGCTACATCTCCCATTACGGGGCGGACGCCTCGCGCCACGCCCCGCGACAGGCTTGAGCCCGAACGGCTCTATATGGCGTTATAGGCAGCGATGACTGCCATGTTGACGATGTCCGAATCGCGCGCGCCCAATGGAACGATCTGAACCGGCTTCTCCAGCCCGACCAGTATCGGGCCGATGATCGTTGCACCGCCCAGTTCCTGCAGCATCTTGGTGGAAATCGATGCCGAATGAAATGCCGGCATGACCAGCACATTGGCAGGGCCGGTCAGCCGGCAGAATGGATAAAGCGCCATCTTCTCCATGTTGAGCGCGACATCCGCAGCCATTTCGCCGTCATATTCGAAATCCGCACCGCGCTGGTCCAGCAATTGCACTGCCTCGCGCACCTTCTGCGCCCGTTCGCCCGGCGGGTGGCCAAACGTCGAATAGGCGAGTAGTGCCACACGCGGCTCATAGCCCATGGTACGGGCAAAACCGGCAGCCTCGAACGCGATATTCGCGAGTTCCTCCGCGCTAGGCATGTCGGTAATGGCCGTGTCGGCGACGATCACATTGCGCCCGCGGCTGATGGCAATGGTCGCGGCCATCACCTGGTGGTTCACCATCGGATCGATCACCTTGCGTATGTCATCGAGTACGGTCGAGTAGTTCCGTGTAACGCCCGAGACCATGCCGTCAGCATCGCCCAATGCCACCATGCAAGCCGAGAAGAAATTGCGGTCGGTGTTGACCAGCCGCTGGCAATCGCGCTGCAGGAATCCTTCGCGCTGCAATCGTGAATAAAGGAAGTCTGCGTAATCCGAGGCCCGGTGCGACAGCCTGGAATTGACGATCTCGATTCCCGGCTTGCCGAGATCAATTCCGGCCTTTTGCGCGGTTTCCAGCAATTGGGCGTCACGCCCCACGAGAACTGCTGTGCCGAGCCCCTGATTGACATAGGCGACGGCTGCCCGCATCACCTGTTCTTCCTCGCCTTCGGCAAAGACGATCCGCTTCGGATTGCGCCGGACGCGCTCGAAGATGCGCTGCAAGGTCGAGGCAATCGGATCGCGCCGAGCGGAAAGACTGCGTGCATAGGCCTCCAGATTGACGATCGGCCGCCTTGCAACCCCGCTCTCCGCTGCCGCTCGCGCTACTGCCGGCGGAATTTCGGAAATGAGCCGCGGATCAAACGGTACCGGAATGATGTAATTGGGACCGAATTTCGGGCGCTGACCCTGATAGGCGGACGCAACCTCGTCGGGCACATCCTCGCGGGCGAGCCTTGCCAATGCTTCAGCTGCCGCAATCTTCATCGGCTCGTTGATGGTGGTCGCCCTTACGTCAAGTGCGCCCCGGAAAATATACGGAAATCAAGGACATTGTTGACCTGGTTGGGAAAGTCCGAGCGTCCCGTTGCCATGATTGCATCGTCGCGGATTTCCTCGACTTCCTGCGGCGTGATCTCGGGGTCGGGATTGGCCATGGCGAAGATGATCGGATTGTTCGCCATCGAGCGCACCATGTCGGGCGTCAGCGCGCCCTTGACCGAAAGCCCGAAAAACACGTCAGCTCCCTCCATGGCCTCTGCCAGGCTGCGGGCATCCGTCTCGACCGCATGGGCGGATTTCCACTGGTTCATGCCATCTTCGCGGCCCTTGTAGATGGGACCCTTTGTGTCGCACAGGATCACATTGGCAGGATTGAAACCCATTGCCTTGATCAGTTCGACACAGGCAATGCCGGCTGAACCGGCACCGTTGCAAACAAGTTTCGTGGTTTTCATGTCGCGCCCGGTCAGTGCCATCGCGTTGATCAGCCCGGCAGTGGCGATAATCGCCGTTCCATGCTGGTCGTCGTGAAAGACCGGAATATCCATCATTTCGCGCAGGCTTTGCTCGATGATGAAGCAGTCAGGCGCCTTGATGTCTTCGAGATTGATGCCGCCGAAGGATGGCCCCAGATAGCGCACGGTGTTGATCACCGCGTCGATGTCTTCTGAATCGATCTCCAGATCGATCGAATCGATATCGGCGAACCGCTTGAAGAGGACCGCCTTGCCCTCCATCACCGGTTTCGAGGCAAGCGCTCCGAGATTGCCCAGCCCCAATATTGCCGTGCCATTGGTGATGACAGCAACCATGTTGCCGCGGGTCGTATAATCGAAAGCGCAATCGGGGTCGTCAGCGATGGCGCGAACCGGGACAGCGACGCCAGGCGAATAGGCGAGGGACAGGTCACGCTGCGTGGCCATCGGCTTTGTCGGCGTGATTTCCAGCTTTCCAGGCCGCCCACGGCTGTGAAACTCCAGCGCTTCCTCGTCCGAAATCATGGCCCGGCGGGTCCCACCCGTTCCAATTTCCGATCCGGCTCCCGGTTTTTGCTGCCATATTCTCCTCCAGCGCCAAGTGCGCAAATCCACCAATGCCTTCCTGTGTTGCACGTTCTGTGGACTTTTCCAACACATCAGGGCAATCATGTCGCTACTACTTGAGTTTGCCTCTCTCTTCGGAAATGCTCACTCCGCGCTTGCCAATGCTGCAGGCGCGACCGGTTGCCGGAGATCATGGGGGTTGAAATTGCAGGAAGCGGAAAACCGGGCTGATGAACAGGCGGCAAGTGCCATGAAGGCAACGCCGATGATGGAGCAGTTCATCGAAATCAAGGCGGCCAATCCGGACCTCCTGCTGTTTTACCGGATGGGCGACTTCTACGAACTTTTCTTTGAAGATGCCGAAATAGCATCCCGCGCGCTTGGCATCACGCTGACCAAACGCGGCAAGCATCTGGGCGAGGATATCCCCATGTGCGGCGTGCCGGTTCATGCTGCCGAGGATTATCTGCAGAAGCTGATCGGGCTCGGGCATCGCGTTGCCGTGTGCGAACAGACCGAGGACCCGGCCGAAGCCCGCAAGCGCGGGTCGAAATCGGTTGTCCGCCGTGATGTCACGCGGCTTGTCACACCCGGAACGATCACCGAGGAAAAGCTGCTTGATCCGTCGAGGTCCAACTTCCTGGCCGCTCTGGCAAGAGTGCGCGCAGGTGAGGGCAGGGATGAATTTGCCCTTGCCTGGATCGATCTTTCAACCGGTGGCTTTCGTGTTTGCGCAACGACGCAATCAACATTGGCTGCCGACATCGCCCGCATCGAACCCAGCGAACTGGTATGTGCCGACAGCCTGTTTGCCGATGACGGATTGCGCGTTCTTCTCAACCAGCTGACCCTGTCCCTGTCGCCGCAATCTGCGGCCTTGTTTGACAGCACGGCCGCACAGGCTCGCCTGAAGGACCATTTTGCCGTAGGCAGCCTCGACGGTTTTGGCGACTTCACGAGAGCCGAACTTGCTGCGGCCGGTGCCGTGCTTGCTTATGTCGAGAAAACCCAGATCGGCGAGAGACCCGCCTTGCAGCCGCCGCAGCGCGAGGATGCCAATGCCGTCATGTTCATTGACGCCGCCACGCGGGCAAATCTCGAACTGGTGCGCACCTTGTCCGGTGAGCGCGGAGGCAGCCTGCTCAGGGCAATCGACCGCACGGTAACAGGACCCGGCGGCAGATTGCTCGCCGAGCGCATGATGAATCCGCTGACGAGACCCGAAGCGATCCGCGAGCGTCAGGAATCTGTGGCATTCCTCTTCAGCAATTCTGCATTGGCGCAGGAAATCCGCCAAAAGCTCAAGGCTTGCCCCGACATGCCGCGCGCCCTTTCACGGCTGGCGCTCAATCGCGGCGGGCCCGGGACATGGGTGCCATCGCCGCCGGTCTTGCCCATGCCATGGACATTTCATCCCTGATGCGCGAAGCCGAATTGGGCACGGAACTCGCCGAAGCGACTGCCGCCCTTGCATCAAGTCCGGCTCCGCTGGTCGCCATGCTGCGTGATGCCCTCGCCGACGAATTGCCGCTGCTGCGCCGTGACGGCGGCTTCATCCGTGACGGACATGATCGCGAACTCGACGAATTGCGGCAGCTGCGCGATGAATCGCGCCGCGTGATTGCGGCGCTGCAGAACCGCTATGCCGAGGAAACCGGCATTCGCACCCTCAAGATCCGCTACAACAATGTGCTTGGATATTTCATCGAAGTCACGGCGGGCAATTCCGATGCGATGATCGATGGAGAAAACAAGGCACGTTTCATCCATCGCCAGACCATGGCAAATGCCATGCGCTTCACCACTGTGGAACTGTCCGAATTGGAATCGCGCATAGCCAATGCCGCCGGTCGCGCCCTGGAGATAGAGCAGTCAGCTTCGACCGGTTGCAATCTGCCATTCTCGCCGAGGCCAGCGCCATTTCCGCAGCATCGGCAGCACTTGCAGTCCTCGATGTTTCACAAGGGCTGGCATTTCTTGCATCCGAAAACGATTACTGCCAGCCCGTCGTCACCGACGGGCTGGAATTTGATGTGAAGGCGGCGCGTCATCCCGTCGTCGAGCAGGCATTGCGCCGCCAGGGTGCTGCATCCTTTGTTGCCAATGACTGTGACATTGGTGCAACCGGCGGCGAGGCGCAGGGGCGGTTGTGGTTGCTCACCGGACCCAATATGGGCGGCAAGTCGACATTTCTTCGGCAGAATGCGCTGCTTGCGGTACTGGCGCAGATGGGTTCCTTCGTGCCTGCCGCCTCGGCGCGGATCGGCATCGTCGACAGGCTGTTCAGCCGGGTTGGTGCCGCAGATGATCTGGCACGCGGCCGCTCCACCTTCATGGTCGAAATGATCGAGACAGCGGCCATCCTCAATCAGGCGACGCCACGGTCGCTGGTAATTCTCGATGAGATCGGACGTGGCACGGCAACCTTTGACGGCCTTTCGATTGCCTGGGCCACCATCGAGCACCTGCATGAGATCAATCAATGCCGCACCCTGTTCGCGACGCATTATCATGAACTGACAGCCTTGAGTGAAGCCCTGCCGCGGCTTGCCAATGTGACCATGAAGGTGCGCGAATGGAAAGGGGATGTGGTCTTCCTGCATGAAGTGGGTCCCGGCGCAGCAGACGGTTCCTATGGCATACAGGTTGCCCGCCTTGCCGGCCTGCCGGAGGCCGTGATCGCAAGGGCACGCGATGTCCTTGAGCAGCTTGAAACCAATGAGCGCTCAAGCCCCGTTTCAGCCCTGGTGGATGACCTGCCGCTGTTTTCGGTCAAGGCAAAAGCAGCACCAGCCCCCGCGCCGGATGAAAGCGCCCTGATCGAGGCGATTGCTGCCATCGTGCCGGACGAATTGACGCCGCGCGAGGCGCTCGAAAAACTCTACGAACTGCGCGAACTGGCAAAAGCCTCGGGAACACCCCGCAAGTAACGGATAATGGGTCAAGCCGGAACGCCGGCCGCTAGAGGCCTTCCGCATCAAGCAGCGGCTTCAACGGTTCCTGCGGGCGCGGGCCGATCTGCTGGATCACCTGCGCTGCTGCCATCGAACCGATGCGGGCCGCATCGTCCAGGCTGCGTCCGTTGGTAATGCCAAACAGGAAGCCGGCTGCAAACAGATCGCCGGCACCAGTCGTGTCCACCAGCCGTTCAATCGGGTGGGCGGGAATGGCATGGGTGTCAGACCGCGTAACCACAACGCAACCCTTCTCGCTGCGGGTTACAACGCCAAGGCTGCAATCTGCCCGAAAGGCTTCAAGCGCGCTTTCGAACGAGGCTGTCTGATACAGCGACTTCACTTCTGTCTCATTGGCAAAAACAATATCCACCACCCCGTCGCGCATGAGCTGCAGGAATTCGTCGCGGTAGCGGTCAACGCAGAACGGGTCGGACAGGGTCATGGAGAAATTGCGGTCATTGCGATGCGCGATATCTGCGGCAAGCAGGATGGCTTCCTTGGCCTTTGGCGGATCCCAAAGATATCCCTCGAAATAGGTAATCTTCGAATCAGCAACGATTGCCGCATCGATGTCCTCAGGCCCCAACTCGACGCAGGCACCCAGATAGGTATTCATGGACCGCTCGCCATCGGGCGTGACGAAAATCATCGAGCGGGCTGTCGGTGGCGCTCCGTCAAGCCCGGCTGTCTGGAACTCGACACCGATGGCGCGAATGTCATGGCGGAAGATGCCACCGAGATGATCATTGCTGACCTTGCCGAAATAGGCAGCACGTCCACCAAGGCTTGCAATGCCTGCTGCGGTGTTTCCCGCGCTGCCGCCGGAGGTTTCCACGGCCGTCCCCATGACCGAATAAAGATGCTCCGCCCGTTCCGCATCAATCAGGTTCATGGCACCCTTGACGATATGCTCGCGTACCAGGAAATCATCTTCTGCATGCGCAATGATATCTACAATCGCGTTCCCGATTGTCAGGACGTCAAACCGGCTGTCACTCATGAAATTGCTGCTCCTGCCTTGCCCCGGTCGGAAATTTGCACCGGGTTGGATTTTCAGCCTGCTCCTTAGCCCTTGCCGCGGGAAAAGGGAACCCGCTCGCGTGAAGCTGGCAGGTTGATCCTGCCATGATTACTCCCCATCTGGGCAGTGTGGCTGGCAGGAACCGCGAGCGGTACCGTTGGCCGAAACTGTTGCCCTGGAATGACAGGTGGAACCCGGAATGAACATCGTCATCGAATCTGCACGCAAGGCCGCGAGCCAATTGCTGGAACCGCACTTTCGGGCAGTGCTGTGGAAATCACTCGGATTGACAATCCTGCTGCTTCTGGTTGCCTGGATTGCACTTGAAGCAGCCATCTCAACGTTCCTCACCCCGTTTCTGGGGCCGTGGCCCTGGCTTGCCACTGCAATTGTATGGCTGATGGGAACAGGAATGTTCATCGGCGCAATATTCCTGGTCGCGCCGGTTTCCGCGATGTTTGCGGGCGTGTTCCTGGACGATGTCGCCCTCGCCGTTGAAGAGCGGAACTACCCCCATGACAGGCCCGGATCGCCCATGGCCATGATGCCATCGATATGGCTCGCGGTAAAATTCACGGCCCTTGTCCTTGCTGCAAACCTCCTTGCCCTGTTGCTGGTTTTGCTTCCGGGCATCAATTTTGCCATTTTCTTCCTGGTGAACGGCTATCTGCTGGGTCGGGAATATTTCCAGTTCGCAGCCATGCGCTTTCGCGATGAGAAAGGCGCAGAACGTTTGAGGCTTGCCAATTCGGGAGCCGTGTTCATGGCCGGTCTGGTGATTGCCGGTTTCATGGCAGTGCCGGTTCTCAATCTGGCGACCCCGGTCTTTGCCGCAGCCATGATGGTGCATCTGCACAAGGGACTTTCTGCAAGTGATCCCTATTCACGCGAGACGACAGGCCGCGCGCCAGCGTGATACGGATTTGTCCTACTGGTTCAGCAGCATGATCGGTGCTGGCACCGAACTGGTCTTTTCGGGTGACTTGCAGATATCGGCAATGATGCAGCTCTCGCATCTGGGCTTTCGCGCAACACAGACATAACGCCCGTGCAGGATCAGCCAGTGATGGGCGTGATAAAGATATTCCGCCGGTATGATGCGCTCCAGAAAGGCCTCGACTTCGTCGGGTGTCTTTCCCGGTGCCAGTCCCAGCCGGTTGGCAATCCGGAAAATATGCGTGTCAACCGCAATGGTCGGCTGCCCGAATGCCATGGAAACAACGACATTGGCAGTCTTGCGGCCAACGCCGGGCAGCGTGGTCAGCAGATCGCGGTCCTGTGGCACCTCACCGCCAAACTCATCCATCAGTCTTTGCGAAAGCAGGATCACGTTCTTTGCCTTGTTGCGAAAAAGGCCGATGGTCCTGATATGCTCCCGAACCTTGTCTTCGCCGAGGTCCAGCATTTTTTGCGGCGTATCGGCCACTGCAAACAGGCCTCGCGTCGCCTTGTTGACACCAACATCGGTAGCCTGCGCGGATAAAACGACTGCAACCAGTAGCGTGAACGGGTTCACATGCTCCAGTTCGCCCCGTGGTTCAGGCCTTTGTTGGCGAAAACGCTCGAAAATCTCCGTGATTTCGGCCCTGGTATAGCGCGATCGCGCCTTGCGGGCGGTGCTGGCTTTCGGCATTTCACGGCTTCCCTTTGCTGATGGCAAATCTATAATGGATGGTCATGACACACCGCAACAACCCGATTTCCCGGCAAGATCCGGATAAAGGCAAGGATCCCGTTTTCGCTGCGCGACTTTTTCCGCATCGATCACTTGGAAAGTCTGGTTTCGTGCTGCTGATGGCCTTTATCGGATTGACCTGCTTCACCTCCGGTCTGTTGTTCTGGTCCATCGGTGCCTGGCCGATATTCGGCTTTTTCGGGCTCGATTTCCTGGCCATCTGGATTGCGTTCAAGCTCAACTACCGGTCCGGCCGCCAGTTCGAGGAGATTGCGATCTGGCGCGACGACCTGCTGGTCAGGCGGATTTCGCCGTCAGGCGCGATTGACGAGCAGCGCTTCAACCCCGCCTGGACCCGCTTCGGCGTTGACCGCCACGACGAGATCGGCATTACCCGCATGTTCCTGCGCGGCGACGGCCGCGAGATCACGCTCGGTGATTTTCTCAATCCGCTGGATCGCGAGAGTTTTTCGCGTGAATTCGGAGCGGCCCTCGCATCGGTAAAATCCTGACGCCAGGCCGGTATGCCTGAAATCGGGTGGCAATCATCACATGCTGTCTGATACTGGCGGTCTATCAAGCCATTCGGATCAGCCCGCTTCGCATAACCCGAAGCGCTGATCAAGAACCGGAAAGTTGACGATGTCCCTGATCGACCACAATAGCTGCGGTGACTACCAGACCGTCAGGCGTTGCATTGAACTGATATCGCAGAACTGGCGTGACCAGCCCGAACTGGAGGAACTGGCGCTTGCTGTCGGCCTGCCTGCGGAAAAACTGCAAAAGACTTTCACCCGCTGGGCCGGTCTTTCCCCCAAGGCCTTTCTGCAGGCCGTTACGCTTGATCACGCGCGCCGCCTGCTTGACGAGAAAATGCCGATACTGGACGCAAGCTATGAACTTGGCCTGTCTGGTCCCGGCCGGTTGCATGACCTGTTTGTCACCCATGAAGCCATGTCACCGGGCGTTTACAAGGCGCGCGGCGAAGGCATCGAGCTTCGCTATGGTTTTCACGAAAGCCCGTTCGGGCTGGCGCTGGCAATGGTGAGCGAACGTGGCCTTGCCGGCCTTGCCTTTTGTGACCCGGGTGGTGAAGCCGAGGCCCTGGACGACATGAAGTCGCGCTGGCCGCGCGCAAGCTATCTCGAAGACCGCGAAGCCACGGCACCCTATGCATTGCGGGCCTTCGATCCGCACCGCTGGAGCAGGCAGGATCCGTTGCGGGTCGTTCTGATCGGAACCGATTTCGAGGTCAGGGTCTGGCAAGGCCTGCTGCAAATACCGGTTGGAACGGCAACCAGCTATTCGCAACTGGCTGGGGCGGTCGGCGCTGCCAATGCACCTCGCGCCGTCGGCAGGGCTGTCGGGCGCAATCCGGTTTCCTTTGTTGTTCCCTGTCATCGGGTTGTCGGAAAAAGCGGCGCCCTGACCGGCTATCACTGGGGACTGACGCGCAAGCGCGCCATGCTCGGCTGGGAAGCGGGAATTCGTACAGCCGGTTGAGCAGGAAAATTCAGAATATCCTGATCGTGCAATTGCCGCGCGCCACCGGCAGTTCCTCGCTGTCCTGCCAGCACCAGACTTCGGCAAAGACCAGCCTGCGGCCCTGCCGCACCAGAGCTGCCCGGGCATAAAGGTCCACGTCCTTCGTGACGCGGATGTAGTCGATGGCAGACGAGACCAGTTCAACGCTTTGACCCGGCTGCGCGAGCGAGCGCACCAGCATCTCCGCGCTCATCTCCACCATCGAGCCGACCACTCCGCCATGCAGGGCACGGATGAAGGGATTGCCGATATGGCGGTCATCAAATGTCATGCGAAACACATCGGGCTGCTCGGTCCCGTCGAATTGCAGCCATCGGCGCATTGGCGTATCTGGAATCTTGAACGGTCGATCCTGTATCGAAGAAGGCATGGAATGGGTCACAGCCTTGCCCCCAATGGCTTGGAGCGCGTGCCGAGCATGAAGGTGCCGGTTGCCGTGGAAAGCGTCTCGCCGGTCTCGGCATTCATCAATTTGCCGCTCATATGCGCCATGTCATGGTGAATGCCCTCGAACCGCGCCTTGCACAACAATGCCTCGCCTTTGACCGCGCGCCGCATATGCTGTGTGGTCAGGCCCACAGTGGCAATGGGCTGGATCTTTTCCATTTCGCCCATCACCGCACCGCCCAGAACCGTGTCGAGAATCAGCGTTGCCAGCCCGCTGTGAACCTCACCCGTCGCTTCATTCTCGACAAAGGCCTCCGGGGCTTCCAGCGCGACTGTCAGGACATGGTCTTCCACACCCACGAACCGTACCGACACATAGCTCGATATCGGATGGTTGGAGGAAAGAATATTTCTGCGGGGTGTTTTGGTATTTCGCTTGCCGTCATTGCCTGTCTTCCGTCCGGCAAGAGCCCTCTGCCGAATAGCGGTATCTTGCTTTACGTTATCGTAAACGTCAATTCTTCAATTGCGTTTCAGGCCGTCAGGATTTCCTTTGATGCAACCGTCGTGTCGCCATTGAGCCGATAGATCATCGGCACACCTGTATCGAGATTGAGCCCGGTGATCTCGTCGCGCGTCATTCCGTCCAGCACCATGACCAGTGAGCGAAGGGAATTGCCATGTGCTGCCACCAGCACGCATTCACCGCGCATGGCGCGCGGCAGGATATGCTGCATGTAATAGGGCCAGACGCGCGCACCGGTGTCTTTCAGGCTCTCGCCTCCCGGCGGCGGCACATCATAGGAACGACGCCAGACATGCACCTGCTCCTCGCCCCAACGCTCGCGCGCGTCATCCTTGTTGAGCCCGGAAAGGTCACCATAATCGCGCTCGTTGAGGGCTTCGTCACGGATGGTTTCGAGGCCGGACTGGTTCACGCCGTCAAGAATGATGCTGCATGTCTTCTGCGCCCGGGACAGGGCGGAGGTGAAGGCAATGTCGAATTTCATGCCCCGCGCCTTGAGAAGTTCGCCCGCCTTGGTGGCCTCGCTCACGCCCTGCTCGGTGAGGTCGGGGTCACGCCAGCCGGTGAACAGGTTCTTGAGGTTCCAGTCGCTCTGGCCATGTCGGACCAGTACCAGGGTTCGTTCCATGCTCTTTGCTTTCCGCTTGTCGTCAATTTGTCGTCAATGGATCTTCTGCTTTTCCGGGATCAGGCAAGACCCAGCACATCCCGCATCGAATAAAGCCCCGGCTTCTTGCCGCGACCCCACAATGCGGCTTTCACGGCGCCACTGGCAAAGATCGTGCGGTCCTGTGCCAGATGCGAAAGCACGATACGCTCGCCTTCACCGGCAAGAATGACCGAATGGTCACCGACAACCGATCCACCGCGAAGGGTGGCAAATCCGATAGTGCCGCTCTCTCGGGCACCGGTATGGCCGTCCCGCACCCGCGTCGAATGGCTTTCCAGATCGACACCGCGCCCGAGGGCTGCAGCTTCGCCCAGCAGCAATGCCGTGCCGGAAGGGGCATCGACCTTGTGGCGATGATGCATTTCCAGCACTTCGATATCGTAGTCGCCTGCCGAAAGTGCCCGCGCTGCCTGTTCGACGAGAACGGCCAGCAGATTGACACCCAGGCTCATATTGCCGGACTTGACGATGATCGCATGGCGCGCGGCTGCCTTGAGCTTTTCCTCGTCCTGCGCCGAGCATCCGGTAGTTCCGATCACATGGACAATACGCGCCTGCGCAGCGAGTGCCGCAAATTCCACGGTTGCGGCAGGTGCGGTGAAATCAAGCACCCCGTCCGCCGCAGCAAAGGCTGAGAGGGCATCATCGCTGACCGTGATGCCGTTTTCGCCGATACCAGCAAGCAGGCCGCTATCCTTGCCAATGGCGGGTGACCCAGGGCGTTCCAACGCTGCCGAAAGCCTAACACCCTCGATGCGGGCAATTGCATTGACAAGCGCCATCCCCATGCGTCCGGCAGCGCCCACTACAACCAGTTTCATCTCAGCCATGGGCTTCTGCCTTTGTATCATCGACGATTTCGCCGTCATCCGTTCCGATATTGTGCAGCCGTGAATAAAGGCCGTTCCGCTTGCGCATCAGGCTGCCATGCGTGCCGTGCTCCACCACCTGGCCCTTGTCGATGACGATGATCGAATCGGCATTGCGAATGGTCGACAGCCGGTGCGCAACCACCACGGTGGTGCGGCCCTTCATCAGCGTGTCCAGTGCCTTCTGGACCAGCTTTTCCGATTCGTTGTCAAGCGCCGAGGTCGCCTCATCCAGCAGCAGGATCGGTGCATTGCGAAGGATTGCCCTGGCAATGGACAGTCGCTGGCGCTGCCCGCCGGAGAAATTCGTTCCCATTTCGCCAACGGCAGTTTCATAGCCCTCCGGAAGCGCGGCGATGAAGTCATGCGCCTGGGCAAGCCTTGCCGCCTCCTCGATCTCCTCGTCGCTGGCTTCAGGCCTGCCAAAGGCGATATTCTCGCGAACCGTTCCTTCAAAGAGCACCGGCTGTTGCGAAACATAGGCGATGTTCTTGCGCAGGCTTGCGACCGTGATCGTGGCTATGTCCTGTCCGTCAATGACAATCGTGCCTGAAAGCGGATCGTGAAAACGCTGGATCAGGTTGATGATCGTCGTCTTGCCGCCGCCCGACGGGCCAACAAGCGCCGTCGTCTTCCCGGCCCTCGCATGGATCGAAATGCCATCGAGAATATTTTCGCCCGCCTTGTAGCTGAAGACGACATTGTCGAGGCGTATATCGGCCTCGCTGATTGCAATGTCCTTCGCATCTGGCTGATCCGACTGGCGTGGCTTGGTGTCCAGCAACTCATAGAGCATCCGGGCATTGACCAGCGATTTCTCGAACTGGACCCGGAAGGAAGCAAGCCTGCGAGCCGGGTCATAGGCAAGCATGGCTGCAACCAGGAAGGAAAGCAGTGCACCCTGGTTGGCACCCAGCTCGATCACCCGCCATCCGCCAAAGGCAACCGCACCGGCGATCGCGATGCCACCCAGTGTTTCGGTCAGCGGGCGCGTGCGTGCATTGACGAGCGCGATTGTATTGGCCTGTTTTTCGGCGCTCTTGACCAGTTTATCGACCTTGACCTGCATCTGGTCTTCCATGGTGAAGGCCTTGAGAACGGTTATGCCTTGTGCGCTTTCGACCATGGCCGAGTTCACCCGTGCATTGAGGTTCACTTCCTGGCGCGACAGCTTTTTCATGCGCTTCACATAGCGTGAAATGACATAGGCGGCCGGCGGCATGACCACCAGCGAGCCCAATGTCATTGCCGGATCCTGCCAGATCATGACGCAGATCAGGCCAACCAGGGTCAGGAAATCACGCGCAACCACGGTGATCATGGTGTTGAGCAGGTTCTTGATCCCGGCAATGTTCTGGCCGATCTGGCTGACCAGATAGGCCGAGCGATTGTCATTGTAGAAGCCGATGCCCAATTGCAGCATGTGGCTGTAAACACGCGACTGGTAGCGCGCGATGATGTTGTTGCCGATGCGATTGAGCAGGACTTCCTGTCCGAAGCCGGCAATGCCCTTGGTCATGAACACGCCCAGGATAATCGCGGCCACTACCCAGGCCATGGCAAGGTTCTTCTTGTCGAAGACCTCGTTGACGACATCCTTGATGATATAGGCGCTGTAGGAAGTCGTGCCTGCGACAATCACCATGCACAGGATGGCCAGTGCATAGGACCCGCGATAACTGGCGAAGTTTTCCTCGAAAACACGCCGCACGACTGCGCGTGACTGCGGATCGGAAGCGACCTGTTTGATGTTCTCGATCGACAAAGGTGGTTCCCGTTCTTGTTTTGGGCAATCCCGGCAATGATACACCGCAAAGCCGGGTTCGGGGCTCTTGTTGTCGGCCTAATATCAGAAACAGACCGGGCTTGGAAAGTGCTGCACTGCAACACATTCGAACGCATGATGGCCCGCACAAAACTTCCCGTTCATGCCGTGAAATGCAAAGTCGCGCCTTCGAGGCTGAAGCGGTCAGCGTCCTGAACGCAGGCCGCAAGACCCTCAAGCGCTGCGGTGGGATGCGTCATGACATTGACCGGGATGGATCGCATGATCTCGCCATGCGGTGCCTTGTCCTCGAATGCCTTGCGAAATTCCGAGCTGCGGATCATTGGCAGCATTTTGGCCCCGATCCCGCCCGCAATATAGATCCCGCCGCGTGCCAGGGTCAGAATGGCCATGTCCCCGGCAATTCTGGCAAGGAGCGTCAGGAACAGTTCCACCGCCTCTCGGGCAAGGGCGTTTGACCCGTCACTGGCCTGTGCCGAGATTTCGGATGCCACAATGTTCTGGCCAGCCACCCCATCCACCTTGCAGATTGCCTGATAGAGGTTTTCCAATCCGCGTCCCGACAGCGCGTTTTCCGCGCTCATGCGTCCGTCTTCCTTTTTCAGGAATTCCCAGATATCGCTCTCGCGTCTGCCGCGTGGTCCCAGATCCACATGACCACCTTCGCCGGGGATGACGGCCCATTTGCCACTGACATTGATGACCAGCGCAATGCCAAGCCCTGTACCGGGGCCAATCACCACCTTGGGGTGATTGTCGAGTATCCGCGCCGTGCCGATCGGGCTCAGATGTTCCGGCGAAAGGGCAAGGGCGGCAAGCCCTTGTGCTGCGAAATCATTCATCAGCGTCATTGAATCCAGGCCAAACCCGGCAATCGTTTGTGCTGGCCGGATTGTCCATGCTCCGTTGGTAAGCCGGAATTCGCTGCCCACCAGCGGCGTTGCAATGGCCAGCATCATGGATTTTGGCCTCAGGCCGGTATGGGGAACACGGCTTCCCGGACCGCTGTATCGAGATCGGGAAAATCGGCTATCCGTACAGGACTGAACCCGATGGACGGGGAATGCGCATTCTCGACCATGGCAAAACGGGCATTGGTGCCCCCGATGTCGCCAACCAGTACGGGAAAGGAAATGTCCACCTGTCGCTCCATTGTTCAGGCAGTTCTGCTGATCCGTGGTGCAAACCGCCACGCCTGCGCGTCCTTAACCCCATCGTCCGACAACTTCAATCTCAACCGGTGTATCACGATGAATGTCGGAAACGAAAAACGGCAATTTTCCGCATGCAAATTGAAAAGAACCGTGCAAGAGTTGGCGACAGGGATGTGCCGGAAGAAGAGGTTTCACGCGAAACCGCAATACCGGCCTCCGCCGCAACACCCACACGCGTCCGTTGAAACGGGGCCGCGCGCGGGTGTGTAATGGTGGATGGCACGAGATTATTGCCTGCCGGGCGACTCCTGAAATAGCCGTAAACGGCAAGAACAGACCTGATATCGAAGGTTAGAACAGGGAACAGATCATGAAGAAACTGATTTTCGCACTGTTGGCAACAGCAGCAGCCACCGCAGTATCGGCACCGGTGCAGGCGGCCGATTTCAAGGCATGCCAGATCACCGATACTGGCGGCGTCGATGACAAGGGCTTCAACCAGACCGCCTGGAAGGGCGTTCAGGACGCCAAGGACATGGGTGTGGAAGGCAAGCTGCTGGAATCGAAGGCAGAAACCGACTACGTGCCAAACATCAATTCCTTTGTTGCGGAAAAATGCGACATCATCATCACTGTCGGCTTCCTGCTGGGTGACGCGACAAAGGCCGCAGCCGAAGCCAATCCGGACGTGAAGTTCTCCATCGTCGACTATGCCTATGATCCGGTCCTGCCGAATGTGCTCGGCCAGGTCTATGCGACAGACGAGGCAGCATTCCTCGCCGGATATGTGGCTGCTGGCGTATCGAAGACCGGTATTGTCGGCACCTTTGGCGGCATCAACATTCCGCCGGTCACCATCTTCATGGATGGCTTTGCCCATGGCGTTGCCTATTACAACAAGCAGAAGGGCAAGGACGTGAAGGTTCTGGGCTGGGATCCGGAAAAGAAGGAAGGTCTCTTCACCAACAACTTCTCGAGCCTTGATGATGGCCGTGCCTTTGCCAAGAACCTCAATGAAGAAGGCGCAGACATTGTCATGCCGGTTGCAGGCCCGGTCGGCCAGGGTTCGGCAGCACTTGCCACCGAACTTGGCGCGGATACGCTGAAGATTGTTGGCGTCGACGTCGACCAGTACGAGACCGATCCCGAGCACAAGGGCGTGTTCCTGACCTCGGTTCTCAAGCGCATGGATTCGACCGTGGTTGAAGCCATCAAGCAGGCACAGGACGGCTCGTTCAAGGGTGGCGTCATTGTCGGTACACTGAAAAGCGGCGGCGTTGGCCTTGCCCGTTCCATGACCTCGAAGGTGCCGTTTCCGATGAACTGAAGGCGGAACTCGAGCAGATCTCGGCCGGCATCAAGGACGGCTCGATCAGCGTCAAGGGTATGTAATCCTGATAGCAACATCGGTGCCGCCATTCGTTCCAGCGGATTGGATGGCGGCACCGTTTCAGGAAGTTCAGTCAGTTCGCCAGGGGGCAAGGTCTTTGGATATCGAACTTCGCGCCATCACCAAGCGTTTTGGTGACCTTGTCGCAAACTCCAATGTCAATCTGTCGATTCGCGGTGGCGAGATACTCGGTCTTCTCGGTGAGAATGGCGCGGGCAAGTCCACCTTGATGAATGTTCTTTCCGGTTTCTATCGACCGAATGAAGGAGAGATCCTGATCGACGGCAAACCGGTGCAGTTTTCAGGGCCAGGCGACGCGATCCGCGCCGGGATCGGCATGGTTCATCAGCATTTCATGCTGGTGCCGGTCTTCACTGTCGCGGAAAACGTGGTGCTGGGCGTCGAGCCAACCGGCCCGGTTGATTATCTCGATATGAAAAAGGCGCGTGAACAGGTGCGCGCCATCAATGACGAATATGGCCTGGAAGTCGACCCCGATGCGCTCATCGAGGAATTGCCGGTCGGTATCCAGCAACGTGTTGAAATTCTCAAGGTCTTGTTCCGCTCGGCCGAGGTGCTGGTGTTTGACGAACCGACAGCCGTTCTCACACCACAGGAAGTCACCGAATTCTACAAGATCGTGCGCATGCTGCGCGATGCCGGCAAGGCGCTGGTATTCATCACCCACAAATTGCATGAAATCCACGAAGTGGCCGACCGTATCTCGGTCCTGCGTGGTGGAAAGATCGTCGGCGAGGGAATTCCGGCCAGACATCCGACAAGGAACTTGCCGAAATGATGGTTGGCAGGCCGGTGACCTTCAATGTCGCGAAAGGCGATTTCAAACCCGGTGCCACCCTGCTCGAAGTCGATAACATGACGGTCCTGCGCGATGATGATTCGGTTGCCGTCGATGATGTCAGCTTCTCGGTTCGCAGTGGCGAAATCGTCGGCATTGCGGGTGTCCAGGGCAACGGCCAGACCCAGCTCGAAGAGGCGTTGAGCGGCTTGCGCCGCGTCACTTCGGGAACCGTGAAATTCGATGGCGCCGATATCACCAATTCATCCGCGCGCGCTCTGCACAGGATGGGCTTTGCCCATGTGCCCGAAGACCGTCAGCATAGCGGCATGGTGTCCGATTTTTCCATTGCGGAGAACATGGCGCTCAATACCTATTATGCCGAACCGTTCTCGCGTGGCATCGTCATGGACTGGAAAACCGTTCGCGAGACTTCGGCGCGCAATGCGGCCGCCTTCGACGTGCGCACTTCCTCGATCTACAAGCCTGCGGGAGAACTCTCCGGCGGTAACCAGCAAAAGATGATCATCGCCCGCGAGATGTCGCGCAATACCCGCTTCCTGCTGGCCTCGCAGCCAACGCGCGGCCTTGATGTCGGATCGATCGAATATATCCACAAGCGCATCGTGGCTGCCCGCGACGAGGGCGACGGCGTCATCATCATTTCCTCGGAACTCGACGAGATCCTCGCGCTCTCCGACCGCATTCTGGTCATGTTCAAGGGGCGCATCGTGGCTGAATTCGCAGATGGCGTTCGCCAGCCGAGCAAGAACGAAATCGGACTGGCGATGGCAGGAGCAGTTGCATGAGCGACAAGGACTTACAATCCGTAACCGACAGGCTGCTTCAGCGTGCTGCACCTGGCCGCGCCGAATTCGAAGACATCGTCGTTGTTCCGGTTCTGGCCGTATTGGTGGCCATCATCCTGGGCGGCCTGATCATGCTCGCGACCGGTGTGTCGCCAGCCAATATCGGCAAGGCCTTTGTTGCGCTGTTCAACGGCTCATTCGGATCGCTCAATGCCGTTTCCGAAACGCTGACTGCGGCAGCCCCCTGACGCTTGCCGGACTTGGCATTGCCATCGCCTTTCGCGCGGGCCTGTTCAATATCGGGGCTGAGGGACAGGTTATCGTCGGGGGTGTGGCAGCTGTTGTTGTCGGCTTTTCCTTTGCGGGCATGCCGCCGATCATCCACGTCCCGCTGGCATTGCTGGCCGGTGCCGTGGCCGGTGCGCTATGGGCATCGATTGCCGGCTGGTTGCGTGCAGCAACCGGGGCGCATGAGGTCATCATCACCATCATGCTCAACCTGATCGCGATGCGCCTGCTTGATTACCTGTTGCGCAACCCGCCGATCCAGAAGGAAGGCCGCGCCGACCCCATTTCCAAGAATGTGCTTCCAAGCGCGGAACTTCCCCATCTTTTCGACTGGCTCGACCCCCTGCTCCGCGTCCATGCGGGAATATTCGTCGTGATGCTGGCCGTCATTTTCATATGGTGGCTGCTGTTTCGCTCGACCATCGGCTTCGAATTCCGCGCAGCCGGGCTCAATCCCGAGGCTGCGCGCTATGCCGGAATGCGTTCGGGCCTGATCATCGTTCTGGTAATGGCGCTTGCAGGCGCCCTTGCAGGGCTTGCTGGCGCAAACCAGGTACTTGGCGTCCTGGGGCGCGTTTCACCGAACTTCTCGGGCGGCGTCGGATTTGATGCGATTGCAGTAGCCCTGTTGGGCCGATCGCACCCTGTCGGCGTCCTGCTTGCCGGACTTCTGTTCGGTGCACTGCAGGCCGGCGGGCGGCAGATGCAGGTGGATGCAGGCGTCAGCCTCGACGTGATCGCCATCATCCAGGCCCTGATCATTATCTTCATCGCAGCGCCGATGCTCATGCGCGGGGTCTTTCCTTCGCATTCGCCAAACAGTCAAAACGCTAGGTGGACCCAACCAATGGCAGCAACGCAGGTATCAAAGGTCAGCAAGCCAGCAATCAGTCCCACACGTCTGCGCCAGACCAGGCTCATTGGCGTGATTCTACTGATCCTGTCGGTCTTTGTGGCCGTATTCTTCGCCTGGCCGGTCAGCGGTGACGCATCCTTCCGCCTGGCCTATCCCGGCGACGCCTTCCCCTTGCCAAACCTGATCGTTCCTGCGGCACCCTATGCCTGGGTCGTTGCTGCCCTTCTGGCATTTTCGGGGTGCGCCAGTTCCTGCCCGGCGCGACACGCTGGACCGGGCTGCTTTTCGGCCTCGGCTTGCTGTTGCTGGTAACCGCATTCCTGACCTGGGCAACGGCAGGCAAATCCTTTTCCCTGACCGGAATGCTGCAGGCAACCATCATCCGCTCGGTTCCAATTGCGCTGGGCGGCCTTGCCGGTGTGCTTTGCGAGCGTGTCGCCGTCGTCAACATCGCAATCGAAGGCATGTTGCTGGCTGGTGCATTCACAGGCGCGGTGATTGGCTCGCTGTTTGGCGGCACGGTCGGCGTTCTGGCTGCAATGCTGGTGGGCGGTGCATTCGGCTTGTTGCTGGCAGCCCTTGTCGTGACCTACAGGGTTGACCAGATCATTGCCGGCGTCGCGATCAACCTGCTGGTCCTGGGGCTAACATCCTATGAGCAGCCAGGTGCTCACCCATCATCGGGAGCTCAACAATGCGCCAATCTTCAAGTCCATCGACATTCCGATCCTCAGCGACCTGCCGCTGATTGGCCCGATCTTTTTCCAGCACAATATCTTCGTCTATGGCGCGCTCATCATGGTGGCCATCGCTACCTATTACCTGTTTCATACCCGCAGCGGGTTGCGCGCACAGGCCGTTGGCGAACATCCCGAGGCCGCTGATACGCTGGGTATCGATGTCTATCGCCTGCGATACATCAATGTCACGCTGGGAGGCATGGTTGCGGGCTTTGGCGGTGCCTGGTTCACGCTCGGTTCGGTCGGCCGTTTTGACGAGAACATGACCAATGGACGTGGCTTTATCGGGCTTGCCGCAATGATCTTTGGCCGTTGGCATCCCGTGGGTGCCTTGCTCGCGGCGTTGGTTTTCGGTTTTGCCGATTCATTGCAGCAGAAACTGGCAATCCTGCAAACGCCAATTCCGGCCGAGTTTCTGGCAATGGCACCCTATATCGCGACCATTGTCCTGGTGGCAGGCCTTATTGGGCGGGCAAGGCCGCCAGCCGCCGACGGCAAGCCCTATATCAAGGGACATTGAGGCGAGCAGGAACGGGGCAGAATATCCTGCCTCACACCGAAACAGTGTCGCCAAGGCTTGCAATGCCAGCCTCGATGACCTGTGCCGTGATCCCGCCATGGCCGCGCATGGCATTATAGCCGCCACGGCCCAGCAGTTCTTCCATCCGTGAGCACGGCGCGCAAATGCCTGTGCCCTCCAGCAGTGCCGAACCGATCCGGAACCGCCGGTCTTTCAACGCAATCAGGTTGATGCCGGATATTGCGAGATTGCGTCGCAACAGGGTCGGATCAATGGTGGCAAGTCCGGCCAGATTGGCAATCGCCACAAGATGCTCATGCTGGATCAATGTCACTGCGCGCAGTCCGGGCTTGTTGCGATGATCGCCTTCAAGCCCGCCGGGTCCGATAGCCACATGGTCAAGCGCCAATACAGGCTCGCGCCGCGCCGGGCGAATGCCGATCCATTCGATTGTTCCCTGGCGCGGGAAGGTGGAAATCAGTTCGGAAATTGTCGGCATAGGTGGTTCCGGAATCGGGTGGCGATTTGTCTGGCTTTACACGATAATAACCCGATGCACGCCGAACCATTGCATTATTCCATTATCGCGACGCCTATTGGCCCGATCATGCTGGCTGCCGGTCGACAGGGGCTGGTCAGTCTGGCCTATACTTTCGCTGATCGGGTGCCACGTCCCGAGCCGCACTGGATTGCCAGTGATGCGGCGCTGGCTGACGTGCGCCGCCAGATCGACGAATGGTTTGCCGGAACACGAACGGATTTCGAATTGGACCTGTCTTATGGCGGCAATCCGTTCCAGCTCGCTGTCTGGCAGGCAATGCTGGAAATACCCTATGGCGAGACTCGGACCTATGGCGAGATTGCCGTCATGATTGGCGAGGGCATTGCTGCAAGCCGTGCCGTGGGTACAGCCTGCGGCGACAATCCGCTGCCCCTGGTCATTCCCTGCCACCGGGTAGTGGGCGCTGGTGGCACATTGACCGGGTTTTCGCATGGTGCCGATGGCGGCATCGCAATGAAGCGTAAACTGCTGGAACACGAATTTCGCATCCGGCCACCAAAGGATACCTTGTTTTCGCTGATGTGACCTACCAGTGCGGTGGTCGCGTTACCGGCACATCGGGTGCAGCTGATTCCTCCAGTGCCACGAAGCGCCGCGCCAGAACATCCAGCTTGGCTTGCATCAAGCGCAGTGCCTCGCCCTGCACGGCCAATTCAGCGGACATTTCTTCGATTGCGACGGCCTGATGCGCCACCAGTTCCTCCAGCTTCGTGATGCGCTCATCATTCATCGCAGCATGTCCTCCAGCCGATCGCGCAGCGCAAAGGGTAGCGGCACCGGCTTCCGGTTTTCGCGGTCCACATAGACATGGACAAAATGCCCCTGGGCCGAAGCCCGTTCCTCGTCGTTCCTGAACAGTGCGATTTCATAGCGCACCGATGAATTGCCAAGATGGGCAACGCGAATACCCGCGACGACCGCATCGGGAAACGCCATTTCGGAGAAATAGCTGCAACCCGTTTCAACCACGAGACCAACCACTTCGCCCTTGTGCACGTCCAGCAGCCCTTCTGCGATCAGCCAGCCATTGATGGCGGTGTCGAACAGCGAATAATGCACGACATTGTTCATGTGGCCATAAATGTCATTGTCAGACCAGCGGGTCTGCAACTTGCGAAACAGGCCGAATTCCTCGCGCGAAAGGGGATGCGCCTTTGCCATGTCAGTATGCCGCCTTGTAAATGGAAAGCGCGTCGGCCTCTCTGACCGCGCGCGGGTTGTTCACGAGTAGTCTGGTCTGTTTCATCGCGTCTGCCGCCATGCGTGGCAGGTCGGTCTCGGCAACGCCGACTTCGCGCAACCGGGTTTTCAGTCCCAGCTCAGCCGAAAGACCGGCAAGCCGCTCGATGAATTCACCACATACACCTTGCGCTCCGGCCGAGATGTCGATGCCGGGAAAGGCGTGTGGTGCCAGTTCGGCATAAAGATGGGCTGCTTCCGGGGCATTGAACCGTAGCACATGCGGCAGCACCAGCGCATTGGAAAGTCCATGCGGCACATGAAAAATCCCGCCAATCGGATAGGCCAGCGCATGAACGGCAGCAACCGGTGAATTGGCGAAGGCCATGCCCGCCAGCATCGACCCCAGCAACATCGCCGAGCGCGCTTCGATATTGCTGCCCTCGTTGACTGCCATCTCGATATTGGTCCCGAGGAGTCGCAACGCCTCGACTGCCAACATGCGCGACATCGCATTGTTGTTGGCGCTCTTTGACGCATAGGCCTCGATCGCATGGACCATCGCATCAATCCCCGTCGCCGCTGTGATCGAGGCAGGCAATCCAAGCGTCAGTTCCGGGTCCAGAATGGCGAGATCCGGCAGGATTACCGGTGAGGAAAGGCCCCGCTTCTCGTCGCCCGATACCGTGATGATGGAAACCGGCGTCACTTCGGAGCCCGTTCCCGCAGTGGTTGGCACCAATATCAGCGGCAGGCGCGGGCCTTTCGCATTGCCGACACCCCAGGCATCGTCAATGTCTTCCCCCGATCCCGCAAGCAATGCCGCAAGTTTTGCCACATCCATCGACGATCCGCCGCCAAATCCGACAATGCCGCTGGCCGCTATGGCGCGCGCTTTGTCTGTTGCTGCCATCAGGGTCGCAAGCGAGGGATCGGCCTCTACCGCGTCGAAAACCGTAACTGCGCATCCGCCTGCTCGAGCGAGGCGATGGCCGGTGCGCACAGTCCCAGTTTCATCAGACCCGCATCAGTGATGAAAGGATCGACCTTCCAAGCCTTGCTCCCCCAATCTCGCCAAGCTGTCCGGCAATTGCGCTGCCGAAGCGGATGCCCGCTGTCGTGTTGAAGGCAAGGGTGTCATCGCGCCGTCCTTTCGTCATGCTTTTGCCAATCCATATCGCAATTCGGCTTTTGACGGAATTGCAGAAAACCCCGATGCGCGAGCTTGCCTGTACCACCCAAAGCAGTTTTTTGATCAAACGGTAAAAAGATTTCACCAATGCCGACAAACGGCACTTGTCTAGTCCGGCAATATCGGCAAACTGCCGGGCACACCGTCAGCGAGGAACAAGCCGCATGCAAAACCGACCGCCAATGCCCGCGATCTCGCTGGTGACGCTTGGCGTGCGGGATCTGAACGTCGCTGGCCTTTTATTCCGCACTCGGCTTTCGTGACACGACCGCGAGCCAGGACAGCGTCAAGTTCCTTGCCGGGGCCAATATCGTCCTCGGTCTTTTTGGCCGCTCGGACCTCGCCAGCGACGCGCATCTGGAAGACGTTCCAACCGGCTTTTCCGCGCAATCGCTTGCCATGAATCTGCCGGACGAAGCCACGACGGATGCCATGTTCGAACGCGCGCTTGCGGCAGGTGGGCAAATCGGTCAAGCCTGCGCAAAAGGTGTTCTGGGGAGGATATTCAGGCTATTTTGCCGATCCCGATGGCCATTTGTGGGAAGTCGCGCATAATCCGTTTTCGCAATGGACGCTGATGGCGTACTCCAACTGGAAACAAGGCCATGATGAAAGCAGTGATTCAGTGGTTCGCAATGGCAGTGATTGCCATACTGTCTTGCGCCATGGCGCAGGAAACGGAAATGGACGGCCTGACCTATGATATCGGCAGGAACGCGGTAAGGGCTGCAGTTTCTGTCTCGGGCAACGACAATGACGGCTATGTTGCAAAATTCACCTTGAGCGAAAACGGCGCAATTGTCGCCAATGCCGAATATACCGACATCTTCGCGGAATATGGTCTGCCGGAAGCGAAATTTGTCGAGATGGACAACGCCAACGACACGCTGGAAGTATATGTCTCACACTATACCGGCGGCGCCCATTGCTGCGCCGAGGCTTCCGTCTTCACCAAACCGCGAATGGCTGGAAGCAACTGCAACTGGGCGATTTTGACGGCGATCCGGACGGCATTGCCCCCAGGATGCCGACTATGACGGCGTCCGAAATCGTCACTCATGACAACGCTTTCCTGTATTATTTCACATCCTATGCCGGCTCACACGCTCCGCGCCAGATATGGGGCATCCGCAATGGCGAAGTCGTCAACCTGTCAGCCGACCCCGCCTTTGCTTCCATCCACCGAGCCTATCTCGACGAAATGGGAACCATACCAGTGCGGGGACGGATACCGGCGGGGACCGCAATTCCTCGGCTGGCAGCCTATGCCGCAACCCTGCTGCTGCTGGGCGAACCGACCCGCTCGATTATGCCGATTCAGCCTTTGATCCCAATGCCGATTGGGAATTGAGCGAATGCGCCGATCCGGCGATGGAGAATGACTGTCCCCAGGACAAGGTCCGAAAGCTCACCTGCCCCCAGGCGCTGCGCAAATTGTTGGCAGACGCCGGCTATCCCAAAGTACCGGAGTAAACATGGCTGCTGACCTCCACCGCCTTGCCATTACCGCCATGGCAAAAACCCATTCACCCTATTCCGGCTTTCCCGTCGGGGCTGCCATCCTGACCGAGGATGGGCGCACTTACGCCGGATGCAATATCGAGAACGCGTCCTATCCGGAGGGATGGTGCGCGGAGACAACCGCCATTTCCCATATGATCATGGATGGCGGTGGCGTGATTGCCGAAATTGCAGTTGTCGCCAGCAAGCACCCGGCCATTACCCCTTGTGGCGGATGCCGCCAACGCCTCGCCGAATTCGGCAAGCCCGCAACGCTGGTTCATTTGTGCGACATGGACGGCGTCATGGAGACGGTGACGCTGGGAGAACTGCTGCCAAAGGCGTTTGCAATGGAAGATGAGAAATGAAACGCGCAACCTCCGAACTGGTCAGGCGCCTTGATGGCCTGATGCCCGAGACAGCACTGGTCCTGGGCTCGGGCCTTGGCGGACTGGTAAGCCAGATCGATGCGCCGGTGCATGTTCCCTATCGCGACCTCGAAGGCTTCCCGCAAGGCGGTGTCTCCGGTCATGCCGGGGAACTGGTTGCGGGAACCATCGCTGGAACCCCGGTCATCGCCCTTTCGGGCCGTGTTCACTATTACGAGCACGGCGAGGCCGATGCCATGCGCCTGCCACTGGAAGTGCTGAAGGCCGTCGGCGTCAGGCGACTGATCCTGACAAACGCAGCCGGCTCGTTGCGCCAGGACCTGCCGCCGGGATCGGTCATGATGATCACCGATCACATCAACTGGTCAGGCATGAACCCGCTAATCGGCGAGGAAAGCGACGCGCGCTTCGTCGGCATGACTGCCGCTTATGACGCCGAAATGGCAGCCGGTTTCCGGGCTTGCGCAAAGCGCCATGGCATCGCGCTCGCCGAGGGCGTCTACATGTGGTTTTCCGGCCCGAGTTTCGAGACACCGGCAGAGATCCGGGCAGCGCGCATCCTTGGTGCGGAT
Source organism: Nitratireductor sp. (assembly GCA_041397505.1). GTDB lineage: Bacteria > Pseudomonadota > Alphaproteobacteria > Rhizobiales > Rhizobiaceae > BOKV01. The sequence goes on from JAWKWN010000002.1 coordinate 31,025, forward strand.
GCCGTGGGAATGTCTACCGTTCCGGAAGTGATTCTCGGCCGCTTTCTGGGTCTTCGACTGGCGGCCTTTTCGGTGATAACCAATTTCGGTGCCGGAATGACCGGAGCGGAACTCTCGCATGGCGAGACCAAGGAAATGGCACCAAGGGGCGGAGAGGTTCTTTCCCGTCTGCTGGTGGCGGCATTGGGAGAGCAGAATTGACGGGAGCAGGAAACAGGAAGAAGGGGCGCGCGGCAACGGCCACGGCAGCGCACCGAGTGATGGTGGAGGCATGACCGGTTCAGGCAATGAGTTGATTGCGGTTCACCACCATCCCCATGCGCGCAATGACGGCATGGATCTGCTGCCCGAGCTCTTCGAGGCAGTCGAGGTCAATCTTCGGCCGCGCAACGTCGCGCTGCCACGCTGACAACCCGGCGAACCGTCAAGAAGGACTGGCAGGCCGCTTGGCTGGTAAAGGCCATTGGTGCCATTGACCTGACGACCCTTGCCGGTGACGACACACCGGGCCGTGTGGCAAGGCTTTGTGCCAAGGCACGCAATCCGCTGCGCCACGATCTTGTTTATGCGTTGGGACTGCAGCCGGGTGAAATTCGCACCGGCGCGGTATGCGTCTATCCCACAATGGTCGGTTCAGCTGTTGGCGCATTGCAGGAAGCGGCATTCCTGTCGCATCCGTCGCCACCGGCTTTCCCGCCGGTCTCACGCCGATGAAGGAAAGGCTTTCCGAAATCCGCTATGCCGTGGGTGAAGGTGCCGACGAGATCGACATCGTCATCACCCGCGCCCATGTGCTGACCGGCAACTGGCCAGCCTTTACGAGGAATTGCGGCAGATGCGCAGCCTGTGGCAATGCCCACATGAAGGCCATCCTTGCGACGGGTGACCTGAAGACGCTGACCAATGTCTATCGGGCTTCCATGGTGGCAATGATGGCCGGTTCGGATTTCATCAAGACATCAACCGGCATGGAGGGCGTCAATGCCACGCTTCCTGTCAGCCTCGTCATGACCCGTGCCATCCGCGACTACCGGGCCATCACTGGATACAAGGTCGGTTTCAAGCCCGCTGGCGGCATCCGGGCAGCCAAGGATGCCATTGCCTGGATGATCCTGATGAAGGAGGAATTGGGTCGCGACTGGCTGGAGCCTGATCTGTTCCGCATCGGTGCAAGCGCGCTTCTGGGCGATATCGAGCGCCAGATCGAGCATCATGTGACCGGTCGCTATTCGTCGGCAAACCGCCATTCCATGGTATGAGGACAAGCCAATGAACAACATCCGCACCATCCTCGAAACCATGGAATATGGACCGGCACCGGAAGATGACAAACCGGCGATGGCCTGGCTGAAAAGCCATTCCCGCCGGTTCGGCCATTTCATCGACGGCAGCTTTGTTGAAGGGTCCAGGCATTTCCCACGGCAAATCCCGCCAATGGCGAAAAGCTTGCCGAAGTGGCTGCTGCAACGGCTGACGAAGTCAATGCCGCCGCCAGTGCGGCAAGGCGCGCGCTGGCGCCCTGGGGCAGGCTTGGCGGTACGGGCCGCGCCCGCCATCTTTATGCGCTTGCCCGCCAGGTGCAGAAACATGCGCGCCTTCTCGCGGTCCTCGGAGCATGGACAACGGCAAGCCGATCCGCGAAAGCCGCGACATCGACATCCCGCTGGTCGCCCGCCATTTCTATCATCATGCCGGATGGGCAGAATTGCTGGAGGACGAATTCCCGGGACAGGTGGCTGCAGGTGTCTGCGGCCAGATCATTCCCTGGAATTTCCCCTTGCTCATGCTCGCATGGAAAGTCGCACCGGCTCTCGCAGCCAGTTGCACCGTTGTTCTCAAACCGGCGGAATACACGCCGCTGACGGCCATGGCATTTGCCGAGCTTGCGCGTGAGGCAGGTCTTCCAAAGGGTGTCCTCAACATTGTCAATGGTGCTGGCGAAACCGGTGCAGCAATTGTCGCCCATGACGGCTTCGACAAGATTGCCTTTACCGGCTCCACCGAGGTCGGGCGCATTATCCGCAAGGCGACCGCCGGTTCGGGCAAGAAACTGTCGCTCGAACTTGGCGGCAAGTCGCCCTTCATCGTGTTTGCCGAAGCCGATATCGATGCAGCAATCGAAGGCGTGGTCGACGCGATCTGGTTCAATCAGGGTGAGGTTGCTGTGCCGGTTCGCGTGCCCTGGTGCAGGAAGGAATAGCTGCAAAATTCCACGACCGGCTAAAGCACGCATGGAATCATTGCGGCTGGGGTGATCCACTCGACAAGTCGGTGGACATCGGCGCTGTTGCCGATCCCGTCCAGTTGCGCAATATCGAGGAGAGGGTAACCGAGGCTGTTGCTTCAGGTGCCACCCTGTGGCAGCCAAGCTGGGCAGCGCGCCTCAAGGGCAGCAATGGCTGTTTCTATCCGCCAACCCTGTTGATGGATGTGGAGCCGTCTTCACGCGTTGCGCAGGAAGAGGTCTTCGGCCCCGTGCTCGCTTCCATGACATTCCGCACGCCAGGCGAGGCGCTGCAACTGGCCAACAATTCACGTTACGGCCTGGCCGCTTCCGTCTGGAGCCAGAGCCTTGATATCGCCTTTGACGCGGCACGCGATTGAAGGCTGGCGTGGTCTGGATCAATTCCACCAACCGGTACGACGCTGCAGCCGGTTTTGGCGGTTATCGCGAATCCGGTTTCGGTCGCGAGGGCGGGCGTGAAGGCATGATGGAATATCTCAAGCCCACTGGCAGAAAAAGGCAAAGCTGCTTCCTCCGAGCCACCGATGCCGGAGCCGCTTCCAGCCGGACAGGGCAGCGGAGCAGCACTTGACCGCACGATGAAAACTATGTCGGCGGCAAGCAGGCGCGCCCCGATTCAGGCTATTCCTATCCGGTATTCGACGCGAAGGGCAGGTCGTTTCAGAAGCGGGTTACGGCAATCGCAAGGATATCCGCAATGCCGTGGAAGCAGCGAATGCGGCGTCCGGCTGGTCATCGATGACCGGCCATGCAAGAGCGCAGGTGCTTTATTTCCTGGCAGAAAATCTTGAAGCGCGCAGCCGCGACTTTGCCGAACGCATCGCCAGCCTGACGGGGCAGGTGCCAAGCAGGCGGCCCGAAGTGGCGGTTTCCGTCAACCGCATCATCCACTATGGGCCGCATGGGCCGACGCATGATGGCGCGGTTCGTGCACCAGCCACCAACATGCTCTCGCTTGCGCTTAACGAGCCATGGGAAACGCTTGCAATATCCTGTCCCGATGAGGCGCCGCTGCTTTCCTTCGTCTCGCTGGTCCTGCCGGCAATTGCCTTGGGAACCGCGTCATCGTCACCCCGTCGCAAACAGCGCCACTGGTCGCTGGAGACTTCTACCAGTTGCTGGACACGTCCGACGTCCCTGGCGGCGTCGTCAACATCATTACCGGTGAGCGCGATCCGCTAGCCGCCGTCTTGGCGAAGCACGATGATATCGCCTGCCACTGGTATTTCGGCTCGAGGGCGGGCAGCGCAATTGTCGAGCGCGAATCGGCTGGCAATCTGAAGGCTACATGGGCCACTAACGGCTTTCGCGTGACTGGTTTGACCCGGCTCAGGGTCAGGGTCGTGAGTTCCCGTTTCACGCCGTTCGCATCAAGACAATCTGGACGCCGTTCGGCGTCTGAGGAAAGAGACAATGCTTCCCCAGGAAATCATCATCAAGAAGCGCGACGGCGCAGCGCTTGCCGCGAGCGAAATTGCCGAATTCATTGCCGGTGTTTCCTCTGGCAAGGTCAGCGAAGGCCAGATCGCGGCTCTCGCAATGGCGGTCTTTCTCAACGGCATGAACCGCGACGAGGCCGTGGCGCTGACGCTGGCGATGCGCGATTCCGGCGATGTTCTGGATTGGGACGCGCTGGGGGATGCGGTTGTTGACAAACATTCAACGGGCGGTGTTGGCCGACAATGTTTCGCTGATGTTGGCCCCGGCCGCTGCCGCCTGTGGTGCCTTGTGCTGATGATTTCCGGCAGGGGGCTCGACATACAGGCGGAACGCTCGGACAAGTTTGATTCGATCCCCGGTTATACAACCGCGCCCGACAACGCGCTTTTCCGTTCAGTCGTGCTGCGAAGTCGGCTGTGCCATCATTGGCCAGACCGGCAATCTCGCGCACCTGCCGACAAGTATCTATGGCATCCGCGATGTAACGGGCACCGTGGAAAGTGTCCCCTGATCACCGCTTCCATCCTGTCGAAGAAACTCGCCGCTGGCCTCAAGGGGCTGGTCCTCGTGAAGGTTGGTTCCGGCGCCTTCATGGATTCGCTGGAAAAGGCCCGTGAACTGGCTGAAAGCCTGGTGGCGGTTGCCAATGGTGCCGGCCTGAAAACCACCGCACTCTCACCGACATGGACCATCCGCTCGCATCTGCCGCGGGCAACGCAGTCGAGATGCAGAACGCGATCGAATTCCTGACCGGCAAGCATGTCGATGATACATCGTCCGAGGTGACCGTAGCTCTGGGTGCGCAGATGCTGGTCGCAGCCGGCATTGCCGTGATGAGGCCGACGGCGCACGAAAGATGCAGCACGCCTTTGCTTCTGGAGCAGCGGCCGAACGTTTTGGCAAGATGGTCTCGGCTTTGGGGGCCCAGCCGATCTCGTAGAAGCCCCGCAGAAATATCTGGTCCGTCCGCCTGTTGAAATCGACGTCATGGCAAGTGGTGAACAGGTGGAAAGCTGCAAGGGCCGTCTGGCATTCGACACGCGCCAGATCGGCCTTGCCGTCATCGAGCTTGGTGGCGGCAGGACGCGCCCGCAAGACCCGGTCGATCATGCTGTCGGATTGATCGGACTGGCGCGGCGGGACTGGGACGGCACTGCCGCTTATCGTATCCTGCGCGCGACGAGGTCAGCGCCGAGCGGCAAGGCAGCGCATAATGCATTCGGTGCGACCCGGAGGCCCCAACCCGCCAGCCGTGCTTGAGCGGGGTGTCAGCAGGGATGACTACTGACGCAGGATCAGCTTGTCGGATTCGATCTCGAATTTCTTCAGCTTGTTGAGAAAGCTCATCCTGAGCAGGACCACATTGAGCGCGTTGTCCTCGATACGCTTGCCTCGACATTTTCACGATCACACGGCCAATCTGGATTTCGTCAATCATGGCGGCGGCGGCTTTCGTCGCCATTTGCCGTGCGCACCGTATACTTGAAATCGGCTGGCGAGAGGCGGATGCCCAGTCGGCGTGCCGTCGTTTCATTGATGGCCGCCAGCGCGTTGCACCGGTATCGACCAGCACCTCGGTGCTGCGGCCATTCATTTTCACGCGGGCGACATAATGCCCGCTTCTGTCGCGGTTGATTTCGGCAACACGCCCGGCAAGCGGATTGCGCCTGGCTTCCTCACCTTCATTGCTGCTCTGGCGCAACGCCATTTGCTGCTGTTCCAGTCTTTGCTCCTGGCGTGATGCGGTAATCCTCATCGGCCTTTTGCTGGAACAGGAGCGGATATTGCGTTGCTGCTCCGGCAACAGAAACCGCCATCAATATATATCGCCACATGGCATCACCTTGTGCATCACCCGAATTGTCGGATGCAACATGCCATATTCACCTCAATGTGGCGTTGACGGCGCACATCTCAGCAACGCGAATTGTGCCCAGCGTTAACAAAACCTTGCCTTCGGTCGCGACCCTGGAGCCTATTTGGTTCCGTACATCCGGTCGCCCACGCATCGCCCAGTCCCGGCACGATATAGCCTTCTTCGTTGAGATGGCTGTCAATCGCTGCGGTGAATACCGGGACGTCAGGATGCGCGGCGGTAAAGCGCTCGATGCCTTCCGGAGCTGCCAGCAGGCACAGGAAGCGCAGATTGGTGGCGCCACGCCGCTTCAACCGGTCAACGGCAGCAATGGCCGAATTGGCAGTGGCGAGCATCGGATCGACGACGATGACCAGACGATCGCCAATATCGGTCGGTGCCTTGAAGTAATATTCCACCGCTTCCAGCGTCTCATGGTCGCGATAGAGGCCGATATGCGCAACCGCGCCGCCGGCACAAGATCAAGCATGCCTTCCAGCAATCCGTTTCCTGCCCGTAGCACCGAGGCAAAGACCAGCTTCTTGCCTTCCAGGATCGGTGCATCCATTTTCGTCAGAGGGCGTTTCGATTTCTGTTGTCGTGAGATCAAGATCGCGCGTCACCTCATAGCAAAGCAGCAGCGAAATCTCGCGCAGCAGGCGGCGGAAACTGGCAGTCGATGTCTGCTTGTCCCGCATGATCGTGAGCTTGTGCTTGACCAGTGGATGATCGACGACCTGGACGTTCTTCATGGCTACCTTCCGGATAAATGTTTCAGGGTCAGCTTAGTCGGCCCGCGCCCAGTTTCTCAAGCAGTCGTGCCTTGCTATCCCCATCTATGAACGCGGCCTCGACTGCATTGCGGGTGAATTGCAGCAATTCGCCGTCGCCATAGCCGAATTCGACTGCGGCAATTTCATATTCGCGGTTGATCGAGGTATGGAAATGCGGCGGGTCGTCTGAACTCAGCGTGACCTTGCACCCTGCTTCCTCGAGCCGACGGAACGGATGCGAGGCGAAATCGGGAAAGACCTGCAGTGCAATATTGGAGGCCGGACAGATTTCCAGCACAACGCCTTGTGCGGCAATCCGCTCGACAAGACCCATGTCCTCGATTGCCCGGACCCCGTGGCCGATCCGCGACGGCTTGAGGTAATCAAGCGCGTCCCGCACGCTTTGCGGACCCTCCAGCTCGCCTGCATGAACCGTGATGCCAAGCCCTGAATCGCGTGCCAGATCAAAGGCGCCGGCAAAGTCTCGCGGGTGGTGCATCCGCTCGTCACCCGCCATGCCAAAACCCGTGACCAGCGGATGCGGATGATCAACAATCCAGCGGGCTGCCCGCATCACTGCTTCAGGCCCCATATGCCGCAGGCCGGTCGCAATCATCCGCCCTTCAATACCGGTATTGGCCCTGGCCCGTTCAATGCCTTCGCCAAGGCCCTCGACATAGTCTGCCGGGTCAAGGCCTGCACTGAGTGCATGATCTGTCGAGATGAAGAATTCCGAATAGATTGCTCCCTCGCCAGCAAGGGATGTCAGATAGGTTTCTGCAAGCAGGGCATAATCCTCACGGCTGCGAAACAGGCTTGCCGCCAGATCATAGGCTGCCAGAAAATTGGTGAAATCGTGCCAGACATAGGCCCCGTCACGAATGGCAGGGGTGATGTCAACGCCATATTTGCCGCCCTGCCGGGCAATCGCAGTTCCGGCGATGCCGCGCCTTCAATGTGGCAATGTATTTCCGCCTTCAAGATCATCATCAAGCCTTCAGGAATGATTTTCCGTGTTTTCCGGCAGCAAGCCCGAGATGCTCTGCCACCGTTTCCTGATATCTGCGAAAGTTTTCCTGCTGCCTGCATATCGCGGTTTGATGCCGGGGCCCCAAACCAGAACCGGAACCTGCTCACGTGTATGGTCATTGCCCCGCCATGTCGGGTCATTGCCGTGGTCTGCGGTGATTACCACCAGATCGCCTGTGCGGCACCGTGAAAGAAAAGTCGGCAGCCTGGCGTCAAACCGCTCCAATGCGGCGGCATATGCCAGTGACATCACGCCGATGACCGTAAAGCTGGTCGAAATCAACAAAATTGGTGAACAGCAAACCGCCTTCGCGCAGCTTGTCCATCGCCGTCAGCGTGGCATCACCAAGCGCGGCATTGCCATTGGCCTTGATGATCTCCGGTCGGGCCGCTATGCGCGATAGATGTCGTCGACCTTGCCGATGGCGACCACGTTGCGACCGTCAGCCTTGGCACGATCCAGCAATGTCGGTTCGGGCGGCAGAACCGCACAATCCTGCGGTTTCCGGTCCGCTCGAAACTGTCTGCTGTCTCACCGATGAACGGTCGGGCGATCACCCTGCCGATATTGTACGGCTCGATCAGCCGGCGCACTGTCTCACAAAGCGCATAAAGCCGATCAAGACCGAAATGCGTTTCATGCGCGGCAATCTGATAGACCGACCGGCCGATGTGTAGCAGATGGGCTTGCCGCTGCGGATATGCTCTTCGCCCAGTTCGGCAATGATTTGAGTACCCGAAGCATGTTTGTCGCCCAGAATTCCCGGCAGACCCGCCTCACGGATGATTGCCAGTCAGCGCTGCAGGAAAGCTCGGCTGCGTATCTGGAAAATATCCCCAGTCGAAAGCACGGGTACACCGGCAATTTCCCAATGGCCTGAGGGCGTATCCTTTCTCCGTCGAGACTTCGCTTGCATTGGCATATACGCCTTCGACCTCGATATCTGGCGAAAACCCTGCCGGCAATTCGCCTGATGCAGCCTTTGCAGCCAGGCCGAGACCGAGTTTTTCAAGATTGGCCAGCTTCAGCGTGCCATGGCGCTCATCGTCATTGCAGGCACCCGCAGCACAGGCTCGCGCGATATGCCCCAATGTGTTGGAGCCTTCATCACCAAACTTCGCCGCATCCGGCGCCCTGCCAATGCCGAACGAATCCATCACGAAAATAAAGGCTCGAGCCATTCCATCATCCATTTTTTCCCTGAGCGCTTCAAATCTCGCGGGATACCAGACCCACGGCCAAAACCATGCGGGATACCGTTCAATTGCTCCGCAGCAATCCGCAGACTAGCAGATAAGCCCGCAACTGCCATTGTTTTGCTGGGTTTTTCCCGCCTTTGACTGTTTGGCATTCGAACGCGATTCTGCGATGGCTGGAACAGGATGCCGCCCTGATTCGCCACCAAACGCGCAAAGCCGGGAAAGATTGAAACATGCACAAGAGCACAAGCCTGTTTGCCGCAATCATCCTGATCTGGACCGCCTGTATCAATGGCGCATATGCGGATGACTGGCGAACCGAGCTTGGAGTATTCCGAATTGGCATTGCCGGCGGCTACGACCTTGCCGGTGCCGCAGCCCGCGCAGAGCCTTTTCGCCTTGCCCTGGAAGAAGGGCTTTCGATGCCGGTCGAGATATTTGCGACCCGCGATTATCCCGCACTTATTGACGCTGCAACACGGTCACGGATCGAATATGCAGTATTGTCGCCGCTGGCCTTTGCAGCAGTCAAGAAATCCTGCGATTGTTTTGAACCCTTGGTTGCCGCCAGTTCCGGCGATGGCACCGATTCCTATCGAATGATCCTGGTGGCATCCGCAGACGGTCCGTCCGGCCCCCAGGGATTGAAGGGTGGAGGGGTCGGCGCTGTTCGGGCAAGGGGAGCAGGGGGGCTTGACCTGTCGCTGCTGGAACTTGCCGAAGCCGGACTGGATTTGAAGCAGGCACCCAATCGGCTTGTCCTGTTTGACGATGGCACGCAATTGCTGAGCGCGCTGCGCGATGGCGAGATCGCAGCCATGATCGGCTGGAGCACCCTGTCAGGGGACCCGAGCGAGGGCTATAGCCGTGGCAGTCTGCAGCAACTTGCAGCGACGGGCGGCGACATTTCCAAATTCCGCGTCATATGGCAATCGACGCCCATCCCCTATCGGGTTCATGCCGTGCGCAGCAATCTGGACGCGGAAGCAAAGACAGTACTTCGAACCTTGTTGCCTGCCATGTTCAAGACCGATCCGGTTGCCTATGATTCGATCGAACCGGTGTATGGCGGTGGCTTTGTTGCAGCGCGCCCAAGCCAGTTCACCACCCTGGAAAAACTTCTGCCGCAGGATGAGAAGACCGCTGCACCATCAAAATGAACAAAGGCCCCGCAGGGCCTTTGCAAGATCATGCCGGTTTGAAGTCGGCGTCACGAAAGTCGAGTGCAGTTACTGACGCTCGACACTTCCGCCGATACGTGGCCGAAGGAACAATTGGTCCTTCATGGCAATCGGCGTGCGGGAGAAATAAACACCCTTGTTGGCTTCATAATGCGCCCAGCCGAAGGACGGCGTGTAGTTGGTGGAAACTTCCGCCGCCACAAGGAAGGTGTTCGCCTTCTTGATCTTGGTCGGCACGGTGTAGTTGGAACCTGTCGCCTTGGCTGAACCCGTTGGCTCGGACTGGCTCCATTTCACCTTGGCCTGGCCGGATGAGTTGATCTCGATGCCGGTGACAACGATCGTGACCGGATCCTTGTAGGGATACATGATCTTGCTCGACACATCCATGATGTTGTTGATGTCGTTTTGCGTCAGCGTCTGGCTCTGTGTAATCAGGTCGCCGATGGTACTGGAAAGGCGCGACAATTTGCGGTTCGTCGCAACACCTGCCGAAAGCTCGATAGTGCCGACGAAAAGCAGGATCATGATTGGCGCGATGAATGCAAATTCAACCGCCGCAACGCCGCGTGCTTCCTCGCGGAACCTGTCTCCCAAAAGCAGGAAGCGCCAGCATATCCTTGAAAAACGTCCCTTGGCCATCTTGTTTTCCTCCTGAAGCAGATTGGGTGGCTTTGTATGGATTTGTCATCGTGATCAGCTGCACGACGCGCCGCCGCTGGCAGCCGGATAGGGTTCTGTCCGGAACACGGCAATGGCATTGATAAGCGCGTTTCCGCTATTCAGGTTCGATACATGCTGCGCCACATAGTTGGTGAATACCGGCCACTCATAACCGACGGTGATCATCGCAATTTCTTCCGGGCATGGCGCCTCGAAGGTATAGGCCGAGTGATCTACAACGCCATTGTCGGGAAGCGGTGGTTCGTCCAGATCGTCGAATTTGGCCGCAACCTTCAAGTCAACCGAGATCTTGTTGCACTTGAACAGGAGAGCCGTTGCCGCACAGATTTCATCCTTGAACTGCTGCTCGGTCATGGTGTTGTTCAGCTGTCCGGTGCGAACCTTGCGACCCACATCGTCAACCGCGCTTTCCATCATCTGGCCCGCGAAGAACAGCAGCGAACATTCGATAATTCCGAAAAGCAGGAGGAAGAACGGAAAGGCCAGCATCGCAAATTCGATCGCGGTTGTCCCCTCCTTGTCCTTGCGAAAGCGTCGAACAATCCTGGGGGCCTTGATGAAATTTCGGAAGAGTTGCGATTTGGGTTCGACGGGGCTGTGCATGTTATCCACCTGTTTGAGATATTCCCTGCTTGCTCCAACAAGTAGCACAAGGAGATTAACCCACAGTTTTTGCGAACCCTAAAAAAGAAAGCGGTCCCGTTAAGGAACCGCTAATCATGTCGTCATGGAGCCGGTGTTTACTTCGACTGCGCGTCCGGACAATTCGTTACGCGCCTTGGATCTGGTCCGAGGCGAACGCGAAGGTTGTCACATTGTCGCCGATGGTGAGCGTCGGCTCGCAAACCGGCGCGCATGCCAGCGTCTCGCGCTCGGAGCGGCGATAGATCCGCACAGTATTGGTTTCATGTCCGCGAACCACCAGCGTCTCGTCAACGATAGGATTCCCATCGCATCCAGCACGATGAGATTGGTCACACCGAAAGACCTGCCGGTCAGCACCAGCGTCTTCTCGTCTTCGACGGTTGCATCCGCAATGGACGGGTTGCCGATGATCACGGTTGCGGCGGGACGCGAAATGCGGAACACCTTCGCGCGGTCGACAATAACGGTTACCGGTTCGCCTGTCCCTTCTTCAGCCATTGCGGCAGAAGCCGGAATGGCAATGATCAGCGCGAGCAGTGCTGCCTTGAGACGGTTCATCGAAAACCCAGGATTGTTGGTTTGCTTGATTTCACAATCCATTGTTTTGGTGAAGGAATGGTAAACCGGTTCGAATGACCACAAAATTACCGCGCAATGCCTGGCTTTCCCGTGCGCTTGGCCATGCAAGAATCTGCTGTATATATAATGAGTGCCTGTCACCGATCTTTCAGCCATTGCATCCGCAGATCCGGCAAACCGACATTCGACCCACGCCCGCCAGGGCGGGCCGGCGGACTCTGGATGGCGAAAGCCGATGGGATTTTCCGGTTTTTGCTGACGAAGAATTTACCACGCCACACGCTGGCTGATTTTTACGTTTTGTGAAGCATCAGTTTTAACCAGATGGAAAGAGGCCCGCAGTAGATTGGCGTCATCGGTCGAGGACAAACCCGGTCGAAAAAAAAAACCCGCTAAATTGCGGTTACAAGGAGCACAGACCATGAAACTCGTATCACGTTTCTTCAAGAACAATCCGGCGCAACAGCAATCGAATACGGCCTGATTGCAGCCCTCATTTCAGTCGCCATCATCGGTGGCGCTTCGGCAGTTGGCGGTGGCGTCAACACCACATTCACCAACATCAAGGCTCAGATGCCAGGCGCATAATCGCCGCATCAAGCTTTACGATCGGGGCCGTCTGCTGATGCAGGCGGCCTCTTTCGTTTTCCGGCCTGTTTCCGGGACAGGCAACTGTTGCTCCCGGACATGGAAATCTCCAGCTCGCAAAACCGCGTTAACCCAATCTGAACATGCTTTGCGTTACCATGTCGCAAAGACAAACCAGGGACCGGTCTCAACCATGCTCGATCTGGCACTAATTCTGTTCTTTCCTGTTCTTCATGGCATTCGCAGGCGCTTCCGATCTCGTGTCCATGACAATCTCGAACAAGGTCTCGCTGGCGTTGATGGCCGGCTTCATGCTGTTCGCCTGGATGATCGGCCTGTCATATGAAGTGATAGCCTGGCACTGGGCAATGTTCGCGCTGGTGCTTCTGATCGGCTTTCTGCTGTTTGCAGGCGGTCTCATCGGCGGCGGCGACGCAAAGCTCGCAGCATCGACGGCACTCTGGCTCGGCTGGGAATATTCGATGAGCTATTTTGTCACCGCAGCGTTTTTCGGTGGCATTCTCACGCTCGTGATCCTGCGCATTCGCTCCGTTCCGCTGCCGGACCGTATCGCCTCCGTTGGATGGATTGCACGTCTTTACAGAGCCGACGAGGGAATTCCTTACGGCATCGCGCTGGCTGCTGCAGCAATCTTCGTCTATCCGCAGACGCCCTGGATGCAGCATGTCTATGCAACGGTAAATCCGTTCTGATTCTACAAAACCCTCATACGGTTTCTTTGTAGCCGGGCCGATTGGTCCGGCATTTTCTGTTTTTGACCCGATGACAATTCACAAAGATGCGCTGCCGGGCGCAGCCTGCGCTTCGACCTTCATTTCCCGTTAACCAGAATTATCAGCACATCATTAACCATAAATACACCATTGCCGGAGAAAGATGCATGTAACGAACCGTAACAGGCAACCGGCTTGGGGAATTGAAATGAAGGCAATGCGATTGGTAATCATGGCTGGGGCCCTTGTGGCTGCGGGTGGTGCCGGCCTGGTGGCGATGAATCCGGTAAACCGCGAACCCGAACAGGTCATCGTCGAAAAGGACGGTGGCCAGCCTCGCATTGAGACCGAGGAAGTTCTGGTGGCAGGCCAGGATATTGCAGTGGGCACCAATATTTCTCCGGACATGGTGTCCTGGCAGGAATGGCCGAAATCCGCAGTCAATGGCGGGTTTGTCACGCGCTCCTCGAAACCCGATGGTGATGCCCAGATCAAGGGAGCAATCGCACGCTCCGCATTCTACCAGGGCGAGCCGATTCGCGATTCCAAGCTGGTGCGCTCCGACCGTGGCTACATGTCGGCAATCCTGCCGGCAGGTCAGCGCGCAATTGCAACGACCATTTCCACCGAAACAAGCGCCGGCGGCTTCATTCTTCCCAATGACCGTGTGGATGTCATCATGACGCGCCGCTTCAAGGGCGGGAATGACGACCAGTTCATTACCGAAACCGTCCTGGAAAATATCCGTGTCCTGGCGATCGACCAGAGCGTTGAGGAAAAGGACGGCGAATCGGTCGTGGTCGGTGAAACCGCCACACTTCAGCTGACACCCCGCCAGGCAGAGGTTCTGACCGTGGCCCAGCAAATGGCCGACCGCCTCGCACTGACCCTGCGCTCGGTAGAGGACAGCAAGGGCGACCAGACGAATGCAGCCTATCACCTGATTGGCGGTGAGCGTGGAGCGGGAACCGTTCGCATCATCAAATACGGCGCGTCGAAAGATCAGCTGCTCGGCGACACCGATTCGGGCAACAAGTGAGCAGCGTGGACAAGATGTTGATTCAAAGAAGGAAAATACCGATGCGTTTGAAAACGGTATCCGTAATGCTGGCGGCATCCATCGGCATCAGCCTGTTCGCAAACCTTGCCGGTGCGCCTGCAGCCTATGCCGACAGCAAGAACTACGTGAAGATCAATGCAAATGCCATCGGCACCAACAGGCGGCTGAATGTCGGGCTGAACAAGTCGCTGGTCATCGATCTGCCGGCCGAAGCCCATGACATCCTGGTTGCCAATCCGGAAGTGGCCGACGCCATCACCCGCACCTCGAAGCGCATCTATGTATTTGCCAAGCAGGTTGGTGAGACCAATGTCTTCATCTTCGACAACGCCGGTCGCCAGCTGCTCAGCATCGATCTTGCCATCGAGCGCGACATTGACGGCCTCGAGGCCAAGATCGAGAAATATGTGCCGGGTTCCGACGTCAAGGTCGAGATGGTCAACGACAACGTTATCCTGACGGGAACCGTCCCCACACCGCAGGCTTCCGCCCGCGCAGTGGAACTGGCCCGCATCTTCGTCACCGGCGGTGAAGCAACGACCAACGCCTTCAACCAGAATTCGTCCACGACCAATAGCGGCAGCGGTTCGACCATCATCTTTGGCAGCAATGAAGGGCCGCCAGGAAAGCCAGATCGTCAACCTTCTGCAGATTGATGGTGAAGACCAGGTCAACCTGAAGGTCACCATTGCCGAAATCCAGCGCACGGTGGTCAAGCAGCTTGGCATCGACCTTTCGGCGGTAGGTTCGCTCGGCAACATGGCGTTCAACGTCATCACCGACAACCCTTTCATCCTGAACAAGAATTTCTCGAATTCGCAGGTTCGTGGCACCTATACGCATGACTCCAATTCGATCACCTCGATCATTCATGCGCTTGATCTGACAGGTGTCATGCGCACACTGGCCGAGCCGTCGCTGACCGCGATTTCCGGCGAAACAGCTTCCTTCAAGGTTGGCGGTGAGTACAATATCTCGGATGGCAAGGATGAAGCCGACGACGGCACCACCTATACCTACAAGACAGTGGAATATGGCGTTGGCCTGACTTTCACGCCGGTCGTCCTGTCGCCGGGCCGCATCTCTCTCAAGATCCGCACGGAGGTCTCCGAACCAACCTCGGAAGGTTCCTATGTCATTCCGCGTGGTGCAAACCCGTCAGCACCAATTCCGGCATTCGCCGCCGCGAAACCGAAACCACGGTCGAACTGCCATCGGGTGGATCGATGGTCATTGCCGGCCTTCTCAAGGATGATGTTCGCCAGACGGCGAGCGGCTTCCCGGGCCTGCGCAAGCTTCCGGTTCTCGGCGCCCTGTTCCGCAGCCGTGAATTCGAGCGTTACGAAACCGAACTCGTCATCATCGTGACGCCTTATCTGGTGCGGCCGATCGCTCGCCAGCAACTGGCCCGGCCTGATGACAATTTCAACCCGACCGCGGACCGCGCAGCGATCTTCCTCGGCAGGCTCAACAAGATTTATGGCACCGCGCAGGGCAACCTTCCCGCCGGACGCTATCACGGCAATCCCGGATTCATCTTCCAGTAGGATCAGGGCACATTGGAGCGACAAAAATGTCTCGTGTATTGAACAGAACCACCACGCCTCATCTTGCCGATACAAGGGCGGATGCAAGGGCCGATGCAAGGGCCGACGCAAGGATTGGACGGCCCATGCGCCTGATAACTGCAAGGACCCTGGCCTCTGTGATGCTGGTGGCTACCACACTCGTCAGCGGCTGTGCCTCCTATGAGCGTGATCATGTGGTCGTCGGCTCCGTGCCAGATGATTACCGCACACGCCACCCCATCATCGTTTCGCAGAGCGAGACCAAGGAAGACCTCATCATATCGGCCTCGGCCAAGGTGTTGTCGATGCGCGATCATGATGTCGTGAAGGCCTTCGGCTCGCGCTTCAAGCGCTCGGGCGCTTCTGCCATGGCAATCCTGGTGCCGACCGGATCACCCAATGAGGCAGCGGCCAGAAGGGTCGCGCATCAGATCGTTCCCGTTCTCAAGGAACAGGGCATTTCCGGTCGCCGCATCCTGGTGCAGAACTACCGGCCAACGGCCATGGCGATGCGGCAACCATTCGCCTTGTCTATTCCGACATGAAGGCAGCGCTCGAGACCGAATGCGGCCAGTGGGAAGAGGACATGGTCGATACATCGGAAAACCGCAACTATGCCAATTTCGGCTGCGCCACCCAGAAGAACCTGGCGGCGATGATTGCAGAACCGGCCGATCTTCTGGGACCACGTGGCGTGACCGATATCGACTCGACCCGCCGGACCACGGTCATCAACAACTGGCGTGAAAACGGCTCGGGACAACTTGAACCGCTGTTCCAGTAGTGATTGCGCGATGAAGAAGAAGCCACTTGGACGCTGACACTCGGTAACGGAAAGAAAAAATGTCAAACCTGTTGCACCAACACGATCAAGCCGGAGAGTTCGACGACCTGGAGACTGAGGTCCAGACCGGCGATGTCAATGACATCCGGCCCATTCCGCGGGTTACCATCCAGGCATTCTGCGAGTCCGAAGTCATTGCCCAGACCCTGGAAATGGCATCGCGCGACCGTCGCATGGCGCGCGCCCATGTCAAGGTTCACATGGGGGGTGTCCCGGCAGCAGTTGATTTCTACAACACCGCGCCCACGCCCAACCTGATCGTGGTGGAATCGAAGCTTGCCGGTCGCGAAATGCTGGTTCATCTCGGCAAGCTTGCAGAGGTCTGCGATTCCGAGACCAAGGTCGTGGTGATCGGTCACTACAATGACATCACCATGTATCGCGAACTCATCAGCAACGGGATTTCGGAATATCTGGTTGCTCCCATCTCCATGGCCGATGTCATGGGCGCCATTTCCGAGATATTCGTCAATCCCGAAAACGGCCCGCTGGGCAAGATCGTTGCCTTTATCGGCGCCAAGGGCGGCGTTGGCTCCTCGACCGTTTGCCACAATGTGGCATGGGCCATTGCCTCCCACTTCCAGAACGATGTCGTGCTTACCGATCTCGATCTCGCTTTCGGAACGGCCAACATCAATCTTGACCAGGATCCGCCACAGGGCATTGCCGAGGCAGTGTTCTCGCCCGATCGCATGGACGACATCCTGCTGGATCGCCTGCTTGCCAAATGCGCCGAGCATCTGAGCCTTCTGGCTGCGCCCTCGACGCTTGAGCGCACCTATGACTTTGACAAGAACGCCTTCAGCCAGGTGCTCGATGTTGCACAGCGCGGCGCACCATGCGTTGCCGTTGACCTGCCACATGCCTGGACGGGCTGGACCCGTCAGATTCTGGCATCGGCTGATGAAGTGGTCATTACGGCAAGCCCCGAACTGGCCAATCTGCGCAATGCCAAGAACCTGATCGATGCGCTGAAGGAACTGCGTCCCAATGATGGCCCGCCACGCCTGGTGATGAACCAGGTTGGCGTCCCCAAGCGGCCGGAAATCTCGGTGGCGGATTTCACGGGTGCGCTGGGTGTTGATCCTGCAGCCGTGATCGGCTTCGAGCCGGCGCTGTTCGGAACTGCGTCCAATAACGGGCAGATGATTGGCGAAGCCGACCCGAAGAGCTCGGTAACCGAGAGCTTCGACTTCCTCGCCCAGATCCTGACCGGCAAGGCAGAGCTGCGCACCGAGAAGAAGGGTGCCTTGAACCTGCTCTCGATGCTCAAGCGCAAGAAGTGACTTCATGGAGCGGATCCGCCATTTGGATCGGCTGAAAATCAAACTGGCCTGTAGAGGTAGCAATGTTCGGAAAAAGAGGCGGTAACAGCGGTGGAACAGGATTCGGTGGCGCACCGCGCGGACCGGTCGATCCTGCACCTGTAGCAACGGCTTCCGAGGTGCCAGCCCCGATAGCTGCACCAGCAACACCACCGGCAAAGCGGGTTGCAGCAGCACCTGCCATTGAAACGCCGGCGCGTCCTGTCCGCGAGCGGGACGAGGACTATTACGACACGAAGTCGAGCGTTTTCTCGGCGCTGATCGATACCATCGATCTTGGCCAGCTTGCAAAGATGGATACGGAGGCGGCACGCGAGGAAATTCGCGATATCGTCAACGACATCATTTCGTTGAAAAACCTGGCAATGTCGATTTCCGAGCAGGAAGACCTGCTTGAGGACATCTGCAACGACGTACTTGGCTATGGTCCGCTGGAGCCGCTTCTGGCACGCGACGACATCGCCGATATCATGATCAACGGCGCACGCAATTCCTTCATTGAAGTCAATGGCAAGGTGCTGCAGGCCGGGGTCCGCTTTCGTGACAATGCCCAGTTGATGAATATCTGCCAGCGCATCGTCAGCCAGGTCGGCCGCCGTGTCGATGAATCAAGCCCGATCTGCGACGCACGCCTTGCCGATGGCAGCCGCGTCAACGTCATTGCGCCGCCACTTGCAATCGACGGCCCTGCACTCACGATCCGCAAATTCAAGAAGGACAAGCTTACCCTTGACCAGCTGGTCAAGTTCGGCGCCATCACGCCGGAAGGCGCGACCCTTCTCCAGATCATCGGGCGCGTGCGCTGCAACATCGTCATTTCCGGCGGTACCGGTTCCGGCAAGACGACACTGCTCAATTGCCTGACGCGCTATATCGATACCGATGAACGCATCATCACCTGCGAAGACTCCGCCGAACTGCAATTGCAGCAGCCGCATGTCGTTCGCCTGGAAACCCGCCCGCCAAACCTTGAAGGCGAAGGCGAAATCACCATGCGCGACCTGGTGAAGAACTGCCTGCGCATGCGTCCTGAACGCATCATCGTCGGCGAAGTGCGCGGACCCGAGGTCTTCGATCTGTTGCAGGCCATGAACACCGGCCACGACGGCTCGATGGGCACAATCCACTCCAACTCGCCGCGTGAATGCCTCAACCGTATCGAATCCATGATTGCCATGGGCGGCTACAACCTTCCCGCCAAGACCGTGCGCGAAATCATTGTCGGTTCCGTTGACGTGATCATTCAGGCGCAGCGCCTGCGCGATGGTTCGCGCCGCATCACCCACATTACCGAAGTGGTGGGCCTGGAAGGCGACGTCATCACCACCCAGGACGTGATGCTCTACAAGATCACCGGCGAAGATGCCAATGGCAAGCTTACCGGGCAGCATTACACCACCGGTGTCGGGCGTCCGGTATTCTGGGAGCGTGCACGCTATTACAACGAGGAAGCAAGACTGGCAGCAGCGCTTGATGCTTCGCCAACAATGGACAACTAGGTCACCGCCCCATGTTTGGAATTGACATCAATATCCTGGCTTTTGTCGGCCTCGCCACACTGGCGGGTGCCGGCATCATCTATGCCCTCCTGTTCGACAAGGTTTCCAACGAGGTTCGCCAGGAAAAGCGGGTCAAGACCATCGGCTCACGCCATGAGGTGTCGAGGGCGAATGCTGCTGCCAGGATCAACGAAACCGCCAAGCGCAAGAAAAGCGTTCAGGATTCGTTGAAGGAACTGGAAGACAAGCAGCGCGAGAAGCAGAAGAAGAGCGTCGGGCTCAAGAAACAGATCCAGCAGGCGGGTCTCAAGATCACCATGCAGCAATTCCTGCTGATCTCGATTGGCTCGGGAATTTTCTTCATCCTGATTGCATTCCTGATGGGGGCCCCGCTCCTTGTGGCAGTGGGTGCCGGTTTTGTCGGTGGCCTCGGTTTCCCGCGCTGGATGGTCGGGCAAATCCGCAAACGCCGCATGAACGCCTTTCTTGCTGAATTTCCCAATGCGGTTGACGTGATCGTGCGCGGTGTGCGTGCCGGCTTGCCGCTGAATGACTGCATGGCGATCATCGCGAAAGAGGCCAAGGCCCCAGTATCGACGGAGTTCCAGCGCATCATCGAAGGTCAGCAGATGGGCCTGCCGATGAACGAAGCGATCGTCAAGCTCTACGACAACATGCCATTGCCCGAAGCCAACTTCTTCGGCATCGTCATCGCGATCCAGCAGCAGGCGGGCGGCAATCTTTCCGAGGCACTTTCGAACCTGTCCAACGTTCTTCGTGACCGCAAGAAGATGAAGATGAAGATCCAGGCAATGTCGGCCGAAGCCAAGGCATCGGGCGGCATTATCGGCGCCCTGCCATTCCTGGTGGCACTTCTCGTCTATCTGACAACACCTGATTACATCAAGATTCTCATCACCGATCCGACCGGCAACATTGTCCTGCTTTGCGCAGGGATATGGATGACCATCGGCATCCTCGTGATGAAAAAAATGATCAACTTCGACTTTTAGGACATCATCGTGCTCGACATTGCCTATGCGCTTATCGAACCGGCCAACCTACTGGCGCTCTTCTGCGCGCTGGCCGTGTTTGCGACGATCCTGACCGTGGCAATGCCCTTGCTTGCACGCGACGAACTGTCGGTGCGAATGAAGACTGCTGCGCTTGAGCGCGACAAGATCCGTGCCCGTGAGCGTGCCAAGCTGGCCAGCCAGAACAAGCGTGGTCCGGCTGCATCGCTCAAGCAGGATTCGTCTGGCGTGATGCGCGACCTCGTCGAGAAGCTGAACCTGCGCAAGGCCCTTGCCGACGAAAACACCTTCAACAATCTGAAAATGGCCGGCTACCGCAAGCAGTCGCACATTTACGTGTTCCTGTTTTTCCGTCTCGTCCTGCCATTCATCATGTGGATTGCCGCACTGGTCTATGTCTTTGCGATCATCAATCTCGACCGGCCCTTCATGGTCAAGATGACGATCACCCTGTTCGTTGCCTTTGCCGGCTTTACGCGCCTAACATGTTCGTCAAGAACCAGATCGGCAAGCGCCAGCTTTCGATCCGCAGGGCATGGCCGGATGCGCTTGACCTGATGCTGATCTGCGTTGAATCCGGCATGTCGCTGGAGGCCGCCTTCCGCAAGGTAGCGCATGAAATCGGTATCCAGTCTCCGCAGCTTGCCGAAGAACTCGTCCTGACAACGGCGGAACTCTCCTATCTGCAGGAGCGCCGCAAGGCCTATGAAAATCTTGCAGCCCGTACCGGTCTTGATGGCGTCAAGGCAGTGTCGATGGCGCTGATCCAGGCCGAACGCTATGGTACGCCGCTCGGCACCGCCCTTCGCGTCCTTGCCCAGGAAAACCGTGACATGCGCATGGCGGAAGCCGAGAAGAAAGCGGCTTCGCTGCCGCCAAAGCTGACCGTGCCGATGATCGTGTTCTTCCTGCCCGTGCTGTTCGCGGTCATCATGGGCCCGGCAATGATCCAGATCTTCAAGAAATTCTGACACAAGCACAGCGTTGTCGCCTCCCGGAAATCGGGTGGCGCCAGCCAAGTCAGGCAGTTACCGAACTCCGTAATTTACCAATACGGAGAACTGCAAGATGCATTTCAGATATATGGCAATTCCGACGCCCCACGCTCGTGACCTGCAGTCGGGTGGGGTTGATGCCCATGGCAACAAGCCGGAGCGCACCACCAGCGACGGCTCGGGAAATCCCTGCCGCCATTGTCTTCGTGATATTGCCGAAGGCAAGGGCATGTTGATTGCCGCCTACTCGCCCTTCACATCCCCGCAGCCTTATGCAGAGACCGGTCCGATCTTCGTCTGTGAGGAAATGTGCGAGCGCCATGAGGATACGGCTGCGTTGCCACGACTTTTTGAAAACCGGCAATCGCTTCTGATGCGCGGCTACACTGCGGATGAGAGGATCTTCTACGGTACCGGCCAGATCGTCGAACCGGAATATTGCCGGGGCTATCTCGAAGCCACATTCGCGGACCCGAAAACAGCTTTCGTCCATATTCGCTCAGCCTCGAACAACTGTTTCCAGTGCCGGGTCGAGCGGGTGCGCTGATTTTCTCGGATCGGGGATGTCGGATCTTGCAGGCTTACTGCGCCTTCTTGTCTTCCGACTTGATCTGGTTCCGGCATTCTGCTGTGAAAGCATCTGCCGCAGATAGGCGATATTTGCCTGGGCCTCGTCAGCTGGCAATTCGGCCGACGCCACCTTCTCTGCCTCGTCAAAACGCCCCTGCAATCCGATGACCAGTGCCAGGTTCTGGCGCACGCGGCTGTCAGCGCCGCGTTGCTGGTTTGCCTTGCGCAGATAGGTTTCCGCCGATGCAAGATCGTTGGACAGCAGATACGACATTCCCAGATTGGATAGTACCGATGGCTCATTTGGCTGGATATCCAGCGCCTGGCGGTATTTCGCGCGTGCTTCTTCCGGCCGCTCCAGTTGGTCGAGGATAGCGCCATTGGCAGAC
Source organism: Nitratireductor sp. (assembly GCA_041397505.1). Classification (GTDB taxonomy): domain Bacteria; phylum Pseudomonadota; class Alphaproteobacteria; order Rhizobiales; family Rhizobiaceae; genus BOKV01. The sequence continues at coordinate 53,262 of JAWKWN010000002.1, forward strand.
AGGAGGCGCCAGTCCGGATTGTCCGGCTTCTGGGCACGCTCGATCACCCCAGCGCCTCGCGGAAATTTCCCGACGACGCCAGCGCCTTGCCATAGGCTGAAAGTACCTCATTGTCCTTGGGATAATAAATGACAAGCTTGCGCATCACGGCGAGTGCCTGGTCATCACGCCCGGTCATCCTCAACAGCGAGGCGAAGGCAAGGCCATTGGCCTTGTCCTGTGGCGACTTCTCGTATTTTGCGCTGTATTTGCGCGCCAGATCGTCGAGCTGGGTTGCCGACATCTGCGACAGCGAAGTGGAGTTTCGCGTGGAGATCGAACCGGTCGTCGTCGTGTCCCTCGCACAACCTCCTGCAAGCAATGCTGCCGCTATCACGGCGACTGCTGTGGTGGATCGGAATGTGCGAGCAAATCTGGTCATGGGAACCCTGCGTCGAAGGAAGTTCAACAATTCTGGAGCCAGCGCATCTTGCGGGCTGCTATCCCAAGAAATAATCTGTTAACCCTAATGGATGGTTAACCGGACTGGCAGTCGGCCATTCCAGCAGCAAGGCAATCAGGGCAGGCAGCAATCATGAGCCATCCGGCATTCAGCACACGCAAGACCAATTCAATTCCCGTCCATCTCGTTGACAGCAGGGACTTCAAGAGCGGAAAGGCTTCGCTTCCCGGTTTCGCCATCGACTGGGCCAAAAGGACCGGGTTTGCAGGCAAGAAAGGCACGCTTTGCCTTGTTCCCGATGGCTCGGCTGGCGGAAACGGCATTGCCTGCGCGCTTTTGGCCTCGGCGATGATCCGCGCGCTCTGGATGCCGGTCGCCTGCCGCGCCTGCTGCCCGAAGGCAACTGGCATTTTGCTGATGCAGCACCTGATGCGACCTTGTCGAGCCTCGGATGGCTCTGGGCGCTTATCGCTACGACCGTTACCGAAAGGAAGCGCCGTGGCAGGCGCGTCTTGTCCCGGGCGCTGATATCGATACAGCCGCCATTTCCGGGATTGCCGATCGGTTTTCCTTGCGCGCGACCTGATCAATACCCCGACCAACGACCTTGGACCGGCCGAGCTTGAGGCAGCCATTCGCAAGCTTGCAGGCGAGTTCAAGGCCAAGGTTGGCTCAATAGTTGGCGACAAACTGCTCGAGAAGAATTTCCCGATGGTGCATGCGGTCGGGCGTGCCAGCGCCAGCGCGCCGCGCATTGTCGAATTCAAATGGGGCAAGGCATCCGATCCGAAGGTTACCCTTGTCGGCAAGGGCGTGTGTTTTGATTCCGGCGGCCTCAACATCAAGCCCGGTGACAGCATGGCACTGATGAAAAAGGACATGGGTGGCGCTGCCAACATCCTCGCGCTGGCCCGCATGATCATGGTTGCAAAATTGCCCGTGCGCCTGCGTGTCATCATCGCAGCTGTAGAGAACTCGATTTCGGCCAATGCCTTTCGTCCCGGCGACATTCTCAATTCCCGCAAGGAACAACCGTCGAGATCGGCAATACCGATGCCGAAGGCCGCCTGATCCTGGGCGATGCGCTGGCCTGGGGTGATGAAGAGGCACCTCAAATCATGATCGACATGGCAACCCTGACCGGTGCAGCGCGCATTGCATTGGGCCCGACCTCCCGGCCATGTTCAGCGATGACGACGGCTTCTGCGCCGACATGATGGCATCAGGCGCGTCCGTGGAAGATCCGGTCTGGCGTTTGCCATTGTGGAAAGGCTATCGCGCGGGCCTGTCATCGAACATTGCCAATATTTCGCATATCGGCAAGGGCCCGCAAGGCGGCTCGATCACGGCAGCACTGTTCCTGCAGCATTTTGTCGAAAAGGCAAAGACCGGGCGCATTTCGATATCTTTGCCTGGGCGGCTGCGGAAAAACCATCTTGTCCCATCGGTGGTGAGGCACAGGCAATCCGTGCGATTTTCGAGGTGATGAAGGCACGCTTCCCGGCTGCATGACCTGAGGGCTGAATTGGGCGCCGAGTTGTGCTCCCTTGCGCATTTTCCTTCTCCGTGGCTAAATGATACGGGAACGAAACGAATTTGGCTGCGGGACGAGGCCGGACCATGGCAATTGATCTCAAGGCGGAACAGGCTCTCAAGCTCTGGCATGAAGTGTCGATGGCAATGGTTCACGGCAACGAGCCGGACCTGACCCAGCGCCAGTTCACCATCCTGTTGACCGTCTATCTCGAGCCTCCTCCGCATACCGTTCGTGGCCTGGCAGCCCGCCTCAATGTCACCAAACCGGTCATCACCCGTGCGCTTGACACGATGGGTGCAATGAAACTTCTCAAGCGTCGCCGCGATGAGCGCGACCGGCGCAATGTCATCATCCAGCGCACAGTCGAGGGCTCACTGTTTCTCGAGACATTCGCCGATACGGTGCGCACCAAAGCAAGGGAACTGCCCAGGTGAACCTCTCCCGATTGCCGGTTCTCGATCCCCTCGATCGCAGGCTCAATGCCTGGCGTGACGACCTTGCCGATGCGCGCCTTGAGGGCAGGGTCATGGCCGCGCGCTTCGTCACCGGCAGGCCTGCAACTGTTGCGCAGCCTTTGGTCGACCTGCGCCGCGAGCCGCGAATGGATTGCGGCATAGACCATCAATTGCTGCATGGTGAGCCGGTTGAGATATTCGAGCGCTCCGGTGACTGAGCCTGGGTCAAGGCAGGGATCGACGGTTATGTCGGCTGGACGGCCGTTTCCGCACTCCATGAAACCCCGTTTGATGCCAGTCACCGCATCATCGCGCCGCGCACATTCGTCTATCCGGGCCCGGATCTGAAAATCCCGCATTCACGTGCCCTTTCGATGGGCAGTCTCGTGGCTATTGACGGCGACGCGGAAACGCGCGGAACCCGTTACCTGCAATTGGCCGGTGGCGGTTTCATTGTGGCATGCCACGCCGCTGCCCTCGACGAACTGGCCTCCGACTATGTGGCAGTCGCGCAAGGCCTGATGCATACGCCCTATTTGTGGGGCGGCTCTTCCGGCTTTGGCATAGACTGCTCCGGCCTCGTACAGCTTGCCATGCGAATGTGCGGCCGAACCGTGCTGCGCGATTCGGACATGCAGGCAGCCAGCATTGGTGAGGAGATCGACCCGGGCAAAGACTGGTCGAACCTGCAACGCGGTGACCTTGTGTTCTGGCGGGGCCATGTCGGTATTGTCGAGGGCGAAGACAAGCTGCTCCATGCAAATGGCAATACCATGGATGTCACAAGCGAGCCGCTCACTGCGGCAATCGAGCGTATCGAACGCCTTTATGCCCTGCCGACGGGCTGCAGGCGTCCCTGAAAATTACCGGATGTTCAATATCCCGCCTTGCGGTCAACGACATCGCTGAAGGGCTGGCCCGCCTCATGCTGGCGCATCTGCCTCAGCATTTGCGGCACCAGATGGCGCGGGTCCGAGACGGCTGCTGCGTGCGGGGTAACGAATACGGACGGATGCTCCCATAACGGGCTGTCGGCGGGAAGCGGCTCGGTCTCGAACACGTCCAGGCTTGCAGCCATCAACTGGCCATTGTCGAGCGCTGCCAGTATGTCGCGCTCCACCTGCAATCCGCCACGCCCGGCATTGATCAGCACCGGTCCGCCGAGCGGCGTCTCGCGCTTGAACCTGCCCAGCAGGCCGGAATTGATGATGCCGCGTGTCTCATCGGTGAGCGGCAGCAGCACGACGACGATATCGCTCTTGCCCAGCATGTCTGTGAGGCCGGTTTCACCATGATGACAGTCAACACCTGCAACGGATTTCGGCGACCGGCTCCAGCCAGCAATATGGAAGCCAAGCATAGCGAGTTTTGCAGCGGCATCGCAGCCCAGCACACCAAGGCCCATGATGCCCACCGTCACATCACGCGCCGAAGGCTGCTCGCCTTCATGCCAGACCCGTGCCTTCTGCTGGGCGCGATAGATATTGCCCTGCCGCAAATGGTCGAGCACCTGCCAGACAACATATTCGCTCATCCGCATCGTCAGGTCATCGGCAACGATGCGCACGATCGGCACATCCGGCAACTGGTTGTCGCGAAAGATATGGTCAACGCCTGCACCGAGCGAGAAGATCGCTTCGAGGTTTGGCAAATCGGCAAGGATTCCAGGTGGCTGTTTCCACACCACCGCATAGCGGATCGTCGGATCGGCCCTGCCATCGGGTTCAAGCACCACTTCGCGCTCCGGCGCATGCACCTTGAATTGCCGGACCCAATGCGATGGGTCCCAACCCGTTACCGACATCAATATGCGTTTGACAACGGCTTGACTCATTGGCTCACAACTCCGGCCGGTGCGGTTTTCAATTCGAATGCGGCTGCAATCAGCGCCTTGGTATAGTCAGTCTGCGGTGCATCGAATATCTGGTCAACGCTACCCGCCTCGACCACCTTGCCATTGCGCATGACAATGACCTCATTGGCCAGCGCCCGCACCACTTTCAGGTCATGGCTGATGAACATGTAGGCGAGATTATGCCGCTGCTGCAATTCACGCAGCAAGTCGACAACCTGCGCCTGCACGCTCATGTCGAGCGCCGAGGTGGGTTCATCCAGCATGATGAAGCGCGGCTCCAGCACCAGGGCGCGGGCAATGGCGACGCGCTGGCGCTGGCCGCCGGAAAATTCATGCGGATAGCGATGCCGGGTTTCGGGATCAAGTCCGGTTTCGGCAAGGGCTGCGGAAACCTTCGCGTCCCGTTCATCGGCGCTGAGATCAGGCTGATGGATGCGCAAGCCTTCTGCAACGATTTCGGCAATCGACATGCGCGGGCTGAGCGAGCCGAAAGGGTCTTGGAAAACCACCTGGATCTGGCGGCGCAGCGGACGCATCTGCTTGAAGCTGTTGCCGTCAATGCGCTTGCCGCCAAAGCGGATTTCCCCGGTGGAAGAGATCAGCCGGGTCAATGCCAGGCCAAGCGTGGTCTTTCCCGATCCCGATCGCCAACCACGCCAACCGTCTGGCCAGCGCGAATGGTGATGTCGATGCCATCCACCGCCTTTACATTGTCCACGGTCTTGCGCAGGAAACCGCGTTTGATCGGAAACCAGACCTTCACATCACGGCCTTCCATCACCACCTCTGCGTCGGGCCGTGCAGCCGGTGCCTTGCCCTTCGGCTCGGCGGATAGCAGGTGGCGGGTATATTCATGCTGCGGATTTCGAAACAGTTCCTCCGTCGCGGCATGTTCGACGATCTTCCCGCCCTGCATAACGCAGGTCCGATCCGCAAAGCGGCGCACGATCCCCAGATCATGGGTAATGAACAGCATCGACATGCCGCGCTCGGCTTGCAGTTTTTCAAGCAATTCCAGGATCTGCGCCTGAACTGTCACGTCAAGTGCAGTGGTCGGCTCATCGGCAATCAGCAATTCGGGATCATTGGCAAGCGCCATGGCGATCATCACGCGCTGGCGTTGGCCACCGGATAGTTGATGCGGATAGGCATCGAGCCGCTTCTCGGGATCGCGGATGCCAACCTGGCGCATGAGTTCCAGCGTTCGCTCTCGCGCCTGCAAGCCGCGCATGCCCTGATGCACTTCGAGGATTTCGCCAATCTGCCGCTCGATCGAATGCAGCGGATTGAGCGAGGTCATCGGCTCCTGGAAGATCATGGTGATGTCATTGCCGCGCACGCGCCGCAAATCGCTCTCGTCGCTGTCGAGCAGGTTCTCGCCCTTGAAATGGATCGACCCCGACGGATGGCTGGCTGGCGGATAGGGCAGCAGTTTCAGCACTGAAAGTGCTGTCACGGATTTTCCCGATCCCGATTCCCCCACCAGTGCGACCGTCTCACCCTTTGCGATATCAAAGGATACGCGGTCAACGGCAAGATTGACCTTCCCGCCCTGGGTGAATGCTACGGACAGGTCGCGGATTTGCAGGATCGGCTCGTTGCTCATCGTTCCCGCCTCACTTGAACGTCTTGCGCGGATCGAACGCATCGCGCGTTGCCTCGCCCACAAAGATCAGCAGCGACAACATCAGGGCTATTACGCAAAACCCGCTCAGTCCAAGCCAGGGAGCCTGCAGATTGTTGCGGCCTTGCGACAGCATTTCGCCCAGCGATGGCGATCCCGGCGGCATTCCAAGGCCGAGGAAATCCAGCGAGGTCAGCGTCGTGATCGATCCGTTGAGGATGAAGGGGATGAAGGTCAGCGTCGCCACCATGGCATTCGGCAATACATGGCGAAACATGATCGGCCAATTGCCAACGCCAAGGGCGCGTGCCGCATTGACATATTCGAAGTTTCGGGCGCGCAGGAACTCTGCCCGCACGACGCCAACGAAACCAAGCCAGCTGAACAGCAGCATGATGCCAAGCAGCACCCAGAAGCCCGGCGGCAACACAGCCGCAATGATCAGCAGGATATAGAGCACCGGCATCGATGACCAAATCTCGATGAAGCGCTGGAACAGCAGGTCGACCCAGCCACCGAAATAGCCCTGTATCGCGCCGGCCGAAACGCCGATCACCGCGGAAGCCGCCGTCAGGATCAGCCCGAACAGGACAGATATCCGGAAGCCGTAGATGGATCGCGCCAACACGTCACGCGCCTGGTCATCGGTTCCCAGCCAGTTCCAGTTGCCCAGCGTGCAGGACGGATCTTCAAGCCCCAGTGCCAGGTTCTGGCAGCGCTCCTCTTTCGTGTAGAGCCAGGATGGCTTGGAGGGAGCCGGTTCGGGTATCGCATTGTTGACGGTCCGGTAGGAGTAGCGGATTGGCGGCCATATCGCCCAGCCATTGGCGGCGATGGCCTCGGCGATTTCGGGTATCTTGTAATCCGTTACCGGCAGGAAGCCTTCGTCACCCAGAAAGGTTTCCTCCGGATAGTCCTTGATGACGGGTGCGTATATTTCGCCCTTGAACGAGACCAGGATGGGTCTGTCATTGGCCAGGAACTCGGCAAACATCGACAGCACGAACAGTACCAGGAAAATCCACAGCGACCAGTATCCGCGCCGGTTGGCCTTGAAATTGTCGAGGCGCCGCCGGTTGATGGCGGTCAGGTTCAGCCAGTTGCCGCTCATACCTGCCTCGATTCGAAGTCGATGCGCGGATCAATCCACGTATAGACGAGGTCGGACAAAAGCCCCACCAGAAGGCCCATCAGCGAGAAAATGTAGAGCGTGGCGAAAACCACCGGATAATCGCGCTCGATGACCGAGCGATAACCGAGCAGGCCCAGCCCGTCGAGTGAGAAGATCGTCTCGATCAGGAGTGAGCCGGTGAAGAAGGCCGAGATGAACGCGCCCGGAAATCCGGCAATGACAATCAGCATCGCATTGCGAAAGACATGGCCATACAATACGCGGCGCTCGCTCAGTCCCTTGGCGCGCGCGGTCTGCACATATTGCTTGCGGATTTCGTCGAGGAAGGAATTCTTGGTCAGTAGCGTTGTTGTTGCAAAGGACGACAGCACCAATGCGGTGAGCGGCAATGCCAGGTGCCAGAAATAATCGGGTGCCACAACGCCAAGGCAATGGCCTGCATCAAAGTCCGGACCCCATGGCTTGCAACTGGCGGCAGTCAGTCCTTCCGAGAGCAGGCCGCGCAGCGGAAACCAGTCCCAATAGGAGCCGCCCGCAAAGAGGATCACCAGAAGCACGGCGAACAGAAAGCCCGGAATGGCATAGGCGACAATCACCACGCCGCTCGTCCATACATCGAAGGCACTGCCATCCGATACCGCCTTGCGAATGCCGAGTGGTATCGAAATTCCGTAGGACAGGAAGGTGATCCACAATCCGAGCGAGATGGAGACCGGCATCTTCTCGATGATCAGGTCTATCACGGTGACCTTGCGAAAATAGCTCTCGCCAAAATCGAACCTGGCATAATTCCAGATCATGTTGCCGAAACGCTCGAGCGGCGGCTTGTCAAAACCGAACTGCTTTTCGAGCTTTGCAATGAATTCCGGGTCAAGCCCTTGCGCGCCGCGATATTTGCCCGAGCTTTCGCCCGCAGCGTCGAAACTGTTGTCGCGCGCCATGTCCGATCCGCCACCCGATACGCGGTCGGTCGCGGAGCCTGCCTGTCCGGAAAGCTGTGCAATCACCTGTTCGATCGGACCACCGGGAGCAAACTGTATCACGGCGAATGAAATCGCCATGATGCCCAGCATGGTCGGAACCATCAGCAGGATACGTCTGAGGATATAGGCACCCATGCCGCCGGTTCAGCCCTTCTTCATTGCCCTTGGCCGAGTCTCGCAGCCTTGGCTGTGTCGTACCACCAAAGGCGTTCAACTGGAAAGGCGTAGTCCGGTTTCGGTTCCTGCCAGGAAAACATGTCCCACCAGGCGACCCGGTGATTCGCCGCGTGCCAATTTGGAATCCAGAAATGCCCCGCGCGCAAGACCCGGTCGAGCGCACGAACCGCACTGACAAGCTCTTCGCGCATCTGTGCCTTCTCGACAACGCCAATCAGCGCGTCAATGGCAGGATCGGCAATACCTGGATAGTTGCTCGATCCGTTCTGCCGTGCACTTGATGAATGAAAGTATCGCTTGAGCGCTTCAGCGGTGGGATTGGCCTCGAAAGAAAAGGCGAGCCCGACAAGATCGAAATCGAAGGTCTCGATGCGCGACTGGAACTGCGAGGGATCAACCAGCCGGATTGTTGCATTGATCCCCATGGTCCGCATGTTCTGGGTATAGGGGCCCAGAATTCGCTCGAATACCTGCGAGCGTATCAACACCTCGATTGCCAGCGGCTCACCGCTTTCGTCCACCAGCACCGAGTTTTCCTTGCGCCATCCGGCCTTTTCAAAAAGCGCATCCGCCTTGCGAAACAGACTTCTGTCACGGCCCGAGCCATCGGAGACATTCTGTGTCACCGCCTCGCCGAACACCGTCGGATCAAGCTCGTCCCGCAACGGTTCCAGCAGGGCGAGTTCGTCCGGCGACGGCTTCCCGCGGGCCGCAAGATCGGATTTTTCGAACATGGAATGTGACCGCGCATAGGCGTCGTAGAACAGGTTGCGGTTTGTCCATTCGAAATCGAAAAGCGTTGCAATGGCCTGCCGCGTCAGCGGATTGGCAAATTTCCGGCGTCTTGTGTTCACCGCCCATCCTTGCAGCGATGGCAGTTTTTCGGAACTGAATTCGGCTCGTTTCACCCTTCCATCGACAACGGCCGGGAAAACATATTCGGTTGCCCAGACCTTGGAAGTAAATTCCTCGCGCCAGCGAACCTCACCCTTCTTGAATGCCTCGAAGGCGGCGGTCCGCTCCTGGAAGAAATCGATCCGCAAGCGGTCAAAATGGTCAATGCCGCGCGACACCATCAGGTCGGCGCCCCAATAGTCGGCACGTCTTTCATATTCGATGAACAATCCCGCCTGGAAACGGCCGACCTTGTAGGGTCCCGATCCCGGTATGGGCTCCAGACCCGTGCCATCGAATTCACGACCCTTGAACCAAGCCTCAGAAAAGACCGGTGCGCTCGAGGCTATGGCAAGAATGGCCCTTGCCGATTGCTTGCCATTGAAGCGAAGGACAGGTCAAGCTCGGCCTCCGCCCGCGCTTCTTCCAGATTGACCAGGTCAAGCGCAAGCTGCGGGTGGCCATTGGCCTTCAACTGGTTCAGCGAAAACGCGACATCGGCGGCTGTCACCTTGTTGCCGTCGGCAAATCGTGCCTCCTGCCGCAACCGGAAACGATATTCGTTGCGATCTTCCGAGATGGTCACGGTTTCAGCCAGCAATCCGTAAATCGCATCCGGCTCGTCCCAGGCCGCTGCCATGAGCGTATCGAAACACAATTCCATACGCGGAGGCGCTTCACCCTTGAGCACGAAGGAGTTCAGCGTGTTGAAGGTCTGGACATTCTGGTTGAAGGCCCAGTTCGATGGCGAGAAGGCAAATGTGCCGCCCTTCGGCGCGTCCACCGCATAGCTGAATTGCCGTGCTTCAGGCCCGTATTTCAACTCGCCGAAAGCCGACAGGCCATGCAGGGGCTTTCCTGTCGGATTGGCCGCCAGAGTTGGCCTGGAGGCTGCCAGTCCAGCCATGGATGCAGCAGTCCCCGCCGAAGCCAGCTTGATGAATTCCCGCCGGGTAAAGCGGTTGAAGCCGACGCTCAACGGCTACCCTCCATCGCCTTTTCTGTCTCGGTGTCGATCCACAGCGAATAGAGGTCGACGCCGGTATAAAGCGGCTGTGTCGGGGGGAACTGCAATTTGCGCCACCATGAAAACCAGACTTTGGGATTGTACCACATCGGGATTGCGTAATAGCCATTGAGCAGGACCCGGTCGAGCGCGCGCGTCAGCGCCACCAGTTCAGCCCTGTCGGGAGCCGCGATGATGCGCTCCACCAGATCATCAATGACCGGATCCTTGATGCCGGAATAATTGCGCCCGCCGGGCTTGTCCGCAGTTTGCGAACTCCAGTATTCCCGCTGCTCATTGCCCGGCGAAAGCGATTGCGCTGTCGATATCATCGACATGTCGAAATCGAAATTGTCGATCCGGTTCTTGTATTGCGCGCTGTCGACGATCCGGATCGTTGCCTTGATGCCGAGCGGACGCAGATATTCGACCATCGGAATGCCAACCCGTTCGTCGGTCGGGTCATTGCCCAGGATTTCGATCTCGAATTGCTTTCCCGACGGATCGAGCAATCGCCCGCCCTTGAAGGTGAAGCCGGCATCCGTGAAAAGTTTCAACGCCTCACGCTGGTATTTACGGGTCTCGGCCTGACCGCCATGCACCGGCAGCACAAACGGTTCGTCAATCACCGCGTCGGCAATCCGCCCGCGATAGCCTTCCAGAATTTCCTTTTCACGCCCTTGCGGCAGGCCTTCTTCCGCCTGCAATTCACCACCCTCGAAATAGCTGTTCGTGCGTGTGTAGAGCCCGTAGAACAATGTCTTGTTCATGCTCTCGAAATCAAAGATCAGCGTCAGCGCCTTGCGGATTCGCGGATCAGCCAGTTTCTCCCGCCGCGTATTCAGGAAATAGCCCTGGAACGGCTCCGGCGAGACAGTCTCAAACTCGTTGCGCAACACATCGCCGCGCTCGAAGGCCGGAAAATTGTATTCGGTTGCCCAGCGTTGCGACCGGTTCTCGGTTCTGGTGTCGGCAATTCCGCCCTTCTTGAAGGCTTCCCACAGGGCGTTTTCATCGAGGAAATAGGTGAAGTCGATCCGGTCGAAATTGTAGCGTCCCTTGCGCACGGCAAGATCGGCGCCCCAGTAATCTGGCACCCTTTCCCAGGTGATGGCCTTGCCAATATCGAATTTCGCTATCCTGTAGGGTCCCGAGCCAAGCGGTGGCTCGTTGAGCGGATCAGCAAAATTGCGGCTGTTTCCCTGCGCGTCCTTGCCTTCCCACCAATGCTTTGGCAGCACCGGCAAGTCGCCCATGATCAACGGCAATTCGCGATTTCCCTTGATGTCGAAAGTGAAGGTTACCTCGCGCTCTCCGGTTTTCTCGGCCTTGATCACATTGTGATAGTAATTGGCATAAAGCGGCTGGTTTTCCTTCAGCACCTCCAGGGACCAGATCACGTCTTCCGCCGTGATCGGTTTTCCGTCATGCCACTTGGCATTGGCATTCAGGCGGTAGGTCGCAGATGAATAATCGTCGGGATGGCGATAGGCTTCCGCGATCAGCGGCAATGACGCGCTTGGCTGGTCCACGGATTGCTCAAACAGCGTGTCGTAGAGCAATCCGCCGGTATAGTTCAGCCCCGCCGCCGCGCGCCCGCGCACGATAAAGGGATTGAAGGAATCATATCCACCCGGGATGGCAGAATGATAAGTGCCGCCCTTGGGTGCATCCGGATTGACATGATCATAGTGCTTGAAATCAGCGCCATATTTCAGGCTTCCGATCAGTGTTCCCCCGGCTTCCCATTCGCCCTGTTGTTGCGTTTCCTGGCCTGAAGCCGGTCCCGCCAATGCCAGCGCGAGGATTGCAGCCACAAAGGGTTTGGCAACATTGCGAAATGGCATGAACTTCCTCCAGGGAACGTGTCGGTTCTGACCAACATAGTCGTTCACGCCAATGGAGCAAGACTCTCGGCTACACAGTCGCGCGATAAGTGCCCACAAATGAAAACGGGCCGGAACTGGTCCGGCCCGCTTCATGCAATTTTCGATCTGGCTTGTGTCAAGCCGACTTATTGTGGCAGCGGTGCTGGCGTATCTGCCTGCATGCGCAGCCATGCAATGATATTCGCGCGATCTGCTGTCTTGGGAAGACCGGCAAAGCCCATGGCGGTTCCCTTGACATGTGCCTTGGGCTTGAACAGGAAGCCGTTCAGCTCCTCATAGGTCCAGGTCTTGTCCTTGCCATATTCGGTAAGGGCCGCCGAATAGCTGAAGCCTTCATGCGAGGCGATGGGGCGGTCAACAACGGCATAGAGATCCGGGCCAACCTTGTTGGGGCCGCCTTTTTCGAAGCTGTGGCAGGAGGCGCATTTCTTGGCAACAGTCTCGCCAGCACCCACATCGGCCGACGCCAGAAGCGCTGTGATCGGCTCATAGGCCGGACCGGCATCCGCCGTGTCCTTGGTTTCGCCGCCTGACCCTTCAGCGACTGCAATCGTATAGCCTGGTGTTTCCGGCGCTTCGGAGTGGAAAAGGCTTTCGGAAATCAGCGACACGCCGAACAGAACGAATACCGTTCCCAGCACGGCCATTGCGATCTGATTGAATTTGAAACTGTCCATTTGAAACTCCCGCCGGACTGCATGGGAAGGGCGACGGCCCGCATGCGTATGCTATGGCTATTTGGTTTGCCAGTGCGTTACAACGCCTGTATGGCTTGATCAAGTGAGACTTTTTGACACTCGCTGGTTTTGCCAGCAAGAAATTCGCCGATATCCTGCCTGGTATGCCCGATGAAACACTCGCCCTCCATCGAAGAAACCCTCGTACTTGTTCCTGCCCGCATGGCTTCGACCCGCCTTCCGGGCAAGCCGCTGGCCGACATTGCCGGCCTGCCGATGATCGTACAGGTGGTCAACCGCGCTCGCGAGGCTGCAATCGGCAGGGTTGTCGTGGCAACCGATGATGAGCAGGTCAGAACCGAGGTAGAGCGCCATGGCAGCGAGGCCGTCATGACCGACATCAATCACCAGTCCGGCTCCGACCGCATCTGGGAGGCCGTCACACTGCTTGACCCCGATGGCAAATACAAGTTCATCGTCAATGTGCAGGGGGACCTGCCGACCATTGATCCGGCGTTGATTGCCGACTGTCTGAAGACACTTGCGGAAAGTTCCGCCGACATCGCAACGCTTGCGGCCGTCATCAACGATGAGGCGGAGCGCACAAACCCCAATGTCGTCAAGGCGATCGGGACCGGCATCGGCGAAAACCGCATGCGCGCGCTGTATTTCACCCGCGCCACCGCGCCCTGGGGCGAAGGTGACCTCTACCATCATATCGGGCTTTATGCCTATCGCCGCGAGGCGCTCGAGCGGTTTGTCGGCCTGAAACCGTCACCGCTTGAAATGCGCGAGCGGCTCGAACAATTGCGTGCGCTGGAAGCGGGAATGCGCATTGACATTGCCATTGTTGACACCGTGCCGCTGGGCGTTGATACCCCGCATGATCTCGAAAAGGCGCGGGCAATGCTTGCCTGAATGCCAAACCATGACAGTCGAACAATGAACGAAAATTTCTGGATGATGCCGAGGGCAGGACGGGACAGATGAACAAGGCCAGGACGGGCAAGATCGGGTTTCAGGGCGCGCGCGGCGCCAATTCGGAAATCGCCAGCCGTGAAGTATTCCCCAATATGGAGGCCGTGCCCTGCGACACTTTCGAGGACGTGTTCAACGCGCTGGCCGCGCGCAGCATCGACCTTGCCATGATCCCGATCGAAAACACGCTTGCCGGCCGCGTTGCCGACATCCATCACCTGCTACCGGCATCCGGCACCTTCATCATCGGCGAGCATTTCCTGCCAATCCATTTCGATCTGATGGTGCTTCCCGGCGTGAAACCGAAGACATCAAGACCGTCTACAGCCATGTCCATGCGCTTGGGCAGTGCCGCAAGATCATCCGCCAGCACGGCTGGAAGGCGATTGTTGGCGGCGATACGGCGGGTTCGGCAAAATTCGTCTCCGAGCAGGGCGACCGCACGATAGCGGCCCTGGCCCCGGCGCTTGCCGCCGATATCTACGGCCTTGATACGCTCGCCCGCAATGTCGAGGACGCTGACCATAACACGACGCGCTTTGTCATCCTGTCCAATGAACAGAAATGGGCGAAGCAGGGCGACGGCCCGGTGATGACCTCATTCCTGTTTCAGGTTCGCAACATTCCCGCAGCGCTCTACAAGGCGATGGGCGGCTTCGCCACCAATGGCGTCAACATGACCAAACTGGAAAGCTACCAGCTTGGCGGCTCGTTCTCCGCGACTCAGTTCTACGCCGATATCGAGGGCCATCCCGACGACACGCCGGTGAAAAACGCCTTCGAGGAACTCGAATTCTTCTGCAAGGAATTCCGTATCCTCGGCGTCTATCCCAAGGCGCAGGAGCGATAGGGTAAAACTGGTCGCACAGACATGGTCGCGCCTTGCAGGGCGTGATCATTTTCGTCTGATCCATTCATTGGAAAACTTGGTGGAGCTAGGCGGAATCGAACCGCCGACCTCTTGAATGCCATTCAAGCGCTCTCCCAACTGAGCTATAGCCCCTTCCGGTGGCAGGCTTGGGTGTCCCGCCTCAGGCAGAAACCGGGCTGCCCCGGTTCCTTGAGCCGTGCTTCTAGCTGCGCACGACAGTCAAATCAAGGAGAAAGAATCAGCTTTTGGTGTCCGGCAACAACTTTGCCGGAACCCGCGCTCAGACTTCCTCGTCGCCTTCCACGCCGCCGCCGATAACGTCGGCGAGGTCATCATCCTCTTCCTCGTCTTCAAGGAAAGTATCGTCCTCGGCGTCGTCATCATCCTCGACCTCGATGTCGACATCCGGGATCTCCGGCAGGTCCTCATCATCGTCGTCGACGGTGTCGTCGGTATCGTCATCATCGGCGTCTTCGAGACTGACGAATTCCGGCGCATCGTCCTCGTCTTCGATTTCGTCCTCGTTCTCCGTCTCGTCTTCGGCCACGGCAGCTGCCTTGGGTTCCTTTTTCACCTTGGCAATCACCACTTCCTCGAAATAGGAAATGGGATAGGTTTTGCCGGTATAGGGCGAAACGATCGGATCCTTGTTCAGGTCGTAGAATTTCTTGCCGGTTTCGGGACAAACGCGTTTTGTTCCCAGCGCTTCTCTTGCCACAGCAGTTACCTCGAATTTTGAAAATCGCGCTTCCCTTAAACGCAGGAAGGCCTGCTGTCAAAACCTGATTTCACAACCATTGCGCAATGCTGCCCGATATTGCCGGACTTCATTGCGATACTGCTTCGTGCAAAGTGACGTGGCCGCAAAGCTGTGCTAACAGGCAGGCAACATCAACACGCTGTCGCAGCAGGATAATTCCGCCGGCACAAAGCATCCTTTCAGGTAGAGATGAGTTCCAATTTGCATTCCCACGCGGTCAGGAAGCCGCT
Source organism: Nitratireductor sp. (assembly GCA_041397505.1). Lineage (GTDB taxonomy): Bacteria > Pseudomonadota > Alphaproteobacteria > Rhizobiales > Rhizobiaceae > BOKV01. Next base: position 68,772 of record JAWKWN010000002.1, read on the forward strand.
CGCTTCAAACCGTGTAGAAGCCCTGGGCGGCACTGCAGCCATTCCCGGCGACAAGTCGATATCCCACCGTTCCGTCATTTTTGGCGGGCTGGCCTCGGGTTCAACCCGGATCACCGGCCTGCTGGAAGGCGAGGATGTCATCAACTCAATCCGCGCCATGCAGGCGCTGGGTGCCAGGGCAGAGCGCAGTGAAACCGGCGAATGGCACATTCAGGGCATGGGCAACGGCCTGCTGCTTGCGCCCGAAGCCGCCCTTGATTTCGGCAATTCCGGCACCGGATGCCGGTTGTTCATGGGTTTGCTCGGCGCTTATGACTTTGAAACAACTTTCATCGGCGATCCTTCTCTTTCGAAGCGGCCAATGGGACGCGTGCTTGATCCCGTGGCGCTGTGCGGCATGCAGGTAGTCCGCCAGACCGAGGGTGGTCGCCTGCCGGTGACCATTCGCGGCCCGAAAACGGCTGCCCCCATTACCTATGCGGTTCCCATGCCATCTGCACAGGTCAAGTCAGCCGTGCTTCTGGCGGGCCTCAACGCTACCGGTGTGACAACAGTCACCGAAAGGGTGATGACCCGCGACCATACCGAAAAGATGCTTGCGGGCTTCGGCGCCAATCTCGAAGTCGAGACCGATCCAGATGGCACCCGCCATATCCGCATCGAAGGTCAGGGCAAACTGACAGGTCAGGATATCCTGGTTCCGGCCGATCCCTCCTCGGCAGCCTTTCCGATTGTTGCAGCCCTCATCGTGCCGGGAAGCGATATCACCGTGACAGGCGTCCTGATGAACCCCGCGCGAACCGGACTGATCACCACACTTCTCGAAATGGGTGGCGATATCGAAATCTTGAACCGGCGGCTTTCCGGCGGCGAGGAAATCGCCGATCTCAGGGTTCGTTCCTCGCAATTGAAGGGCGTTACCGTGCCCGGTGAGCGCTCAGCCTCGATGATTGACGAATATCCCGTGCTTTCTGTCGCTGCATCCTTCGCAACCGGCGAAACGATCATGGAAGACCTCGCGGAATTGCGGGTGAAGGAATCCGATCGGCTTGCCGCCGTTGCGCGCGGGCTCGAAGCCAATGGCGTGGACTGCGAGGAGGGCAGCGACTGGTTGAAGGTTCGTGGCCGTCCCGATGGCAAGGGCCTTGGCGGCGGCACGGTCGAAACCCATCTCGATCACCGCATCGCCATGAGCTTTCTCGTCATGGGCATGGCCAGCGAAAAGCCGGTCACCGTCGACGATACTTCGGCCATTGCCACCAGCTTTCCCGAATTTGTCGGCCTGATGCAAGGTCTGGGGGCACGCTTCGATGGCTGAATCAGCCCCCCTCATCATCGCCATCGACGGTCCCGCCGCTTCCGGCAAGGGCACATTGGCACGCAAGCTCGCCGCCCATTACGGCATTCCCCATCTCGACACCGGGCTGACCTATCGCGCGGTCGGACATGCGCTCATGCAGGTTGGTTTGCCGCTCGACCGCGAAGAACTGGCAGAGGAAGTGGCCAGCAATATCGATCTGGGGAAGCTCGATCGCGCCATCCTTTCCGCCCATGAGATCGGCGAGGCAGCCTCCCGGGTCGCGGTGATGCCGTCTGTTCGCAAGGCGCTTGTCGAGGCGCAACGCGCATTTGCTCGCACCGGCAAGGGTGCCGTGCTCGACGGGCGCGACATCGGCACCGTGGTCTGCCCTGATGCAACGATCAAATTGTATGTGACCGCATCGCCAGAAGTCAGGGCGCGACGCCGCCATGATGAAATGGCGGCCTCCGGATCGGCTCCTGACCTGGCGCAAATCCTCGCCGATATCACCCGGCGCGACGAGCGCGACATGGGCCGCAGTGATTCGCCATTGCGCCCGGCTGCAGACGCGCACTTGATCGATACGACCAATATGGATATAGAGACCGCGTTCAGTGAGGCTTTGGCGCTGGTAGAAAAGGCGTTGGGCGCGTGAACATCGCATGAAAGCATTGGCTGCCTTGCAGGGATTGCCTGCAATGGTGGCGTTTTGCTTTTGGGGAAGACCCCGATAGGCAGGCCTGTTCCCTTGCCTCTGCGCCACCCGGCTGGACCGGGACGCCGGAAACGGCGAAGCAGGGTTCAGGTCAATTGAAACACGAACCAGGGCCATGAGGCCGCGGCGCACCGGGAATGAGCTACAATTGCCGTTCCTGCCAGGAGTATCCATGACATCGATGAATCCAAGCCGGGAAGACTTCGCAGCGCTTCTCGAAGAATCCTATATCACCCATGACGTCGTCGAAGGTGCGGTCGTCAAGGGCATCGTCACGGCCATTGAAAAAGACCTCGCCGTCATTGACGTTGGCCTCAAGGTTGAAGGCCGCGTATCGCTGAAGGAATTCGGCGCCAAGGCAAAAGACGGCACACTCAAGGTCGGCGATGAAGTCGAGGTCTATGTTGACCGCGTCGAAAACGCCATGGGCGAAGCTGTCCTGTCGCGCGAGAAGGCTCGCCGCGAGGAAAGCTGGATCCGTCTCGAAAAGCAGTTCGAGGCCGGAGAAAAGGTCGAAGGCGTCATCTTCAACCAGGTCAAGGGTGGCTTTACCGTCGATCTCGACGGCGCTGTTGCCTTCCTGCCGCGTTCGCAGGTGGATATCCGCCCGATCCGCGACGTGACCCCGCTGATGAACAATCCGCAGCCCTTCCAGATTCTCAAGATGGACCGTCGCCGCGGCAATATCGTGGTTTCACGTCGTACCATCCTCGAAGAGAGCCGCGCCGAGCAGCGCTCCGAAATCGTCCAGAACCTCGAAGAGGGTCAGGTCGTCGAGGGCGTGGTCAAGAATGTCACCGATTATGGTGCATTCGTTGATCTCGGCGGCATTGACGGCCTGCTCCATGTCACCGACATGGCATGGCGTCGCGTCAACCATCCTTCCGAAATCCTGACAATCGGTCAGACCGTCAAGGTCCAGATCATTCGCGTCAATCAGGAAACCCATCGCATTTCGCTCGGCATGAAGCAGCTCGAAAGCGATCCATGGGATTCGATCGAAGCGAAATATCCGGTTGGCGCCAAGATCACCGGTCGTGTTACCAACATCACCGACTATGGTGCATTTGTTGAAATCGAGCCGGGCATCGAAGGCCTCATCCACGTTTCGGAAATGTCGTGGACCAAGAAGAACATCCATCCCGGAAAGATCGTTTCGACGAGCCAGGAAGTGGAAGTTGCCGTCCTCGAAGTCGATCCGTCCAAGCGCCGTATCTCGCTTGGCCTCAAGCAGACCCTCGACAATCCGTGGAACAGCTTCGCAGCCAGCCATCCTGCCGGCACGCAGGTTGAAGGCGAAGTCAAGAACAAGACCGAATTCGGCCTGTTCATTGGCCTCGACGGCGATGTCGACGGCATGGTTCACCTGTCGGATCTCGACTGGAACCGTCCAGGCGAGGAAGCCATCGAGGACTACAACAAGGGCGACATGGTCAAGGCAGTCGTTCTTGATGTGGACGTCGAGAAGGAGCGTATTTCGCTCGGCATCAAGCAGCTCGGCGGCGATCCGATCGCAACGGCTGCCGATTCCGGCGCCATGCGCAAGGGTTCGGTTGTCACCTGCGAAGTTCTTGAGGTGAAGGACAACGGTCTCGAGGTTCGCCTCGCGGACAGCGAACTGACCGCCTTCATCAAGCGTTCGGACCTGTCTCGTGACCGTGACGAACAGCGTCCCGAGCGTTTCTCGGTTGGACAGAAGGTTGATGCGCGCATCACCCAGTTCGACAAGAAGAGCCGCAAGGTTGGCGTTTCGATCAAGGCGCTCGAAATTGCCGAGGAAAAGGAAGCTGTCGCACAGTATGGTTCGACCGATTCCGGTGCCTCGCTGGGCGATATCCTGGGTGCTGCCCTGAAGAACCGCAAGGAAGACTGATTTCGTCTTCCTGCCGAAATCGGGGCCCGCGCGGGAAACTGCGCGGGCCGTTTTGTTTGCTAGCAAATCGCCTTCCTGATACCGCATTGTCGATGTTTCGTGACGCTGAACGCGCTTTGGCGCAGAATGCACCACGTCAAGGAATACGGGGAAATCGTCCATGGCCATGAACGCTGATGAAATCATCGACCGCCGCCGCCTTCGCCGCAAGCTGACCTTCTGGCGAATTGGCGCGCTTCTTGTGCTGGGTGCGCTTGCCATTGCATTGTTTGCTGCATCCGGCCTTGCAGAGCGTTTCGGCAAGAAGGGTTCCGACCACATTGCCAGGGTAAAGATCGAAGGCGTCATCACCAATGACCGCAAGATGCTCGACCTGTTCGAGGAACTTGGCAAGAAGCAGCAGGTTAAGGCCGTCATCCTTGACATGTCCTCGCCCGGCGGTTCAACCGTTGGCGGCGAGGCGATGTATGAAGCGGTCCGAAAGCTGGCTGAAAAGAAGCCCGTCGTTACCTCCGTCGGCACGCTTGCCGCTTCTGCCGGCTACATGATTGCCTGTGGCTCCGACCACATCATTGCCCGCCGCTCCTCGATTGTCGGCTCCATCGGCGTCCTGTTCCAGTATGGCGATGTCTCCGGCCTGCTCGACAAGGTTGGCGTCAAGGTCGATGCCATCAAGTCAGCACCGCTGAAGGCCGAACCTTCGCCATTCCACCCGCCAGCGACGAGGCGAAGGCGATGATCTCGAAAGTCGTCGGCGACACATTCGAATGGTTTGTCGGCCTGGTTGCCGAACGTCGCGGCTTTGACATGACCAAGGCGCGTGCGCTTGCCGATGGCAGCGTCTTCACCGGAAGCCGTGGCCTTTCCAACGGGCTGGTTGACGAGATCGGCGACGAGGAGACTGCGCGCAAATGGTTGGTCTCCGAAGAATCGCTTTCCGACAAGCTGAAGGTCATCGAATGGAAACCCCGTACGGATGACGGATATTTTGCCAACCCGGCTGCCTTGATCACAATGGCGCGCCTGTTTGGAATCAATCTTGACAGCAATCAGGCCGTAAACTTGCAGAAAGCGCTGGAAAAACGCCTGTTTCTTGACGGCTTGGTTTCAATGCTGCAAATTGACTTGTCTGCCGGTGGCGGCGATATCAATGGGGTTTTTGACCAATGATCAAATCGGAACTCGTCCAGGCAATAGCAGAGCGCAATCCGCATCTTTACCAGCGAGATGTGGAAAATATTGTCAATGCCATTCTCGATGAAATCACTGGTGCCCTTGCCAATGGCGACCGGGTGGAATTGCGCGGCTTCGGTGCGTTCTCGGTCAAGAACCGGCCTGCCCGGCTTGGTCGCAATCCGCGCACCGGCGACAAGGTCGAGGTCGAGGAGAAGTGGGTGCCCTTCTTCAAGACCGGCAAGGAATTGCGCGAAAGACTGAACAACAACTGATGCTGTTGCCGGTCACAAGCCGGGGCGAGGACAGCAATCAAGGACGGCAAGTCCAGACGGGGCAAATCGAATGATCCGCAAAATCCTGACCGTGCTGGTTCTGATACCGCTGGGCGTGGTTCTGGTGGTGCTGTCGGTTGCCAACCGCCAGCCAGCCACATTGCGGCTTGATCCCTTCAACGAGATCGACCCCGCCATCGTCTTCACCCTGCCGCTATTCGTGATGGTTCTGCTGGCTGTGCTGGTCGGAATGATCATCGGCGCCATTGCCGTTTGGTTTTCCCAGGGCAAGCATCGCCGTGCCCTCAAGCGTCAGCAGGCGGAAGCCAAACGTTGGCGCGACGAGGCGGAAGCCCAGAAGAGCGCGGCGACACCCTGGCAGCGCAGATTGCCGGTACCATGCCGAGCGAGGGCTCTGCGCCAGCAAGCAGCACTGGCTTCAATCTTCCCGTAAAGGCAGCCTGACTTAACCGATCATGTAGACGATCAGCCCCAGAACGAGGCAAAGGATCAGTCCGAACATGAATACGGTTCCGAAATTGTCTTCTGTCTGGCTTGCCATCAGGGCCTCCCTGTTGATACGTGACGGGCAGTTCAGCCGCCCAGTTTCTCGGCAAAGGCGCTGAAAAACTGGTCCGCGAGCTTCTTGCGGTTGAATCGATCAGGCGCGAGCCCAATTGGCAATCTTGCCGCCGACCTGCGCCTTGGCGGTATAGTGAGTTTGGTTCCGCCTTCGACTTCCTCAAGCGCCACATCCGCGCCGCCCTTGGCAAATCCTGCAATGCCGCCCTTGCCCTCTCCGGACAATCGTGTATCCTGCAGGCGCATTGATATTTTCCAGCGTTACTTCGCCGGAAAACTTCGCCTTTACCGGGCCGATCTTGGTAACAACCGTTGCCGACATCTGTGTCGGCGACCGCATTCGAGGATTTCACAGCCAGGAATGCACTCGCGCAGGATATCGGCGATTGTTGGTGCCTCCCAAACCGTTTCCCTTGGTGCCGGAATTACATATTCGCCGCTGAGATCCATGATCCCTCCCGAATGCAAACCCTTGTTGGGCCTAGTGGCTCCAGTTTGCACAAGGTTCAGGCAGTGACAAGGCCAGTATGGGCAAAAACCGGTTTGCGGGCGGCGAGTTTTTTCTTTACCTCTCGGCGCAACGCAACGTGGTTGGCGACACCCACGTCCACAATCTGGAAATTTCGCAGCATGGCCAAGACACAGCATGAGACAGGCAGGGCAGGTGAGTTGCCACCCCGCAGGGAACCGGCAGCCAGGCGCCTGCCGGAAAGCCTGCCGATCCTGCTCGAAACCTCGGCGGACAACTTCTATGCCCTGCTTGATTCGGGCGGCGGCGAGAAACTCGAACGCTATGGTCCGCATGTCATCATTCGGCCCGAAGGCCAGGCGATCTGGCAGCGGCAGTTGCCGGAAACAGCCTGGCGACAGGCTGATGCGGTGTTTACCGGCGATACCGATGAGGAAGGTGTAGGTCGCTGGCGCTTTCCAAAGTCGCCGCTTGGCGAAACCTGGCCATTGGAATGGGAGGGGCTTTCCTTTCTGGGGCGCTTCACCTCGTTTCGCCATGTAGGTGTTTTTCCCGAACAGGCCGCACATTGGCGCTTTGCCGAGGAACGCATACGCACTTCGCTTGCTGCAAGCCAGCGCCCGGTGAAGCTGCTGAACCTGTTCGGCTATACCGGCATTGCCTCGCTGGTTGCTGCGCGCGCGGGTGCGCATGTCACGCATGTCGACGCTTCGAAAAGGCCATTGGCTGGGCGCGCGAGAACCAGGAATGTCCGGCCTTGCCGACAAGCCCATCCGCTGGATCTGCGAGGACGCTGTCAAGTTCTGCGAACGCGAGGTTCGTCGTGGCAACAAATATGAGGCCATCATTCTCGACCCGCCGCAGCTCAGGGCGCGGCCCCAAGGGCGAGGTCTGGCAATTGTTCGAGAGCCTGCCGGCATGCTCGACCTGGTGCGCGAGCTGGTTTCCGACGATGCCCTTTCGTCAACCTGACCGCCTATTCGATCCGCGCTCTCCTTTCCGCCATACGAAATGATGCAGGAATGCTTTGGCGATGCCGGTGGCAGGCTTGAATCAGGCGAGTTGATCATTCGTACACAGACTGGTGGCCGCCTTCACCACATCGCTTTTCAGCCGCTGCGGTGGCAGATCATGACTGACGATTTCAGACCCGGAACAGGCAAGTGAGGTCACCGCGGTTTCCAACCCGGTGATCAAGGAAATCAAGGCGCTTGCGCTGAAGAAGAACCGTGAGGAAAGCGGCCGCTTTCTGCTGAAGGCCTCAAGCTGGTCACCGATGCGCTGGATGGCGGATGGGTGGTGCATGTCGTGGTCTTTACAGAAGATGTCGTCCAATGCCGCCGTGCAGTAGGCGGCTCGCGCCCGGGCACAAGGCGCGCCTATTCTGAAGCCAGCGAAAAGGTGCTTTCCACCACTTTCGCGTCGCGACAATCCGCAAATGGTCATCGGTGTTTTCGGCCAGCGCTGGCTCGCCTCGAGGCAATCCGTCCGCAGGACGGGGATTTGTATCGCCCTGACCGGGTTCGTGATCCCGGCAACCTCGGCACACAATCATCCGGACCGCCGATTGCGCCGGCGCGAAAGGCATCATTCTCGTCGGCGAGACCACCGATCCGTGGTCCATCGAGGCGGTGCGCGCCACCATGGCCTTCGCTGCTGCTCTACATGCCGGTCGCACGCATGGGCGTTGATGCTTTCCTGCAATGGCGCAAGGCCTGGCCGGGCATGGTCGTCGGCACGCATCTTGAAGGCGCAGTCGACTATCGCAGTGTCGATTATTCAGGCAAGCCGGTATTGTTGCTGATGGGCAATGAGCAACAGGGCCTGCCCCCGGCTCTTGCCGATTGCTGTGACCGCCTGTGCCTCATTCCGATGGCCGGCCAGGCCGACTCGCTCAACCTTGCCGTGGCAACCGGTGTGATGGTCTTCGAGATTCGCCGCCATGCATTGGTGATGAAAGGCGCTTCGTCATGAGCTACGCCCTGAAGGGTTTTGTTGCAGTCGCCGCGCTGACCGGTCTCGACCAGGCCGTCAAATATGCGGTCGAAACCATGCTGCCTTTCCAGCAGCCGGTGCCGGTATTGCCGTTCCTGTCGTGGTTCAGGACCTGGAACGAGGGCATCGCCTTTTCACTGCTTTCCTTTCTGGACGACCAGTTGCTGTCCGTCCTCACCGTGGCAATCAGCGGCTTCGTGCTTTGGCTCTGGCTCAATGCCGAGCGGGAAAGAACGCTTGCCCATGCCGGTTATGCGCTGGTGCTGGGTGGTGCGATCGGCAATCTGATTGACCGCGTCTGGTACGGCCATGTGGTTGACTTCGTATTGCTGCATGCCGGCAATTGGTCCTTCGCGGTCTTCAATCTGGCCGACTCTTTCATTACTGTCGGTGCAATTCTCATCGTCCTGGACGAGCTGCTGGCCTGGCGCCGCGGCAACGACAATCAGGACAGCCAAAATCATCATCCGCAAGGGTGAGACAAACAGGAGACGAACATGAGTGCCAATGCCGAAAACACCGCCTTCAGGGCAATCCTTGTCTCACGGGATGACAACAAGAAGCAGTCGGTCGATGTCGTTACCCTCAACGAACAGGACCTGATGCCCGGCGACGTCACGGTTGAAGTCGAGGCAACAACCGTCAACTACAAGGACGGCCTTGCCATCACCGGCAGGAGCCCGGTCGTGCGCCACTGGCCCATGGTTCCCGCATCGATCCCGCCGGCACCGTCATCCGGTGCGACAGCAATGCTTACAAGCCAGTGACAAGGTGTTGCTCAATGGCTTTGGCGTCGGGGAGTGTGCATTGGGGCGCTTACGCAGGTAGGCACGGCTGGAGAACGATCGCGGCTGATCCCGCTGCCGCAGGGATTGTCCGCCAAGGACGCCATGGGCTGTAGGCACAGCGGCTATACGGCGATGCTCTGCATCATGGCGCTGAGCGCACGGCATTACGCCCGCCAGTGGTCCGGTGGTGGTAACAGGGGCAATGGCGGTGCTGGAACTGTCGCAATCGCCGTGCTTTCAAACTCGCCATCACGTCATCGGCCTGACCGCAGGCAGGCCATCCGCTGGAGGAGGCATTCCTCAAGGGACTGGGTGCCGCCGAAATCATCGACCGCAACGAATTGTCGGAACCGTAGCGCCCGCTTGGCAAGGAGCGCTGCTGGGTAGCCGTGCTGATGCCGTTGGCAGCCATACACTTGCAAATGTGCTGCACAGACAAAATATGGCGGCGCTGTTGCAGCCTGCGGTCTGGCGCAGGGCTTCGATCTTCCTTCAACCGTGATGCCGCGTTCATCCTGCGCGGCGTCGCATTGCTGGGCATCGATCTGCGGATGGCTCCTGCCGCTTCGCATCGAAGCCTGGAACCGCATAGCAAGGGACCTCTGATCGCACCAGGTTCGCCCCGCTGACCAGCGAAGTGGGATTTGACGACATCATCAAGACCGCAGAGGCGATCGTTGACGGCAAGGTGCGTGGCCGCGTTGTCATCGACATGACGAAGGCCTGACCATCATCACAGTGACAAGGGGGAGGCAGGGCATGAGCGGCAACATACCGGCTACAGATCAGGGGACCACGTCATCAAGGGCCATCATCTTTGATGGCGAGCGGCGTGCATCATTGCCGTTTCGCAGCGTGAATTCACCCAGCACTTCCCGAAGTCGGGATGGGTCGAACATGATGCGATGGAAATCCTCGAAAGCGCTGCTGCCACTGCCGCGACGCACTCGGCCGGCTTGGCGTGCAGGTGATTGCTGCCATCGGGCATTACCAACCAGCGCGAAACAACTGCGCCAGGATCGTTCAACCGGCAAACCTATTCACAATGCGATTGTCTGGCAGGACCGGCGCACGGCGAAACTTCTGCGAGGAGCTTAAGGATCGTGGCCTGGGAGGAGATGTTCATCGAACGCACCGGGCCTCGCTGTTTGATCCCCATTTCTCCGAACGAAAATCCGCTGGCTGCTCGGACAATGCTCCAGGCGCGCGGGAAAAAGGCCGAGAGCGGCAAGCTCGCTTTTGGCACCATCGACTCATTCCCGTCTGGCATCTGACCGGTGGCAAGCGTCACGTCACCGATGCCACTAACGCATCACGCACGCCGTGCTTCAACATCGCAGAAAACCGTTGGGACGAAGCGCTTCTCGATGCCCCTGGCATCCCGCTGTCGATGATGCCGGAAGTTCTCGACTGCTCAGCCGACCTGAACCACCGAGCCCGAGATCCTCGGCGCATTGCCATTCTGGGCATAGCTGGCGACCAGCAGGCAGCGACCATCGGCCAGCCTGTTTCCAGCCCGGAATGTTCAACCACCTATGGCACCGGCTGGTGATCCTGAATACCGGCGCTGATCTGGTGCGCTCGAAAAAACCGGATGCTTTCAACCATCGCCTAATGCCCGGATGGCAAACCACTTATGGTGCCTGAAGGCTCTATCTTCATCGCGGGCGCTGCCGTGCAATGGCTGCGCGATGGACGAAAATCATTTCGGAAGCGAAGCAAACCGGAGAACTTGCCGAAAGGGCAGATACCGGCCAACAACTCTATCTGGTGCCGGCATTTACTGGTCTGGGCGCGCCCTACCGGATGTGGATGCGCGGCGGCGCCATTTTCGGCCTGACGCGCACCTGACCGGCCGACCTGCCCGCGCAGCGCTCGAAGCGGTTCGCTACCAGACCCGTGATCTGCTGGAGGCGATGCAGGGCGACTGGAAGAATTCCGGCGAGACCGTGCTCCGTGTTGATGGCGGATGCGGCCAGCGACTTCGACGCTGCAATTCCTGGCTGATATTCTTGACGCGCCGGTAGTACCGCCTGAACCATCCTCGAGACCACGGCACCGGCGTGCTGCCTGGCTTGCCGGCCTGTGGCGGGCGTCTGGCCCGGCCAGAGGGCTTTGGTAGACGGTTGGGTAAACGGTTGCGCCGAGCCGGCCATGGAAAGCGACCGGCGCGAACGGCTGTATGCTTGGCTTGGCTGGATGCCGTTTCGCGCACGCTCAGCCAGCGTGGCTGACCCGTGGTCATCATACCAGCCATTTGTTAATGAAGACGTGTTTTGACCCGGGCGTTTGCCTGGACTAGCCATTGTGCAACTTGTGATATCCTCGCCGGTTTTCGAGGTCAGAAAGGCATAATGAAATCTCCCCCGCTTCGTTGCTCGCATCATCGCTTTGATGGCCGGTTCGGTCTTCGCTTCGCCCGCTCTCGCCATCCCGGCACTGGGAGAAGGTGGAGAGGCCGACGCTCAGCCAGACTGTCTATTTCAATGCCTGGGCGGCGCGCAGAACATCAATGACTATATTGCCTGGCCGCAGGCGTGGTGAAGGAACGCTACGGACGACGGTGCATGAAGCTCGATGATACCGCCAATGCTGTCGCCAAGGTGGTCAGTGGAAAAGGCTGCCGGCAAGGATGCCAACGGCTCGATTGACCTCATCTGGATCAATGGCGAAAACTTTGCATCGATGAAGCGGCAGAACCTTCTGTTGTCGCCGGGCTGGGCGGACAAGCCGCCAAACTGGCAATATGTCGATTATGCCAACAAGCCGACCATCACCACGGACTTCACCATTCCCGTCGATGGGCTCGAATCGCCCTGGGGCAGCGCTGGATGGTGTTCTTCCATGACACGGCAAGGGAAGGCAAAATGCCGGATCCTTCGCCGAACTGGTGAATGGACCAAGGCCCATCCCCGCCGCTTCACCTATCCAGCGCCGTTGACTTCATCGGCTCGTCCTTCCTGAAGCAGGCGCTCACCCAGGTGTCGCAGACCTGAAAATATTGTTGGCAGCCGGTCGTCGAAAGCGAATTCTGACACCGTCACCGTGCGCCCTTCTTTGCCAGGCTTGACGAGATGCATCCGAATTTGTGGCGCTCGGCCAAGACCTTCCCAAAGAACAAGGAAGCCCTGCGTCAACTGCTTGCCGACAATGAAATCGACATCGCCTTTGCCTTTTCTCCGGCTGAAGCCTCCAATGCAATTGCCAACAACGAATTGCCAGATACGGGTGTGGCGGCTTCCTTCGCTGTGTTTTCAGCGGAACGCTTGGCAACACGCATTTCGTGGCCATCTCTACAATGCCAGCGCCAAGGAAGCAGCGCTGGTCTTCGCCAATTTCTGATCTCGCCGGAAGCACAGCTTGACAAGCAGGACCCCGCGATTTGGGGGATCCGAACGTTCTCGACATTGATGCCATTCTCGACGACATGCGCCAGGCATTCGGGACAGGTTTGACCTCGGCATAGCCACTCAAGCCGTCCGAGCTCGGACCAACCCTCAACGAGCCACATGCAAGCTGGATGACACGCATCGAAGAGAATGGACGTACGCTACGGCGTGGCGAACTGATACCGGCAGCGGAGAAAACACGTTGCGCCTCGCCCCGCGCCGCTGACTGCCTTCAGGGCCGGTGCTGTTTGGAATAGCGGCAACCATCGCTCCCGCCTTCGGCTATTTTCCGGCACTCGGGGCCGATACCTCGTCGCTTGAGCCGTGGCGTGAACTGCTGTCGCGTCCCGCATTGCTGCGCTCGGCCATGCTGAGCCTTGCCAGCGGCATGTTCACGGCCCTTGTTTCGCTGGCAATCGTCGCCGCCTTTGTTGCCGGCTGGTCGCATACGCAGACCTTCCGGCGCTTGCAGCACCTCGTCTCGCCATTGCTATCGGTTCCGCATGCTGCTGCAGCCTTTGGCCTGGCTTTCCTGATGGCACCATCGGGCTGGATCCTGCGCCTGTTGTCGCCATGGCTTACCGGTTTCTCCCAGCCGCCCGATTGGCTGGTCATCCATGACCGTGCGGGACTGGCCATGATGGCAGGCCTTGTCGTCAAGGAAATCCCCTTCCTGTTTCTGGTAACGCTTGCTGCCCTGCCGCAGGCCAAGGCGGCTGATCATTCCCGCATTGCTGCAAGCCTTGGCTATGGTCGCATGGCAGCTTTCGCCCATGGCGTATGGCCACTTGTCTATCCGCAAATCCGCCTCGCGGTCTTTGCCGTCATTGCCTATGCAAGCTCCGTTGTTGATGTGGCAGTGATTTTGGGCCCAACCACGCCCGCGCCGCTCGCTGTCCGTCTGGTCGGCTGGATGAACGATCCCGATCTTTCCATGCGCTACATGGCCTCGGCTGGTGCGGTGCTGCAATTTGGCGTGACCGCACTGGCGCTCGCAATCTGGGTCGTCGGCGAGAGGCTGGTCTCCCGACTTGCCCGCACATCGCGCATGGGTGGTCGCCGTTTCGGGAATGATCGGGCCCTGCGCGGCATCTCGGCAACCACCGTGGTGCTGACCGTTGCGGTCGTGTTTGCCGGATTGTTCCTGCTCGCAATCTGGTCTTTTGCCGGCTACTGGCCTTTTCCCGATGCCCTTCCGCAATCCTTCACCACCCGCAATTGGGAGCGACAGGCAGAAGCGATGATGCGGCCGCTATCCATCACACTGGCGGCAGGCCTTGTTTCGACAATGCTGGCACTGGGTCTGGCAATTGCCTGTTTGGAACGCAGATCGCGCACCGGCAATAGTGGAGGTTCGCGCGCCCTCTACCTGATCTATCTGCCCTTGATCGTGCCGCAGGCAGCTTTCGTTTTCGGCCTGCAGTTGTTCTTCCTGGCCATTGGCATGGATGGCCGTTTCGCTTCGCTTGTGCTGGTTCATCTGGTTTTCGTTCTGCCCTATGTGTTTCTCTCGCTGTCCGAACCCTGGCGCGCCTTCGACCGCCGCTATCTCCGGATCGCAGGCACCCTGGGTGCGTCACCCGGTCTTGCATTGTGGAGTATCCGCCTGCCGATGCTGCTGCGTCCCCTGCTGGTGGCAGCCGCAGTCGGTTTTGCCGTCTCGGTCGGTCAGTATCTGCCAACGGTTCTTGTTGGCGCGGGACGCTGGCCCACCATCTCCACCGAAGCCGTGGCGCTTGCGTCCGGCGGTGACCGCCGGGTAATAGGAACCTATGCACTGGTGCAAATGCTTCTTCCTCTTGCAGGTTTCATGATGGCCACCGTCATTCCCGCCCTGGTTTTCCTGCATCGCCGCGATATGCGCGCAGGAAGCTGAATGATGCCTGCAAACAATCTCGTGCTCGATGATGTGGTTGTCAGCCTTGGCCAGCGTGAACTGGCCAGGATTGATACCGTTATTGCGCCCGGCGAAATCTTCACCGTCATGGGACCATCAGGCTCGGGCAAGTCCACATTGCTGGCCTTTGTCGCGGGCTTTCTCGACCCTGTCTTCAGCGCGACCGGTCGCGTTCTTTGTGGCGTGCGCGATATCACCGACCTGCCGCCGGACAAGCGCAAGGTGGGCCTGCTGTTCCAGGATGCCCTGCTGTTTCCGCATATGAGTGTCGGCGAGAATCTGATGTTTGCCATACGCGCTGGCGGAACCGCCACAGCACGCCGTGCAGCCTGTGAAGAGGCGTTGCGCGAAGCGGGCCTCGACGGCTTCTTTGCCCGCGATCCGGCAACGCTGTCGGGCGGGCAGAAGGCAAGGGCCGCGCTCATGCGCATCCTGCTGTCGGAGCCCGATGTCCTGCTGCTGGATGAACCCTTTTCGCGGCTCGACACCGAATTGCGCGGCCAGGTTCGCAGTTTCGTCTTCGAGGAAGCCCGCAGCCGCAAATTGCCTGTTCTCATGGTCACCCATGACCGCGAGGATGCCGAAGCTGCGGGCGGTCCCGTGCTGGAACTTGGCTGAACCGGGATGAGTGAAACGACACCAGACCGGTTTCCAGTCGATGCCTGCCTGCCGGACCTGCTCAAGGCGCTCGATGCCGGACGCACAGCCGTGCTGACAGCTGCACCCGGCGCCGGCAAGACCACCCGCGTTCCCCCGGCCTTGCTGGAAGCAGGCTGGTGCAGCGGCAAGGTCCTCGTTCTGGAACCAAGGCGGATCGCAGCGCGCGCCTCGGCGCGCTTTGTGGCGCAACAACTGGGAGAAAATCCCGGCCAAACGGCAGGTTACCGGGTGCGGATGGAAAATGTCACCTCACCGGCAACGCGCATCGAATATGTGACCGAGGGCGTCTTCACCCGCATGATAACCGGTGATCCCGAACTTGCCGGTATTTCCGCTGTCATATTCGACGAGTTTCACGAACGCAGCCTGGACGCAGATCTCGGTCTGGCCCTGGCGCTTGATGTGCAATCCGCGCTTAGGCCCGATCTGCGGATCGTGGTGATGTCGGCAACGCTTGATGCTGGGGCCCTGTGCCGGTTTCTTGGCGATTGCCCGCATGTCGAAAGCCCCGGCCGCAGCTTTCCTGTTGAAATCACCCATGAAGATCCTGCGCAGGGGGAGCGCCTCGAAGACAGTGTCGCAAAGGCCGTGATACGCGCTGTGGCACGCGAGCCGGGCTCGGTGCTGGTCTTCCTTCCGGGACTGGCCGAGATACGCCGCACGGCCGAACGCCTGCAATCGCGCTTGCCCGAGACCATCGAGATACACCTATTGCACGGCTCGATGGAACCGCGCGAACAGGATGCCGCAATTCGCCCTGCTCCCGATGGCAGGCGCAAGGTCGTTCTGGCAAGTTCGATTGCCGAGACCTCGCTGACGATCGAAGGCGTGCGCGTGGTAATTGACTGCGGGCTTGCACGGGTTCCCCGCCATGAGCCGCAATCGGGCCTGACCCGGCTTGAAACAGTCCGCGCGTCCCGTTTCTCCATCGATCAGCGGGCAGGGCGCGCCGGGCGTACCCAGCCGGGAACAGCGATCAGGCTTTGGCGCGAGCAGCAGACAGCCGCCCTTCCGGCAGGCATTCGTCCCGAAATCCTGGAGGCTGATCTTTCAGGCCTGGTGCTGGACCTCGCGGCATGGGGCGTCACCACGCCCGACGGGGTGCGCTTTCCCGATCCGCCGCCACGTCCCGCCTGGCGGGAGGCAGTCACCCTGTTGCAATCCATCGACGCGCTGGACGCCAATGCCCGCATCACGGCGCAGGGCCTCGAATTGCGCAGCCTCGCCTTGCCGCCACGCTATGCGGCGATGGTGGTAAGGGCCCGTGAAACAGGCCAGGCGGAAATGGCGGCACGCCTTGCGATTCTCGTGTCGGAACGCGGACTTTGCGGCAACGACATCGATATATCCTTCAGGTTGGACCGGTTACGAAACGAGAAGGGTGAGCGTGCCGACAAAGCCCGCAAGCTTGCCCGCCAACTGGCCACCCAGATTGGCGGAGACAATGCTTCCAGCGCTCAGGACAGGGTTTCTGCAGGTGCATTGCTGTCGCTTGCCTGGCCCGAACGGATTGCGCGGGCGCGTGGCGCGCCGGGCAGCTTCCTGCTTGCCAATGGTCGCGGCGGTCAATTGCCGGAAACCGATCCACTGGCACGGGAGAAATGGATCACGGTATGCGACATGCAGGGCAGTGCCGCTGCGGCGCGCATTACCTGTGCTGCCGCAATCGAGGAGCGCGAAGTGCTGGCGCTTCATGGCGGCAAGATCATCGAGCAACGCGAAATCCGCTATGACGAAACCCGCAGATCGGTTGAGGGTAAAACGCGTCGCAGGCTCGGCAATATCACGCTGTCGGACCAGCCATGCGAGGTTGCGCCCGCCGAGGGCGAGGCAATTCTGGCCGATGCCGTCAAGCGCCTGGGCCTTGCGGTCCTGCCCTGGACCGATGCCGCGCGGCGTCTGCTGGAGCGTTTGCGTTTCCTGCATTCGAAGGCTCCGCAAACCTGGCCTGATGTCAGCGATACTGTACTGGCGCAAACCGTGGCTGACTGGCTGTCCCTTCACGCCGGGCTGCGCTCGCTTTCGGCAATTACCGGCGACGCACTTGTAGCCGGGCTTCGCGCGCTGGCGGCTGCCAATGGAATTTCGCATACTGATATCGAGGCACAGGCACCCGACCAGTTCCGTACGCCAGCCGGTGCCACCCACAAGCTCCACTATCGTGACGGCGAGGCTGTGCTGTCGGTAAAGGTCCAGGAGCTTTACGGAATGTCGCGCCATCCTGCCATTGCCAACGGCAAGGCACCGCTGCTGCTGGAGCTGTTGTCGCCCGCCATGCGCCCGATACAGCTGACGCGTGACCTGCCAGGCTTCTGGGCTGGATCCGGGCGATGTGCGGACCGATCTTCGCGGCCGCTATCCCCGGCATTTGTGGCCGGAAGATCCCGCAAATGCCGCGCCGACCATGCGGGCAAAACCGCGCGGCACCTGACCCTTTGCACCCATGCGCCAATGGCTGTATTGCCTATCCTCACCTTTTTCCGGGAGGCTGGCCACCAATGGTTGATGAAGTCCTGCAGCACAATACCAGCGGTCCGAGCCTGCGGCTGGAGACACTGATCCGCATTCGCTGGCTCGCCGTGTTCGGCCAGACGGTTGCCGTGTTCTTCGTTGCCTTCGTGCTGAAATACGAATTCTACCTGTCGCTTTGCCTGGCGCTGATTGCGCTGTCTGCCTGGCTCAATGTCTTCCTGCGATTGTGTTACCGCGCCACCTTCCGTCTGACCAACTGGGCGGCAATGGCGCTGCTTTCCTATGACATCCTGCAATTGGCCATGCTGCTGTTCATGACCGGCGGCTTGCAAAACCCGTTCGCGGTTCTCCTCGTGGTTCCCGTCATTGTATCGGCGACTGCCCAGTCATTTCGCCAGATCATGCCGCTTGGTGTCCTCGCAATGCTCGCGGCAACTGTCCTCGTTTTTTCCATCTGCCCCTGCCATGGCAGCCGGGAGAAAGCCTCCAGATGCCGCCTGTCTATGTCGCGGGAATGGGTGGCAATTGCGTCGGCGCTGGCCTTTACGGCTTTCTATACTTATCGGGTCGCCGACGAGGCGCGCAAACTGTCCAACGCCCTTGCCGCGACCGAACTGGTGCTCCAGCGTGAGCAGCATCTGTCGGCGCTTGACGGACTTGCCGCTGCAGCAGCCCATGAACTGGGCACGCCACTGGCAACCATCGCCTTGGTGTCGAAGGAGATGATCCGCGAATTGCCACAAGGCTCTCCATTGCACGATGACGCCAGCCTGTTGCGCAGCCAGCGGAGCGCTGCCGCGAAATCCTCGAAGCTTTCCTCCTTGTCGGAGGAAGGCAGCAGCCATATCGGACGGCTGGCACTTTCTTCCCTGATGGAAGAGGTGGCAGCACCGCATCGCGATTTCGGGGTCAAGCTGACGCTGGCACCGGGCACCACGCCCGGCGAACCCGTATTCGAGCGCAATGCCGGTATCGTCTACGGCCTGGGCAATCTGGTGGAAAACGCGGTCGACTTTGCCCGCAACAAGGTCAATTTCCTCGCCGAATGGAGCGATAGCGAAGTTGTCATCAAGCTTTCTGACGACGGTCGGGTTTCCCCCGAATTGCTGGAACGCATTGGAGAGCCGTTCATGACCACAAGGCGGCGCGATCCCGATGCAACAGGCGGTGGGCTGGGGCTGGGCCTCTTCATTGCCAAGACCTTGCTGGAGCGCAGCGGTGCAAACCTTGAATTCTCGAACTCCAGCGGTGACTTGCCAGGTGCCAGCGTCAAGGTGAAATGGAAGCGCGAAACTGTCGACCTGCAGAAAATGGGCAATTGAGCGCAAAACAAGCTGCAAATCGGCTTTGACAATCAGTTAACCAGCCAGTCCAAACACGCCCGCGATTCATCTTCTGTTTGCATTCAATTGGTATCACTCTTGTGATCCTGAGGTGGGCATGAAAAAGCGGATTTCGAAATTCTTTAGCAACAAGCGCGGCAACTTTGCCCTTACGACAGCCATTGTCGCTCCCGTACTGATGGGGGTGGTCGGGCTTGCTGTGGATTTTTCAATCTTCTACTCG
This sequence comes from Nitratireductor sp., assembly GCA_041397505.1. Lineage (GTDB taxonomy): Bacteria > Pseudomonadota > Alphaproteobacteria > Rhizobiales > Rhizobiaceae > BOKV01. Next base: position 87,926 of record JAWKWN010000002.1, read on the forward strand.
CAGAAATCACAGATGCAGGAAGCTGCCGACCAGGCTGCCCTTGCCGCCGTTCGTGAAGCGGCACTTCAGGGATGGAGCAAGGTGACGGCTGAATCGGTAGCCTCCGATTTTGTGGATGAAACCATGCTGGGCTCGGCCATTTCCTCGGCCGTCTATACGACTTCGGTCAATGTCAACGAGGCCAACGGCACGGTTGACGTATCCATCCGCCAGGACGGACATGGTTATTTTCTGCTCGGCATGTTCAAGAGCAATCCGCAAATCGCGGTTGAATCCAAGGCGGCAATTGCCAGCACCACGAATATCTGCGTTCTCGGTCTCGACGGGACTTCAAAGGAACGGTCGAAGTCGACGACAAGTCCAATCTCATCGGCGACAGATGTTCGGTCTTTTCCAACTCCACCCACAAGGAAAGCATCGAGGTAGACACAGGCAGCAAGGTAAAGGCTTCCAGTGTCTGCAGCTCCGGCGGCGTCATGGGTAATGTTGCCGATATTTCGCCAACACCGGTAACCGATTGCCCGGTCACTCCCGACCCGCTTCGTCGCGTGCGGCTCCTCTCGTCGGCAATTCGTGCGATTACACGAACTTCCAGAGCAGTGCTTCGGGCACCATCGACCCGGGCGTCTATTGTGGTGGGATCAAGCTGACCGGCGGCACTGTGACCGCCAAGCCGGGGGTTTACATTATCAAGGACGGCGAGTTCAACATTTCAGGCTCAACTGTCTTCCAGGGTGACAATGTCGGTTTCTATTTTACCGGCGATGCGGCCAAAACCAGGATCGACACTGCTACAACCATCAGCCTTACAGCACCCAAGACCGACCCATGGCGGGTATCCTGTTCTTCGAGGATCGCGCTTCGATCAAGGGGCGTGAATTCGTCATATCCAGCAAGGATGCAAAGACAATGGTCGGTACGGTCTATCTGCCAAATGGCACCTTGACCGTCCGCAAGGCCGGTGGCTTTGGCGAGGCTTCCGAATGGACCGCCATTGTTGCCCGCAAGATCCTGATCGACCAGGGCAGCAGCTTGCGCCTCAATTCCGATTTTGGTTCGTCGGATATTCCTGCACCTGATGGCATTGCTGGCGGCATAGGCCAGGTTTACCTCACCAGATAATCAGGCCCCAGAGTCCCGTCACAGGGTTGTTGCCAGGCCGTATTCCGGCTGTGCAGGGCCGGTTGGGCAGGGCCGGTTGGGAAGGAATTGCAAATTCCTGATTGTCAGTTGGCCATTATCATGCGGCAGCAATGATCAGCGCTGGACCGGAGCCTTGTGCATCTCCCGTAGTGCTTCCTGGTCAGCCGACAGCGCGGACCTGCGCCAGCGAGGCATTGCCGACTGTGCCATGCACCTTGAGGAATTCCTTGAAGTCGGAAAATGGCAGCGGCCGTGAAAACAGATAGCCCTGCGCCTCATCAATATCGAAGCGACGGGCCAGTTCGAGTTCCTCGGTGGTCTCGATGCCTTCCGCAACGATTGTCAGGTCAAGCTGGCGGGCCAGGAAACACTCGCTTCGACACAGGCAAAGGCAAAGCGGTCCGTTGCGGCAGCTGACATGAAGGACTTGTCGATCTTCAGTTCCGAAAACGGGAACAGTCGCAATTGCTCGATATTCGAATAGCCGGTTCCAAAATCATCAATGGCGAGGCCAAAGCCTTGCATGCGCAGGCGTGTCAGGGCTTCCAGCGATTGTGACGTGTCCTGCGGCAGTCGGGTCTCTGTCAGCTCGAGAATGAAATTCTCCGGGTTCAGTCCCGACAGGCGGATGATTTCACAAAACTGCCCGGGAAATTGGGTGTTGGAGATGATCGAGCCCGAAATGTTGAACGAAATCTTGAAGGCCTCGTCAAAGGTTCCAAGCAGTTCCGGCGTATCTTCTGCCACCAGTTCGATCATTCGCCAGGTGATGTCGGTGATGCGACCGTTTTCCTCGGCGAGGTTGATCATCTTGCCGGCATCCAGCAACTGGCCTTCACGGTTGCGCATGCGTGCCAGCGCTTCCGCTCCCGCAACGCGACCAGTGGCCAGGTCGATACGTGGCTGATAATAGGCAAACAGGCGCGAATTGCGCAGCGCGGAATTGATTTCCTCGACATCGATGCCGGGGCCCACCTTGCGCAATCGCCGATTGCTCCTGCCGGAAAGCACGAGATCGGCAACCTTCTGATAGTCGGCCGGTTTTGCCAGAACGCCTGCGCAGTCAATCTTCATCATTGCTGCAAGCTTGCCGGCACTGTGGCGCACGGATGCGTGCTCTCCCGAAACCAGCACCAGTCGTCCGCCCCAGGCAAGCTCACTTGCCAATCGCAGGAAGCCCACGCCGTCCTGATTCGGCATCGACAGATCGAGCGTGATTGCATCAATCTCATTGGCGGTTCGACGCAGGATCTGGTGCACTTCCTCGCCATCGGATGCCATGATCACCCGCTTTGCGCCCTTTTGCAGCAATACCTGTTCCATCAGCATGCGGAAGATCGGGTCGTCATCCACCACCATCACCGTGGCTACCGGGGGCAGCGCGTCATGTTTTTCCGGTTCTAGCGAACTCATGGTGCATCCTTGCATTGCAATTGCAAACGACCCTGCCAGTCTTTCCGGGGTCGCGAGGTGATTGAACCCCGCCATTGGAAACCCCGGCATTGGCCAGCCGTTGTGAACATTCGACCTGCAACCTAGCGCCAAAGGAATAACAATTGGCAAACCGCAATTGCCTGTTTCCGTGACTGGGTTAACGACCGGTTTACCCCTCGCCCCGGTCTCAACGCCCTGTCCTTCAGGTGACTCTGCCTGGCGGCGAGTGGCCTGATTCACAACTTGCAGCCTTGTTAACGAAAAATCCGTCAAATTTTGCCAATGCTGGTCCCTGGCGCGCGGAATTCGGAACCATGCGAAGCCCGCATCCGCCTTGCAGATTTGATTGGCATTGGTGTTGTCACGCCTCGATCGAAGCGCGAAACGCCTGGAAAACCACGCTGGAGTGACGATCCTGACCGACAAGACCATACCGTCAAGCGAGGCCGAGGGCTCAGACGAACGAATTCCGATGCGTGAACGGTTGCGCTACCGGATTTCGCTTGCCTTCGGTCTTATCATGATCGTCGCCTTTTCGATTTCATCCGGCGTTCTGTCTGTGCGGGGATATCTCAACGACATTGCTGCATCCTCCGACCGCTTGCGTGGTATTGCCTCGGTTCTGGCCAGCACTGTTGCGGGCGACTTCCAGCAGGACAACCACAATGGCGTCATGCAGTCATTGACGGCAATCAGGGACCTGCCGGAAATTGAATTCGTCGCCATCGAGGACATGACCGGTGCGCGATTTGCCGATATCGGTACGGCAACCTTCCTGACCACGCAACGCAATGAAATTTCGACCGTATCCTCGATGGAATTGCTGTTGTCGAGCACGATCTGGGTCAAGTCGGAAATCCGCAAGGGTGGTGAGCAGATTGGCTGGATCTATCTGTTGTCGGATATTCACCGTATCAGGACGGCCGCCCTTCAGGGACTTGCAATCAACGCCCTGATCGCCCTTGTCGCAACGCTAGCGTCACTGCTTGCTGCCTCACGTGCTGTCTCCAACATGATACGCCCGCTTTCGCAACTCTCCGGTCTCATGCGCAGCCTGAGCCGCAACGCGCATTATTCGGTGCGTGCCGATGAAAATGCGCAAGGTGAAATCGGCGTCCTTGCCCAATCCTTCAACACCATGCTTTCGCGCATCGACAGTCGCGACCAGCAATTGCGCGACTATCGCTTCAACCTGGAGCAGAAGGTCGAGACGCGTACCCAGCAGTTGCGGGCTGCCAAGGACGAGGCGGAAGCCGCCAACAAGGCGAAATCGGACTTCCTGGCGACCATGAGCCACGAAATCCGCACGCCGATGAACGGCATGATGGTCATGGCCCAGCTTCTCGTTAAGGCACCGCTCGCCGAACAATATCGCCGTTATGCCAATGTCATTTCCCGTTCCGGCCAGGGATTGCTTACCATCATCAACGACATTCTCGATATCTCCAAGATCGAGGCAGGCAAGCTCGAACTGGAAAAGGTGGATGTCGTACCCGATGAAATCATCAGTGGTGTGGTCAGCCTTTTCTGGGAGCGCGCGCTCGAAAGGACCTGGAGCTTGGTTTCTATGTCGCCGCCGACGTGCCGCAACTGGTGCAGGCCGATCAGACCCGCCTGACACAGGTCGTTACCAATCTCGTCAACAACGCCCTGAAATTCACCGAACAAGGCGGCGTCTCGGTGCGCATGCATGTGGTGGAATCGAAGAAACCCAACCATTGCCGCCTGCGCGTTTCGGTGATGGATACCGGCATCGGCATTGCCGAGGACAAGCTGAAAACAGTCTTCGAGCGCTTCACCAGGCTGACCAGTCAACCACCAGGAGATTCGGCGGCACCGGCCTTGGCCTGTCAATCAGCCAGAGGCTGATCGAAGCCATGGGCGGCGAGATCGGCGTGACCAGTCGCCTGCGCAAGGGCAGCACCTTCTGGTTCGAGGTTGAGCTGCCAGTAGTCAAGCCGGCGCGCCATCTGTCACCGGCCATGTTGCAACGTCGCAAGATTGCCATCGTCACACGCGGGCCTATCGAGAGCGCCTGCCTTGAATCGGCATTTGTCGAGCAAGGCTTCGAAGTCCATGCCGGGACCAAGGGCTTGCCGCATCACTCCACCGTCTATGCGGTGCTTTGCGACCCGGCACTCGTCAACACCTTGCCATATGGCTATCAGGACGTTCCGGTTATCGCGATGGCCGGGATCGGCAACCAGTCGGTGGCTGGCCATCTGGCCTCCGGCCGCGTCAAGGATGTGCTCAACCTTCCCTTCGAGCGCGATGAATTGCGCGAAATCTCCGAACGCATCCGTGTCCGTGAATTCCGCGGCACTGCGGCCATCGCAGATACCGCACAAGTCGCGGCAGAATTGCCGGATTTCAGCGGCCTTCGCATCCTTGCCGTCGACGACAATCTGGTCAATCGCGAGGTGCTCAAGGATGCACTCCAGACCTTCAATATCGAGGTGACACTTGCTGAATCGGGCGAAGAGGCACTCGACCTCGTCTCCCTGCGGGACTTCGACATGGTGTTCATGGATTGCTCGATGCCGGGCATGGACGGGTTCGAGGCAACGCGTCATATACGGGATATCGAAACGCATCTTGGCCGCAAGCCGGTGCCGATTGTAGCCCTGACCGCCCATGTGTCCGGCGAGGAAAGCCAGAAATGGCGTCAGTCAGGCATGAACGGCTATCTGACCAAGCCCTTCACCATCGAAACCATTGTCAGCACGATCAAGGACCAGACCCACCACCAACCCTCCGTTCAGGCCAATGTCGGGCTGCGCGATGAGGGCCTGCGATCATCGAAGCCGCCATTGCCGAACCCGAAAGCGCCGGGTCCCTGCAATCCGCACAGCAATACATGGCAGGGGAGCTGCAGCCACAGGAGATGGAAATCTCCGGTGAGGGCGAAAAGTCGGATGCGTTCTCGGTGGAGGACCTCGTTCCGTTTGACCTGCGGGTCGACGAGGCGGAAGCGGAACCCTATGTGGCAACCGTCGGCCAGCGCAATTGGCATCAGGCCGATACGCAAGCGGTCGAGGCAGTACCGGTTGATCACATCGAGGAACCGCAGCCACCAGCTTCGCTCTATGAAGCCTATACGGTGATCGACGCAGCCGATGGTGATCCGGAACAGCGGCAGGATGATCAATTTGATCACCGCATGGAAGAGCACCCTGCCGAACAGGAACCAGTGAGCAACGACGCTGGCGAAGCCGCGCCCGATCTCGTCGAGACAGAAATTCCGGACGCGCATGGCATTGCCAGAAAGAACTGGCGGGATGCGGAACTGATCAGCCCCGATACCCTGAACCTGCTCGAAACGCTGTCATCCAATGGCAGCACCAACATGGCCGCGAAGATATTCACCATGTTCATCCAGCATGCCGAGCCGGCCATCATCGAGTTGCGCGAACTGCTCACACAGCATACACATACCAGTGCGGCAAAACCTGCACATGCATTGAAATCCATGGCTTTGAGTGCAGGAGCGCCTGTAGTTGCCGGCATTCTTCAGCGCATCGAGGATTACTGCAAGTCCGGAGAGGTTTCCAAGGCTGGCCTGCTGCTCGACGAACTGGATCTGGCATTTGCCGAAACGCGCAAGGCCATGCAGGATTATCTTGCCCATGCCGCATCGGAAATGTCGGCAACTGCCTGACGGCGGAGCCTCTTTGCAGGGTTTGGAAATTTGCGCGAAGCGGGTCATGCTTTCGCCAATTTTTTCCTGCCACGGGTTCCCTTCTGCTGACAAACCGCTTTGACTGGGTCATGGCTGGCTCTGGTTGCCAGCTGATTCCCTGATTGAGGTGGAGAAACATATTGTCCAGGCTGATCCTTCCGATTTTTGCATTGATTGCAGGATCCGCCTTCCTGATGATTGCCGGTGGCCTCAATGGCCTGATATTGCCATTGCGCGGTTCGGCCGAGGGCTTTTCGAGTTTCAGCCTTGGCCTGCTCGGCACCGGCTGGGCCATCGGATATATTGCAGGCTGCCTGTGGTCGCCCCGGCTTGTGCGCCGCGCCGGACATATCCGCAGCTTCGCCGTCATGGCAGCCATTGCTGTTGTCTCTGTATTGCTGTCGCTTCTGCTCATTCACCCTGGGGCATGGATACCGCTTCGCGCACTCGCCGGTTTTGCTTTTGCCGGTTCGGCAATGATCGTGGAAAGCTGGCTCAACGAGCGAACGGACAAATCCTTCCGGGGAAGGGTGTTTGGCGTCTACACCATGGTCAATTTGCTGGCGACAACGGCCGGGCAGATGATGATCACCCTTGGCGATCCTCGCGGCTATGTCTTTTTCGTGCTTGCAGCACTGTTCTATGTGCTGTCACTCATTCCCACGGCATTGACCAGAACCGACCAGCCAAGGCCATTGGTCGAGACCAATCTTGACCTCGCCGCGCTCATGCGAAATTCACCCATTGCGGTTGTGGGCGTTTTCCTGGTCGGCATCTCGAACAGTGCATTCGGCACGCTCGGCGTTGTGTTTGGTGGCAGCGTGGGTCTCGACATCCAGTCGATTGCCCTGATGATGAGCCTGTCACTCCTGGCCGGATCGCTGTTTCAGGTTCCTGTCGGCATGATCTCGGACAAGATCGACCGCCGTCTTGTGCTCATAGGCCTGGCAGTTCTGGCAAGCATGGTGGATCTGACATTTCTCGTGTTTCACCCGATTGATCCCTTGCTCGTACTCACCGCGAGCTGCCTTTTCGGCGGAGCCGTCTATTCGATGTATCCTGTCATCATTGCACACGCCTATGACCATGCCGAGCCGGGGAATTACCTCAAGATCAGCGGCGGACTGCTGCTGGTTTACGGCATCGGTGCCATTGTTGGTCCGATCCTCGGCGGCATCCTGATGGAATGGCAGGCCAACGGACTGTTTGGTGCAACGCTGGCAGCGCATCTGTGCCTGATTGCCTATGCCGGCTATCGCATCACCCAGCGTGTTGCCCTTCAGGAGGACGAAAAGACGGACTTCGTCGGAATGCCCACGGCAAGATTGGCCACGCCCGAATCCACGGTTCTTGACCCGCGCACCGAAGAAGAGGAACCCGAACTGTTCGAAAGGTGATGCTGCTCAACCCGCATGTTTCAGCGATATGCCATCCGCATTGAAGGCATGGAGTTTGGAAACATCCGCATTGAGGCGCACTTTCTCGCCCCGTTCGAAACGATGGGTGCCCGGCAATTTGGCAATCACTGCCTCGCTGCTTCCGGCAACATCAAGATAAAGCAGCGTGACTTCCCCCAGGGATTCCACCAGTTGCACGCTGCCTTCGAGAATCCAGTCCTTGCCGTTGGCGACGCTGAGGTCTTCGGGACGCACTCCGAACTTCACCGCGCTTCCCTTCAGTGACGGATCGCTGGCAATGGGAAGCTCCGCTTTTCGGCCGCCACCAAGCGCAATTGCTGTCTTCTTGCCTGCGGAGGCAATTTCACCATCGACAATGTTCATGGCGGGCGAACCGATGAAGCGCGCGACAAACAGGTTGCGCGGGTTCTCGTATAGTTCGATGGGTGAGCCGACCTGCTCGATATTGCCGGCCGACAGCACAACGATGCGGTCAGCCAGGGTCATGGCTTCCACCTGGTCATGCGTCACATAGATCATGGTAGTGCCTGGCATGTTCTCATGCAGGCGCGCATTTCAATTCGGGTTGCCACGCGCAGCGCGGCATCGAGGTTCGACAGTGGCTCGTCAAACAGGAAGACCTTGGGATTGCGGACAATGGCCCGGCCAATCGCCACGCGCTGTCGCTGACCACCCGAAAGTGCCTTTGGCAGCCGGTCGAGATAGGGTTCGAGTTGCAGGATGGCGGCGGCCTCGCGCACACGGCGGTCGATCTCGTCCTTGCTTGCCTTGGCAATCTTCATCCCGAAAGCCATGTTGTCATAGACGGTCATGTGCGGATAAAGCGCATAGGACTGGAAGACCATGGCGATGCCACGCTGGGACGGCGGAACATCATTGACCCTCGTGCCATCGATCATCAGGTCGCCGCCGGAGATGGCTTCAAGGCCAGCCACCATGCGCAGCAAGGTTGACTTGCCGCAGCCCGATGGCCCGACAAAAACGATGAACTCGCCTTCGCCGATCTCCAGATCAACGCCCTTGATCACCTCGACCGCGCCATAAGCCTTGCGGATCTTCCGCAGCGACAATCCCGTCATAGCCTTCTCCTCCCATGCAGTTCCGTGCCCTCTTGCAACGGAATCAGGCCACCGGAAACCCGGCAGGCCTCATGTCTTCAGCGCCCCTCGACGATCCTGGCAAATGCCGAACCGAATGGCGGCAGCGCCAGCCTTCCATTCGATGTCTCCATCACCGCGCCCGGTGCCGGCAGGAACTCCGCCGCCTTCCAGGGAAATGCGATCTCCGAGCTCTCCTGCGACAGGTTGATCGCGCAAAGGATAATCGATCCCTGGAACTCCCTTTCGAACACGATGATCCGTTCATTGCCATCCAGAAAGCGGATTGCGCCCTTGGCAAATTCAAGATGCCCGGCGCGAAAGGCCAGTGCCTGGCGATAATGGGCCAGCAGCGACTGGCTGTCACCTTCCTGTGCATCGGCGGCCAGGTGAAGATGCTCCGGCGGCACCGGTAGCCATGGCTTGCCGGTAGTGAAGCCGCCCGACGGCTCGTTATGGCTCCAGACCATTGGCGTGCGGCAACCATCGCGGCCCTTGAAGGTGGGCCAGAACTGGATGCCATACGGGTCCTGCAAGTCCTCGAAGGAAAGGACCGCCTCGCTCATGCCCAGCTCCTCGCCCTGATAGAGGCAGACCGAACCGCGCAGCGACAGGATGAGCGTCAGCGCCATTTTCAGGAAGCCTTGTCGGTCGCTGACATGATCGGCCCAGCGCGAAGCATGGCGCACGACATCATGGTTGGAAAATGCCCAGCAGGACCAGCCATCTGGCGCCTTTTCCTCGAAATTGCCGACTATCTCGCGAACCCGCGCCGGCGTCAGCGGATCGGGTGAGAGAAAGTCGAACGAATAGCACATATGCACCTTGTCATTGCCGGACGTGTATTCGGCAACGATTTCCATGCCACGCTGCGCATCACCCACTTCACCCACGGCGGCAGCAGCCGGATACTCGTCCAGCAAAGCGCGGAAGCGGCGCAGGAAATCGAGGTTTTCCGGCTGGTTCTTGTCGAACAGGTGGTTCTGGTGGTTGTAGGGATTGACCGCCGGTGCGATGGCGTCATTGCGCTCTTCCGGCAACAGGGCAGGATTGTCCTTGAGCGATTGCGAATGGAAGAAGAAGTTGATCGTATCGAGCCGGAAACCGTCAACGCCGCGCTCCAGCCAGAAGCGGATCGCGTCCAGCAGCGCGTCCTGGACATCGCGATTGTGGAAATTCAGGTCCGGTTGGCTGCGCAGGAAATTGTGCAGGTAATACTGGCAACGGCTCGTGTCCCATTCCCACGCAGACCCGCCAAAAATCGAAAGCCAGTTGTTGGGCGGAGTGCCGTCGGGCTTCGCATCGGCCCATACATACCAGTCCGAGCGCGGATTGGTTCTCGATGCACGGCTCTCGACAAACCAGGGATGGCGATCGGAGGTATGCGACAGCACCTGATCGATCATCACCTTGAGGCCCAGCCGGTGCGCTTCTGCAATCAGCGCATCAAAATCGGCAAGCGTTCCGAACATCGGATCGACCTCGCGATAGTCCGAAACGTCATAGCCGAAATCGAGCATCGGCGACTTGAAGAATGGCGATATCCAGATGCCATCGACCCCGAGCGAGGCGACATGTGGCAGGCGGGCGGTGATGCCGCGCAGATCGCCAATGCCGTCACCATTGGAATCCTGGAACGAGCGCGGATAGATCTGGTAGATCACGGCACCGCGCCACCAGTCGGGATCAACCACATGGCGGGTCGCCATTCCGGGTGTCTCGCCAGTCGGCATGTCATGTAGGACGTTCATTCAGTTCTCCGAAAAATTCATTCAGGCCAGCAAGACCAACTGCTATTTGACAGAGCCGGCAAGCAGACCACGCACGAGATAGCGCTGCAGGGCAAAGAACACCAGCAGCGGCACCATGATTGAAACAAAGGCGGAAGTGGCAAGGATCTCCCAATCACCGCCACGCGACCCCAGCAGGTTCACGAGCCTGCCCGTCAGCACCAGCGTGTCATCACCGGTACCCAGGAACACCAGTGCCACCAGAAGGTCATTCCATGTCCACAGGAACTGGAAGATCGCAAAGGAGGCAAGCGCCGGGAAGGACAGCGGCAGCACGATGCGGGTGAATATCTGGAAATCGGTAGCACCATCCACCCGGGCATTCTCGATGATGTCACGCGGCAATCCGACCATGTAATTGCGCAGCAGATAGATCGCCAATGGCAGGCCGAAACCGGTATGCGCCAGCCAGATGCCGAGATAGCCCTTGCCGATACCGATCTGGTCAGGAAGCGTCAGCAGCGGGATGAGCGCCAGTTGCAACGGCACCACCAGCAATCCAACCACGGCTGCCACCAGCAGCGCGCGACCAGAAATTCCATCCGGCAAGCGCATAGGCGGCAAAGGCGGCAATCAGGATCGGAATGATGGTTGCGGGGATCGACACTGTCAGCGTGTTGATGAAGGACTGGCCAACCCCTGCGGCGGCGGTCGAGGAAAACAGCACATTGCGATAGTTGTCGAAGGTGAATTCGGGTGGCGTTGCTGCTGTCGTGAAGATGCGCGGCAGGCGTTGATCGGCAAAGCTCTTCGGGCCTGACAGCACGTATTTGCCGCGATCATCGACGCTCAGGCTCACCCCGTCGCCAAGGTCAGCCGTGTCGCCCGGCTTGTAGGGCTTCCGGCTCGCGCGAGCTTGTGCCCCAGGCGCTCAGTGTAGAATCAGCAACCGGAAACAATTCGCCGCGAATGACAAATTTCCCGCCCTCCGGTGTCTCATTGCCTTCGACCCTGATTGGTGGCGCCATGCGTTCCCGTGTGGAAAATGCCGACCACCAGCCGGAATTGGAAATCTGGTCACCGGTTCTGAAAGACGAAACCAGACCCGAATGTCGGAAACACCCACAGCGCCACGAGCGCAATCACCGACAGATGCACCGCCCATACCAGCCCTGATTTCTTTCCCGCGATCGCACCCATGATGCTCTCCTCCCGCTCAGCGCATTCCTTGCGCGCGTTGTAGACGTTCCACACCAGGATCGGCGTCACCAGCAGCATGATGATCATGGCGCTTGCCGAACCCGTGCCCCAGTCGAATGCACGGAAGAACTTGTCATACATGTAATTGGCCAGGACCTGCGTCTCCCACTGCCCATTGGTCATGGCAAGCACGATGTCGAGGCCTTGAGAACGACGATGGTGATGGTGGTCCACGACGACGATCGTACCCATGATCTGCGGCACCTTGATCTTGAAGAATATCTGGAACGGATTGGCGCCATCAATGACGGCAGCCTCGATGGTCTCTTCCGGTATGCCGCGCAATGCGGCAGACAGGATCACCATCGCGAAACCGGTCTGGATCCAGACCAGAACGATCATCAGGAAGAAATTGTTCCACGGTATCAGTGTCAGCCAGGTCTGCGGATCGCCGCCAAACCAGACCCAGATGGCGTTGAGAACGCCGATCTGGTCCTGTCCTTCCGGACGGGTGTCATAGACGAGTTTCCAGATCACGGAAGCGCCGACAAAGGAAATCGCCATCGGCATGAAGATCAGCGACTTGGCAATATTGCCCCACCAGATGCGATCCGTCAGTTGCGCTGCCAGCAGGCCGAAGGCCGTGGAAAGCGCTGGCACGACCACGAGCCACAACATGTTGTTGCGCATGGCTTCCCAGAATTTCGGCTCGCCAAACATGTGCCGGTAATTGTCCAGTCCGACAAATGCATAGTCCTGGGTTCTGTCGGTCAGCGACATGTAGAGCGTCGCGAAGACGGGATAAACGAGATAGAGGGTGAGCGCGAACATGGCAGGAAACAGGAAAAGCCACGGCCTGATCTGGTTCGCCCTGTTGATGTTACGCCCTGCATTGGGCCCGGATGCCGGAAACAGGAACCGGTCGAGAATGATGTTGGAGAAGTAGAAATACCCGATACAGCCGCCGACACCGACGATGATGGTGACAAGGCCTTGCGTCAAAGGATTCATGATGTGCTCCCCCGTTTCCCGGATCTAACCCATTGGGAATCTTGGCAGATGGGCAGGCAATGCCTGCCTGGTACGGCCGTCCGGGCGAACCCGGACAGCCTGTTCCACGCCCCGTGGAACTCTTATTTGGCTGGCCAGCTGGCCTGAACCGCGTCCGCCACATCCTTTGCCGACTTGCCGCCGACATAGTCTACCATGCCGGTCCAGAACGTGCCTGCACCAACTGCACCCGGCATCAGGTCGGAACCGTCAAAGCGGAATGTCGTTGAATTCAGCAGGATATTGCCCTGCTTCTTCAACGCGTCATTGGCATAGGCATCCGGATTGACCGACTTCAGCGGCGTCAGGAAGCCCGACTGCGCCATCCATACTTCATGGGCAATCGGTGTCTTCAGGAAGTCGATGAAGGCACGTGCCGCAGGGCTGTCCTTGGTGATCATGGCAAGCGTGCCAGCACCCAGAACCGGCTTGCCGAGTTCGGCTTCCTTCGACTTGTAGGCAGGCATGTAGAAGAAGTCGGCATCCACGCCAAGCTTTGTGCCTTCCGGGAAGAAGGACGGAATGAACGACGCCTGGTGGTGCATGTAGCACTGTGGCGGCGAGGAGAAGAGACCCTTTGGCGAATCGCGGAAGTCGGTGGAGGCTACCGCACCCGCACCACCTGCAACAAACTTGTCGTTGCGGGCGAACCAGCCGAATTCGTCAATCGCATTGATGACGACCGGATCGTTGAACTTCATTTCGTTGGAAACCCATTTGTCATAGTTTTCCGCCGAGGTTGTGCGCAGCATCATGTCCTCGACCCAGTCGGTCGCCGGCCAGCCGGTCGCACCACCCGAACCAAGACCAATGCACCATGGCGTGCCGCCATCAGCAACGATCTTTTCGGTCAGCGCCTTCAGCTCTTCCATGGACTGCGGCACTTCATAGCCCGCGTCAGCGAAGTTTTCGGGCACATACCAGACGAGTGACTTGACATCGATCTTGTAGGGGAAGGCATAGAGTGCTGGCGCGCCATCCTTGCCCTTGTAGGTGCCAAGGCCAACCCAGCTTGAACCGGCGGCGTAGTTTTCGTTGAGCCAGCTGCTCGTCTCGTCGCCAAGCGGCGTCAGGAAACCCTTTGATGCCAGATCGCCGATGAGACCGGGCTGCGGCAGAACTGCGATGTTTGGCGGGCTGCCGCCCTCGACATCGATGACGATCTGCTGCTCGTAATTTTCAGATGAGGCGTAGTTGACCTTCACGCCTGTCGCTTCGGTGAAATAGGCAAGCACGCTTTCGACCAGCGCCTGGTCGTCGCCGCGCCATGGGCCGAAGATCGACAATTCCTGGCCGTCCAGCTTGTGAGCGGCAGCAAAATCCTCATAGCTCTTCCAGTTGAAGCGGGCATCTTCGCCTGGCTTGAATTTCAGGTCTGCCGCATTGGCCGCGGCAAGCGATCCGCCCAATGCGATTGCAGCCACGCTTGCCAAAAGAATTCTGCGCATGATTTCTCCTCCGTTGATAATGGCCCCGCTGCCGGTTTCAGGCATCTGCGGGGGATGGGTCGGAATAACCCGCCCGCTAGCCGGTTGAGGCAGCAGGTCGGCAACTACGACGATTCGCTCCGGCCAAAGTTCTCCAAAGCGCTTTGGCTTGGTTTGCACCATGTATCCCGATGGCGCCTGCTGTCAAGATTATCTTTATCGTCAATTCTTGCAAGCCCGATGCCATCTGGCGACCGGAAGCCATGCAGCATATTGCCTGTTGACCGTGGATGCCATCCAATTCTTCCGGTCTTGACGCGGCGGCGTTATCAGAGAAAGATGCTCAATCAAGCCAAAGCGCTTTGAATTTGGATTCGTGTTTCTGGACCTGGAATGAAACTGAAAGAGCTTTCCGATCTGTTGGGACTGTCGCAAACCACGGTCAGTCGTGCGCTGAACGGCTATCCGGAGGTCAGCGAGGAAACCCGGCGCAAGGTCAAGCTGGCTGCCGAGACCCATTCCTATCAGCCAAGCTCCCATGCCAAGCGCCTTGCGACAGGACGAACCCACACGATAGGCCATGTGGTTCCCCTCAGCAGCCATGAAATGATCAATCCGCATTTTTCCGATTTCATCGCCGGTGCTGGTGAGGCCTATGCCCGCCTTGGCTATGACATGCTGATTTCCGTTGTGACGGAGGCGGACCAGGAAAGGGTATATCGAAACCTCGCCTCGGGCAGGAAGGTTGACGGCCTTATCGTCCATGGCCCAAAGGCGATTGACCCGCGCCTGGCATTGCTGAAATCGCTCGATATTCCGTTTGTCGTGCACGGGCGCAGCGATGATGCGCCTGACAGTTATTCTTGGCTTGATGTCAGTAACCGGCGCAGTTTTGTGCGGGCAACCCAGTTTCTGGCCGATCTCGGCCATTCGCGCATAGCCTTGCTGAACGGGCTTGAGGACATGAATTTTGCCCGGCGTCGCCGCGCCGGATTTCTCGATGGTCTGGCCAGCCGCGGCATTGCGCCTGACCCGTCAATCATGTTCTCCGACGAGATGATCGAGCCGAACGGATACCGGCGCATGCAGCAATTGCTCGCAATGCCGGTGAGGCCCGACGCAATTCTCACGGCCAGCGTGCTTTTGGCGATGGGGGCGGCCAGAGCCATTCAGGACGCAGGCCTGAAGCCCGGTCGAGACATCTCCATTGTCACGCATGACGACCAGTTTTCCTTCCTCCGCGACCACAACGCCGTTCCCATGTTCACCGCGACGCGCTCTTCGATCCGCGATGCCGGCAGGCGCTGCGCCGAGATGATCATCGAACTGGCCAACAATCCGGACCGCGCGCCCATACAGGAATTGTGGGAAGCCGAACTGGTGCTTGGTTCCTCCACGGGCCCTTCCTTGCGCCTGGCGAAGCCTGCCAAGGCATTGTAGCCAAAAATGTACCCAAAAATGTAACCCACACTCAGTCACCTCTTTTCCGGGAAAGTCCAAAAATGCAGTTCAGGCGCAGCCAGTTCCCAGCCGGTTTCAATTTCGGCACGGCAACATCGAGCTACCAGATCGAGGGAACCAGTTTCGGCAATTGCGGCCAGTCGCATTGGGACACGTTTGCCGCCACGCCCGGCAATGTTGTTCGTGGCGAGAATGGCGACATTGCCTGTGACCACTATCACCGTTATGCCGAAGACTTCGATCTGGTGAAGAATGCCGGGCTCGATGCCTATCGCTTCTCCGTGTCGTGGAGCCGGGTAATGCCGGATGGCACCGGTGCCGTGAATGACGAAGGCCTCGATTTCTACGACCGTCTGGTCGACGCCATGCTGGAGCGCGGCATCAAGCCGTTCTCGACGCTTTACCACTGGGACCTGCCTTCTCCGCTTGCCGATCTCGGCGGCTGGCGCAATCGCGAAATCGGCAACTGGTTTGCCGACTATACCGGGTCGTCATGAAACGGCTCGGCGACCGCATCCACGCGGCGGCGACTTTCAACGAGCCTGGTGCATACCTGGCTCAGCCATTTCCTTGGCCATCACGCGCCCGGCCTGCGTGACATCCGCGCTGCTGCCCGCGCCATGCATCACGTCCTGCTTGCCCATGGCCAGTCGGTCGAGGTGATGCGGGCGCTCGGCCAGAAGAATGTCGGCGTGGTGCTGAATTTCGAATATGCCCAACCCGCCAGCGACAGCCCTGCCGACCGCGCTGCGGCAATGCTGTATGACGGCATCTACAATCGCTGGTTCCTGTCCGGCGTCTTCAAGGGCGAATATCCCGCCGATGTGGTCGAGGCCCTCGCGCCGCATCTGCCACGCGGATACGAGAAGGACCTTGCCATCATCTCGACCCCGGTCGACTGGCTCGGCATCAATTACTATACCCGCAAGCTGATTGCGGCTGATCCCGGCGCCATGTGGCCTGCCACAAGGGAGGTGGAAGGCCCGCTGCCCAAGACCCAGGTCGGATGGGAAGTCTATCCCCAGGGACTGTATCATTTCATCACCTGGGCCCATGAAAACTATACCAAGGGCCTGCCGATCCATGTCACTGAAAATGGAATGGCATCTGCCGACCAGGTCAAGGCGGGCGGTGTTTCGGATCCCGACCGCATCGACTATCTCGACCAGCATCTGGGCGAGGTGCGCCGCGCAATCGCCGATGGCGCGCCGGTCGAGAGCTATTTCATCTGGTCGCTGCTCGACAATTACGAGTGGTCGCAGGGCTATGAAAAACGCTTCGGCCTTGTCCATGTCGATTTCGACACGCTCACGCGCACGCCGAAATCCTCGATGCTGGAACTCGGTGACGCCCTGCGATCGTGACGTCTCACGCCTCCTTTCCTGCAATTCCCAGCCATGCCGGCACCAGCAGCGTCAGCAGCAGCAGCCGGAAAACGTGATGCGCTGCGACAAAGGCCGGATCGAGATGCATGAGGAGCGCAAGCGCTGCCATGGTCTCCACGCCGCCCGGCGCAAACGAAATCAGCATGAGCGCGGGCGACAAGCCGGTCAGCCATGACGCTACAAGCGCAATGCCTGCGCTCGCCAGGGCAGCAACCAGCGTCGAGGCCAGCCCCGCCAGCAACGAGTTGCGCAATTTCTGCAGCGATACCCCGCTGAAGCGGGTGCCGATCAGCGTTCCCATCACCATGAAGCACGGTGCCGCTATCCAGCCGGGTACGCTGCCTTCGACGCTGCCGGTCAGATGCGCCAGCGTTGACACCAGCATCCCGCCCAGAAGATAGCCCGCCGGCACCTTGAGCCGCGTCAGCAGATATCCGCCGGCAAGCGACAGCGCGATCAGCGCCGCCGTCGTGCCACCGGCCATGCTGGCATTCGCCACGACCGGCGCACTCAGCGAAAAGCCGGCCATCGCAGCAAGTGGCGGCACCAGCAATGTCAGGCTCAACAGCCGGATGCTCTGGATTACCGATATCGTCATCAGGTCGCCACCTGCTGCACTGCCAAGGCCAAGAACATAGCTCAGATGACCGGGCGAAGCGGCAAGGATAGCCGTGCGCCGCGAATAGGCAAAGCCGCGCACCAGCACGGCGGTGCAGGCCGAGAGGATGACGACCAGCGACACCGCCAGCGCCAGGAACGAGATCGGCCATTGCCGCGCTGCCTCCAGCACCTGCGGCGTCACGCCCGACCCCATGACCATGCCGATGACGGTGAAGACGCCATCGCGCAAGGTCAGCGGAATTTCCAGCCGCAAGCCAGCGAGCGCGCCGAAGGTGAGAAGGATCGCCGGTCCCAGGATCAGCGGCGCCGGCATTCCGGCAATTGTCGCCAGCACCGCGCCAATACTGCCGAGCACAAGCGCTGTCGCGACGGGCGCGAACCTGCCTGCAACTTTGGTGAATGCGTTGACTTCCATGCGCTTGAAACCCCCGGCAACGGCGCCACTGTTTCACAAACCGCGCGGGCGGGGAATGGGGGATGGCCGGGGTGGGGTTCTTGAGGGTAACAACGCAAACAAAACCCTTCCACTTTGCCGCGCAAGCAGAAATAGTTGCGCTGCGACAGAGAATCACATAAGGGAGCTGATTTGGGCATTGATGTCTTCATCCAGCGCTGGCAGGAAAACGCCGGCGGGGCTGAACGCGCCAATTTCCGCTCTTCCTCATGGAGCTTTGCAACGTGCTGGATCTGCCCCGGCCGGACACTGCCAGCAAGGATACGGAAAACAACACCTACGCCTTCGAGCGTGCCGTCACTTTCGCAGAAGCTGGCGACCGGACAGGCCATGGCCGCATCGATCTGTACAAGAAGGGATGTTTCGTCCTCGAAGCCAAGCAGAGCGTGAAACGTTCGAGCCAGAAGAAGCCGGACAGTCAGGAAGACCTTGACCATTCCGAGCGCGTCGGATGCTGGTGCAACAGATCGCATGCAGAAGCGCTTTTCACATGCTGGCTTGTTTGCGAAGTTCGCCCGGCCATGCCCGGCCATGCCCGGCCATGAAAGGGAGCTTGTCATGAAATCCAGAACAAGGGTTGTCATTATCGGCGGTGGCATCGCGGGTTGTTCGACCCTGTACCATCTCACGCAGGAGGGATGGTCCGATGTGGTCCTCATCGAGCGCGATGAACTGACCTCCGGTACCACCTGGCATTCGGCGGCGCAGGTCACAAATTTCGGCATGAACCAGACCATGGTTGGCCTCAAGGCCCATTCCATCGCCCTGTACAAGAAGTTGCGCGATGATCCTGAATATCCGGTAGGCTACCATCACGGCGATGGCGGGATCCGGCTCGCCAACACGCCGGCACAGATGCAGGGTTATCGCCATTTCGCTTCCATGGCGCGCGGCATGGGCGTCGAATATGAAATCATCGACGCACACGAATGTGCGCGTCGCCATCCGCTGATCTCGACGGGGAACCTTCTCGGCGGGCTTTGGGATGGCGAGGACGGCGATGTTGATCCTGCCCAGCTCTGTCAGGCGCTTGCCTTTCATGCGCGCAAGGCAGGGGCACGGATTTATCGCAACACACCGGCAACCGGCCTGACCCAGCACAAGGACGATACATGGACCGTCCACACCGGAAGGGGCGACATCGACTGCGATTTTGTCGTGAATGCAGGCGGCTATCGCGTCAATGAAGTGGCGGCGATGATGGGTGTCCGCCACCCGGTCGCGTCGATGGAGCACCAGTATTTCATCACCGAAGACATCCCTGCCATCGCTGCGGCCGGGCACCGGATGCCGCTGCTGCGCTGCCCGATATCGGACTACTATTGCCGGCAGGAAAAGGGCGGCCTGCTGGTCGGCTTCTATGAACAGGATTGCAGGACATGGGGCATGGACGGGATCAGCCCGACTTTTCCAATGATCTGTGCCCCGATGACCTTGACCGGGTGATGGATGTTCTCGAAGGGCGCGATTGCAAGGATGCCCGTCCTGGCCGAGGTCGGCATCAAGCGCGTTGTAAACGGCCCCATCACATACACGATTGATGGCGCGCCGCTGGTCGGTCCGGTTCCGGGCAGGCGCAACGCTTATTGCATTGTAGGCCTGCGTGCCGGTCTGGGCGAGGGTGGTGGCCACGGTTGGCTTCTCGCGCAGCAGATTGTTCATGGCGAGGCCTGCCTCGACACCTGGGTTCTCGACCCGCGCCGTTTCACCTCAGATGCGACCGTGGAACTGACCGCGCGCAAGGCAGTCGAGGACTATCAGAACGAGTTCAGGTTCCATTTCCCGCACGAACATCGTCCCGCCGGACGCAATGTGCCAAGACCACGCCGCTGACACCGGTCCTTGCAGCCGAAGGTGCCGAGTTCACGGTGGTCAATGGCTGGGAGCGTGTCGACTACATCAAGCCGTCTCCCGATTTCCATGCGACGCCCGGCTATGGGTTTGACGAGACATTCGATCTGGTCGCGGCTGAAGTGTCCAATGTGTCCAGGAAATGTCGGCCTGACGAAGTCAACGGTTTCAACCGGATTGAGATTGGCAGCGCTGACCGCCACGCATTCCTGGATCGGATGGCGTGCGGCTTTGTCACAAGACGTGCAGGCCGTGTCGGCCTTGCCTATCTGCTGAACCATCACGGCTGCATCAAGGCTGAGGCAACGTTTGCCAACCTGCCTGCATCCGAGCGCGGTCCTGACCGGGTTTGGTACGGGTCGGCGGCAGCGTCGGAGCAGCACGACATGGATTGGCTGGCTGCACATGTGGCGCCGGGGGAGGACGTACAGCTGCGCAGCCTGACAAATGATCAAACGATCCTCGTTCTGGCCGGGCCACGGGCACGCCAGGTTCTGGCGGAGTGCGCTCGAGGCGATTGGTCGGCCGGGGCCTTTCCCTGGTTGTCCGTCAGGGAATGCTGCATCGGCTTCGCGCCGGCCACGGTCATGGGCGTAAGCTTCAGTGGCGAACTGGCCTATGAAATCCATGTTCCCAATGCTTCGCTTTACGCCGCTTACCTTGCCTTGCGCGCTGCAGGTGAAGCGCACGGAATGAAACTCTTTGGTGCCCGGGCGGTTGAATCCATGCGCATGGAAAAAGGGTTTCTGCATTGGAAAGCCGACCTGACAACGGAATTCGACCCGTTCGAAACGGGGCTGTCCAGATTTGTAAAGCTGGACAAGGGCGACTTCATCGGGAAGGCTGCACTGCGCGAGCGCCAGCGAAGGGGGCCGGGTCGCAGGCTGGTGACCCTCAGGATCGACGCGCAACATGCGCCCGCACACCAGGGCGCATCCTTGATGGACGGCGCAGAAGTGGTCGGCACCATCACCTCCGCAGCCTATGGGTACCGCGTCGGGATGAACCTTGCTTATGCGTTTGTCCGCCCCCAATGGGCCGAAGCCGGGACCACAATGCAGCTCGACCTCTGTGGGGACCTTGTGGGTGCGCAGGTCATCGAACCATCGCCGCATGACCCGGATTTCGAACGGATGCGAGGCTGATCGCCGCCGGGTTGCGGCGGGTTTTCACCCGCGGTCACCTTCTGCGCTGCCTGACCCCTCACTCATCGCCCATCTTGAGCGCACGGATGAAGGCTTCCTGCGGGATTTCGACCTTGCCGAACTGGCGCATCTTCTTCTTGCCGGCCTTCTGCTTGTCGAGAAGCTTGCGCTTGCGCGTCGCGTCGCCGCCATAGCATTTCGCCGTCACGTCCTTGCGCATCGCGGCAATCGTCTCGCGCGCGATCACCTTGCCGCCAATCGCTGCCTGCACCGGTATCTTGAACAGGTGGCGCGGGATCAGGTCCTTCAGCTTCTCGCACATCACGCGGCCGCGCTTTTCCGCCGCCGAGCGGTGCACCAGCATCGACAGCGCGTCCACCGGCTCCTCGTTGACGAGGATCGACATCTTGACGAGGTCGCCCTCGCGCGTGCCGATCAGCTGGTAGTCGAAGCTGGCATAGCCCTTGGAGATCGATTTCAGCCGGTCGTAGAAATCGAACACCACCTCGTTGAGCGGCAGTTCATAGACCAGCATCGCGCGCTTGCCGACATAGGAAAGGTCGGTTTGCAGGCCGCGCCGCTCTGGCACAGTTTCAGGATCGCGCCCAGATATTCGTCCGGCGTCAGGATCGTCGCCTTGATCCACGGCTCGCGGATTTCCTCGATCTGGCTCGGGTCCGGCATGTCCGCCGGGTTGTGCAATTGCGTCTCGCTGCCGTTGCGCATCTTCCAGGTCATAGACGACGGAAGGCGCTGTCGCGATGAGGTCGAGGTCAAACTCGCGCTCCAGCCGCTCCTGGATGATCTCCAGATGCAACAGCCCCAGAAACCCGCAGCGGAAGCCGAAGCCAAGTGCGGCACTGGTTTCCATCTCGAACGAGAACGACGCATCGTTGAGCCGCAATTTGCCCATCGCCGAGCGCAGGTCCTCGAAGTCGGCGGCATCGACCGGGAACAGCCCGCAAAACACCACCGGCTGCGCCGGCTTGAAGCCCGGCAGCGCCTTGTCGGTCGCGCGCTTGTCCTCGGTGATCGTGTCGCCAACGCGGGTATCGGCGACTTCCTTGATCGAACCGGTAATGAAGCCGATCTCGCCCGGCGAAAGCCTGTCCACCGGCACCATTTTCGGCGTCATCACGCCGGTGCGGTCGACGAGATATTTCGCGTCCGTCCCCATCATGCGGATGGTCTGGCCCTTTTTCAACTCGCCGTCGATCACGCGCACCAGAACGATGACGCCGAGATAGGCGTCATACCAGCTGTCGACGAGCAGCGCCTTCAAAGGCTTCGTCGCGTCACCCTCGCGCGGCGGCGGCAACTGCGTGACAATCGCCTCCAGCACATCGGGAATGCCCATGCCGGTCTTCGCCGAAATCGGGATCGCATGGCTCGCGTCAATGCCGATCACTTCCTCGATCTGTTCCTTGATCCGCTCCGGCTCGGCGGCGGGCAGGTCGATCTTGTTGAGGACGGTGACGATCTCGTGGTTGTTGTCGATCGCCTGGTAGACATTGGCAAGCGTCTGCGCTTCCACGCCCTGGCTCGCATCAACGACCAGCAGCGACCCCTCGCAGGCCGAAAGCGAGCGCGAAACCTCAGAGGCAAAATCCACATGCCCGGGCGTGTCGATCAGGTTCAGCACATAATGCTGGCCGTCCTGGGCGTTGTATTCCAGCCGCACGGTGTTGGCCTTGATGGTGATGCCGCGCTCGCGCTCGATATCCATCGAATCGAGAATCTGGTCGCTCATGTCGCGCGCCTGCACCGTTCCGGTCATCTGGATCAGCCGGTCGGCAAGCGTCGATTTGCCGTGGTCGATATGCGCCACGATGGAGAAGTTGCGGATGTTCTTGAGCGGGGTGTCGGTCATGCGCGCGATTTGGCAGAGCTTTGCGCGAAAGGCAAGCGGAAAGGTGGGGGGAGGAGGGACGCGCTGGATATGTTGGTGGTTCGCGCTCCGAAGCTGACTTCCAAAACTTAGTTATATTGTTAAGGCATCCTATCCCGACCAAGTTCCCGAAGGAAGGTTAAGTACGGTATTCAAAGATCGTCGCTCCAGTCCTCATCAAGCGCCTCGGGCGACGGAAGCTGCCCAAAGAAAGCCTGCCGGTGAAGGTGGATATTGATCCTTGCCGCATACATCTTGTTCATCGAGATCGATGGCAAATGCTTGGCCTGCGGCAGTGCCTTCAATAAGTTGTTCGCCCCATATGCCTAGGCCGCCAGACCATTTGGCGCTTCCCGTGATGCGCTGGGCCGCCTCTTGGAAGTCAACGCTATCATCTTGGTTGCGGGCAAAAACCCAAGATACGTCGGTGGGGTAATCGATGCGGTTCTTGGGCTGGCTCGAATGGCCGTAGCTCCCGGGCTTCGTCGTGCCCCAGTCGCCATAAACCACGCGAAGGTTCGTTGTCTGTTGCACTTGGGCGATCAGGTCCCGGTTGGTGAAGGCCAACTCATTGGTTCCATCAAATGATGTGAAGTCAGTTGGGAAGGAAGTGCACGATACCACGATTGGTACTTCAGCTGAGATCTCGGAGAAGAAGCTTTGAATGTAGCTGCTGGCGATCGCCGCAAATAGGAGCGGGTCCTTTACCAATCCGAACTCAAGAACGATAGCGAAGTCGTTAGCACCTTCTGCCGCCAGTTCATCAATCAGCGTCGGCATCCATTGAGGCATCCCTGAACCGATACCATCGGCCAAGTTTATCCTCAAACAGAACATCCGGCTACTCACGCGCGCCCACGCGATCTGGTCTCGTGCGCGCTCGATCGAGTGCCCTGCCATAAGCAGACATGGATTGGCGTTCGGGTACTCCGCAAGCAACTCCCACCATGCGTCAATGTCCGCTGGTGGATGAGCGAGGCGCTGCCAAAGAGCCTTCGCATCATTGAGGTTGTCGTTGAGCCGATAGTAAGTGTCCACGTCGATGAAATATGGCCGCGACGGGTATGACTCCTCAAACTTGTCCAGCGCCCGTGAAAGCGGTGTCGTAGCCAACCAAGGCGCAAGCAGCAAGATCGGTGTGAGCCGATCCTTTGTGCCGCCCGGCAGCTCTTTAAGGCCACTCAACTCGGCCGGGCGCACGCACAACGTAACGAGGTAGTCTTGAATGTCCATCGCCGCATTACACCATCTGGAGTTTGATTTCCATCGCCGCCGTAGAGACACCAAAGCGCCGAGCAAGGTCTTCAATCACCTCGCTCGTCATCGGCCCGGAATAGTCTTTTGTAGCCTCAGCAAGCTGTGCGGAAGGGATCACGAGATCAGAGGCGAGGCGATTTGCCTCATACTCGATCTGCATGGGTTGGTTCGGCGCACGCAGCAGAACATTCTCAGACCACCCTCCATCTGCCTCAATGCGCTCGCGATGCAAAAGGAAGTGCGCAAGCTCATGTGCGAGCGTGAAACGCTGGCGGTGCTTTGCCTCATGTCGGTTAATTCGGATGACGAAGTTGCCATTCTCCTTGCCGATCTGACCCGATGTGCCGCGCGGCAGAGTTGAGACTAGAACCTTGACCCCTAACCGCTTCGCAATAGCGCCAAGTTTGACCGGGTGTTCGGCCAAATATTCATCTAACTCAGCGCGCAAGGCGCCGGGTAACCCTAGGTACTCCTGCGACGGTGCCCTGACTTCCCAGCCATTTGATGCTGTCATCGCGGAATTGCTTCCATACATTCGTTCTACCTCCTGTGGCCTACTGCCTGTTTTCAGTTCACGGGCCTAGCTGCCATCATCTCCATCTTCTACCGGGCCACCGCCCTGCATCCGCATTGCCACCCTCTCCAACACCTCGTCCAACTCGCCCTTCTGGGCCATCTCAGACATGATACGGTGCCCGAGCTCATTATCCAACAGTGCCGTCTGCAGAGCGGCGGGAAGCGCCTCCTTGACCTTGGCGTTAACGTTAGGTTCTAGGTCGGATGCCATGGTCTCCTTGATTTTGGTTGCAGCAGCGTCCGCCGCATCGTCCTTAATCTCGCGTAAGGTCTTGAACGCGACAAGACCGACTACCAACGCGCCGACCGTAACAGCAAGACCCACGGCAGACAGCAGGACGGTCACGAGCGTGAGAAGAAGGTCAACATAGTCGGCACGGGTCGGGTCGGTGTGAGTAATCTGTCCAATGCCCTGCGTCCCCCAGTCAAGGAACGCAATGAGGCCCGCCGCCCCAGCCAGCCCGCCAATGATGGCACCGAATATTACTGCGCTTATCTTTTCCAAGCTGCTCCCCACATGAACTTGCCATATAAGAACATTTAATGAACAAATCAATACACAAATGATGTACAACTAGGTGTCAATTGGAATTGCTTAAATTACCGAGAATTGCATGCAGTTCTAGGATTTTTTTCGCGCAAATGTCTTTTTCCCGCCCTCTGCGGACCTCTACTTTTGCAAAGCGAATTGCGGCGCAAATAATTCTCCCCAAAAAAAAATCTATCCCCGCCTTCCAAGCCTCGCCCTATCATCCTCGCACTGTTGTCCGCAGCAAACGCCGGTCTGATATCGCCGTCGGGTTCGGTTGGGCTTCAGCAGCGAAGCGGTTGTGGCCATGGGTTCGAAAATGTTCCGTGGGCAACCTTGAGCGTCAGCTGGACAGTGCGCCCCAGGCGCCAGTCTGACTGCAAAAATCTTCGCGCGGTGCGGTGCGGGCAAGCGCACAGCCCAGGTTAGAAGGCGACACCGCATCACGGTTTGCTTTTTTCAGTTCAAATCTTGCGCTTCGGGCTTTGCCCTCAACGTGCGATTTGAACATTCTTTCTCATCCCACGGACGGAAATTCCGCCGCGTGAACGTGAAACCGTGCCCACCCCGGAGCCCTGCAATGACCGACAGTGACCGTGTCCAGCGTTTCGCCATGCTCAAGGCACTGGCCTACGGATCGCTCATCTGGAGCGTGTGCGACTATCGCAAATGCCGCAGGAAGCGGCGTTGCTGTGGCGGGCCGCGCGGCTTTTGCCGCAAGTCGGATGGCATTCCCCATTGCCGCATTGGCGCAGCGCGCAGCTGGTGGCAGCAGCTTGAGCCGTTGCTCGATGGCTGGGAGCCGCCGCCATGGGCAAGGTGAGCTGCCCCGTTCAACTCAATCTGCCAGATCCCCTCAAGATGATTGACCTGATCCCTCACAAGGGCGTAGCACTGGGCAACGCCAATCAATTCCGGATCAGCCTTCATGCTTGCCAGGAGCAGCCGCCGCAATGCCGCGCCCGAGGAAGGGCGCTTCAAGACCTGGCTTTCAGGTTACCTGCCACAGGTCTGGCTCGATCTTTCGCACGGATATTCGGCGGCACGGCTGCGCGGCGATCTTGTCAGCGGGCTGACGGTGGCAATTGTCGCGCTGCCGCTGTCGATGGCCATCGCCATAGCCTCGGGCGTGACGCCTGCGATGGGGCTTTATACCGCCATCATCGGCGGCTTTCTGGTGTCGGCTTTCGGCGGCTCGCGCTTCCAGATCGGCGGGCCGGCCGGTGCCTTCATCGTGCTCGTTGCGGCAACGGTGCACGAGCATGGCGTCGACGGGCTGATCCTGGCGACATTCATGTCAGGCTTCATCATGATGGCGGCAGGCTTCCTGCGCATCGGCCTCTATGTGAAATTCATTCCGTGGCCGGTCACGGTCGGCTTCACGGCGGGCATCGGCATCATCATCCTGGCGAGCCAGCTGCACGATCTTCTGGGGCTGACACTTTCCGGGCCGGAGCCGGGCGCGATCATCGCCAAGCTGACGGCGCTGGCGCAGGCGCTGCCAACGCTCAATCCGGCAGCAGCAGCACTGGCGGCGGCAACGATCGCCATCATTGTCGGGCTCAGGCATTTCGCGCCGCGCGTGCCGGCATTGCTGGTCGCGGTGCTCGCCGCATCGCTCGCGGCATGGGCGTTGCAATTGCCGGTCGAGACGATTGGTACACGTTTCGGCGGCATTCCCGCGACGCTGCCGCTTCCCGCCTTGCCGGAGCTTTCACGGGCGAAAGTGTTGGACGTGCTGCCCGCGGCATTCTCATTTGCGCTGCTGGGCGCAATCGAATCTCTCCTCTCCGCAGTCGTTGCGGACAACATGGTGGCGCGCGGCATCGCCCAATACAGAGCTCGTCGGCCAGGGCATCGCCAATATCGGCTCGTCGCTGTTTGGCGGCTTCTGCGTCACCGGCACGATAGCGCGAACCGCAACAAATGTGCGCTCCGGCGCCACAAGCCCGGTGGCGGGGATGGCGCATGCCGGTTTCCTGCTGGCTCATGCTGGTGGCGGCCCCCTTGCGGCCTTCATTCCGCTTGCGGCATTGGGCGGCCTGCTTGCGGTGGTGGCGTTCAACATGATCGAGCGTCACGCGATTTCGCGGCTGCTGCGCTCGTCGCGCGGCGATATCGTGGTGCTGGCGGTGACATTCCTGCTGGTCGTGTTCAGGGACCTGACAAGGAATCGTCGCCGGATTTCTCATCGGCGCGGTGCTGTTCATCGACCGCATGAGCGGCGAATTCGCCGTCGAGGCGGCGAAGCCCGGCGATCTTGGTGACGTGCCGCCGGATGTTTTGTCTATCGCATTTCCGGCGCCTTCTTCTTCGGCGCAGCGTCGTCCGCCGGGTCGGTGCTCGACCGGATGCCGGACGGCTGCAGGGTCTTGATCATCGACTGTTCGGCAGTGCCGGTGATCGATCGACCGCGGCCAATGTGCTTGCGATGGCGGTGGAAAAGGCGCGGTCAGCAGGAATTGCGGTCACGATCGCCGGTGCAACTGCGGCAGGGCGGCGCATGCTGATGGCGCAGGGTTCTGCGCCCGCCGCAGGTTCGTCTCGCCAGCCGCATTGACCACGCATTGCTGCGCGCAGCAAGGAGTTGAGGCTTGATCTTCGAACATCGATCATCTGGCTGGCAATGACGATCCCGGCCTTTTCGCAGGGCGTTCCGACACAAAGAGGCCGCTCGCCACCGGGGTCGGCCTGCCCGACGATCCGCCGCAAATTCATCGCAGCGCATGTGCGGCTCTCGTTTCGGGCCTCGTCAAGGGACGCCATGTCTCGCCGCTGCGCGATGGCGAATGTGGCGTGGCCTCGCCAATTGAACTGGAGAGCGTGGCAGGCGTTGATCTGCCGTCAAGGCCGCTGACAAACTGCGCCACGGCGTCCGGCTTTGCGGAACTCGTTGTTGCGTTGCGCGACGTCGGAAATGACATTGCAAGCATCGTCACCGGTCCGGGCTATGAATGCCGCATCCGCAACCGCGCAGAAACCGGCAAGATTTCGGAGCACGGCTATGCCAATGCGCTCGACATTTCTCAACTTGTGATGCGCGACGGCAGCACGGTCTTGGTCGAGGCCGACTGGCCGCATTTGCCGGAGGCTGGTCTGGCGCTTTCCACCGACGAGAAGAAGGCGAGCCGCAATGAGCGTTCGCAAAGCCCGGCGGCACGGCTGCTCGCCGATATTTCCGCTGCCGCCTGCAAGCAGTTCACGACCGTGCTGACACCTGATTCAAACGCCGCGCATCATGGGCACATTCATCTTGATCTCGGCTGCCATGGCCGCGATTGCAGCTACCTGATCTGCGAGTGAGCTCACTCCTTGCCAGCCAGCCTTTCGGCACTGCGCCGCGCGCGCAGAATATCAATCTCTGACACCTCGCCGCTCCATTGCAGCTTGCGATAATCGAAACCATGCCTGAGCGTCGGTTTGACAATCTCGAAATAGGGAGAGAGGTCGAAGTCGCGTGGCGCAAACAGCGAATGATGCCGGATATGCAGGATCTCCTTGCGCGAATAGCGGCTGTCGGCATGGGCGCGGCCAGGCGCTGCAGTGATCTCCGGCAGAATCGGATATTTCGCCTGCTGGAACGCCTGGGCAATGAGCGAGGAACAGATCGCCCGTGTCGGATCACCGGAGCCCAGCGCAATCATCCGGCGGCGAAAGCGGCTTGGCACCGGAACCGGGAAAAAATACCGCAACAGGTCGAAGATGTTCTTCAGGTCATATTGCTTGCCAATACTGGCAATCATGAAATCCACGATCTTTTGCCGATCCTCGCCGGTAAGACCCACCGGGCGACAAATGCGGGTATTGTAGCTTGAATAGCGTGACAGCGGCACGGCCATGCAGCCCTCGCCGAGATTGCTTTCGATCAGGCGCGGCCGTTCACCACCCCCGGCCGGTTTCGGTAGCGCATGGCCAACGTAAAGCGCTGCATGGCTCCAGGTGGAATTGGTAAGGTACTTGATTGTCGAGGAAACAAACTGGTTGCCCTCGACCAGCAGCACATCACCCGGTTCGAGTGTTGCCCAAAGCGTATCATAGTCGGAAGGCGTGTAGGGATTGTAGCCGGAAACCTGCTTGGTAAGCACTCTGGCCATGCGGTGTCCGAGTCTGTCCAGCAGCTTGTCGAACATGCCCATGCAATTCTCCTTTATCGCCTCATCCCGGTGCATAATTCGCAAGCGGGCACGAACAGTCAAATCAAAGTCTGTGCCGGCGTAATGACAAGAATGGCATGACAAAACTGTCAGCCATGCGAAAGCGGGCACAAAGGTGCATTGACTTGGAATCTGCAGCCTCTAGATTGGAATCATTCCAAAAAAGGTGCACCCATGTTGAACAGACTTCTGTCATTTCCTTCCGCATTTTCGGGCCGTCGTGCCTTTGAAAGCCTTTCGGAGCAGGAAATCCTGGCGCTTGCCATATCCAGCGAAGAGGATGACGGGCGCATCTATCAGACCTATGCCGATGGTTTGCGCGCGGATTTTCCCGACACCGCGAAGATCTTCGACGAGATGGCCGAGGAGGAAAACGAGCATCGCCGCTGGTTGATCGATCTGCATCGCGAAAAATTCGGCGAGACCATCCCGCTCATCCGGCGCGAGCATGTCAAGGGTTTCTACGAGCGCAAGCCCGCATGGCTGGTAAAACCTTTCGG
This sequence comes from Nitratireductor sp., assembly GCA_041397505.1. GTDB lineage: Bacteria > Pseudomonadota > Alphaproteobacteria > Rhizobiales > Rhizobiaceae > BOKV01. The sequence goes on from JAWKWN010000002.1 coordinate 117,925, forward strand.
TGTTGACGAGGTGCGCAAGCAGGCAGCCGACATGGAGGCGCAGGCTTGCAGATTCTATGCCGAGGCGGCACGCCGCTCCCGGGATGCCTCGATCCGCAAATTGCTGGGGGATCTGGCTCGCGCCGAGGCAGGCCATATCAGTACCGCCATGGGCGCGGTCAAGGAGCATGCGCCCAGCGATGTGCAGGAGGCCGAACGCCAGCAGGAGAACAAGCAGTTCATCCTGACCTGGGTGCAGCCGGGTCTTGCCGGCCTGATGGACGGTTCGGTGTCGACGCTTGCTCCCATCTTTGCCACCGCCTTTGCCACACAGGATACCTGGACCACATTTCTGGTCGGTCTTGCTGCGTCATTGGGCGCAGGCATTTCCATGGGCTTTACCGAAGCCGCGCATGATGATGGAGTGATTTCGGGTCGCGGTTCCCCGTTGAAGCGCGGCCTTGCTTCCGGCGTCATGACGGCGGTGGGCGGCCTGGGGCATGCCTTGCCCTATCTCATTCCCGACTTCTGGACGGCAACGATCCTGGCCTTCGTCGTCGTGTTTATTGAATTGTGGGCAATTGCCTGGATCCAGAACCATTACATGGAAACCCCGTGGGCGAGGGCAATCTTCCAGGTTGTTCTTGGTGGTGCGCTGGTCTTTGCCGTGGGCGTGATTGTCGGCGGCGGCTAGGGTCCTGACCCCAGTGTAATTGCCCCGATTCCAATTTGGTCCGGATTGTTCCAGCCTGCGTTCATCCGTGAACGCGGCAGCTGCCGCATCACCTTTGCGGAGACACAACGGGCGCGCCGGTGGTCAGGTGACGGCTTTCGATACCGGCAGCCGGGTCCGGCGGTTGACCAGCCAGATGCCCGCGCCGACCAGTGCGAGCGACAGGACCACATTTGCCGTCAATTGCTCATGGAAGACGAACCAGCCGAGAATGACGCCGAATACCGGTGTCAGGAACGCATAGCTTGCCATGTCGGAAGCCGGATAGATCGACAATATCCAGAACCAAAGCATGAATCCGGCCGAGACCACACCAAGCACCTGAAATGCGAAGACGGCCCACAAGACCGGCGTCATCTCGCGAAACAGTGGACCGAAATACGGGGCCAGGAACAGCAGCACTGGCGCCGAGATCAGCAATTGATACAGCAATTGCATGTCAGGCCGCACGGCAGAAAGCCGGGTCACACGCGCAAGGATGGCAATGCCTGCCCAGCCCGTGGCGGCCGTCAACGCCATTAAATCGCCGATGAATGCCTTGTCGCTGGCAGGATGATCGTTGCGCCACAGCGCAATCGCCACTCCCGGCGACAGCCAGCGCGAGACCGCTGGCGCGCATTGCTGTCAGCCTTCGCCCGGAATGAGAAATGCGCTGCCAGCGCCACCCAGACCGGCATCGTGTAGAACAGGATCGAAGTTCGCGCGACAGTGGTGTAGTCGAGCGCCAGGAACAGCAGTGTGAATTCGAACGCGAACAGCAATCCGCAGACGATTCCCGGCAAGAGGGCGCCGCCGCCAAAATTGATCTTGCGGCCCCGTATCAGCATGTAGAGGACCACCGGCAGGATGGCGCAGGCCGAGCGCAAGCCAGCCTGAAAGACCGGATTCATGCCGGCATTGACGAATTTGACCATCACCTGGTTGACGGCCAGAAGGGCCGAGAACCCGACCAGCATCGAGCCGCCGAACAGGTCGATCCGTTCCTTGCGTTGTGCCACACTCATCTGGCTGATCCCGCCATGTTTTCGACCAGGCGAAGCATCAGTGCAATGTCTTCGGCGCGCGACAGGCGGTGATCACCATCCTTGACAAGTGTCATGGCCACCTGGGCCTGGGGAAGATGTTCCGCGAGGCGCATGGCGTGCTGCCATGGAACATCCGGATCGGCCATGCCTTGCAGGATATGAACCGGACAGCCGGGATCAATCATCCCGTCAAGCACCAGGTTGTTCGCGCCATCGTCAAACAAGGCCCTGGTATAGATGTTCGGCTCGTTTGAATATTGCGACACCTCTTCCAGATATCCCTTGTCAGTGATCTCCCGCTTTTGCGCATCGCTCAATTGCGGCCACATCAATTCATGGGTGAAGTCGGGAGCAGGCGCGATCAACAACATGCCGCCAAGCCGCCCTCCAATGCCACGCTTTTGCAATTCCTGCGCCATGCGCAAGGCAATCCAGCCACCCATGGACGACCCGACGAGGATTTGCGGGCCTGATGTGAAGGCATCAAACACGGCGAGGCTTTCCTCCAGCCAGCGCGAAATGGTGCCGTCGCGAAATTCCCGCCCGAACTTCCATGCCCGGAATAGTCATGGCGGCAGCACGCAATGCCATGTTCGCCGCACCACTGGTCAAGCGCCCGCCTTGGTGCCTGCCATGTCGGAACGATAGCCGCCCAGCCACACGATACCCGGCTCCTGCCTTTTCGCGCAAGTACGGCAATTGAACGGGAGTTTGCCTTGTCGCCGACTGTGATGTGCTTCAATTGATTTTGCATGATTTCCGGATTGATTCGTGATATTGACGCTACTCGTTTTCCGGCTCGGGATCACAACCGGGTTTGCATTGACGCTTTCCATGTGCATAAGCGCATGATTGGCAGGGAAATTGCAAGCCGCCCGTATTGTCGGGATTGGTATTCAGGCCGGGAAAACACTGAACGAAACTCGTATGGGAGAACACGACCATTCGCCGTCCGCATAGAGCGCAAGCGCCAGTCAAGGAAGGACCACGGTCCAACGAAGATATCCGCAGCCCGAAGGTTCAGCTCATTGATGCTGAAGGTCAGAACCTTGGCATCATGGAAACCGCACAGGCCATGGCATTGGCCGCAGAAGCCGGTTTCGACCTCGTCGAAATAGCTGCAAACAACGATCCGCCGATTTGCAAGATTCTGGATCTGGGCCGGTTCAAATACCAGGCACAGAAAAAGGCTGCCGAGCAGCGCAAGAAGCAGAAGACGCAAGAGGTCAAGGAAATCAAGATGCGTCCCAACATCGACACCATGACTATGAGGTGAAGATGCGCCAGGTGAAGAAATTCTGGACGAGGGCGACAAGGTGAAGCTGACCATGCGTTTTCGCGGTCGTGAAATGGCACACGGGAGCTTGGTCTCGAAGTCCTGATCAAGGTACGCGAGGAGATCGAGGACATATCGAAGGTCGAGTCCGGAGCCGAAGCTCGAAGGCCGTCAGATGATGATGGTCGTATCCCCGCGCTGATCGGAAAGATCATTTCGCCAAATTGACAAGGCCCGCGGAGCAATCCGCGGGTTTTTTCATTTTCCCTGCCTTACAATTTCATTACAGGCCCGATCAGGGATCTGTCAGGCGGGTCGGGTTATTCCTTTGTGCATGGCGAAACCAAATCGCATCCAAAGGAGAAACAAACATGACCATCAACCGCAAACTGCGCCCGCTGCTTCTGGCATCTGCCGCCATCATCGCATTTTCCGCTGCCTTCAATCCCGGTGTTTTCAACAAGGCCGGGTTCTCGATGGATGCTGCCCTTGCAAGCAGCAATGACCAGAACAAGCCGGTGCTGCTCGGTGGCTCATCCAACGACGATCCTGCCGATCATGACATTGGTGACGACAATGGCGGTGACCACGACAGCGGTTCAGACCACGACAGTGGATCGGATCACGACAGCGGCGGTGATCATGACGGTGGCGGTGACCATGACGGTGGCGGCGACCATGGCGGTGGCGATCACGACTGATCATCCCTCGTGAAATCGGGGCAGCCTGCAGGAACAACCCCCAACAGAGCCTGCAGAACCTGGTGCTTTCTGGCCGACAATTTCGCCATTGAGGCCGGAAAGGAAGAACAGTCAGGCCCGCCGCCCGGCTGTCTTCAACCCTTTGCAGGAGTTGATCCTGCAACAGAAATGGAACAGGCTGTCCGCACAGCATGGCGGCAAGCCAATGCCAGCCAGACGGTTGCAGGAGGAGAGGCTCGAATTGCTTGATCGCAGGGAATTTCTCGCATTGTTGTTTCTGACTTTGTGCGCCTCTGCGGCACGGGCGGATGATGGCGATTCGGGTGGCGACTCGGAAGTTGATTCGGGTGGGGATGACGGTGGTGGCGATGATGGTGGCGAAAGTGGATCCGAAAACAGCGGAAGCTCAAATTCGGATGATGGCAGCAATGGCCAGCACAACAATGGCCAACACAAGGATTGGGACCGCGCCCGCAACGCATTGAAGCGCGGCGAAGTCATCCCGCTCAAGCAGGCGCTGAAGATTGTCGCGACACGCAGCAAGGCCCGCGTGATTGATGTCTCCCTGCGCCAGAGCCTGTTCTCCAAGACCTATTCCTTCAAGCTGAAAGATGCTTCCGGGCGCATTTCGACCTTGCGCATGGATGCAAGGACCGGTCGCATTTTCGGCAAATAGAGGGCTCAATGCACATCCTCCTCGCGGAAGACGAACCGGTGATCTCGGCCCATGTGAAAGCGGCACTGGAAGGAGCGGGTTACCTCGTGACCCATTGCGACAATGGTCCCGACACCTGGAGCGCGGCGGCACCGAGAATTTCGACGCATCCATCCTCGACCTCGGACTTCCCGGGCTTGACGGTCTGACGCTGTTGAAGCGCTGGCGCGCGGAGGGAATTGAAATGCCGGTCCTGGTTCTGACAGCGCGTGGCAGCTGGATGGAGCGTGTCGACGGCTTCGACAGCGGCGCTGACGACTACCTGCCAAAACCGTTTCGGACCGAGGAATTACTGGCGCGGCTGCGCGCGCTGCTGCGCCGCTCCCAGCATCATTCAGCACCAGCTCCCACTGCGGCCGGCAGGGTATCGATCGACCACCGCATGTCGGTAGTGCGCGTCGATGGCGAAGCAGTGTCCGTAACACCGGCCGAATTCAGGGCGCTGGCCTGCCTCGCTTCGGGAAAGGGCGCCAGTGTCACTGCTGCCGAGCTCGCCTTTGCGGTTCAGGGGCGCGAGGACGACAATGCCCGCAATTCCGTCGAGGTGATGATAAACCGCCTGCGCCGCAAGCTCGGCCCCGACATCATCATGACCCGGCGTGGCTTTGGCTATTATCTTGCGGATGGCACCGAATGATGATGTCGATCCGTGCGCGGTTGCTGTTTGCCGGTGTTATCCTGATTGCACTGGCGCTGGCGCTGGTCTGGGTCATCCTGTCCAACCTCTTCACCTTGCACATCGCGCGCGAATACGAAAAGCAGCTCGTCGCGGTGATTGACACGCTTGCGGCCAACCTGACTGTGAAGGACGGTATTCCCGTCCTTGGTTCGGAGCCATCGGACCCGCGCTATTCGATCCCCGCTAGCGGCTTCTACTGGCAGGTGTCAGGCGGTCCGGACAAGCTTTTGCGCTCCCGCTCGCTTTGGGACCAGGAGCTTTCGACCGGCAATGTGGTTGATATTCCCGGTGCCAGCCTGCATGCGGCAGAAGGGCCGGATGGCCAGCCGCTGCTCGCCGAAATCGAGACCATCGAGGTCGAGGGCGCGCAACCTGCCCGGCAATTCACGATCGCCGCCGCAATCGACCGGTCCGACTATGACATAGCCAATGCGCAATTCTCGTCCTCGCTTGCCAGCATGCTTGCCATAACCGGCCTTGTTCTGGCTGGCGCAGCAGCCCTGCAGGTTTATCTCGGCCTGCTGCCGCTCTCGCAATTGCGCAGTGACCTCAACATCGTCAGGTCCGGTGACTGGCCAAGAATGCCTGATCGCGGTCCGGTCGAAACCCGTCAGCTTGTCAGCGAAATAAACGCCCTGCTCGAGACCCGCGACAACGCCATCGAGAAAGCGAGGAACCGCGCCAGTGACCTGGCGCACGGGTTGAAAACACCCCTGACAGCACTGGCGCAGGTCGCCGACAGCCTTCCCCGGCGCTGGGTCCGGTTCCGGGGTCGCGAAATGCACGAACAGATAGCCGTTATCCGCAGCGCATCGACCGCCAGCTTGCACTGGCGCGACTGAAGGCTGAGCGGAAATCGGCAATGCCGGTAACCGAGAGCATTGAAAAGCTGCTGGTCATCATGCGCAAGCTTTCGGTTGAGCGCGGTCTCGAATGGGAAAGCAGGCTTCAACCGGGCATGGTGGTCGCCTGTGACCAGACGGATTTTTCCGAAGCCCTTGGCAACATTCTCGACAATGCCAGGAAGTTCGCCGCATCAAGGGTGTCAGTGAGTGCGGAGCGCAATGCCTCGGCGGTCGTTGTTCGCATCGAGGATGACGGCCCCGGCATTCCGCAGGAATGTCATTCAGAAGCGCTTGACCGCGGCGTCCGGCTCGACCAGAAGGCCGGTGAAAGCGGCCTTGGCCTTGCAATTGCCGAAGATATCCTTCTCGCGCATGGCGGAACCCTTGAACTGGGCAGGTCTGCGCTTGGCGGGCTGATGGTGAGCCTGTCCTGGCCATCGGCGGTGCTGCCCTGAAGCAAGGGTCGCAGGAATGCGCAAGGTAGTGCAACAGGCCTTGCGCTCCATGGCCCTGGCATGTATAACCCGCCCCGATCGTCTGGCAGGGCATGCCATGACGGTTTTCAAGCGCAGCACGTGGTTGTGCGAAGCACTGCTCGGTCGGCAGTGCTTTTTGGTTTTTCCGTAAAGGAGTTCGCAAATGCCCAAGATGAAGACCAAATCGAGCGTCAAGAAACGCTTCAAGCTGACCGCCACCGGCAAGGTGAAGGTTGCTCAGGCCGGCAAGCGCCATGGCATGATCAAACGTTCCAACAAGTTCATTCGCGACGCGCGCGGCACCACGGTCCTGTGTGACCAGGATGCCCGCATCGTCAAGAAATTCCTGCCTTACGGCTGAACACGGATTTAAAGGAGCAAGATCATGGCACGCGTCAAACGGGGTGTAACAGCCCATGCCCGCCACAAGAAGGTACTGAAGAAAGCCAAGGGCTTTTACGGTCGCCGCAAGAATACCATCCGCACGGCCAAGGCTGCTGTCGACAAGTCGATGCAGTATGCAACACGCGATCGTCGCGTGAAGAAGCGGAATTTCCGCTCGCTCTGGGTCCAGCGCATCAACGCAGCCGTGCGTGAGCACGGTCTCACCTATGCCCGCTTCATCGACGGCCTCAACAAGGCCGGTATCGAGGTTGACCGCAAGGTGCTTTCCGACATGGCCATTCATGAGCCACAGGCATTTGCTGCCATGTGCGGCAAGGTCAAGGAAGCATTGGCCTATCTCAAGGATACAACGCCAGGTGCCTTTGAGGCGGCTGTCCACTAAGGCTGGCGTTTCCGGGGTAATTTGACATTTAATTCGGAACCCGCGTCAGCCCGGAAGCTGGCGCGGGTTTTTTTCTTGGACGGATGAGGCTCATGTCTGCAATCGATACCATCGAAAATCAAATCATGGCGGCAATCGACAGCGCCATGGACGAACCGGCTCTGGAGGCTGTTCGCGTCGCTGCGCTTGGCAAGAAGGGGTCGATCACCGAGCAGATGAAGACGCTTGGCGCGATGAGCGCGGGAGGAGCGCAGGGTGATGGGCCCGCGGCTCAACGGTCTCAAGAAAACGGTTGGCGAAGCCATTGCCGCGCGCAAGGAAATCCTCAAGCGCGAAGCCATGGCCGGTCGCCTGCAGCGCGAAAAGCTCGACGTGACCCTGCCTGTCCGCCCGTCGCCCAGCGATACCGGCCGCATCCATCCCATCAGCCAGGTCATTGACGAGATCACCGCGATCTTTTCCGACATGGGCTTTGCCATCGCGGAAGGTTCCGACATCGAGACCGACCACTACAATTTCACCGCGCTGAACTTTCCCGAGGGCCATCCCGCCCGCGAAATGCATGACACCTTTTTCATGAAGGAAAAGGACGAGGGCGAGCGCATGCTGCTTCGCACCCACACCTCGCCGGTGCAGATCCGCACCATGGAGAAGCAGCAACCCCCGATCCGGATTGTCATTCCCGGCAAGACCTATCGCTGCGACAGTGACGCAACCCATTCGCCGATGTTCCACCAGCTCGAAGGACTGGTGATCGACAAGAGCGCCAATGTTGCCAATCTGAAATGGGTGCTGGAAGAGTTCTGCAAGACCTTCTTCGAGGTCGACAGCATCAACATGCGCTTCCGCCCGTCCTTCTTCCCGTTCACCGAGCCGAGCCTCGAGGTGGATATCCAGTGCGACCGCTCGAAGCCGGGCGAAGTCCGCTTCGGCGAAGGCAGCGACTGGATGGAAATCCTCGGCTGCGGCATGGTGCATCCCAATGTGCTGCGCCATGGCGGGCTCGATCCCGAAGAATATCAGGGCTTTGCCTGGGGTCTCGGCATCGACCGCATTGCCATGCTGAAATACGGCATGCCGGACCTGCGCGCATTCTTTGATGCCGACGCACGCTGGCTGTCGCATTACGGTTTTTCCGCCCGCTCGACATGCCGACATTGTTCGGCGGCCTCAGCGCATGATGAGCGCATGAGGAGACAAAAGATGAAATTTACCGCTTTCCTGGCTCAGGATCACCTTGAAACCGATGCAACGCTGGACGAGATCGTCGCGAAACTCTGCATGATCGGCCTTGAGGTAGAGCATGTTGACGACCGCTCGATGTTCAAGCCTTTCGTGATGCGAAGGTGCTGACGAGAAGCTGAGCGCCATCCTGACGCGGACAAGCTGCAGGTGCTCATGGTTGATGCCGGTCCCGGTCACAACAACGGCAAGCCGGTGCAGGTGGTCTGCGGCGCGCCCAATGCGCGTGCGGTCTCGTGGAGTGCCTTTGCAGCACCCGGCGTTTACGATGCCCGGCATTGATGTCACCTTGGCGGTCGGCAATATTCGCGGCGTCGAAAGCCGCTGGCGTGATGCTGCTCCGAGCGCGAACTGCAATTGTCCGACGAGCACAACGGCATCATCGACCTGCCAGAAGGCGCAACCATTGGCGCTCTTTCGCTTCTTATGCCGGCCTTGATGATCCGATGATCGAGATCGGCATCACGCCGAACCGGCCCGATGCGCTGGGCGTTCGCGGTATGCGCGCGATCTTGCTGCAGCCGGTCTTGGCACCGTCAAGCCGCTGGAAATCACCGCCCAGGCGAATTCCACTGCCCGGTTTCCGTGAAGATCGAATCGGGTGAGCTGTGCCCGGCCTTTGGCGCACCATGGTGCGCGGCGTCAGGAACGGCCCGTCACCCAAATGGATGCAGCAAAGATTGCGTGCCATCGGCCTGCGCCGATCTCGGCGCTGGTCGACATCCTGAATACGCCTTGATCTCGGTCGTCCGCGCTCCACGTCTTTGATGCGGGCAAGGTCAAGGGCAATCTCGTGGTGCGCAACGCAAGGGATGGCGAGGAACTGCTGGCACTCGACGGCAAGACCTGCAAGCTCGGCTCCGCCATGTGCGTGATTTCCGATGACAATGGTCCTGAATCACTATCCGGCGTCATGGGCGGCGAACATTCCGGCTGCGGGGACGACTTGCGGTGGATGTTCTCATTGAGTCAGCCCTTTGGGAACCGCTCAACATTGCCCGCACCGGGCGCGATCTTGGTATCAATACGGATGCGCGCTACCGCTTCAGGCGGCGGTTGATCCCGGCTTTCATGGTGCCAGGCCTGCATCATGCCACCAATCTCGTCATGCAATTATGCGGTGGCACGCCATCTGAGCCGGTGATTGCCGGCGTCGTGCCGCAACCGGCGTTGAAGATCGAATTCCCGCACAGCGAAATTCGTCGCCTGACCGGCATCGACGTCGCCCATGCAGAAGCGCATGACATCCTGCGCCGCCTTGGTTTCTTCCATCGTTGAAGGCAGCGGCTGGTGGTCAGCGTCACCGTTCCATCCAGATAGCCCGGATGTTGCATACGGCAGGCTGATCTGGTGGAAGAGGTGATGCGCATCCACGGCGTCAACAACATCGCGCCGCAGCCGGTGGATTTTCGCACCAGTCGGTCAGCACCAAAATCCTGACCACCGGGCAGATCCGCACCCGCAATTCGCGGCGCGCGCTTGCTGCTCGCGGCATGCTGGAAGCCATCCCTGGTCGTTCATCTCGAACAGGCAAGGCTTTTTCGGCGGCGGTCAGGAAGAGTTGAAGCTTGCCAATCCGATTTCCGCCGACATGTCCGACATGCGCCGTCATTGTTGCCGAGCCTGATGGCTTGGCCTGACGCAATGCCGATCGCGGCCAGGGCGATGTCGCCCTGTTCGAGGTCAGCCATGTCTATGCCGGTGAAAAGCCGGAAGACCAAAGCGCGCGTGGCTGGCGGTATCCGGCGCGGGACAGCGGGCCTCACTGGCGGTGGCAGGCATTGGCAGGGTGCGGCTACCCCGGTTTCAGCCTTTGACGCCAAGGCGGATGCCATTGCGGTGCTGGAAGCCTGCAGCGTGTCGAAACTGCAGATATTCACCGAAGCCGGACTGGTATCACCGGACGTTCCGGCACGCTGCGGCTCGGACCCAAGGTCATTCTGGCAAGCTTCGGCGAGTTCCATCCGATGACGCTGGAAGCGCTTGACGTGACCGGCCCGCTTTGCGGCTTCGAAGTGTTTCTCGACGCCATTCCCGAACCACGCCAGAGGCGACCCGCACCAAGCCGGTGCTCGCGCTGTCGCCGCTTCAGGCGGTCAAGCGCGACTATGCCTTTATCGTGGACAGGAACAGGAGGCAGCGGCAATCATCCGCGCTGCATCTGGAGCCGACAAGAAACTCATCACCAATGTCTCGGTTTTCGATATCTTCGAGGGTGCTTCATTGGGCGAAGGCAAGAAGTCGGTGGCCATCGAGGTGACCCTGCAACCTTCCGGCAAGACATTGACCGACGAGGAAATCGACGCGATTTCCGCCCGCATCGTCGAGAATGTCGGGAAGTCGGCAGGAGGGGTCTTGCGGGGGTGAATGTGGCCTTGAAAGGCTGTCGGGAATCGGTTTCTGGTTCCCGACATCGAACATTTGTGTTACGCGGGTCACCCCCATGACGAGCAGCTCATCGTCTTCGAGACGATTGTGAGAAGCGATCCGCTTGTCTGGCAGGCGCTGCAACTTGCCCGTGAACTGGACTTGCCGGATTGGATGATCATCTCTGGCGCGCTCTACAATACTGTATGGAACGCTCTGACCGGAAAGCCTTCTGGTTATGGTATCCGGGACATCGACCTGTTCTATTTTGATGACACTGACCTTTCCTACGAGGCCGAGGACAAGGCGATCCGGAACGGCGACAAACTGTTTGGAAATCTCGCTGTTCCCGTCGAAATTCGCAATCAGGCGCGGGTACATCTGTGGTATCGACAGCGCTTCGGGCGCGACTGCCCGAAATATGGTTCGTCCAGTGAAGCGCTCGGATATTTTGCGTCAGAACCCATGCTCGGGGTCACGCTTGACCGCAATGACTGCTTGAAGGTTGTAGCCCCGTTTGGTCTGGATCCGGTTTTTGCCTTTCGCGTTGAACAAACCATGCGCTCGACAATAGCGGAAACCCATTTGACCAAGGCGGCCCGCGCTCGCGCCGTAGCGGCCCGGAAGTGACCATCTTGCCGTGGTAGCGGGTGCCGCTGTCCCTTCTGGCCCTGGATTGCGCATTCCGGTTTTTCCGATTTCGTCAAAACACAAATTGCACTAGTGTCCGGCATCTGTCAGGGAGGCTCGGCCATGTTTCGTTTCGGAATTCTTTCAACCGCCAAGATCGGCTGGGAACATTTCATTCCCGCCGTCAATCAGGCCGACAATTGCGTGCTACAGGGCATTGCCAGCCGTGATCTGAAAAAGGCGAAGAAATTTGCCGAGAAATACGGTGCGCCGCTTGCCTTTGGTTCCTATGAGGAAATGCTGGCCGCGCCCGATATCGATGGTGTCTATATCCCGCTGCCGACTTCGCAGCATGTCGAATGGACCTTGAAGGCGGCAAAGGCAGGCAAGCATGTGCTTTGCGAAAAACCGATTTCGCTGAAAGCTGCCGAGATCAGGAAGCTGATTGCCGCGCGCGACAAGCACAAGGTCGTCATCTCCGAAGCCTTCATGGTGACCTATCATCCGCAATGGCTGAAGGTGCGCGAACTGATCGCCTCGGGTGCGATTGGCAAACTTCGCCAGGTCGATGCGGCCTTCACCTATTACAATGTCGATCCCAGGAACATGCGCAACCGGCCGGAACTGGGCGGCGGCGTCATTCCCGATATCGCGGTTTATCCGACCGTGACAACCCGGTTTGCCACTGGCATGGAGCCGAAGAAATTGCAGGCGACCGTCGAATATGATCCGAAGTTCAAGACGGATCGCTATGCCAGCGTTCGCGCGGATTTCGGCAGTTTCGAACTCACTTTCTATCTGTCCACCCAGCTCGCCAACCGACAGGTCTGCGTCTTTCACGGCGACAAAGGGCTTCGCCAGAACTGACGGCACCGTTCAATTCAAACCTCTATGAAGGCGACGAAGTGCGGCTGCACAACCGCAATCACTCCGAGGTTCAGGTGTTTCGCTATACCGGGCTGAACCAGTACCGGTTGGAAGCCGAAGCCTTTTGCGGCTGCTGCAATGGGAAAGCTGCGCCGGTGTTCTCGCTGGAGGATTCGGTGAAGAACCAGAAAGTCATCGACGCCATCTACAAGGCCGATTGCCAGTGGCAAATGGGAGAAGGTCTGACGATCATGTGGCCGCACGGCCCACGTTTGACCATTCCCGAGAGCGAGCTTTCCGAGAGCTTCATCCGTTCGTCGAGCCGCAGCGGTCAAAGCGTCAGCAAAGGTCTCGACGGCGGTGCAACTGCGTTTCGACGTGGTCAATTCGCCATCGCTCAGCGACTATCAGAAAACCCGCTTGTTGAAACTGGCGAACCATCTGGCATCAGCCGCGGGCGAGATCATCATCGAGGCATCGCTACAAGGGCGGTGCAGAACCGCGAGGACGCCAGGTTGCGCCTTGCCGCCCTTATCGAAGAGGCATCGAAACCGCCCCCTCCCAAGCGCCGCAAGACCAAGCCGTCCAAGGGCGCGGTAGAGCGCCGCCTCAAGGCAAAATCCGGCCGCTCCACTATAAAAAGCCTGCGCGGGCGGGTGACGGACGATTGATCAGCCTGTCGCAATGACGGCAATGTGAGCAGCATTGATTTGTCTCGCATGGGCGCATGGCCATATTGTGCTGAAGAACAAGCATTCCGAAAGGATCAGAAATGGTCAACAATTTCCCGAAAATTCCGTCATCCTTGATCACGCCGAAAGATGTCTGGTTGAACCGTCGCTCCTTGCTGGCAGGAGCTGGTGCCGTTGCCATGATGCCCGCCCTTGGCACTGAAGCGATGGCCAAATTGGGTGACCTGCCAAAACTTGAAACGACAAAGACCGACTTTGGCAAGGATCTGAAGCCGACAGCCTATGACTATGTCACCGGCTACAACAACTACTATGAATTCGGTACCGGCAAGGAAGACCCTGCCGCCAACGCGCACACGCTGACCACCAAGCCGTGGACGGTGAAGATCGACGGCCTGGTCAACAAGCCGGGCGATTAT
>JAWKWN010000003.1:0-115184 GCA_041397505.1 Nitratireductor sp.
CGATCTCAAATATCTCGATATTGTCCAGACCAAGGACGAATACATCGAGTCGCTCGACAACTGGGAAGAGATCGCCGACAGCGTTTCGATCAGGACGAAACTCATCTCCGCGACCGCAGGCAGCGCCAGCGTCGAGGTATGTTACCATTTCCCCGACAATGAGCGACTGAACGTCGAGAGCTTCGTCTTTTCCGACGGATTGATCCGCTCCTCCGTTCAGGAACTCAAGGCTGAGACCTGCGACGGATTTTGACCGGTTTCAGGCGGTTCTGACGGCCTACTGGTCTATCTGAGAACCGATATAGGCAATTGCCTTCTGGTACACGCCTGCCTTGTTCCAGCCCTGGATCGCCTTGAAGTTGGGTTCTCCCGGCTGATAACCGGCACCTGCCTTCCAGCCATACGCCTTCAGGTAATTCGCGGTCGAGGAAAGCGCATCAGCGCGTGATGAAACCATGTCCACCTTGCCATTGCCGTCTCCATCAGCACCATACTTCACGTAATTGGCTGGCAGGAACTGCATCTGGCCGATCTCACCATGGGCAGCACCCTTCATCTGGCCCAGTGACAACTGTCCGGACTGCAATATCTTCAAGGCTGCCGTCAGTTGTTCCTCGAAGAATTCACCACGCCTGCAATCATAGGCAAGCGTAGCCAAGGGTCCGAATACCGGGATGTCCCCGGTGAATCCGCCAAATCCTGTTTCCATTCCCCAGATGGCCAGAAGCGGTCCTGCAGGCACGCCAAACCTGGCCTCGATCTTGCGAAACAGATCGGCATTCTGCTTCTTCAGCGAGCGTCCCTTGGAGATGATCGTCGTGGCGCCACGCTTTTGCAGGAACTGCTCATAAGACAGCTTGAAGCTCTTCTGGTTTCGGTCATAGGCAATGGTCTTCGTGGCATAGGACACATTACCGAGCGCCGCATCAAGTGTGCGTTGGCTGATGCCTGCCGCGGCTGCCTCCTTGCGATATTCCGCAACCCAGGCAGAAAATCCCGAGGAATCATTTCCGCATTTCTTGGCAAGTGCAGTGCCATTTCCGGCAAGCAGCAGCCCAGTCGCGAGAGTTACAAGCAGCAATCCAGATTTCATGTGCGAATCCCTTTCGTGAGAATGCGCGCATAATGCCAGCAAACCGGGACAAATTCATGTGTGCACGCAAAAAATTTGGCGACCGTTCGAAACCTGACCGAACAAACCAGAAGGGCTGCCTGCTTTCCCGGCAGGCAGCCCTTGCAGAATACGGATTTTGGTCAGGTCTCAGGCCGCCTTGCGGTCTTTCAACAGGCCACGATTGAGCAGCAGCTCGGCGATCTGGATGGTGTTGAGCGCCGCGCCCTTGCGCAGATTGTCGGACACGACCCAGATATTGAGACCATAATCCACGGTCGGGTCTTCACGAATGCGCGATATATAGGTTGCATCCTCACCCGCGGTCTCGTGCGGTGTCATGTATCCACCGTTCTCACGCTTGTCGATGACGAGGCAACCCGGTGCCTCGCGCAGGATCTCGCGTGCCCGGTCGGCCGTGATCTCGTTCTCGAACTCGATATTCACAGCCTCGGAATGGCCGATAAAGACGGGAACCCGGACGGCAGTGCATGTCACCTTGATATTCTTGTCGAGCATCTTCTTGGTTTCGGCGACTACTTTCCATTCTTCCTTGGTCGAGCCATCATCCATGAACACGTCGATATGCGGAATGACATTGAACGCAATGCGCTTGGTGAACTTCTTGGCGCTGATATCGCCATTCTGGTACACCGCCTTGGTCTGCTCGAACAATTCGTCCATGCCTTCCTTGCCCGCACCCGACACGGATTGATAGGTGGAAACCACCACCCGCTTGATCCTGGCTGCGTCATGCAAGGGCTTCAGCGCCACGACCAGTTGGGCTGTCGAGCAATTCGGATTGGCAATGATGTTCTTCTTGCGAAATCCCTCGATTGCATCCGCATTGACTTCGGGCACGATCAGCGGCACATCCGCGTCGTAGCGCCAGGCGGACGAGTTGTCGATGACAACACATCCGGCACGGGCAATGCGGGGAGCCCATTCCCTGGAAATATCCCCGCCAGCCGACATCAGCGCGATATCGGTGTCGGAAAAATCGTAATTGTCGAGTGCGCGCACCTTCAGCGTCCTGTCACCATAGGAAACTTCGGTACCCTGGCTTCGCCTGGAAGCGAGTGCGACGACTTCATCGGCGGGAAATCCGCGTTCGACAAGAATGTCGAGCATTTCGCGTCCGACATTTCCGGTTGCGCCAACAATGGCAATCTTGAGACCCATGGCTTGCTCCTGAAGGGTGCTGATAATGCTCTCCCGGCTGCGGACCTGCCACTCGGCAAGTACCTTCCCTCCCGCGTAATTCCCGGAAGAGCTTGGGGAATTCCGCGAGGGTTCAGCTGGTTTTGGTTTTACCCGGAACAGTGCAAGCCTTGTCCATGCAAACAGCAATGCGAGGCACCGCCGCGGTTCTGGCAGCCGCACTATCGTCAATCATGTCTGCAATTGCTGAGCACATGGTTTCTTGAACACCCGGTTCCGGTCCTGCATCAGGCCGGTGCCGGGTGTATGATCTTTTGTGGTTTGAGTCAATTCGCCCCGCATGGTCGCAAGTCCAACCTGGCGGACAGGCTCAAATCCACTACTGCGTCAGATAGAGCCGGTTGAGCGAGGCCGCGATATCTGCAAATGCGGCTTTCAACGCCTGCCCGTCATCGGCATCAAAATAGTAGCCTGCGCCACTGGAGCATGACTTGATCATGTCCTTCGTGGCCTGCGGCACCGTATCGCCGAATGTAAGGGCATAAACCTTGACATCCTCTTTCTTGATCGCGTCGCAGGCTGCCAGCGTATACTGGTTCGCCTCATCCACATCATATGCGTTGTGGTAGTACGAATTGGGGTCCTTCGACAGCGTGTTCTCGCCATCTGTCATCAGGATGATCGCTTGCGTGATGTTCTTCTGTGCAGCCGTGTTCTTGGTTGTACCCTCGTTAAACGGCGCCTTGCTGGAAAGCGTACGCAATCCCCACATCAAACCGGTCGGAATATAAGTGTTACCGGTCGCATACATGGAATTGATCTGGCCTTTCAGCATATTCTGGTTGTCCGTCAACTGGGTAAGCCTGCTCGGGCACCAGACTTTCATGGCACCGGGAATACGCTTGTTGTAGTTTGAATCCCTGAGGTTGAACGGATAGTCACGCGATCCCGCGCAACCATTCCAATTTGTTTCCTGCTGCCAGCATTTCTGGTATGGCTCGGAATAGGTGATATTGGTGCAGACTTCATGTGTGCCGCTCTGCATCACGCCATCCTGCATCCATGTCGTGTTCTGCGTCGAACATCCCGATTTGGAAAGTACGTCTCGGGTCTCCCCGCAGACTTCCTTGGACGAATCCGCTTCCACGCTCATCCAGGATGCATTGCGGTTGTCGGTGCCTACATTGACATATTCACTGAAGGGAACAATGCCGATCTTCACCTTGTTGGCGCTGGTATTCTGCGCAAACATGTCATCAAGAAATGTATTGGATGCAAGTTTCAACTGGTCCAGGCGCGCGCCGGCCATGGATCCCGTATTGTCCAGCACCAACACAGCCTCGATGCCACCACCAGCAGTTTTGACACTGGCAACAACTTCATAGTCCATTGTCTTGATGCCGATGATTGGGGCGAAATTGGCTGACATTTTCGCATCGGCCGTCACCTTCAGCGACATCGAGCTGCGGTCAATGTCGATTTTCAGGTTCTTGATGAAATCATTATCGGCAGCTTCGAGATTGGAGGCGACATATTGCCTTACAATCCTGCGGACCTGTGCATCATTGAGCTGCGGCATTTCCTTGCCTGCTGCAAGGGTCGCTGTGTCAACAGCATTCTGCAACCGCCCACGGAACATGTAGGCGCTGGAATAATCGACGGCCAGTCCCGCTGACAAGAACAGCGGAATGGCACAAATCGCAAATGTCATGGCGAAGTTTCCGCTTTCATTGCGGAGAAATTGTCTTTGCATCGTTGGTCCTCATGCCTTGTATGGCTAGCCATGATGCAGTTTATAGAGACTGTATTGCTTCCAGGTTAATTTGAGCTGCCTTGGGGTCGGTGATACGAAATGGATTTGTTAACAATACGAAATTTCATGATCTGCGGCGATGCCTGATGGTTTGAAAGGCACCGCCGCTTCTGCTGGTTTCAATGTACTCTCAGGCCATCAATGCCTTGAATTCCGACAGGATCGCCTCGCCCATCTCGGTAGTACCGACCTTCCTGGCACCATCGGCCATGATGTCGCCAGTGCGAATGCCCTTGTCGAGAACTGCCGCAATTGCGTTTTCCAGTCCAGTTGCCTCACTGACCATGTTGAAAGAATAGCGCATGCACATGGCAAAGGAGGCAATCATGGCGATCGGATTGGCTGCACCCGTACCTGCGATATCCGGTGCCGAGCCATGGACCGGCTCATAAAGCGCCTTGCGTTTGCCGGTCTTCGCATCCGGTGCACCGAGCGAGGCGGAGGGCAACATCCCGAGCGACCCCGTGAGCATCGCGGCAACATCCGAGAGCATGTCGCCAAACAGGTTGTCGGTGACAATCACGTCAAACTGTTTGGGACGGCGCACCAGCTGCATGCCACCTGCATCCGCCAGCATATGCGTGAGTTCCACATCGGAATATTTCGCCTTGTGGGTCGCCGTCACCACTTCGTTCCACAAAACGCCCGACTTCATTACATTGCGCTTTTCCATCGAGCAGACCTTGTTTGCCCTTGTCCGCGCCAGTTCGAACGCAACACCGGCAATGCGCTCGATTTCATAGGTATCGTAAACCTGGGTATCGATCGCCCGCTTCTGGCCATTGCCAAGATCGGTGATTGTCTTGGGTTCGCCAAAATACACCCCACCGGTCAGTTCACGCACGATCAGGATGTCGAGCCCTTCGACAAGCTCATGTTTCAGCGATGATGCATTGGCAAGTGCCGGATAGCAGATCGCTGGCCGCAAATTGGCAAACAGCTCCATATCCTTGCGCAAGCGCAGCAATCCGGCTTCGGGTCTCACTTCATAAGGCACGCTGTCCCATTTCGGACCGCCAACTGCTCCAAACAGAACTGCATCCGCTGCCATGGCCTTTGCCATATCCGCATCGGAGATCGATTGGCCATGTGCATCATAGGCACTTCCGCCAACAAGCCCTTCATCACAGACAAATCCGCTGTCGAGCGCCTCGTTCATCCACGCAATGATCTTGCGGACTTCGGCCATTGCCTCGGGACCAATGCCGTCACCGGGAAGAAGGAAAGGTTCTTGACGCTCATTTCAGGTGCCTTTCTGAAGAAATTTTCGACGCCTTGCTAACCATGCTTTGATACTTGTGCAAGCATGAACGTGAATGACTGCAATGCAAAACCCCATTGAGCCATTGCAACAGCCACAGTTTGACGGCAGCCACGGGAGGGGTAAATTGTGGTGATGAAGATGTTCGGCTTTCCAGGGATCGCATTTGCGGCTGCATTCATGCTGATACCCCCGCCAATGGCTGCAACTGCCACGGATCAGTCCCCGGCAAGGCTTCAACCACCCATCGCCTGCATACCGGGTGAAAATTGCTTCCTTCAGCAAATGGCGGACATGACCGGCGGTCCAGGTGTTTCAGACCCGTTTTGTGGCTCAGCCAGCTATGACGGCCATTCCGGGCTCGATATCCGGCTGCGGTCGATGGCCGATGTCTCGCGCGGTGTGGAGGTGCTGACCATGGCTGATGGCGTGGTTGTGGGCGCCCGCGACGGTGAGTCTGACAGGCTCGTGAGGAACCAGGCCGACGCGGAAGCAGTATCGGGTCGCGAATGCGGAAACGGGGTTGTGATTGCCCATGGCGGCGGGATCGTGACCCAGTATTGTCACCTCAGAAAGGGTAGCATCAAGGTGAAGGCTGGCCAGAGGGTTTCGGCAGGCATCGTCCTTGGCGAAGTGGGGTCCTCCGGTCTGGCCCAGTTTCCCCATCTCCATGCCGAAATGCGGATCAACGACAAGCCTGTGGACATCATCACCGGCAAGGCTGCTGATGGCGGGTGTGAGCAACCAGCCATTCCCGGTGCGCCGCTCCTGGCAAGCGAATTCGCCTCTGCATTGGGCGATGGCGATGCCGTGCTTCTCGACAGCGGGATGGCAGGTTCGCCGCCAAGCCAGCAGCAATTGTTGGAGCAGGGTGCGCCACCATTACCGAATACCTCTTCGCCGGCAGTTCTGGGTTGGGCATGGCTTGCCAATCTCAGAAAGGGTGACCGGATTACCGTATTGCTCACCTGGCCCGACGGAAGGACCACCGCCCTGCAAAGCAGCAAGCCGCTGGACAACAACAAGGCGGATTATCTGGCTTTTGCCGGCCGCAAACGCGTTCCCGTTGCCGGCGATTACCGGCTTGAAATCGCGATTATCCGCGAAGGAAAGGCGCTGCGCACCTGGCGTTCAAGTTACACGGTGGCAAGTTACACGGTGGAATGACCAACGGGAGGGAGAGCAAGCAGCCCTGAAGATCAGTGTGCCGATGTGATGGCCGCAGCGGATCAGATCCAGGGTCTTGAGTCTGCAATCCGCTTCTCGAATGCATCAATCTCCGGTGCGCGCTCCAGCGTTTCGCCAATGTCATCAATACCGTTGAGGAGGCGATGCTTGCGGCTCTGGTCGATGTCGAAGTGAATGGTTCCGCCATCCGGCCCGTTGATGGTCTGGCTTTCCAGATCGATGCTCAGCGTCGCATTGGCGCCGCGCCGAGCATCATCCATCAGTTTCTCCAATTCGTCCGGCTTGACCACAATCGGCAGAATGCCGTTCTTGAAACAGTTGTTGTAGAAAATATCGGCAAAGCTGGTGGAGATCACGCAGCGGATACCGAAATCGGTCAATGCCCACGGCGCATGCTCACGGCTTGATCCGCAGCCGAAATTGTCGCCAGCGACCAGTATTTTGGCGTTGCGCCATGCCGGCTGGTTGAGAACGAAATCCGGATTTTCCGATCCATCCTCGCCATAGCGCATTTCCGCAAACAGTCCCTTGCCAAGGCCGGTACGCTTGATCGTCTTGAGATAGTCCTTGGGGATGATCATGTCCGTGTCGATATTGATGATCGGCAGGGGCGCGGCTACGGCGGTCAGCGTCGTGAATTTCTGCATGAGGGTGAACTTCCGGCTGTCTGTAATTATGTTTTACTGCTTTTGCGCGGTTTACACCAAGCTTCGCGCCGGGTCGAGTGCCCTGGGTCCCGGCCATTGGGGAATTCTGTCGCATTTTCGGGTAGATTGCTGCTTGCAACCGGCACCAAACCACGAAAAATGGTGTCATGGTTTTCTTGTCCGATTCCTGGCGACCGCGCCGTTCCGTCCTGTTCATGCCGGCATCAAACCGCCGTGCGCTGGAAAAGGCGCAGGGCCTTGCCTGCGACGGCTTGATTTTTGACCTGGAGGATTCGGTTGCCCCGCATATGGCAGCGACTGCGCGCAACAATCTTCGCGAACTGGTAAGGGACACCGATTTCGGCAGACGTGAGCGCGTCATCCGGATTTCCGGCCATCATTCACCCGGATTTGGCGATGACCTGGCGGTCGCACTTGAATGCCGGCCGGATGCAGTTCTCTTGCCCAAGCTGGAAAATCCGGAGGAACTGCTTGCCGCAAGGGCAAGGATGGGAAGGCATGGCCCGGCACTTTGGGCAATGATCGAAAGCCCTGCCGCTATTCTTGATATCGCAGCCATTGCAAGGCGTGGCCGGGCAGCCGGTCTTGAGGCACTGGTACTGGGACCCAATGATCTTGCCAAATCCACAGGCGTCAATCTTTCGCTTGGCCGCATGGTGATGCAACCATGGTTCATGAGCGTCATCGCCGCGGCGCGGTGCTCGGCCTCGCGGCGCTCTGACGGCGTCTGCAATGATTTTCCGAAATCTCGAGGCCTTTGCCGACGAATGTCGCGCCGGTGCCGATATGGGCTTTGACGGCAAGACACTCATTCATCCAGCACAGATCGAAGCAGCCAATCTTGCCTTTTCACCATCGGCCCCGGAACTGGCCCGTGCCCGGGCAATCATTGCAGCCTTCGCCTTGCCACAAAACGCTTCGGCTGGCGCCATCAACTGGACGGCGAAATGGTAGAGCGACTGCATCTCCGAACAGGCGTTAATCTTGTAAAGACCTTTGGAAACTCCGGATCATGACGCAGAAGGAACGAAATCCGTGACAACCCTTTATCGTTTCCTCACCGGGCCTGATGATTCCGCCTTTTGCCACAAGGTGACAAAGGCATTGTCGGAAGGCTGGCAATTGCACGGCTCACCAAGCTATGGCTTTGATGCGGCTTCAGGCACGATGCGATGCGGTCAGGCCGTCATCGAGGAAACCGATGAAGCCTATGATCCCGAGCGCAAGCTGGGCTCCTATTGAGGCATTGGTGGCAAAGCCGGTTGCTGCAACCGGCAAAACAGCGATAGGAAAAAATTCTTCTCCGTCACACAAGACTCCGCTTGACTCTTTTTCCGGGTTCCGGAATCTATAAGAACATAACATGAACAATTATCCCGCAACCAGCGGGAGCAGCACATGGAAAGGGCTTTCCATGGCCGGGAAGGATTTTGCCCGAACCAAGGTTCTGGCGCGGCTTTCGCATGAAATTGCCCGTATCGAGGAACGCATCCCGTCAGCAGACGCAGCCGGGCCCGATACGGATAATCCATGCAACACACATTTGCGATTGATGCCGTTGACGCGGTGCTTGGCCGCTCAGGGCTTGAGCCCGGCGCCTTGCACGAGGTTCGCTCTGCAGTGACGCTTGATGCTGCTGCCGCTTCAGGCTTTGCGCTGGGTCTTGGCTCGATGCTGGCAGGCAGGCATGGCAGGTTTTTCTGGGTCAGCAGCGCCAATATACGGCGTGAATGTGCTGCCTTTTTCGCAGGCGGCATTGCCGAACTAGGCCTTGATCCCCGGCAATTTGCAAGGGTGCAGGCAGCAAATACGCATGAAGCACTTTGGGCTGCAGGGGAAATTGCCGCAACGCCGAAGGCCGGCTTGTGCCTGCTCGAATTGCAGGGAAATCCGTCAGAGGCGGATTTTACCTTCTCACGCCGCATTGCATTGCGTGCTGCCGCATCAAGAACCTCGGTGATCCTGCTGCGCCAGGGCGGGAGGGAAGAGGCAAGCGCAGCATCCAGCCGCTGGCTCGTGCGACCTGCACTTTCGCACAACCTGCCACCGGGCAATGAAAACGGAACCGCACGCCAATGGCAGGGCAACCCGACCTTCGAGGTGGTTCTGGAAAAATCGAGAGCTGGCCGTACAGGCAGATGGATCATGGAGTGGAGAAGAGATGAACGCATATTCGCCCTTGCCGGACCTGACGGACAGGCTGCCGGAGCCACAACCCGAACCCCCGTTGAAACAACAGCTTCACCACCCTTCATCGGCACCGGCCCGGCGCTATCTCGCGCTCAGCCTGCCCTTGCTGGCAACCGACCGGATCGCCCGGCAACGCTGGGGAACCCGCTGGCGGCTCGTCGCGCGTCCTGACACGCCGCCTGTGGTCATTGTTGGCAAGCGCAACAATGCCATCCGGCTGGTTGCGCTTGATGAAATGGCAATGCGTCTCGGACTGTTTCGTGGCCAGGGCCTCACCGACGCGCGCGCCATCCTGCCGACACTCGATGTGATCGAGGAAGATGGCGCTGCCGACCGCGAGCTGGTCCTTGCCCTTGCAAGCTGGTGTGACCGCTATACGCCGCTGGTTTCCTGTGGCCAGGACGGGAATGGCGATGCGCATGGTGCAAGCTGCGACGGGAATCTCATTCTCGACATAACCGGTTGTGCCAGACTGTTCGGAGGCGAGGAAAACCTCATCCGCGATCTTCTCACCAGTCTTTTCCATCAGGGGTTTGCGGCCAATGCAGCCATTGCACCAACGCCGGGTGGCGCATGGGCGCTGGCACGCTTCACGCCAACGCCATCGCACAAGCAGGCCGATCCCTCCTTGTCGACGCCACGAACCGCGCGTATCGCAAGGGACCTGGGTGAACTTTCCGCCCTGCTCTTGCCATTGCCGCTTGCAGCCTTGCGCCTCGACGGCGAAACGCTTTCAGCCCTTGCAAGGGTCGGACTGCGCAAGATCGGCCAGATCATGGAGCGCCCGCGCGCGCCACTTGCCCGACGCTTTGGCAAGATGCCACTGCTGCGCCTTGACCAGGCATTCGGTGCGGTGGAGGAGGCCATTTCGCCACGTCTGCCTGCACCGGATTTCTCTGCCGAACGCCGACTGGCCGAACCGGTTGTCTCGACCACGGATATCGAGCAATTGACGCTGCGTCTTGCGACTTTGCTGTGCCAACAGATGGAGCGCCATGGCAAGGGTGCGAGGCTTCTCGATCTGGCTCTGTGGCGGGTTGATTCGAAGGTTTTCCGTCTGGCGGTCGGGGCATCGCGGCCCTTGCGCGAGCCTGAACTCATCCTGCGCCTTTTCCACGAACGCATTGCCGGCCTGCATGATGATCTTGATGCAGGCTTCGGTTTCGACATGCTCCGACTTTCGGCAAGCGTGACAGAACCGTTCACCCTGGATGAACCGGGATTTGTCTCCACTGACCATGCCGACAGCAACACGGCCAGTGATCTTGCAGACCGGCTGGCTGCCAGGCTGGGGACAAATGCGATCCTGCATGCCGTTTATCACGACACCCATCTGCCGGAAAAAGCTGGCAACTGGTACCGACGGCAGACCTTCCAAAACCCCGTTGCCAGCAGGAGCAGGCAATACAATCGGCTGAACTTCCACCGCTCAGGCCGCTGCGCCTGTTCGAGCATCCCGAGCCGGTGGAGGCGATAGCACGCATTCCCGACGGCCCACCCTTGCGGTTTCGCTGGCGTCGCGTGCTGCATGAGGTATCACGGGCCGAAGGACCCGAACGCATCGAGGATGAATGGTGGCATTCGGCAGCAATGCGTCAGGTGCGTGATTATTTCAGGGTCGAGGACCATGGCGGGCGTCGCTTCTGGCTGTTTCGCGAGGGCCATTACGGTTCCGGGGATATGGCACCACGCTGGTTCATGCATGGGCTTTTTGCATGACAATTCCCTATTTCGAGTCGGCCCTGACCAGCAATTTTTCCTTTTTGCGCGGCGCATCGCATCCCGAGGAACTGGTCGTCACCGCGACCAGGCTTGGCCTTGCCGGCATTGCCTTGTGCGACCGCAATAGCGTTGCAGGCGTTGTGCGCGCCCATATGGCCGCAAAGGAGGCCGGCCTTCGCTACCAACCCGGTTGCAGGCTGGTCCTTGAGGACACAACACCCGATTGCCTCGTCTATCCGCAAACCCTTGTCGGGTGGAATTCGCTGTGCCGCCTGCTGACCACCGGCAATCGTCGCGCAAGAAAGGGCGAGTGCCAGCTCCGCCTTGATGACATTCTCGAAGCCGGGCCTGGTCTTTCGCTCACCTTGCACCCGATTCCGTGCTGACCCATGCCACAAGCGGAACGCAGGACATTGCGGCCATGGTTGCATCGCTCAAGGAGGTTTATGGCAGCCATTTGCGGCTCGCCATCACCAATACCCTCAATATCGCCAGCAACCGCGAGATTGCCGCGCGCGCCAGCATTGCGGCCCGCTTCGCGATTGCCCCATCATCACCAATGACGTGTTGTATCACCGGCCATCACGCCGTGTGTTGCAGGATGTGGTCACATCAATCCGCGAGCATGTAACGCTGGCTGAAGCAGGCACCCGACTTCAGGCCAATGCCGAACGGCATCTCAAGGATGGTCGCGAAATGGTCCGCCTGTTCGAGGATTTTCCCGGTTCCGGCAATTGGTTGCATGAAGGTGAGAAGCTTTTCTCATCCCTGCAATTTTCGCTTGATGAACTGCGCTACCAATATCCCGATGAAACTCCGGCAAGCGGCCTTTCCCAGCAGCAGGAGCTTGCCCGGCTGGCCTTTGAAGGCGCAGCACAGCGCTATCCGCAAGGGGTTCCGGAGCGGATCACGGCGCAGATATCACGAATTGCAGCTGATAGGCGAATTGCAATACGCCCCTATTTTCTGACCGTATATGACATTGTCCGCTTTGCCCGCTCAAAGGGATCCTGTGTCCAGGGCAGGGGTTCGGCAGCCAATTCGACCGTTTGCTTTTGCATTGGCATAACCGATGTTGATCCCGCATTGAGCGATCTCTTGTTCGAGCGCTTCATCTCGCCGGAGCGGCGCGAACCACCCGATATCGATGTCGACTTCGAGCATGAGCGTCGCGAGGAGGTGATCCAGTACATCTATGCCAAATATGGCCGGGAACATGCAGGGCTTGCTGCAAGTGTGACGACCTATCGTGCACGGTCTGCAGCACGCGAAATCGGCAAGGTCTTTGGTCTGTCGCAAGATGCCATTGGGGCCTTGTCCGGCTCCGTCTGGGGGCATTCCTCGTCAAATCTCGGCGAGCGCGAAGCGCGGGAGAGCGGCCTCGACAGCAGTGACCCGATAGTCGCAAGAGTGCTCGAACTCGCCAATGAAATCAACGGATTTCCCCGCCATCTGTCGCAGCATGTGGGGGGGTTCGTCATTACCCGTGACCGGCTTGACTCAGTCATTCCGGTCATGAACACGGCAATGGAAGGCCGCACCCAGGTGGAATGGGACAAGGATGACCTCGAATCGCTCGGCATCCTCAAGATCGACATTCTTGCATTGGGAATGCTGACCTGCCTGCGCAAGGCCTTTGGCCTGCTCGAAGATCACTACGCTCTGCCGATGACGCTGGCGAGCATGGAAAAGGAAGACAAGCGCACCTATGCAATGATCCAGCGCGCCGACACGATCGGGGTTTTCCAGATCGAAAGCCGGGCACAGATGTCGATGCTGCCCCGCCTGAAACCGCGCGAATTCTACGATCTTGTCATTGAAGTAGCCATTGTCCGGCCGGGTCCCATCCAGGGTGACATGGTTCATCCCTATTTGCGCCGCCGACAGGGCAAGGAAAGGGTTTCCTTTCCCGGCCCTGAACTGGAGGCGGTGCTGGGGCGCACGCTGGGTGTGCCGCTTTTCCAGGAACAGGCGATGAAAATCGCGATCGTTGCGGCCGGATTCACGCCAGGCGAGGCAGACAAGCTGCGCCGTGCGATGGCGACTTTCAGGCGCGTCGGCACCATTCATTCCTTCCAGGCGAAGATGGTGGAAGGTATGATGGCACGGGGCTACGAGCGTGAATTTGCCGAGCGTTGCTTTCGCCAGATCGAAGGCTTTGGCGAATACGGCTTTCCCGAAAGCCATGCTGCCAGTTTCGCGCTTCTTGTCTATGCTTCATGCTGGCTGAAATGCCATTATCCCGATGTCTTTGCCGCAGCGATCCTGAATTCCCAGCCCATGGGATTCTATTCATCGTCGCAGCTTGTCCGCGATGCCCGCGAACATGGCGTTGAAATCCTGCCCGTCGATGTCAATCTGTCTGTTTATGACAACACGCTTGAGCCGGGTTCTGCATCCGGCAATCTGCATCGGCGCAATCAGGAAATGCGCCATGACATCCATGGCAATCATGCATTGCGGCTGGGTTTTCGCCAGATCAAGGGTGTCGGTGAGGCAGATGCAGCAAGGCTTGTATCAGCGCGCAGTGACGGTTATGCCACGATCCGCGATATCTGGCTGCGGTCGGGGCTGTCACGCGGGGTAATCGAGCGCCTGGCTGATGCCGATGCATTCCGCTCGATGGGGCTTGATCGCCGCGCAGCGCGTAGGAGGCAAAGGCATTGGAAGGCGCGGCAATCCATTCGGCAATGCCCTTGTTTGATATCCCGCAATCAGGTCGGCTGGTCGCTCCCGATCCGCTGGTCGAGCCGCAGACCCGTTTGCCTGGTCATGACGCATGGCGAGCATGTGATCGAGGATTACCGGCATTTGTCGCTTTCCTTGAAGGGGCATCCCGCATCCTTTGTTCGTCCAGAACTGGAGCGCGAGGGCCTGATTGCCAGTGCATCACTGGATGACATCGGTAATGGCAGGCGTATAACTGTGGCGGGTCTGGTCATGGTGCGCCAGAGGCCGGGTTCGGCCAAGGGTGTTGTATTCATGACGCTGGAAGACGAGACCGGCATTGCCAATGTCATCGTCTGGCCAAAGGTTATGGAACGCTATCGCGCCATCGTCATGGGCGCACGCTTCGTCGCGGTCTCGGGCATCGTTCAGAAGGCGGATGGCATTACCCATGTGGTAGCGCGCGAATTGCATGACAAGACACCAATGCTTGCAGCCCTTTGCGAGACTGAAGATGAGGAGCATCCGGCTATGGGTGGCCTAGCCAATGCCGACGAGGTGCGAAGACCCGTGCAGGAATTGCGCAACCGAAAGGCCCCCCATTCCCGGCTTGCCAGACTGTTGAAGGACGCTCCCGAACTGCGCCACGACTTCGAGCGGATTGCCAAGCCCGGCAAGACCCCAAACAGGAACGGCTCGTCGAAGTCGCTGTTCAAGGTCCTGCCGGGTGGCAGGAATTTCCACTAGGCCGTTGTCGCGTCTCCAATCAACCGTGAAAACGCATGCAGACCTCAATGGCCCTTGATGAAACTGCCGGTATTGAGATCCCGCATTGCCTGCATCAGTTCTTCACGTGTGTTCATCACGATGGGACCATGCCAGGCGATGGGCTCGCGGATCGGTGCGCCCGATACCAGCAGGAAACGCATTCCCTCGTCGCCCGCCTCAACCACTACCTCATCGCCGGAGCCGAACAGGACCATGGTACGATTGCCGCTCATGTCCCGCAGGAGGATTTCCTCACCCTCGAATTCCTTCTCGCTCAACACGCCCCTCGGCGCGGAAGCATCGGCAAACCGGCCGGCACCCTCGAAGACATAGGCAAAGGCGCGACGATGGGTGTCGACCTTGAACCGTTTGCGTTTCAGCGGCGGGATGGAAATATCGAGGTAGCCAGGTTCCGCTGCAATTCCGTCAACAGGCCCGGATATGCCCTTGTATGAACCGCAAATCACCCGGATTGCTGTTCCGTCATCATCGCCAATGACCGGTATCTCGCCAGATTTGACATCCTGATAACGCGGATCCGTCATTTTCAGATTGGACGGCAGATTGGCCCAGAGCTGAAATCCGTGCATCCGACCCAGCACATCTCCCTTTGGCATTTCCTGATGCAATATGCCGCTTCCAGCCGTCATCCATTGCACATCACCAGCCGCCAGATTACCACGATTGCCAAGGCTGTCGCCATGTTCGACGGTGCCGGCCAGCACATAGGTAATGGTTTCGATACCGCGATGAGGGTGCCAGGGAAAACCCTTCAGGTAGTCGGCCGGCCGCTCATTGCGAAAATCATCAAACAGAAGAAACGGATCCGCCATTTCCGGCTCGCTGAAACCGAAGGCTCGATGCAGGTGAACACCGGCACCTTCCATGGTTGGTTTGGCATTGAGGACACGGCTAACGGGTCTGATCGACATCACTGGCTCCATCAAGGGGACTGGGTTCAGCGGCTGAAAGACATATCAGCGGCTGAAACTGCTCGTTGTTCAAAGCAACATATGAGGCCGGGAACCGAAATCGCAAATAGCGGACACATCAACGCAGTGTTCACACCCGGCGACATTGAAAACGATTCAAGGGGAAAGTTGAAAGGGAAAGATGTGAGCGCCAGTCGGATTGTGACTGAAGGACCAGAATTCAAGTGATTGAAAACTGGAGCGGGCGAGGCGATTCGAACGCCCGACCCCAACCTTGGCAAGGTTGTGCTCTACCCCTGAGCTACGCCCGCTCACATGCAAGACCGGCTCACCGGCTTGCGCGGCTGTATGGCGCAAGCCGAAAATGATTGCAACAGGAATTTTGGCCGAATGCGATTAGATTTATCCCTGGTGAACAGCATGTCTGCAATGGCGGGAAGAGGCCGGTCAGGACCTGGAGCTGGATTTCAATTGCAATTCGGCCAATACAGCATTCATCCAGCATCGAGAAACCAGCCGGAAGCGATATGTCATGTCCGACCAACTGCCTTTGACGACACCCGCGACGCCAGAAGAGTTGTTTGCGCTTCTCGACAAGCTCGCCATCGCCCATTCCACCACACAGCACGAGGCTGTGTTCACGGTTGAAGAGAGTGCACATATCAAGGGCATGATACCGGGTGGCCACACGAAGAACCTGTTCGTGAAGGACAAGAAGGACAATTACTTCCTGATCGTCGCCGGGGTCGGCCCGCATTGCGATGAATCATGTCCACCCGCTGATCGGAGCACAAACAAGGGTTTCATTCGCAAATGCCGAGAAATTGATGGAGTATCTCGGGGTTCAACCCGGATCGGTTACCGCCTTTGCGCCCATGAATGATCATGCCAACCGCGTACAGGTGATCATTGACGAACCCCTGTTTGAACATGAGCTGATCAATTGCCACCTGTTGACGAACACCATGACCACCACCATTTCCAGAGAGGACCTGTTGAAGTTCCTCACCCATGTCCGGTCATGAGCCGAGGATAGTCCGCCTTTCAACGCCCATTGACAGTTGATAGGGTCGGGTGCCGAAAAATTGCGCATGACGACGGATTTCGGTTGATGGCAGTGGGCATCGGTCGGCAAGGAGCATTACGATGAGTAACGAGAACGAAAAATCCGCCACGGAATATGGGACGAGTTTTGGCCAGTCCTATGGAGGCGGATACAATCAGGGCGGCATTTCAGCCGGATATGATCTTGGCAATGCTGCCACCCAATCCGCACAGGCCCCGGGAATGAACTACGGGGCACTGCTCCAGCTCCGGTCAAGGACATCACGACCGCACAATTCATGCAGGAAGTGATAGAAGCATCGAAAATGCAGCCGGTTCTGGTTGATTTCTGGGCACCATGGTGCGGCCCCTGCCGGCAATTGGGACCAATGATCGAGAAGGTCGTTGCCGAAAGCCGGGGTGCTGTAGTTCTGGTCAAGATGAATATCGACGAGCATCCCGAAATTGCCGGTCGCATGAACATCCAGTCCATTCCTGCCGTCGTCGCGTTTGTCGACGGGCAGCCAAAGTCTGCCTTCATGGGCGCAAAGCCTGAAAGCGAGATCCGCAAGTTCATCGAGGCGCTGGCCGGACCCATCGGAGCATCGCCGGTTGATACCATGCTGGAGGAGGCAGCAATGCTTTCCCAATCCGGTGATCTGGAAGGCGCTGCCGTACTCTACAGTTCGGTTCTTCAGCATGAACCCGACAATGCCACTGCCCTGGCGGGCGTCGGCATGCTGTATCTGGGCGACGGAAACCTGGATCAGGCAGAAGCGATACTGAATGCCATTCCTGAAACCAAATCAGCAGAACCCGCAGTCCTGGCTTTTCGCGCGGCCCTTGATCTCGCCCTGCAGGCGGCAAGTCTTGGCGACACAGCCGAACTCGATGCAAAGGTTGCTGCCAAACCCAGGACTGGCAGGCGCGCTTCGACCTTGCAATCGCTCTGAATGCGCGGGGCCGGAAAGAAGAGGCGGCTGATCAGCTGCTCGAGATCATTCGTCGCGACCGCAAATGGAATGACGATGGTGCGCGTTCGCAATTGTTGCAATTCTTCGAGGCCTGGGGGCCGACCGACCCCGATACGCTCTCCGCCCGGCGCAAGCTTTCCTCTGCATTGTTCGCTTGATCAGGGTGCCTTGAGATTAATTCCTGGTGACACACATTGCAGTGACAGGAGTACGATGATGAAGGCAGGAAACAAGAGCTACCTCAAGACGGCGGACATACCGACAAAAGTTCCGGTGTTTCCGCTATCGGGGCACTGCTGCTGCCCGGAGGGCAGATGCCGCTCAACATCTTCGAGCCGCGTTATCTGGCGATGATCGATGACGCTTTGTGGTGAACGGCTCATCGCCATGGTTCAACCACGCTTCGACGCAGAGCCAACACCGGGTTCCCAAGATGCTGACCTGTGTGAAATGGGTTGCCTGGGCCGCATCACCGCCTTCCAGGAAAGCGGCGACGGGCGCTATCTCATTACCCTTTCGGGGATTTGCCGCTACCGTATCCTGCGCGAAGTAGAGGGCAAGAACGGATACCGGCGGTGCGAGATCGCTGTTTATGGCGCTGATCTATCCGGAGAGGATGATGGCGCCGACGTCGACCGCGAGGCACTTCTTGCCACATTCCGCAAATATCTCGAGACAAACGGAATGGAGGCGGATTGGGATTCGGTACGCAAGGCCAGCAATGAAACCCTGGTCACGGCATTGTGCATGATGAGCCCCTACGGACTGCCGAAAAACAGGCATTGCTGGAAGCTGACGATCTCAAATCTCGCGCAGACACACTTGTCGCCATTACCGAGATTGCCCTTGCAAGGCAGGATGGCAATTCCGGCAACACGCTGCAATGAAGCATTACCGGCCATGAATTCCAGGACCGTAGGCAAGCAGAAGACGGACCTGATCCGAAAATGCTGGAAATGCTCAGTTGCCCACTGACCCATACGGTACTGCATTATGATCGGGAAAAGCAGGAACTCGTTTCCCGGCCGCCCGTCTTGCTTTCCCGGTGCGTGACGGGATTCGGTCATGCTTGCCTCGAAGCGCGGCAACTCGAAGACGACGAAGATTGATCAGATCGGCTGCCCGGCGAGCAGTTTTTGGTGCGCCTTTCTGGTTACCTGCAGCCTGGAAATGAAATACTGCTTCATGCCCGGCATCCGGTCGACCAGACCCAATCCGACATCACGGGTGATTCTGAGCAACGGGTTATCGTTCGAAAACAGCCGGTTCAACACATCCGTGGTAACGCCCATCTGAACCGTGTCGAAGCGTCTCCACATCTGATAGCGCTCCAAACCGCCATCGAGCCATAATCCAGTCCCAACCGGTGTGCCTCGACCACGGTTTCTGCAAGTGCTGCCGCATCGTTGAAGCCGAGATTGAGCCCCGCCCGCAATCGGATGCACGCCATGGGCCGCATCGCCAGCGAGCGCAAACCTTTCGCGGACAAACTCCCTTGCAAGCGTCAGTCCAAGTGGAAATGCCCGCCTCGGTCCCTCGACCGTGATTTCGCCAAGCTTGTGACCAAAGCGCTGTTCCAGTTCCAGATCAAAGGCGAAATCATCGCAGGCCATCAGCCGCTTCGCATCTGCCGTGCGCTCGGTCCAGACAAGCGAGGAACGGTTTCCCTTCAAAGGCAAAATCGCGAACGGACCAGCGGGCGGAAATGCTCCCGCCCGGCCCTCATGTGGGCGCTCATGGGCTACCGTGACTACAATTCCCATCTGGTCATAGGGCCAGTGAACCGCCTTGATCCCTGCAGCGTCGCGCAATTTCGAACGAACACCGTCCGCTGCAATCAACAGCCTTGCCTCAAGCCGATGTCCCGATTGCATGGTGATCATGACGGATGCGGGTCCCGTTTCAAAACCAGTCACACTGTCGCCATGGACAAGTGAAATCCCGGTCTCCAGGGCCTTTTCCCGCAGCGCTTTTACCAGCGATCGATTGGGCATCATATGCGCGAACGGCGCATCATGGTTGCCTTCGCTTGTACCATCCGCACCACGACTACCGGCAAAGGTAAGGAAGACGGGCCGAGTGGCATCCGCCAGTTGCTGTCAGTCACGATCATTTCGCGGATCGGCTGCGCGTCCTGCGCTATCCTTTCCCAGATACCCAATTCATCCAGCATTCGGGTCGCGGCAGCTGCAATCGCCGAAGCACGGTTATCGTTCTCGACCGCCTCGGCAGGTGCCGCATCAATCACCGTGACGCCAATTGTCGGCGCTGCCGAGCGGATCGCCACTGCCGTGCAAAGTCCCACATAACCGCCACCTGCAATCACGATCTGGTCGTGATTGGCTGACTTTTTTGCTTCGGCACTTGCTGCATCGCTGTGTTTCATCAGACACTTCCCTTTTGATGCCATACTGGTTAGCACATTCATGGTCATGCTGCCATCGAACAGGGTGCCGCATGACCAGTGCAAAATTATGACCGGAAGCAGGTTTGCCATGTCCAGAGCCGTTGAAACACTGATGGAAATCCTTGATCTGGAGACCCTGGAACGAAATCTGGTCCGTGGCACGTCTCCGAAATCCGGCTGGCAAAGGGTCTTTGGCGGGCAGGTTATCGGTCAGGCCTTGATTGCTGCCCAAAGGACAGTTCAAGCCGACCGCAACGTGCACTCGCTGCATTGTTATTTCATGCGACCGGGTGATCCTGAAACACCCATCATCTATGAGGTGGACCGCATACGCGATGGCGGCTCCTTTACCACCCGCCGGGTTGTTGCCATCCAGCATGGGCATGCGATCTTTTCCCTGTCCTGTTCATTCCAGATCAGGGAGGCAGGCCTCGAGCACTATATGGAAATGGGCCAGGTGACACCGCCCGAAGAACTGCCGGGCACGGCAGAACTCGTCGAGAAATTCGGCGAACAGGTGCCTGAGAACATCCGCAATTACTGGAAGCGCGACCGCCCGGTTGAGCTTCGCCCGGTTGACCTGACGCATTATGTCTCGAACCGCAAACTGGACCCCCGACAGCAGGTCTGGTTCCGCGCGACCGGTGAATTGCCTGACAACGACGCCATACAGGCAGCAATTCTTGCTTATGCCTCGGACATGACGTTGCTGGATACCTCACTTTTCGCCCATGGACGCGCAGTCTTCGACCCGGCAATCCAGGTCGCAAGCCTTGACCATGCGATCTGGTTTCACCGGCCGGCCAGGATGCAGGACTGGCATCTCTACCTTCAGGATAGCCCCAACAGCTCCGGCGCAAGAGGCTTCAATCGCGGTTCTATCTATACAAGGGATGGCGTCCTCGTTGCTTCGGTCGCTCAGGAAGGCCTGATCCGCCTTCGTAGTGAGGATCTTCCCGCTGGGCACTAGGGTTGATGCCAAAATAATAGGCAATCGTGCAGGAATGCCGAAATTTTAATCATTAATGAAATACTGACAGCCGGAAATTTGCCAAGAAACAAGGCAAAACACAGTCTTAACAAAGGGTTACCAATCATCCACCGAGTTGGCACGGCATTTGAATGACCAGTTTCGGTCGGTCTGGAACGTGAGGTTCCGGGGCCACCCGTAACCAGGACCAATATCAGGGTCTATGCAAACGAACGGGTGATTGAATGAAAATTGTCATGGCTGTCATCAAGCCATTCAAGCTGGATGAGGTGCGTGATGCCCTCACAGCTATTGGCATCCAGGGGCTGACGGTAACCGAGGTCAAGGGCTATGGCCGCCAAAAGGGCCATACCGAGATCTATCGCGGGACAGAATATGCGGTCAGCTTCCTTCCGAAACTGAAAATCGAAGTTGCTGTGGCTTCCGACATGGTCGCCAAGGCTGTCGAAGCCATCTCCAGCGCCGCCAAGACCGGCCAGATCGGCGACGGCAAGATCTTCGTTTTCTCGATTGAACAGGCCGTGCGCATCCGCACCGGCGAAACCGATGCCGACGCCCTTTGAGGCGACAGGCCCAGCGGTGTGTAACAGGGAATTTGAAAACATGAAAAACCAAATGCAACAGACAGGTTCGACATCGAACCTCCAAAGCGGTTTCAGCCGCGGCCTCACGGGCTCCATTGCCGCGATGCTCGCAACAGTGGTTTCCACCACTGCGGCTC
Organism: Nitratireductor sp.; assembly: GCA_041397505.1. Classification (GTDB taxonomy): domain Bacteria; phylum Pseudomonadota; class Alphaproteobacteria; order Rhizobiales; family Rhizobiaceae; genus BOKV01. Next base: position 21,619 of record JAWKWN010000003.1, read on the forward strand.
TTGCCCAGACCACGACTGATGCGGCAGCTCCTGCTGCAGAAGCCGCTGCACCGATCATGGACAAGGGTGACACGGCATGGATGATGGTTTCCACCATCCTCGTTCTTTTCATGATCCTTCCCGGTCTTGCCCTTTTCTATGGCGGCCTGGTTCGGACCAAGAACATGCTTTCCGTACTCATGCAGTGCACGATGATCACGGCAGTCGTCATCGTTATCTGGGTACTTTACGGATATTCCTTCGCCTTTGGCGGCGGCACCAGCCCCTATTGGGGTGGTCTCGGCAAATTGTTCCTGGCTGGCGTAACCATGGATTCTGACAGCGGCGACCTTTACTGATGGCGTTGTCATTCCCGAATATGTGTTCATCTGCTTCCAGATGACATTCGCCGCCATCACGCCGGCGCTGATTGTCGGCGCGTTTGCCGAGCGCATCAAGTTTTCGGCAGTGATCGCATTCGTGGTCCTGTGGGTCACCTTCGTCTACTTCCCGATCGCACACATGGTCTGGGACGGCGCAGGCCTGATCTTCAACATGGGTGCTCTCGACTTTGCCGGTGGCACGGTTGTTCACATCAATGCCGGTATCGCAGCCCTCATAGGTTCAATCCTGATCGGCAAGCGCGCTGGTCTGGGACGCGACATCATGGCTCCGCATTCCATGACCTTGACCATGGTAGGTGCTTCCATGCTGTGGGTCGGCTGGTTCGGCTTCAACGCCGGTTCAAATCTTGAATCAAACGGCGGTGCCACATTGGCTATGATCAACACCTTCACAGCAACCGCGGGTGCCATCATTGCCTGGGCATTGATCGAGGCAGTATCTCGCGGCAAGGCCTCCATGCTGGGCGCAGCATCCGGCCTGGTAGCGGGTCTTGTCGCCGTCACACCGGCTGCGGGCTCGGTTGGTCCGGTTGGTGCGATTGCGCTTGGCGCCATTGCAAGTCTTGTCTGCTACTTCTTCGTGGCAGTCGTGAAGGCGAAAGCCGGATATGATGACAGCCTCGATGTCTTCGGCATCCATGGCATTGGCGGCATCGTCGGCGCTGTTGGCACCGGTATCTTCACCAGCCCGCTGCTGGGTGGAACAGGCGCCGAGGACTTCTCCATCGCAGCCCAGACCTGGATCCAGATCCAGGCAGTAGCCATCACCATCGTATGGTGCGGTGTGATCTCCTTCGTCCTCTACAAGATCGTCGACATGATCTTCGGACTGCGCGTCAGCGCCGAGGACGAAGCAACCGGTCTCGACCTTACCTCCCATGGTGAAGCTGCCTATCACAGCTGATACCGCAACCCGGCCGGGCAACCGGCCGGTTTCCAATCCCGTCGGAATGTTTCGGCATCTGCCGCGACTTTCCAACAACTGGGCCCGGTTTTCCGGGCCCTTTTTTTGTTCAATCAAATCATGCGCCAACCTTGATGGTTAACAGCCCCTTAACCTTCGCCTTCTAGGGTCAGGTCATCCTGGCGTGGTGGGACTGTTCGTCTCGCCTGATTCGCCAATGGTTCGATGATTTTGGTTCGGGGTGATGGGATGCAGGTTACCGGAGCGCGCGCAAGACAGGCAGCAGCTGGACAGGACAGGATATCAGGCTGGCTTTCCGGACAGATCGGTATCCTGGCAGGTCTCGCCATGCTGGCGGGCGTCGCATTTGTCTTTGCCAGCCTTGCAACCTGGAGCGTCAATGATCCGAGCTTGTCCAATGCCAACGGAAACATTCCGCAGAATGCCGGAGGTTTTGCAGGTAGTGCCATTGCCGACCTGATCATGCAATTTGTTGGCCTTGCCGGTGTGGTCGTCCTTATACCGCCTGCGGTATGGGCCTGGCTCAAGATCCTGCAAAAGCCGGTCGGGCGCTGGCGCAACCGCCTCATCATGTGGCTTCCGTCGGTTCTGCTTGCTGCCGCAGCCCTTGGTTGCCTGCCAAGGCCGCAATCCTGGCCATTGCCAACCGGATTGGGCGGCGTGAGCGGTGACCTGATCCTGCGGATTCCCGGTTTGCTGACCGGCGGCTTTCCATCCGGAATTTTTGCTGTCCTTCTGGGCCTTGTCCTTGGAATTCTGTCGCTTGCAATCCTGCTGTTCTCCTCGGGCCTCACAGGTCGGCGTGGGGTTGATGACGCAGAATTGCTTTACGACATGGAAACGGGTGAACTGCTTGATGACGCGGCCGAAGATCGCGAACCGGGAATTATTCTGGGCGCACTGACACATTGGTATTTTTCTGCTCGCGCTTGGCTGCGCCGTCATCCCTCGCGACCTGCATATTCCAGGTCGGCGAATGTCCGCATCGACCCTGACATTGAAGGCGCACGCAATCGGCAGCCGCGTCCTTCCATTGCCGCTACCGCCCTTGGCTGGGTTCGTGATACCCATGCAAGGCTTGTGACGCCGCCAGATGACGGACTGGAGAATTTTGGCAAACCGCGATCTGACCGCGGTCGCGAACCGGCATTCGGGTCTGAAGAGGTGGATTTCGAGGATGAGGGTGACTATCTCACCGCGCCGGAAATGGCTCCGGAATATGGCGAAAACACCTATGATCCGGATGGTTTGGTATTTGCTGACGACGATGATGATGACGACTTCGTCCAGCAGCCGCTGTCACGAAGCCCGGCAAGTTCCGCATCACCGCGTGGTGGCGAACCACCGGTCCAGCGGGTTCAGCCTCGCGTACAGGCCAACCCGGTCAAACTTCAGCCAGGTTCGCGTATTGTACGGGAAGCCCAGCCATCACTGATCCGCGACGAAGACGGCTTCGAGCTTCCTGAATTGATGCTTTTGAGCGAGCCACAGAAACTGTCTGCGGAAAAGATGATCAGTGCCGACGCTCTGGAGCAGAATGCACGGCTGCTGGAAGGCGTATTGGAGGATTTCGGCGTCAAGGGCGAAATCATAAAGGTCCATCCGGGCCCGGTGGTAACGCTTTACGAACTTGAACCGGCTCCCGGCATCAAGTCATCACGCGTGATTGGTCTTGCTGACGACATTGCCCGCTCCATGAGTGCCATTGCCTGCCGCGTGGCAGTGGTTCCAGGTCGCAATGCGATCGGTATCGAGCTTCCCAATTCAAGCCGCGAAACCGTTTATCTTCGCGAGCTTCTGGCAAGTCGCGACTATGACAATAACAAGGGCCGTCTCCCACTGGTTCTGGGCAAGACCATTGGCGGGGAACCGGTCATTGCCGATCTGGCAAAGATGCCGCACCTGCTGGTGGCCGGCACTACCGGCTCCGGCAAGTCCGTGGCCATCAACACCATGATCCTGTCGGTTCTTTACCGGCTGTCACCCGAGCAGGTACGCATGATCATGATTGACCCGAAAATGCTGGAGCTTTCGATTTATGACGGCATTCCGCATCTCCTCACGCCTGTCGTGACGGATCCGAAAAAGGCAGTTGTCGCGCTCAAATGGACCGTCCGCGAGATGGAAGAACGCTACAAGAAGATGTCCAAGGTCGGTGTTCGCAATATCGACGGCTTCAACACCCGAATCGAGCAGGCGAAAAAGAAGGGCGAATCCATTTCGCGCACTGTTCAGACCGGCTATGACCGCGAGACCGGCGAGGCAATCTACGAGACCGAGGATCTCGAACTCGAAGCAATGCCATATATCGTGGTCATCATCGACGAAATGGCCGACCTGATGATGGTTGCCGGAAAGGACATCGAAGGAGCGATCCAGCGCCTTGCACAGATGGCTCGTGCCGCCGGTATTCACGTCATCATGGCAACCCAGCGGCCATCGGTCGATGTCATCACCGGCACGATCAAGGCGAATTTCCCGACACGCATTTCGTTCCAGGTCACATCGAAGATCGATTCGCGCACCATTCTCGGTGAACAGGGTGCCGAACAGCTCCTTGGCATGGGCGACATGCTGTACATGGCCGGTGGCGGCCGGATCCAGCGTGTACACGGTCCGTTCGTTTCGGATGATGAAGTCGAGAAGGTGGTCAATCACCTCAAGACCCAGGGCGTTCCACAATATCTTGAATCGGTTACCAGCGAGGATGACGAAGGTGGATATGAAGGCGGCGAAGGCCCGGCGGGAACAGACGCGCTGGCCGGCTCCAATGATCTTTATGATCAGGCGGTTGCCGTCGTTCTGCGCGACCGCAAGGTTTCCACCAGCTATATCCAGCGTCGCCTCGGCATTGGCTATAATCGTGCTGCCTCACTCATAGAACGCATGGAACAGGAAGGCCTTATCGGCGCTGCCAACCATGCCGGCAAGCGGGAGATACTTGTTCCGGGCGAGAATGAAACAATTTGACGGTCACTTCACATCTTGCAGCAACGCAAGACAGACAATGACCTCGACATGGCCATGATTGGTCACCACTGCAGGGCATTCGTCTTGCAATTATTGAGATTCATGAGACTGCAGCACCCATGGCTGCTACCGGAGAATAACGATGAAATCGTTGAGAAACGGCAGGCAAATGACAGAACCCAGAAGCAGCAAGCCGCGCTTGGTGGCAAAGCTCGCCACGCTTTCGCGCAAGGCTGCGCCAGTTTTTGTCATGGCGCTCGTCCTCGGCACGGCCGGTCTCGAGGAAGCGGCTGCAACCTCGCCAGAGGAAACGGTCAGCGCCTTGAGTGATCATTTCGCCGCAGTGCCAACCATGACTGGCGGGAATTCGCAGTTCAATCCTGATGGACAGCAGACTGGCGGAACCTTTTATCTCGAGCGTCCGGGCAGGATCCGTTTCAACTATGAAAGCCGAACCCGGTCGAGGTGATTCGAACGGCAAGACCGTTGCTGTTCACAATCGCAAGCTCAAGACCTGGATTTCTACCCCTCGACAAGACGCCGCTGAAGCTGCTGCTGGCGGACAAGATTGAGTTTTCGCCCAAAACGGTGCGCTCGGTTACCAACGATACCGACATGACCACCATTGTGATGGGTGACGACAAGATTTTCGGCGATTCCGAAATCACCTTGATGTTCGACCCGAATGATTTCGATCTGCGGCAATGGACAATCAAGGATGCAAAGGGCGCCGAAACCTCGGTCATGGTGTTCAATGTACAGAAGAACGTCACGATACCGGAAAAGCTTTTCAAGTTTGACGAGCGCCATCCAGATGCGGCGACTGCAAGGCAATGCCAATAACTGAAATCGTGCAATAGGTGGAATTTGACCCGATCGCACGGACTTGCCTTGTGCAGCCGTGTCATGACGGGCAGGTTGCAATCCGGTTTGTCGTCACTGGTCTGGATTGTTAATGGCTCTTTCAATTGCCACCGAACATCAATTCTGTGCGGCTGCGCCAGAATATCGTGCTCTCCTTCCTTGAAGACAAGCAGCCCGATATCCTGTGTCTGCAGGAGATCAAATGCCAGAATGACCAGTTTCCCGGAAAGGTGTTCCGCAAGCTTGGTTACGAATATCAGGCGGTGCACGGCCAGAAGGGCTATCATGGCGTCGCGATACTGTCGAAAAGACCAATTGCCGAGACCGAAAGCCGGGACTTTTGCGGCATGGGCGACAGCCGCCATGTGAGCGTGACATTTCAGGCGTCAGGCCAGAAGGTCAGGATCCACAATTTCTATGTGCCCGCTGGTGGCGACGAACCCGACGTCACGATCAATCCGAAATTTGACCACAAGCTGCGTTTCATCGACGAGATGAAATCGGTGCTGGCAAACGAAGGCGGCATTCCTTCGGTGCTGGTCGGGGACCTCAATATAGCGCCGCTTGAAAATGATGTCTGGTCGCACAAGCAGATGCTGAAGATCGTTTCGCATACGCCGGTTGAAACAGAAGGCCTGACCGCAGCCATGACTGCGGGGGGTTGGCATGATCTCATGCGTCAATTCGTTCCCGCCGACCAGAAACTCTATACTTGGTGGAGCTATCGCGCGCGTGACTGGGAAGTCAGTGACCGTGGCCGACGGCTCGACCATGTCTGGGCTGCGCCCGAATTGTCGCGGGAATTGAAGGATGTGGAAATCCTGCGCGAGGCGCGAGGCTGGGAAAAGCCGTCAGACCATGTTCCCGTCATTGCAAGGCTTGATCTCGACTGATCGGCCTACCCGGCATCCTCGCCGGATTTCGGGATTGCAAAGCCCTCCAGCTCGATGCATCGGCTGAATTTCAAGCCTGGGAATTTCCCCAAGCTTGCCATGGACGCGCGCCACCTGCTCCATGGTTCGTGAAACCGATTGCGAAAGCCGACGACATGAGCGCGGCTGTTTCGGGATATTCATTCAACATGCGATGGAACAGGCGCCTGGGTATGCAGTACTTCGCTTTCAACACTGGCAACCGCATTCGAAATCCGTCGATTGGCCGTAACGAGCCAACTCGCCCAATAGCGATGCTTCGAGACAGCTGTCGAGGATTATCTCCCTGCCTTCCGCGATAGCATCAGGTCTATTTGTCCACGCACGACCACATATCCGCCATCGGCTTCTCCTGTCGTGATACAGGACCTGTCCTTGTGAACGCGTTCGCGCTCCGCACCAAAGGCAACCAGCCGCAACCGCTCGGGCTGAAACCTGGAACAGGTCTACCCGCATCAGCAATTCGATATCACTTTCAAGCCGCATTGCCGGGCCGGATCATCTGCGTTTCACGGAACAAGCTTGCATCCCCCACCCTCACGGTAACAAGCAGTCTTGCATTGGAAGGGTCTTTTTCGATTTTCTGGCGAAGCCGGTAGATATGGGTTTCGAGCGTATGCGTGGTGACGCCGGAATTATAGCCCCAGACCTGTTCCAGCAATTCATCGCGCCCGATGACCTTCTGCTCGGCGCGATAAAGATATTTGACGATCGCGGTTTCCTTTTCGGTCAGGCGGACCTTGGCACCATTCCCCTCGATCAACATTTTCTGTGCAGGCTTGAACGTATAGTGCCCAACTGAAAATACCGCATCTCGCTTTGTTCATGGGTTCGCAATTGCGGGGCAGTGTATTCTGGCCAGAAGCACCGGCAAAACGGAACGGTCGCGGACATAGTCATTGGCGCCTGCTTCAAGGCCGAGGATTGTATCCGAATTTGGTGTCGTGACCGGTCAGCATGATGATCGGTGCCCAGTTACCCTTGCGAAGCAGTTTCACCGCCTCGCGTCCGTCCATATCCGGCAATCCGACATCCATGATCAGGATATCGACATGCCCATTGCGCGCAGCCTGTACCGCCTTGGCTGCGCTTGCCTCACAATGAATTTCGAATTTCATAGAGCGAAAGCTGTTCGGTTCAGGGCCTCGCGCAAATCATTGTCATCATCAACGAGCAGAATATGGCGTGCAGTCATGGAAACTCCGGTCAAATATTCGGTCTGATTCGCAATACGGGCTTTATCAGTCCGCAATATAGGCTATTCAGCAAGTTGCGCAAAGGACAGGCTTTGCTTCGCGCGTAACAGCAGGGTTACCGGCTTCGCTATCGTGATCACGGTAATTTCAACACACATCAAGTCAGGATCTGTCGTGAAACAGGCAGGATTTGGTTTACCAGGATCGATCAAGGGAAGCCACAAAGGCCGCAAAAGGCCACCGGAGATCTGGTCACTACGCCGCGCACCCGGTAAGATATGCCATCATGCGATCCTTCTCATTGGCGGCAAGGGAACATTCGTGCCCTGCGCTGCGTGATCGGGCGAAGCGGGATAACGGTTTTCACGCGAAGGTGACGGAGCAACACTGGCAGCACAATTGGGTCTCTTGTACATATATGAGGCGAGCCTGGCCGGTCCGCAACCGCGAGCTCGGCAATTACCCCGGGCCAAAGTTATGTGATGCACAACTCATTCCTGTTACAACCGCCCGGTCAGATTGCCGTTTTCTGCAAGCCATGAAACGCTTCATCGTCCGGATGGACTCTACGATATCTGCCTTGTCCTTGACTGGAATATCGCGCCGAGGCAACGCTATCGCGGCAGCGCCATCTTTTTCCATCTGGCACGCCAAGGCAGCGAGCCCACCGAGGGCCGTATTGCGGTATCACGCAGGCAAATGGATTTGATCCCGCGCAGATTGGCCACCAATACCGTGATCCGCGTCGCGTAAACAGTTATCGCGTACCGAATATCGCGCTTCCCACCTGAACATGTGTAGCACCAAGAGCCGCTGCAATCTCGAAATCGCCGGACATCCCCATCGACAGAATATCCAGCCCGGCCTGACCGGCCAGCTTTGCCAAAAGCGCAAAACGTGGTCCGGGATTTTCATCTGCTGGTGGAATGCACATCAATCCCGAAATCTCGAGACCGTGCCTGGTTCGGCAGGTCTCGACGAAAGCCACCGCGTCTTTCGGCGATATCCCGGCCCCTTTTGCGGTTCATCACCGGTATTGACCTGCACAAGCAGTTTGGGATGGCGAATGGCTTGCGCATTTCTGTGGGTAAAGCGCGGTAGCGATCTTCTCGCGATCAACCGTCTCGATCACGTCGACAACGCCACGGCTTCCGCCGTCTTGTTGCGCTTGCAATGGCCCGGATCAGGCAATTCGATACGGAAACGCTTCGACGCAGACCCGGCCATTTCGATCGTGCCTCCCGGATCGGGCGATTTTCGCCGAATATCCGCTGCCCTGCTCGAGAACCGGCAGGATTTCATCGGCCCCAAAAAGTCTTGGTCACAGCAACCAGTCGCGTCTTGCCCGTCTGCTGGCCAGCTTCTTTGCAGCCACGTCGATACGGCGAGAATGGAAATGCAGATTTACGACACAGCCATGCATGAAGCATCCGTCCTGTCATTGTCAGGGCGGATCTGATCTCCGCCGGGGTTGTTACGGGCGCTGATGGTGACTTGTGCTGTTGACCCGTGGCAACAATTTCTGGTTTGCCTCCCGAACCCGCAAAACGCAACCTTTTTCCCGAAGAACGGCACCATGGCAAGCGAACGCTATAATGCACGAGAAGTTGAACCGCGCTGGCAGGAATACTGGAGTGCGCAGAAGCTGTTCGAGACACCGGCTGGCCCAGGCGACGGAAGACCGAATTACTACGTGCTTGAGATGTTCCCCTATCCATCGGGGCGAATTCACATGGGGCATGTTCGCAACTACACGATGGGCGATGTAGTCGCGCGTTACCGCAGGGCAAAGGGCTATAATGTTCTTCATCCCATGGGTTGGGATGCCTTTGGCATGCCGGCAGAAAATGCCGCGCGCGACAACAAGGTTCATCCCAAGGCCTGGACCTATGAAAACATCGCGACCATGCGCAAGCAGTTGAAGTCGATGGGCCTTTCGCTGGATTGGTCCCGCGAATTCGCGACCTGTGACGTGGATTACTACCACCGCCAGCAGATGCTGTTCGTCGATTTTCTGGAAAAGGGCCTTGTCTATCGCAAGAAGTCCAAGGTCAATTGGGATCCCGTCGATCATACTGTCCTTGCCAATGAGCAGGTCATCGATGGTCGTGGCTGGCGCTCCGGGGCCCTGGTCGAGCAGCGTGAACTCACGCAGTGGTTCTTCCGAATTACCGAGCACAGCCAGGACCTGCTCGATTCTCTCGACAGGCTGGACCAGTGGCCTGAAAAGGTCCGCACCATGCAGAAGAACTGGATCGGCCGGTCCGAAGGTCTCTTGTTGCGTTGGCAGGTGGTCGGGGCCGATCAGGCACTCGAAGTCTATACCACGCGGCCGGACACGATTTTCGGTGCCTCCTTCATGGCAATTTCCGCTGACCACCCAATGGCATTGCAGGCAGCAGCTTCCAATCCGGAATTGGCGGCATTTTGCGAGGAATGTCGTCGCTCTGGCACGTCACTGGCAGCGCTCGAAACGGCGGAGAAAAAAGGCTTCGACACTGGTGTCAGGGTTTGTCATCCTTTTGACCCGGATTGGACCTTGCCGGTCTATGTCGCCAATTTCGTCTTGATGGATTATGGCACAGGCGCAATCTTCGGCTGCCCTTCGGGCGACCAGCGGGATCTGGATTTCGCCAACAAATATGGACTTCCGGTAATTCCGGTTGTCGTGCCGCAGGGAGAAGACGCTGCGAGTTTCACCATCACCGAGACGGCCTATGAAGGCGATGGGGTGATGATCAATTCCCGTTTTCTCGACGGCATGAAGCCACAGGATGCCTTTGACGAGGTTGCGAACCGCTTGTCAGCGATCAATCTGGGCAACGCGCCACAGGCCGAACGCAAGGTTCAGTTCCGTTTGCGCGACTGGGGAATATCACGCCAACGCTATTGGGGCTGTCCGATCCCGGTTATTCATTGCGATAGTTGTGGCGTGGTGCCCGAGAAAAAGGAAAACCTCCCGGTAGTCCTGCCAGATGACGTAGAATTCGACCGTCCGGGCAATCCGCTTGATCGTCACCCGACATGGCGCCATGTCAATTGCCCCAAATGCGGGGGCAAGGCGCTGCGCGAAACCGACACGATGGATACCTTTGTCGATTCGTCATGGTATTTCGCCCGTTTCACCGCGCCCAACGCCTCGACCCCTACCGATCCCGATACCGTGAACGCCTGGTTGCCGGTTGACCAGTATATTGGCGGTATCGAGCACGCGATCCTGCATCTGTTGTATTCGCGCTTCTTTACCCGGGCCATGCGGGCGACCGGTCACTTGTCGCTGGACGAACCCTTCAAGGGCTTGTTCACACAGGGAATGGTCGTGCACGAAACCTACAAGGGCAAGAATGGATGGGTCACGCCGGCGGAGATCCGTTTTGAAGGTGAAGGAACAGGCCGCAAGGCCTATCTGACTGTCGATGGCAGTGAGGTCGCGATCGGTTCCATCGAAAAGATGTCCAAGTCAAAGCGCAATGTCGTTGATCCCGATGACATCATTGCAAGCTATGGTGCTGACACGGCCCGCTGGTTCATGTTGTCCGATTCACCGCCGGATCGCGACGTCATCTGGACGGAAGCTGGCGTAGAGGGCGCACACCGGTTCGTGCAACGCGTTTGGCGACTGGTGAACGATGTCAGTGAAAACACGGAAGCCTCTTCCGGCAGCGGCGATGATATCCTGCGCGCCGCACATCGTGCGCTGGACAAGGTTGATGCCATGATTGCCGATTTGCGCTTCAATACCGCCGTGGCGCAGCTTTACACACTGGTCAATACGCTGGAGGACGCCGCCCGCAAGGTTAAGGCAGGTACAGCGCAGCCGGGACTTTCAACAGCGGTATCCATGCTGGTTCAGATGTTCGCGCCCATGATGCCGCATCTGGCAGAGGAGTGCTGGAAACTGCTGGGTCATGACGGCAGCGTTGCAGAATCTGCCTGGCCTGTTGCCGATGCTGCACTGGTTGCCGAAAATGAAATCACACTTCCCGTCCAGATCAATGGCAAGAAACGCGCCGATCTGGTTGTGCCAGCCAATGCATCCCAGGAAGCAATCGTGACTGCCACGCTCGAACTGGATGTGATAAGAAATGCCCTGGCGGGTGCAGCACCCAAGAGGGTCATTGTTGTGCCAGGAAGAATCGTCAACGTGGTAGTGTGAATTTGACACACTCCATCAAGCGAAGAAGATCGGAAATGTCATGCGAAGCCGGATAGTTGCAATTGCCGCAGTCTCAGCAGCTCTGACACTGCAAGCCTGCGTGTTCCAGCCGCTTTACGGCCCATCAGCAGATGGCAGACCGGACATCGCATCGACGCTTTCGGCAATTACGGTGCCCGAGGTTGACAGCCGCGTGGGCCAACAGGTGCGCAATCGGCTGTTGTTCCTGTTTCAGGGCGGGCGTGGTTCGGCAGCTCCCCAATATGAATTGCGCATCAGGGCTGCAGACGCCAACCGCCAGATCGCCGCTTCACAGCAGGCGCGCACAACGACTGCCGGTACAGTCAGTGTCACGGTTTCCTATGACCTGATTGACCTTTCGAACAATACCCGCATCGATGGCGGTAGCCGTGTTGGCAATGCCGCCTATGACCGAACTGCGCAAAGCTTTGCCAATCTTCGCGCCATTCGCGATGCGGAAAACCGCGCTGCAGTCGAAGTTGCCGAACAGATAAGGCTTGCAGTGGCGGCCAGATTGAGCCGATAGCAGCAATGGCCGAAATCAAGGCAGGTCAGGCCGAGCAGTTTGTTTCGAAACCGGACACCAGATTTCGTACTTTCCTGGTCTACGGACCTGACAGCGGAATGGTCAGTGAGCGGGCCGACATCCTTGCCAAGGGTTTCGGCATCGACCTTGATGATCCCTTCTCGCTCGTGCGGATGGATGCCGACAACGCAGCCGCTGACAAGGCCAGCATTGCCGACGAGGCACATACAATTGGCATGTTTGGTGGCTCCAGGCTGATCAGGATATCCGGGACAACGAGGAGAAACCTGACCGACGCGCTGCAGGCGGTGCTCGATCACCCGCCAAGTGACTGCTGGATCATTCTCGAGGCTGGCGATCTGAAACGCGAGGCAGCGCTTCGCAAGGCAGTGGAAAAATCATCGAGCGGTGTCGCGATTCCCTGCTATGCCGACAATGATGCTGCACTCGACAGGCTGATCAAGAACGAACTCGCTGCCCATGACCTGAAGATTGACAATGATGCGCGGCTCGCTTTGCGCTCCCAACTGGGCGCAGACCGGATGGCATCGCGCAATGAAATCACCAAGCTCGCGCTCTATTGCCATGGGCAGCAGACAGTGCGGTTGGAAGACGTCATGGCGGTGGTCGGGGATGTGGCGGCGTTCCAGGGCGACGACCTGATAGACGCGGCCGCGACCGGCAATCTGGCAAGGCTTGAAGAATTGCTGCGCCGGCTGCCAGATGCAGGCCTGGCACCGGACATGCTGATACTGGCCTGCCTGCGGCACTTCCAGACGCTGCAATTCATTCGTCACCAGATGGACAACCAGAAAAAACCGATTCAGGCGGTCCTCGGCTCCATACGCCCACCGCTGCATTTTTCCCGCAAGGATGCGATGTCTTCGGCTTTGGCAAAATGGAGCGGGGAGCGGATACAGCGGGCGATCACAAGGCTCGACCAGGCGCAATTCCAGTGCCGTGCCAATGCCGAGCTGGGCCTCTCACTCGCCGGGACAGCCCTTCTGGCACTGGCGCTGGAAGCAAGTCGCCGTCGCTGAAAACATATAACCCTATTGAATTAATTGAGGTAATTCAGACAACCAACTGGAAAGGGCGCGTCAGATACCGCTTTCAGCTTGCGGCAGACCGAGATCCAGTTGCTCCAGGGTGCGATAGCCGAATCTTCAGATCACCACCGCCCTTGCCATTGTCGGATATGCTGATCTTCCAGCCCCAGAATATCACCCAGCCTCCGTTCCAGCGCTTCAATATCGGCGTCCCGGACCGCTGCCTTGGAACCGGCACGGCTTGCACCGGGCTTTTCCCCATCCTGCTGGGCAAGTGCTTCTGCCTGCCGGACCGAAAGGCCGTCAGGACGATTTTCTGAGCCAGTTGCTCGGGAGCATCCGCAGTGACCAGTGTTCTGGCATGGCCAGCCGAAAGGACACCTTCCGACACCTGTTGCGCACGCTTTCCGGCGAATTTCATCAAACGCAGCGTATTGGCGACATGGCTTCGCTCTTGCCAATGACGGTTTGCTGGTCATTCTGGCTGTAGTCATATTCGTATCGATCAGCTGCTGATAGCCTTGCGCTTCTTCGATCGCATTGAGATCGGAGCGTTGAACATTCTCGATGATGGCAAGTTCCAGCGCCTGCTTGTCTTCGACATCCCGCAGGATGACCGGAACCTCGTGCAAACCTGCGCGTTGCGCAGCGCGCCAGCGCCGTTCACCGGCAATGATCTCGAATTTTGCCCCACCCAGATCACCGCCCTTGACGGGACGCACCAGGATCGGCTGCACAATTCCATGTTCTGAAATCGAACGTGTCAGATCCGCAAGTTCATCCTCGTTGAAATGGCGACGCGGATTGGAAGGGTTTGCGCGGATATGTTCTATCGGAATCCGCCGGTCTGAGCGTGTATCAACCACTTCCCGGCTTGCCGGTGCAGGCTGGTCGAGTTCACCGATAAGTGCGGCAAGTCCGCGGCCCAGTCGCTTTTTCGAATTATCTTCGGCCATCAAAACGGCTCTCCGCATTCATCAAATTTGTTTCGCAGGCGAATCGCCCGGTTGTTTCACTACGCAGCAATCAGCTTGCGCTCGCGCTTGATCACTTCCGAGGCAAGCTTGAGATAGGCCTGGCTGCCGGGGCATTTCAGGTCATACAGGATTGCAGGTTTTCCATAGGAAGGTGCCTCCGATATCCGGACATTGCGCGGAATGATGGTCTGGTAAACCTTGTCACCCATGAAGGAACGAACATCCTCGACAACCTGCGAGGCAAGATTGTTGCGGCTGTCGAACATGGTCAGGACAATGCCATGCAGTTCAAGTTCAGGATTGATGGTCGCACGCACTTCATTGAAGGTCTGCAACAACTGGCTCAAGCCTTCCAGCGCAAAGAATTCGCATTGCAACGGCACGAGCAGTGAATTGGCCGCTGCCATGGCGTTTGACCGTCAGGAGGTTCAGTGACGGCGGACAATCGATCAGGACATAATCGAAATGGCTTCCGGAGGCGTCATACTCTTCGATCGACTTGCAGATCCGGAATGCCCGATCGCCAAGCCCGGCGATTTCCATTTCCACTCAAGAAGGTCAAGCGTGGAAGGCGCGACAAAAAGCCTTGGTACCGCCGTCGGCGTGACAGCCTCGGCAAGCGTTGCGTTTCCGGTCAGCAGGTCATAGGTCGATACAGGACGGTTGTTCTTGTCGATCCCCAAACCGGTGGAAGCGTTTCCCTGTGGGTCAAGGTCAATGATCAATGCAGTCTTGCCCACTGCAGCCAATGCTGTCGCCAGATTGATGGCGGTTGTGGTCTTTCCCACACCACCTTTCTGGTTTGCAATCGTGATGACGCGAGACTTTGTCTTGCTTCCCATGGTTCAGGCCATACTCAACTTGCTTCGTCGGTGCGTGAGCCAACGCCAGACTTGGCGGGACCCTTGGCAACCGGATTTCTGATTTCCAGGAGCACCGAACCACTCTCGATCCGGCTCTCATGTATTACCAGATCGAACCCCCACAGACCACGGCAATATTCGAGTTCGGTCCGGAATTCACGACCTTTGTGGAAGACGGCAACAGTTTCGCCATTCATCATCGGAGCAGCAAGATCGAGCAATTTGGCGAGCGGTGCGAGGGCTCTTGCGGTAATGACCTGAAACTCTCCTGCTTGTATTTGTTTCGTGGCCGACTCGATACGATCATTGATCACGACAATCGGCGTCCCGGTTTTTCTGGCCGCCTCCCTGAGAAAAGCGCACTTTTTGTGATTGGATTCGACTAGAACATGTCGTCCAAACGTTTCGGGGGAGTCACAAGCGCGCTTGATTGCAATCGGCAGGGCGGGAAATCCGCCGCCGCTGCCCAGATCAATCCAGTTCTTGGCATTTGGTGTAATTGCCAAACATTGCAGACTGTCCGCCACATGCCTGGTCCAAAAGGCATTCAGGGTAGCCGGTGAGACAAGATTGGTCTTGGCTTGCCACTGACGTAGCAGGGTTTCATATTCCTGCAATCGCGAAAATGTTTCACGTGAAACAGGATAAATCCTGTTCAGCGCCGATAATGTCTGTTCAACCTGCATTGTTCAGGACGCCTGCCTTGCAGAGCCATCACCTGACGCCGGCAGATTCCCACCATGACCGCGCTGACTGTTCAGCCGTTTCACATGTGCCAGAACAAGCGTAACCGCTGCAGGGGTCATTCCTTCGATTCGCAACGCCTGGCCAATATTTTCGGGTCGCACCTTTTCCAGCTTGGAGATCAGTTCGTTGGAAAGCCCAGACATCGAGCGGTAGTCAATGCCTTCGGGTATTGCCAGTGACTCATCACGACGCATGGACGCAATATCACTATCCTGTCGGTCGAGGTAAACGGAATAGCCGGCTTCGATTTCCAACTGTTCGACAATATCCGGATTGACGCTCGCAAGATCCGGCCAGATGCGGGTCAGGTCCGAAAACTCTATTCCCGGATAAGCAAGCAGATCCCATCCACTGCGCCTCACACCATCCTGGTTGACCTTCAGCCCGTATGTGGCCGCTACATTCGGGCTTAGCATCCATGTCTTCAGCTGATCCCGCCAGGTTTCGATCTCTTTGAGCTTTGCAGAGAAGGCAGCAGCGCGCGCTGCGCCCACACATCCGATTTCCATCCCGAAGCGTGTCAGGCGCTGATCGGCATTGTCTGACCGCAGCGACAGGCGATATTCCGCGCGCGATGTGAACATACGATAGGGTTCAGACACACCCCTGGTAATCAGATCGTCGATCATCACACCGATATAGCTGTTGGTTCGACTGAAAGTGACTGCGTCGGAGCCCCCGGCCTTCCGGGCGGCATTCATGCCCGCCACAAGGCCTTGCGCCGCGGCCTCTTCATAGCCCGTCGTGCCGTTGATCTGGCCCGCAAGGAAAAAGCCGTCAACGAGGCGAAGTTCCAGTGATGCTGTCAATTCCACTGGATCGACATGATCATATTCGATGGCATAGCCGGGTTGCAGGATAGTCACCGCCTCCAGCCCCGGTATGGTGCGAATGAAAGCCTCCTGAACATCTTCGGGGAGCGATGTTGAAATTCCATTCGGGTAAACTGTGTGATCATCAAGACCTTCCGGCTCGAGGAAAATCTGGTGCCCGTCCCTTTCACCAAACCGGACAATCTTGTCTTCGATTGACGGGCAATAGCGCGGACCGGTACCCGCTATCTGGCCGGAATACATGGCAGACCTGCCAATATTCTGCTCTATGATCCTATGCGTTTCTGGCGTGGTGCGCGTAATACCGCATTCGATTTGCGGATTCGTGATCTGCCTGGTCATGGTCGAAAATGGAACAGGGTCCGGATCTGCCGCCTGCATGGCAAGGGATTGCCAGTTTATGGTTCTGCCATCCAGCCTCGCGGGAGTACCTGTTTTCAGTCTGCCGAGGCGCAATCCTGTCCGCTCAAGCGTTGCCGACAATCCTTGTGCCGGCGCTTCACCGACCCGACCTGCAGGAATTTTCTTGTCACCAATATGAATAAGCCCCCGCAGGAAGGTCCCCGTCGTCAATACGGCACAGCGGCAGTCAATTACGTTTCCATCCGCCAGAACCACCCCATTCAGCACACCATCGCGAATGACAACATCTTCGACAGCAGCTTCAATAACCTGAAGTCCTTGTGTGTTGCTGATCTCGGCCTGCATGGCAATGCGATAGAGCTTGCGGTCTGCCTGGGTCCTGGGACCGCGAACAGCTGGTCCCTTGCGCCGGTTCAGCATTCTGAACTGAATCCCGGCAGCATCAGCAACCCTGCCCATCAGGCCATCCAGCGCATCGACCTCGCGGACAAGCTGCCCCTTGCCCAGGCCGCCAATGGCCGGATTGCAGGACATGACGCCGATCGTATCCGCGATGCGTTACCAATGCGGTCTGGCACCCATGCGCGCAGATATGGCTGCCGCCTCGCAGCCGGCATGGCCACCGCCAATCACCACAACATCAAACTGCATGCTCATCTTCTGTATCCTGTCCGACTCCAGCCAGCGCCTAGCCAGATGTCTTTTGCTTATTAGGCCGAATGCCATTCCACGTCAAAGAGACGTCCGTCAGAACTTCGTCCGCTCAAGCGAGAACTTCGCAAGGCCTGTTTTGTTTCACGTGAAACATGCATTCAGGATGTACCAGACATCATATTGTTTCACGTGAATCATTTGCCAATGCAAAACTCGGAAAATATAACATCCAACAGATCATCGACATCAACCCGCCCTGTTACCTTGCCGATCTCATCGCAGGCCATCCGCAGCATTTCACTACGCAGTTCCGAACCGAGATATTGGGCATCAGCGGCCTCGGCACAATAACTCCGACACTTTGCTATCGCCGCCCGGTGCCGTTCCCTCGTCACAACCGCCGGAGCCGCTACATCATGTATTTCCGCGAGAAACGCCCTGATCGAACTGAACAACGGCTCCAAACCATTCTCCCTGTTCACCGAAATCCCATTATCGCCCGCCAATCGAGCATCATCCTTGGACTTGAAACGCAGCATTCTGACAGTTGCCAACTCTGGCAAGTCTGTATCGATGCCCACAGTCATCGCATCAACGGGTTCCAGATAGACCACAAGATCGGCCATTGAAGCTCTTTCCCGCGCGCGCCGAATTCCTTCCCGCTCGACAAGCCCGTCGGTTTCCCTAAACCCGGCTGTATCGACTACGGTCACAGCAAAACCGTCAATATCGAGCTGCACCTCCAGCAGATCCCGCGTGGTACCTTCTTCCGGTGTCACAATTGCGATATCACGCCTCGCAAGAGCATTGATAAGGCTCGATTTGCCCGCATTGGGTGGGCCAAGAATAACGATCTGATAACCATCTCGAATGATTTCGCCGCGTCTCGAATCATCCAGCACCGCACCCAATTCCCGCGCCAGCTTCCGGGCATCCTCCCAAACGCCATCGGCAACGCTTCCAGGGACATCTTCCTCATCCGCGAAATCAAAGTCTGCCTCGAGCAAGGCACGCATCCGCACAAGCCTGCTCCGCCATTCTTCCATTTGCTTGCGCAATCCGCCGCTTGCCTGAGCAAGTGCCTGGCGACGCTGTGTCTCGGTCTGGGCCTGTATGAGGTCTGAAAGGCCCTCGATCTCCGTAAGGTCAAGCCTGCCATTCTCAAAGGCGCGCCGTGAGAACTCACCTGGTTCAGCCAGTCGCAAGCCGTCGAAGGCACTCAGCTCCTCAAGCAGCGCCGAAACGACTGCCCTGCCACCCTGCACCTGAAACTCGCAGCAATCCTCGCCAGTAAAGCTCTTGGGCCCTGGGAACCAAAGCACCACGCCCTCGTCCAGCAACATCCCCGCAGATGACCACAATTTGCGGAGACTGGCCCGCCGTGGTTTCGGCACCTTCCGGCAAAATGTTTCGACAACGAATCGAGTCCGGGGGCCGGAAATCCTGATGACAGCAACACCACTTGGAATGGAACCGCTGGAAAGCGCAAAGATAGTGTCCATCACCCTACTGAATCCTGGCCAAGGAGAGACTTGGCTGACCACGAATTGTTCCACACCCGAATCGGAAGACCGGGTCTGTCATCAAAGCTCGCGCAACCTTCAGGTGGTAGCCGGTCGCCCTCAGGTGTTCATCGTGTCGAAAAATTCGCTGTTCGTCTTCGTTTGCTTCAGCTTGTCGATCAGGAATTCTATGGCATCCGTCGTGCCCATCGATGACAGGATCCGGCGCAGCACGAATACCTTCTGCAGATCAGCCCGCGGTACCAGGAGGTCCTCTTTCCGGGTACCGGACTTGAGAATATCCATTGACGGATAAACCCGCTTGTCTGCCACCTTGCGATCAAGAACAATTTCAGAGTTACCCGTACCCTTGAATTCCTCGAAGATCACTTCATCCATGCGCGATCCGGTATCGATAAGCGCAGTCGCAATGATCGTAAGCGAACCGCCTTCCTCGATATTTCGTGCAGCACCAAAAAAGCGCTTCGGCCGCTGAAGTGCATTGGCGTCCACGCCACCGGTCAATACCTTGCCGGATGAAGGGACAACGGTGTTATAGGCACGGCCGAGGCGTGTGATCGAATCGAGCAGGATGACAACATCCCTTCCATGCTCGACCAGACGCTTGGCCTTTTCGATAACCATTTCGGCAACCTGAACATGGCGCGCCGCAGGTTCATCGAACGTGGACGATACCACTTCGCCTTTGACCGAACGCTGCATGTCGGTAACTTCCTCAGGCCGTTCGTCGATCAGCAGCACGATCAGGTAGCTCTCTGGATGATTCGCCGTGATCGAATGGGCTATGTTTTGCAGCAATACCGTTTTACCGGTACGCGGCGGTGCCACAATAAGCGCACGCTGCCCCTTGCCGAGCGGTGCCACAAGGTCGATTACCCGCGCTGACAAATCCTTCGTCGTCGGATTGTCGACTTCCATCCTGTAGCGTTCATCGGGATAGAGCGGTGTCAGATTGTCAAAATGCACCTTGTGGCGGATCTTCTCCGGATCCTCGAAATTGATTGTATTGACCTTGAGCAACGCAAAATAGCGCTCCCCTTCCTTTGGTCCGCGGATCGGCCCTTCGACAGTGTCACCGGTCTTCAGGGAGAAGCGCCGGATCTGCGATGGCGAGATGTAGATATCATCCGGACACGGCGAGATGATGGCACTGGCCGAGCGAAGAAAGCCGAACCCGTCCTGCAGGATTTCAACAACGCCTTCGCCGATGATCTCGACTTCCTGCTCTGCAAGGTTCTTCAGGATCGCAAACATCAGCTCCTGCTTGCGCATGGTGCTGGCATTCTCGACCTCAAGCCCTTCTGCAAAGGAAACAAGATCAGTGGGTGTTTGGCTTTGAGTTCCTGAAGCTTCATCTGCTGCATGAAGGCGATATCCGATCAAGAGAAATGGGAGAATTGGGATATGGTTGGCACAGCAGACCTTTTGGTCGATACCGTGGCACTGAGAAGGCCTCGAGCCATGATCCCTTTGGAAGGTAGGCCAAGGATAGACAACCGCGTTGATTCCCTCAAGCGAAATCTTGCAGCAGTTATCAAAGGCACAAAACGCCGTTCAAAACGGACGAACAATCACCATGACTACAATCACGATCATCAGCACAGTGGGTATCTCGTTGATCATCCGCCACTGGCGCGCAGTATAGGGATTGCGATCCTCGCCGAACAACCGCACGCCCTTTGCCAGCAGACCATGGGCGCCCGACATTGCCAACACGCCTGCAAACTTCACGACAAACCAGCCATCGCTCCACAGATCGCTTTCCACGCCATCCAGACACCGAGAACCCAGGCGATGGTCATCGCCGGGTTCATGATGATGCGCAGCAAGCGTTGCTCCATGACCTTGAAGGTCTCCGACTGGACTGACCCGGCTTCGGCGTCGCAATGATAGATAAACAATCGCGGCAGGTAAAACATCCCGGCCATCCAGGAGATGACCGCCATGATGTGTACGGCCTTGACCCAAAGATAAAATCTCGACGGGTCAAGCCAGAACACCAGGCCGGCGAGCAACACGAAGATCGCCAGCGCCACAAAGGCACGCTTGGCTGCCTTTGCACCGCTACCGCCTCCAGATCGGTTGTCGATACTAGCCACGAACGCGTGCCACCATCTGTTCGACATGCGCAATCGGTGTGTCGGGCGTTATCCCGTGTCCCAGATTGAATACCAGTGAGCCAGCACCAAGCTCCTCGATTATCCTGTCAACGCCTGCATCAAGCGCTGCACCGCCTGCAATCAGACGCATCGGATCAAGATTACCCTGCACCGTACACTCCCGCTGCAACTGTTTTGCCTGCGAGAAAGGCACTGACCAGTCGAGACCAAGCGCATTGACACCCGTTGCTGCGCGGTATCCTGAATATTGCGAACCCGCACCTTTCGGAAAACCGATCACGATCGCATCGGGTTTCTGCCTACGCAGCCGCTCGACCATCCGTTTAACGGGTGCCACACACCATCTGTTGAAATCATCCTCGCCCAGAACCCCGGACCATGAATCGAAAATCTGCACAGCATCAGCACCAGCATCAATCTGGCTCGCCAGATAGTCAGCAGACACGTCCGCCAGCAAATTCAGCAATTTCTCGAATGCATCAGGATGCCGGTACGAAAACAACCTTGCCGGTGCCTGGTCCGGTGTACCGTGTCCGGCAATCATGTATGTGGCTACCGTCCAGGGCGCACCGCAAAATCCCAACAAGGTTGTCTCGTGCGGCAGAGACGACCGTATCAGTGAAACCGCTTCCATTACCGGCTTCAATCGCTGGGACCAGTTACCAGCTTCCAGAGCCATGATTTCATCGACACTGATTGGTTCCAGCAGAGGGCCACGTCCCTCCTCGAAGCGAACATTGCGGCCAAGTGCATCAGGAACAACAAGAATATCCGAAAACAGGATTGCCGCATCAAACCCGAAACGCCTGATTGGCTGCAATGTCACTTCACAAGCCAGCTCGGGGTTGTAACAAAGATCCAGAAATCCACCCGCCTGTTTGCGTGTTTCACGATATTCAGGAAGATAACGTCCAGCCTGTCGCATCATCCAGATGGGTGGCCGATCCATCCTGGATCCCTTCAGAACCTGCAAAACCTTGCGACTTTCAACCTTGTCCACATTTGTCTCCAAATAAGAAATTTCGATCTTGTTTAGATTTTGATTCATAGAGTCTGTGAATAGCGGTAACTGCAATCCGTTGCCGATCCATTCACAGCCATCCTCCACGAACCAGCTGGAAACAAAATCCCCAACCAATCTGTGAACAGTGGTGATAAGTTAAAAAACCATTACAAATCAGATAGTTAAATCAGACCGTAGTTCCCTTTTCCGGTGAATAACCCGAAAATGAACGTGGTTTTCCAATCTCTCCACACAATTCACATCCTGTGAAGAATATCCTTTACAAGCAGACGCCTGTGAAAGCAAAACGGGACAGCGGGCATAATTCCACATCCGTGTCTCCGCATCAGGCAGTTATCCACATCTGTCAACAGATGCCGCCGACCCGGTGGCATTGCAATGGACTGGCCATGACCGAAAGATTTTTCCACCTGCACCTGATTTCCGATGCGACCGGTGAGACGCTGATGGCAACAAGCCGGGCAGTGACATCCCAATACAAGCAGACCCAGGCAATCGAGCATGTCTATCCGCTTGTCAGGAGCAGGAAGCAGATGGATACCGTGATTGATGCGATTGATCGCGAGCCGGGCATGGTACTCTACACCATTACCGACACCGAACTCGGTAGCCATCTCGAAGAGCGTTGCCGCTCGATGGGAATTCCCTGCGTTTCCGTCCTCGAACCGATCTTTCAGGCATTTCAGTCCTATCTGGGAATGCCATCGCTGCGAAGGTCGGGGCCCAGCATGAGCTCAATGCGGAATATTTCTCCCGGATTGATGCACTCAACTTCACCATGATGCACGACGATGGTGCATTGCCCGAAAATATCGAGGATGCTGACGTAATCCTCATCGGCATTTCCCGCACGTCGAAAACCCCAACCAGCATCTACCTCGCCAATCGCGGTATCAAGACAGCGAATGTTCCTCTGGTTCCTGGCATAGAGCCGCCAGCAGCACTACTTTCAGCCAAAAGACCTTTGGTGGTAGCCCTTATTGCCTCAACCGACCGAATCTTCCAGGTCCGCCAAAACCGGATATTGGGATTGGCAAGCCAGAATCCAAGCCCGGGTTACATCGACCGGGCCAGCATCGCGGAGGAATTGGCACAAACCCGGAAATTGTGTGCACGCAATGGTTGGCCTATGATTGATGTTTCGCGCAAATCCATTGAGGAGACCGCGGCGGCAATCATCGCACTCAAGAGCCGTCACGCGACGGAGACTTCCAACGAGGACTACAGCAAATGAACAATGCTGAGAGCAACCGGGCAAGGAATGATGCGATGGGGCATCAGCCAGCTCCGGATCTGGTGCTGGCATCAGGATCGCGATTTCGCGCAACATTATTGAGCAATGCAGGCATTTCGTTCCGCGCTGATCCTGCCAGAATATCCGAACGCGATGTCGAGGCGCCGCTGGCCGGTTCGGGGCTGGACGGTGGTGAAATCGCGATCGTGCTGGCGCTTGCCAAGGCGGAAGAGGTTGCGCTGCGAAATCCCGGTTCCTGGGTGATAGGTTGCGACCAGACATTGAGCCTTGATGGCGAACTGCTGCACAAACCTGCCAATCTGGACGAAGCCAGACGAAGGCTGTTGCAATTGTCCGGTCGTGAACATCACCTCAACAGCGCGATCTGCCTGCAACGCGATGATGAGACCCTGTGGCAACATGTCGAGACCTGCACCATCCGGTTTCGCGACCTGGATCCCGGTTTTGTCGGCAGGCACATCTCGCGCGTCGGCGATGTGGTCCTGTCGAGCGTCGGCGCCTATCAGATCGAGGGTGAGGGGGTGCAGCTATTCGACAACATCCGGGAGATTATTTTTCCATCATGGGTTTGCCATTGCTACAACTTCTGGCAAAGCTCCGGGAACTGGAGCTGATTGACAGATGAGCAGCGCAGAACGGCCTGAACCGGCAAAAATGACCATACTCGGCCTGACCGGCTCCATCGGCATGGGCAAGTCAACGACCGCACAGATGTTTCGGGATCAGGGCATCCCGGTTCATGATGCCGATGCAACAGTCCATGCGCTCTATTCCGGCAAGGCCGGCCCGTTGATCGAGGCCAGATTTCCCGGAACCCTGAAAAACGGTACCGTGGACAGGGTGGAACTGGCAAAACAGGCGCTGGGTGATCCCCAGTCTTTGCAAGACACGGAATCCATCATTCATCCACTTATTCGCGAAGATGAGCTTGAATTTCTGGAGCTGAACCGCCAAAATGGCTGTGACCTTGTGATCCTCGACAATCCGCTTCTGTTTGAAACAGGCAGCGCCGGGCGGGCTGACCTTGTCGTCGTTGTCACCGCCAGTTCAGAGGAACAGAAACGCCGTGTCATGGCGCGACCCGGAATGACCGAGGAAAAATTCGACAAACTGCTTGCCCGCCAGATGCCCGATTCCGAGAAACGCCGCCGTGCCGATTTCATCATAGATACAGGCCACGGCCTTGATGCCCGCGCGCGCAAGGGTCGGGGAAATAATCGACACCATCCGGTCCGGCGATCTCCGCAGCAAAAAGCCGTGAACTGAACCAGAGAGCCTGAAAACATGCGTGAAATCGTTTTCGACACGGAAACCACTGGTCTCAAACCCGAAGATGGTGAGCGGGTCATCGAAATTGGTGCAGTGGAACTGGAAAACCGGTTTCCCACCGGTCGCAGTTTCCATGTCTATATCAACCCGCAGGGCCGCGAGGTTCACCCGGAGGCTTTGCGTGTACACGGGATCGAAAACAGTTTTCTGATCGACAAACCGCCATTTCAGGACATCATCGAAGATTTTCTCGAATTCATTGGCGATGGCGTTCTGGTCGCTCACAATGCCACTTTTGACATGAAATTCATCAATTCGGAGCTGGCCCGGCTTGGCATGCCGGCATTCCCCGAGGACCGGGTGATCGACACCTTGATGCTGGCACGTCGCAAGCATCCCATGGGCCCCAACTCCCTGGACGCATTGTGCTCGCGCTACAATGTGGACAATACCCACCGCACCAGACACGGCGCGCTCCTCGACAGTGAATTGCTGGCCGAGGTCTATATCGAAATGAATGGCGGCAGGCAGGCTACGCTACTGCTTGATTCTGACCAGAAGGAAACGGGCAATACCGATGACGAGCCGGTCATCAGCTTTGAACGCCGCCAGCGATCAAAGCCGTTGCCATCGCGTTTGACCATCGACGAAATCGAGCGCCACAAGCAATTTCTTGCCACCATCGGCGACAAGGCAATCTGGAAAGACTGGTTGCAGGATTGAGGCAAACCTGGCTGCAGGTGCCGCCTGACCGGAGACACCTGCTTCGGTTCAGTTGGTCTGGCGACCAGCCTGGTTTTCAGCAAGCCTCGACTGATACAGGCGTGCAAAATCGACGGGATCGATCATCAGCGGCGGGAAACCGCCATTGCGCGTGGCATCGGATACGATCTGGCGCGCAAACGGGAACAGGAGGCGCGGGCATTCAATCAGCAATGCCGGTTGCATGGCTTCCTGCGGCAGGCCCTGAAGCCTGAAAATGCCGCCATAGGTCAATTCGACGTTGAAGAGAATCTCTTCCCCATCCTGCGCCTTGGCTTCGAGTTTCAGGATCACTTCGAAATCGGTCTGCGACAGGCCATTGGCACCGACATTGATATTGATGCTGATTTCGGGCGAAGACTGCACGGGGCGCAATGAATTGGGCGAACCCGGATTCTCGAACGAAAAATCCTTGATATACTGCGCCATGACGCTCAGCATCGGGCCGCTGGCCTCCTTGCCTGCGCCATTGTCTTCATTGCCATTGGTTGCCTTGGGGCTTTCCTTGGGAGCCTTGGTCATCTTTTCGATCCCGTCTGAACTGTTGGCAGATGTCCCGGTCGCCTGACCGCAAATATCGGCCTTGTTGGTAAAGGTTGCGTGTGGCTAGCACGCAAACAGCCTATTCACAAGCTTTGAGCGTAGCGGCAAAGCTCACGAATCATCATTGCGCCGGTCGTGCAATGCGGGCCCTGGCTTCCTGCCACCGTCTTCGGAAAAACCATCTCCTGCCTGCTCGCTGAATTCGTCGGGATCGAGATCAACAGCCTTGCCGCGCCGATATCCAGGATCGGAGCCTCCCAGCCCGGGAAATCCGCCTTGATAGCCGGTGAACTCGACATTGATGCGCGATGCGATGAATTTTCGGATCATGCTGCGGATTTGTGGCACGAACAGCAGAAATCCGATGCTGTCGGTGAAAAACCCCGGTGTCAGCAACAACAGGCCGGCAATGACGATCATGGCGCCATTGGCCAACTCGCTGCCCGGCATCCGCCCGGCATTGACCTCGCGCTGGATTGCCATCAGGGTTGAAATTCCTGGTAGCGCAGCAACACGCTGCCAATCACTGCAGTGACGAGGACAATCGCAACGGTTGGCAAAATCCCGATCGATTTGCCAATCACGATGAACAGGCTGATTTCGATAATTGGTACAGCAAGCAGAAAAAAGGGTATCAATGCAAAAGGCATGGGTTCGGACGGTTTCCTGAGGCGTTGTCACCTGGTCTGCTTCTGGTTCACCTCGCCAGATCACCCTGCCAGGCGCTTTCGCAGATGCGATCCCAAATGCTTTCCCAAATGCTTTCTTTGAAACTCTGCAAGAAAGATTATATCCAATTCGAATGTAGGAAGTTTTCCCGGCGTATCCAATGAACATTTTCAATGACCCGACCACAATCGTAATGCTCGTAATCGCAGTCTTCATTCTGGTGAAGCTGCGCTCGGTGCTTGGCAAACGCACCGGAAACGAGCGGCCGCCCTTTGATCCGTCCCGGTTTGAACGACGTGATGGCGTCGAGGTTGATGATTCAAGCAGCGGCAATGTTGTCACGATCAACCGTCGCGCTGCTGGTAACCAGTCACGTCCGACCGGATCACCTTCCTCGCAGGCCGACCTTGCGATTGATGCGCTTGCAAAACCCGGCACGAAACTGAATGGCGCACTCAAGAAATTGCGGCTGCTGATCCCGGTTTTGAACCCGGGAGTTTTCTTGAAGGCGCCAAAATGGCCTATGAGATGATTGTTACCGCCTTTGCCGACGGCGATCGCAAGACGCTCAAGAACTTGTTGTCGCGGGAGGTCTATGACGGCTTTTCGAATGCGCTCTCCGAGCGTGAGGCAAACGGCCATCATGTGCGGGCGAGCTTTGTCGGCATCGATTCGGCTGCTATAACCGCAGCCGAATTCCTGAAACCGGATATCCATGTCACAACCCGCTTTGTCAGCCAGATCATCTCCGCAACCTATGACAAGGACGAGAAGCTGATCGATGGCGACCCGGAACAGGTTGCCGAAGTCACCGACATCTGGACATTCTCGCGTGATTCGCGGTCGCGTGATCCAAACTGGAAACTCGTGGCTACCGAATCGGAAAGCTGAACCGGACGAAGGCGGCGTGGCATGGCATCGCGAAATCCGGAACCATTACCGGCATCCCCGTATCCCGCTTCCAGTGCCGATTTCCACCGCCTGTCTTTTTCTGATCTGACCGGTTGGCAGCAGGACGACCATCTTGCTGCCTTGCATTGCTTTGCCGTTTCCGCAAGGCGAATGGAGCACCACCCGCATTCCACAAAGGCCTTGGGAACAGATGCAGCTGAACTGCGAAATGCAGGCCTGAAGGCGCTTGAGTTTCTGCGATCGCCGTCTTGCGATGGCGAAACGGCCAGAAAATTCTTCGAAACCGAATTTGTTCCGATGCGGGCAGGAGATGCCCCGCTGTCAGGGTTCGTGACCGGATATTTCGAGCCTGAAGTTGAAGCCTCGCTGGTCAGAACAGACCGGTTCTCGGCCACTTTTGCGCAGGCCCGATGATCTTGTCGATCTTGACCGTGATCCGCATGACAAGGCTGCTGCCGAAGCCTTGCCGGCCGGGATGCGGTTCGCCCGAAATACCGGCGAAACCCTGGTCGAATATTGGGACCGGGGCGAGATCGAATCGGGAGCCCTGGCTGACAGGGGACTCGAGCTTGCATGGATCGAAAGCCCCGTGGATGCGTTTTTCATCCATATCCAGGGTTCGGCCCGGTTGAGCCTGCCGGGCGGCAAGGTATTACGCGTCTCCTATGCCGGCAAATCCGGCCATGCTTACACCTCCATTGGCAAGGTTCTCGCCGATGAAGGCATCCTGCCGCGTGAAACGATCACCATGCAGGTCTTGCGCCAATGGCTGCTCGACAACCGCGAGGCTGGTAGGGAACTGATGCGGCGCAACCGATCCTACATCTTCTTCGCCGAGACAGCAGCCGATGATCATGCTGTTGGCGCAGCCACCGGTCCGGTTGCTGCTGCGGGCGTGGCCCTGACGCCGGGGCGCAGCCTGGCGGTTGACCACCATCTGCACAGTTTTGCCACGCCTGTATGGCTTTCGCTCGCCGAAAATGTCCCGGGCCTTGGCGGCAATTCACAGGGCCGGTTTCAGCGACTGATGATCGCCCAGGATACCGGTTCGGCAATTATCGGCCCTTCTCGCGGTGACATCTTTACCGGGTCCGGCCATGCAGCAGGAGAGATTGCGGGCATCATTCGTCACAAGACCGATTTCATTTTTCTGGTTCCCCGGGAAAAATCGGGCAACGTCCCGCATGGATATCGCTCGTCATGAGCTCGAAGCATCGCATGCGCAGGAATTTGTCGGCGGAGGAACGTGCGCTCTGGGACAATGTGCGGCGTACGGTGGCACCTTTGCGAAACTCGGTCGCGAGTTCTGTTGCCGAACCGGCTGAGGAAACTTTCGAGGAAATATTCGGCAAGCCGAAAGCAGGCGCTGAACTTCCTGCACGCGGGCCTGTCCTTCGAAGCCGGTTCCCGTTCGCCCCTTCCTGCCCCCTATCAGGCGAGGCCAAAACCCGCGGTTTCGTCAGGTCCAGGCCGCATTGACGACACGACCGCCCGCAAGCTTCGCAAGGGAAGACTGGAAATCGACGGCCGGATCGACCTGCACGGCATGAATGAATTCGAGGCGCATGAGCGGCTCTATCGTTTCCTGCTCAATGAGAAGGCAAGCGGCAGCAGGCTGGTGCTGGTCATTACCGGTAAGGGTGCCCGCTCGGGCGGCATATTGCGCAACGCTGTTCCGCGCTGGTTGGGAGAGGCGAATTTCCGACCACTCGTGAATGGCTGCCGTCAGGCGCATCTTTCGCATGGCGGAGAGGGTGCGCTTTATGTCCGCATTCGCCGAACGCGACCGGGAGAAGCGCGGTGACACCCTTCGGTTCCAGGGTCCGGGAATTGCGCCGCCAGAAAGGTGTCACGCAAAAGCAGATGGCAGCCAGCCTTGGCGTTTCACCTGCATGGCTGTCAGCACTGGAGAAGGGAACAAGGGGTCGTCCGTCCTGGGAATTCGTCCAGCGCGTGATCGGCTATTTCAACGTCATCTGGGACGATGCCGATGAATTGCAGGAACTGGCTCGCATATCGCATCCCCGCATTGTGGTGGACACGTCGCGACTGGTTCCCGAAGCCACCGAATTTGCCAATCTCGTTGCCGAGCACATTACCCATCTTGGCCGGGATGATCTGGCAGAACTCATCCATCAGGTAAAGCTGCGGTCAGGTCGCAATATCCGCAAGACCGGCAAGGGCTAGCGTGCTGGGGCAATGACAAGCCGCGCCACGCCAATCTGATCCTAGTGAACCAGCGGCGCCAGTTCCGATAATTTGGTGTTCACGAGCCAGCCATAATAGTTTTCTTCCGGCATTGCCGGTTTGGCGCGACCGGCATTCTTGCGGGCCAGTGCCTGCGCGCGCTGGCGCACATCACCGAGATTGTAGAGTGTGGCGGTAATGCCCGGATTACCTGAAATATCAAGCCCGGCAATATTGGCATAGGCATCAATCGAAGTGCGGATGACAGCTGCCATATATTGCAGCGTGCTGTCAGGATCCATGATCGATTTGTAGATCTCCGGCGCGCGATCGGGATCAAGCTTTCGATAACCGCTCGTTCTGGAAACCATGTCTGTCACCTGCAGGGCAGTAAGCGGGTTCAATTGCCCGAGCCCGAAGGTCTGGCCCGCATAAAGCGGTTGGAAGAACACCCTTCCAAACCGGTCATTGGGCCAGGATTTCCCATCGACATTCTTGCCGCGAAACCTGGAATTCCAGATGTCCTCGCGGCAAGACCACAGGTCATAGCTGTCCTTCAGATTGCTGCATTCGGCAAATTCCGGCCGCTGGACGAATTGCGAAACCTTCTCGCCATCATGGGCAAAGGTCAGGTCCGAACCGAGATAGGAAGCAGCCTTCACCAGATAGGTTTGCAGCCGGTCGAGCGCATCGACATTGTAGGTATGTTCACCAACCAGCGCGCCGACAATATGGACAGGGTCAATACGATAGCGGGCAGCGGCGGCCTTGATCTTTGCCTGCAATTGGCGATCGCGGGCGATCATGTCGCGAATCTTTTCGTATTTCGCCTGAAAGCTACCATCCGTCGAACGGGTCCGTGAAACCGAACCTGCAGGAATGGGCGGTTGCGACGCGTTGCGATTACCCGCCGGTACTACCACCAATGCTGCATCGGCTTGCAATGAGGCTCCGGGAAACAGTCCGACGACGATCACCAGAATGGCAATCAACCTGGTTGTTGCAAAACGCATATTCCGACCCCGATCAATTCGGTCTTTCCCCATGAGCCCGACTACCATGCCGCAATCACGATTGTGAGTCGAGATCACCGCTTACAGGATGAAACGGCTCAAATCGGTATTTTTCGCCAACTCACTGATATGCGCACGCACATATTCGGCATCGATCTCGATTGATTCGCCCGACTTGTCGGGCGCGCTGAAGGATATTTCATCAAGGATACGCTCCATGACGGTCTGCAGCCGCCTTGCACCGATATTCTCGATTGTGGAATTG
Organism: Nitratireductor sp.; assembly: GCA_041397505.1. Taxonomy (GTDB): domain Bacteria; phylum Pseudomonadota; class Alphaproteobacteria; order Rhizobiales; family Rhizobiaceae; genus BOKV01. The sequence continues at coordinate 52,620 of JAWKWN010000003.1, forward strand.
AGATCAACCGCGACATCGGCAATTGCGTCAATCGCGTCGGAGGTGAAATCCAGGGTTAAATCCTCGGTGCCCATCAGTGCGATATATTGCTTGATGAGGCTTGCTTCGGTCTCTGTCAGGATCCGGCGGAAGTCATCCCGTGTCAGCGCCTGCAATTCAACCCGGATCGGAAGCCTGCCCTGCAGTTCCGGCAGGAGGTCGGAGGGCTTCGAGACGTGAAATGCGCCTGATGCGATGAAGAGAATATGATCTGTCTTGACCGCGCCATGCTTGGTGGCAACGGTTGTGCCCTCTACCAGTGGCAGCAGATCACGCTGAACGCCTTCGCGCGATACACTCCCGCCAACCGCGCCGTCGCGCACGGCAATCTTGTCGATCTCGTCGAGGAAGACGATGCCGTTGTTTTCCACCGCCGAAATGGCCTCGGTAACAATCTGCTCCGTGTCGAGCAGCTTGTCCGATTCATCACCGATCAGCAGGTCATGGGATTCGCGCACCGTGGTCTTGCGCTTTTTCGTGCGCTGGCCGAACGCCTTTCCCAGCATGTCATTGATGTTCATGACGCCGATCGAGGCACCCGGCATGCCGGGAACCTCGAAACCACCCATCGGGTTGCCGCTGTCCGCCACCTCGACTTCGATTTCCTTGTCATCAAGCTCGCCCGAGCGCAATTTCTTGCGGAAGGATTCGCGTGTCGCCGGGCTGGCACTGGAACCAACCAGCGCGTCGAGAACCCGTTCTTCGGCAGCCAGATGCGCCTTGGCCTTCACCTGTTCGCGCTTCTGCTCGCGAACCAGCTGGATGCCGATCTCAACGAGATCGCGGATGATCTGTTCGACATCGCGACCGACATAGCCGACTTCGGTGAACTTTGTCGCTTCGATCTTGATGAAGGGGGCGCCGGCCAGTTTGGCCAATCTGCGCGATATTTCAGTCTTGCCAACGCCTGTTGGCCCGATCATCAGGATATTCTTCGGCAACACCTCTTCACGCATCGCTCCTTCGAGCTGCAGCCTGCGCCAGCGATTGCGCAAGGCGATGGCGACCGCACGCTTGGCGTCATTCTGTCCAATGATGAAGCGGTCCAGTTCGGAAACGATTTCACGTGGCGAAAAATTGGTCATTGGCGGGTTACTTTGCCCTTCGGGTTCATGATTTCGAATTCGTATCGAGGCTCTCGATGACAAAATTATTGTTGGTATAGACACAGATCTCGGAAGCAATCGTCATTGCCTTGAGCGCGATTTCCTCGGCACTCTTGTCGGTGTCGATCAGCGCCCGCGCCGCGGCAAGCGCGTAATTGCCTCCCGAACCGATGGCCATCACGCCCTGTTCCGGTTCCAGCACATCGCCATTTCCGGTGATGGCAAGGCTCACATCCTTGTCCGCGACCAGCATCATCGCTTCGAGGCGACGCAAATACCGGTCGGTGCGCCAATCCTTGGCAAGTTCGACACAGGCCCGGGTCAATTGTCCGGGATATTGTTCAAGTTTGGCTTCCAGCCGCTCAAGCAGCGTGAAGGCGTCTGCCGTTGCTCCGGCAAAACCTGCAATCACATCGCCCTTTCCAAGACGGCGAACCTTGCGGGCATTGCCCTTCATCACCGTTTGTCCGAGGCTTACTTGTCCGTCGCCCGCAATCACCACCTTTCCGTCCTTGCGGACGGTCACAATCGTGGTTGCATGCATGGATATTTCGCTTGCGTTTGTCATGGCGTCCGTGGTGCAGGGTCCGGAGATCGGGTTGGGGTTGGCAGTTTCGAGCCGCTTATCTAGGTGTTTTTTGCGGCAATGCAAACCAAAGCCTGTTGCCGGGCATGGTACGGTTATGGCTTTTTCAACTTCCTGCTGCTAAGAGCGGCGGCAATCGCGGAGTGAAGACCATGGCATCAAAAGCTGTTCGAACAGCCCAAATCAGCCGGACGACGAAGGAAACCGCCATCGAGGTTACGGTCAATCTCGACGGCACCGGGAAATATGACATTTCCACGGGGATCGGCTTTCTCGACCATATGCTGGAACAGCTGTCGCGCCATTCGCTGATCGACATGACGATACGCGCCAATGGCGATTTGCATATCGATGATCATCACACGACGGAAGACACCGGCATTGCGCTGGGACAGGCCATAACGCGTGCACTCGGTCAGCGGACCGGCATCATGCGCTATGCATCCATAGACCTGGCAATGGACGAAACCCTGACACGCGCCGCGGTGGATGTTTCCGGCAGGCCGTACCTGATCTGGCAGGTGGTGTTCAGCCAGGGCAAGATCGGCAGCTTCGACACAGAATTGTTCCGCGAATTCTTCCAGGCTCTGGCACAGAATGCCGGTATCACCCTGCATGTCTGCAACCATTATGGTGAAAACAATCACCACATTGCCGAAACCTGTTTCAAGGCGGTAGCTCGCGCCTTGCGCGCTGCAATCGAGCCCGATCTCCGCCAGCCCGATGCCATTCCCTCAACCAAGGGTACACTGAGCGCATAGAGGCGGCGAAACCGAAGCTCATTCTTGTGCAATGCGGCATCCATCGCTATGACGGTTGCATGGCAACATACACGATACATATGCCACCCGATGCAAGGGAGGGCGAAAGGGACCGCTTCATCAGGGATGGAGTGGCCCTCCTGGCATTGTTGATCCCGGCAATATGGCTGCTTTGGCACCGGCTATGGTTTGCCTTCATCGCATATATGCTGATCGTCGCCTCGATCGCGACCTATGGCGTCATCGCTTCCGACCCGTCTTCAACCGTTCTGTCTGCCATTCCCGGAATTTTCCTGTTTCTCGAAGGCAATCAATTGCGCCGTCGCAAACTGGAACAGGCTGGTTGGAACGAAGTTGGCCTTGTTGAGGCAGATAGTCTGGAAGATGCGGAACTGCGCTGGTATGGCAGGGATGGACTTGCGAACGAGCCTTTGATGACAAGTGAAATTGTCAGCCAGCAATGGACCAGGACTTCATCGGGCACAGTTCAGGGCGCGGGGCCGGTAATTGGAATATTCGGGGACGAGCCTGCCAGATGATGCGAGTTTCAATTGTCGACTACGGATCGGGAAACCTGCATTCGGCCTTGAAGGCATTTGAAAGGGCAGCGCGCGAATCTGCCCTTGTCGCCGATATAGCACTGACCAGCGATCCTGATCGTGTGGCAAAGTCTGACCGGATTGTATTACCGGGCGTTGGAGCATTCGCCGACTGTCGCACCGGACTTGATTCGGTGCCGGGCATGGTTGACGCCATTCAAGATAGTGTTGGTGCAAGGGCGCGCCCTTTTCTGGGTATTTGCGTCGGCCAGCAATTGATGGCCAGCCGTGGGCTGGAAAAGACCGTTACGCCCGGTCTCGGCTGGATTGCCGGCGACGTCGTCGAGATTTCACCTGCCGATTCGAACCTCAAGATTCCCCAGATAGGCTGGAACACGCTGGAAGTCTTGAACCGGCATCCCTTGCTTGACGGAATCCCCACAGGGCTGGAAGGCTGGCACGCCTATTTCGTGCATTCCTACCATATTGCCGTTGAAAAACCGCAAGAGCGAATTGCCGTCACGGATTATGGTGGCCAGGTCACGGCCATAGTCGGGCGTGACAACATGGTTGGCACCCAGTTCCACCCGGAAAAGAGCCAGAAGCTTGGCCTGGCCCTGATCGGCAATTTCCTCAAATGGAAGCCCTGACCCGATGATCCTTTTCCCCGCGATTGACCTCAAGGATGGCAAATGCGTGCGCCTGAAACTGGGCGAGATGGATTCTGCCACCATCTACAATGAAAGCCCCTCCAGGCAGGCACTTGCCTTTGAAAGACAGGGATTTTCCTGGCTACATGTGGTCGACCTCAATGGTGCTTTCGAGGGACAGTCGGTCAATGGCGCTGCCGTTGAGGCAATCCTCGAAACCACCAGTAACCCGGTACAATTGGGAGGCGGCATCCGCACCCTCGCCCATATTGAAAGCTGGCTGGAAAAGGGTCTGGCACGCGTCATTCTGGGAACGGTTGCGGTTCGCGATCCCGATCTGGTGAAGGAGGCTTGCAGGCGTTTCCCCGGAAAGATCGCCGTTGGCATTGATGCAAGGGGCGGAAGGGTCGCCGTCGAAGGCTGGGCCGAGGCCTCGCAACTGGGTGTGGTAGAACTGGCACAGCGCTTCGAGGGTGCAGGCGTGGCTGCCATCATCTACACCGATATTGATCGTGACGGCGTTTTGGCCGGGATCAACTGGGCTTCGACCATTGCACTGGCCGAGGCGGTATCGATCCCGGTAATTGCATCGGGGGGTCTCGCCTCGATGGAGGATATCCACCGCATGACAATGCCTGATGCAGCCAAGCTGGAAGGCGCGATATCCGGCCGTGCGCTCTATGACGGGCGAATAGACCCGGTGGCAGCATTGGCCGTTCTGAAGGGGGTTTCATGAGCCTGAAAGCCCGCGTGATTCCCTGCCTCGATGTGAAGGATGGCCGCGTCGTCAAGGGTGTTTCCTTTGTCGACCTGATTGACGCCGGTGACCCGGTCGAGGCAGCCAAGGCCTATGACGCCGCTGGTGCCGATGAACTGACCTTTCTCGACATTACCGCGTCGTCAGACAATCGCTCGATCATTCTTGATGTCGTCACCCAGACTGCAGAACACTGTTTCATGCCGGTTACGGTGGGTGGCGGTGTGCGCGAGGTTGCCGATATCCGCAGGCTTTTGCAGGCAGGTGCCGACAAGGTTTCGATCAATACCGCAGCAGTCAGGCGGCCGGAATTCGTGGCCGAAGCAGCGGACAAGTTTGGCAATCAGTGCATTGTTGTTGCGATCGATGCGAAGAGGGTTTCTGGCAAAGGCGAAGCCGGGCGTTGGGAAATTTTTACCCATGGCGGTCGCACTCCCACGGGCATTGACGCCATTGAGTTTGCAATTCGTGTCACCGAACTCGGCGCTGGTGAGATATTGCTGACCTCGATGGACCAGGATGGGCGCAAGTCCGGCTATGACATTGCCCTGACACGGGCCATTGCCGATGCCGTGCGGGTGCCGGTTATCGCCTCCGGCGGGGTCGGTACGCTCGATCATCTGGTGGAGGGCATTCGCGACGGCCATGCCAGCGCAGTATTGGCCGCCTCGATCTTTCATTTCGGCGAGTTCACCATCGGACAGGCCAAGCAGCATATGCAGATGGCAGGAATTCCGGTAAGACTGGATTGAAACTTGTTTCAGGCTGACAGGAGCAGGGCATTCCTTGATGTTCACCCTCACCGATCTTGATGAAACGATTGCCCGGCGCGCCTCCGTTGCCGATGGCTCGTCCTATACGGCCAGCTTGATTGGCAGGGGCGTCAACAAATGCGCGCAGAAACTGGGTGAGGAAGCTGTCGAGGCAGCGATTGCAGCAGCAAGCGGTGACCGTGGCGAACTGACCAAGGAGGCTGCCGACGTTCTGTATCATCTTCTCGTTCTGCTTCGTGCCAGCAACGTATCATTGTCAGATGTAATGGCCGAGCTTGAAAGCCGCACTGCCCAATCCGGACTTGCCGAAAAGGCTGCACGTCCCGGAAACAAGACCTAGGACCGGGGTGAAGTCTTGGATCAGGGCGTGGAACAGTCAGCCAATCTCGATCTTGGTGAATTCTGGGAAATGGATGCGCCTGGCCGCACCGGCAAGCGCAATCTCTCGCCCTACCGGTTTTTCACCGCAGCCGAATGGGCGGAGTTTCGGGCCGATACACCGCTCACCCTGAGCGAGGACGAGGTCAAGCGCCTGCGCTCGCTAAACGATCCGGTATCCCTGGAAGAGGTACGCCATATCTACCTTTCCATGTCCCGCCTGCTTTCCGCCCATGTCGAGGCAAGCCAGGAATTGTTTCGCCAGCGCAGCCGGTTTCTCAATGTTAAAGGTGCCAAGACCCCGTTCATCATCGGAATTGCCGGTTCGGTTGCTGTGGGCAAATCGACCACGGCTCGCATTCTCAAGGAACTTCTGGGCCGCTGGCCGTCCAGCCCGCGTGTTGCACTTGTAACTACCGATGGTTTCCTGCACCCGAATGCAGTTCTGCGCGAACGCAATCTGATGAACCGCAAGGGATTTCCTGAAAGTTATGATGTCGGGGCCATCCTGCGCTTCCTTTCCGACATCAAGGCAGGCGCCGGCAGGGTTGAGGCGCCGCTCTATTCCCATTTGACCTATGACGTTCTGCCTGGTGAATTCGAGGTGATCGACAGCCCCGACATTCTGATTTTCGAAGGCATCAACGTGCTCCAGTCACGCGAATTGCCAAAGGAAGGAAAAGCGATACCCGTGGTATCGGACTTCTTCGACTTCTCGATCTATATCGATTCGGAGGAGAAGCTGATCGAGCGCTGGTATATTTCCCGTTTCATGCGGCTGCGAGAAACGGCCTTCACGAATCCATTGTCATTCTTCCATCGCTATTCGCAATTGTCGGAAGATGCGGCGCTATCCATTGCGCAGGAGCTTTGGACCAATATCAACCTCGTCAACCTGCACGACAACATCCTGCCGACGAGACCGCGCGCTGATCTCGTCTTGCGCAAGGGCGCTGATCACCTGATCGAGCATGTCGCGCTACGCAAGCTGTAGGCAGGGGCGCTGACCGCTCTTCCACGCGCCAAACATCATTCCACCACACGCATTGTCAAATTGATGCGGCCACCGTTTTTCAGCAGCGCCGAGCTGTCGGGATAAATCCGGTCTACCCCGTGAAAGGCGAGCCGCGAGGGGCCGGAAAGGATCACGGCATCGCCACTCGACAGACGAAATGATGTTGTGCGGCCGGATCGCGTGGTTTCCCCGACGCGGAAAAGGCAGGTGTCGCCCAGCGAGATCGATATGACCGGTGCAGAAAGATCGCGTTCGTCGCGGTCCTGGTGCAAACCCATCTTCGCGTTTTCATCATAGAAATTGACGAGGCAGGCCTGGGCCGGCTTCGGAAAGGATGCCAATTCTGTCCAGATTCGTGTCAGGCTTTGCGGCATGGTTGGCCAGGGCTTCCCCGTATGTGGATGGGTTGGCTGATAGCGATAGCCGCGGGCCTTGTCGGTTACCCATCCAAGCTGGCCGCAATTGGTCATGCGCACGCTCATCGGTTTGCCGGTTCCAGGCATTGCCGGAACAAAGAGCGGTGCCTGGCGAACCACCTCGCGAATGTCATCGAGCAATGCACGCTGCGCTTCGATGTCGAGATAACCCGGTATCCAGTGAACCCCGTTTGGCAATACCTGCATGTCGTGTCTGTCCGGCATGGTCTCGGCTTGATTCGGTCTGATGAATGCCTATTTGCATCGCCAGGGTGGCAATTCAAGCAGCGCTCAGCTTGATAAATTTGGCAAGAATCGTTTCTTTGTCCATAAGAACAGCCAGACTCTGCAACATCCTGCAGTGATTCGCCATTTGGCAATCTTGCAGCATTGATGTGACCTTCTTATATACGCGGCAACGCAATTGTCCCGTGCAGTTGCCAATCATCCACAAGGAGCGGCCAAGGGGAATGCCTCAACAGGGTCCCGGTCGTTTGCTAGCAAGGAGCATATAGAAATGGCAAAGGTTATTGGTATCGACCTTGGAACCACCAATTCATGCGTTGCCGTCATGGACGGCAAGGAACCCAAGGTAATCGAAAATTCCGAAGGCGCGCGCACAACGCCTTCCATGGTGGCATTTACCGATGATGGCGAACGCCTCGTTGGCCAGCCGGCAAAACGGCAGGCAGTCACCAATCCTGAAAACACCCTGTTTGCCGTAAAGCGCCTGATTGGCCGCCGTTACGACGACAAGATCATCGCCAAGGACAAGGATCTTGTGTCCTACCAGATCGTCAAGGGCGACAATGGCGATGCATGGGTCGAAGCCGGTGGCCAGAAATCCTCGCCGTCGCAGATTTCCGCAATGATCCTCCAGAAAATGAAGGAAACCGCGGAAGCCTATCTCGGCGAAAAGGTCGAACAGGCCGTCATTACGGTTCCCGCCTATTTCAACGACGCCCAGCGCCAGGCAACCAAGGATGCAGGCAAGATTGCCGGCCTTGACGTATTGCGCATCATCAACGAGCCGACTGCTGCTGCCCTTGCCTATGGTCTCGACAAGACCGAGGGCAAGACCATTGCGGTCTATGACCTTGGTGGCGGTACATTCGATATCTCGATCCTGGAAATCGGCGATGGCGTCTTCGAGGTGAAGTCGACCAATGGCGACACATTCCTCGGCGGTGAAGACTTCGACATGCTGCTCGTGGACTACCTCGCCGAAGAGTTCAAGAAAGAGCAGGGCATCAACCTCAAGACCGACAAGATGGCGTTGCAGCGCCTGAAGGAAGCAGCCGAAAAGGCCAAGATCGAACTGTCATCCGGTTCGCAGACCGAAATCAACCTGCCCTTCATCACCGCTGACAAGTCTGGTCCCAAGCACCTGACGATGAAGCTGACCCGTGCAAAGTTCGAATCGCTCGTCGAGGCACTGGTCAAGCGTACCATCGAGCCGTGCAAGGCAGCGCTCAAGGATGCCGGTCTGAAGGCCGCGGAAATCGACGAAGTCGTTCTGGTCGGCGGCATGACACGCATGCCGAAAATCCAGCAGGTAGTGAAGGACTTCTTCGGCAAGGAACCGCACAAGGGCGTCAATCCTGATGAAGTCGTTGCGATGGGTGCCGCCATTCAGGCCGGTGTTCTGCAGGGCGACGTCAAGGACGTGCTGCTGCTGGATGTCACCCCGCTCTCGCTCGGCATTGAAACGCTGGGCGGTGTGTTCACCCGCCTCATCGATCGCAATACCACGATCCCGACCAAGAAGAGCCAGGTCTTCTCGACTGCCGATGACAATCAGGCAGCGGTTACCATCCGGGTCTTCCAGGGCGAGCGTGAAATGGCGGCTGACAACAAGATGCTCGGCCAGTTTGACCTGATGGGTATTCCACCGGCACCGCGCGGCATGCCGCAGATCGAAGTCACTTTCGACATCGACGCCAACGGCATCGTCAATGTTTCTGCCCGCGACAAGGGAACCGGCAAGGAACAGCAGATCTCGATCAAGGCGTCGGGCGGTCTGTCCGATGAGGACATCGAGAAGATGGTCAAGGATGCCGAGGCACATGCCGAGGAAGACAAGAAGAAGCGCGACGCAGTAGAGGCGAAGAACCAGGCCGAATCGCTGCTGCATTCTTCGGAAAAGTCGTTGTCCGAGCACGGCGACAAGGTATCTGCCGACGTCAAGCAGGAGATCGAGACGGCAATCGCCGATCTGCGCACCTCCATTGAAGGCGGCGATGCCGAGGACATCAAGGCCAAGTCGGAAAGCCTGGCCACTGCGTCGATGAAGCTCGGCCAGGCCATCTACGAGGCAAGCCAGAAGGAGGCGGCTGAATCAGACGCAGCCTCCGACGCATCAAAGGACGAAGATGTCGTTGACGCCGATTTCGAGGAAATCGACGACGACGAAAAGAAATCGGCCTGACGATTCCATGCAAGCAACACCCCTGAAAGCGTCGAAAAGCGCCTTCAGGGGTGCTTTTGTGTCCACATTCGGGATGACCGAACGGAAAGATCCTGGGAGCGCAATGCGGAATGGCCAAGTCTGATTATTACGAGACATTGGGCGTCGAACGTGGCGTCGACGAAAAGGCGCTGAAGAGCGCGTTTCGAAAGAAGGCGATGCAATTTCACCCCGACCGAAATCCGGGTGATGCAACGGCCGAGGCCAAGTTCAAGGAATTGAACGAAGCCTATGAGGTCCTGAAGGACCCACAAAAGCGTTCGGCCTATGACCGTTTTGGCCATGCAGCCTTCGAACAGGGCAATGGCGGCATGGGCGGTGGTTTTGGCGGCGGTGGTGCCAGCGCCTTTTCCGACATTTTCGAGGACATTTTCGGCGAGATGATGGGCGGTCGCGGTCGCGCGCGTTCGGGCGGTCGTGAGCGTGGCGCTGACCTGCGCTACAACATGGAAGTCACGCTCGAAGAGGCGTGGGCCGGGAAGAATGCCGAAATTTCGGTGCCGACCGCGATCACCTGCGAAACCTGTTCTGGCTCCGGTTCAAAACCCGGCTCGTCGCCGAAGACCTGCGCGACCTGTTCAGGCTCTGGCAGGGTAAGGGCTGCATCCGGCTTTTTCTCGATCGAGCGCACCTGCCCGACCTGTCAGGGGCGGGGCGAGGTGATTTCCGACCCCTGTGGCAAATGCCATGGCCAGGGCAGGGTAACGCGGGAACGTACGCTGTCGGTGAACATTCCGGCGGGCATCGAGGATGGCGTGCGTATTCGCCTCGCTGGTGAGGGTGAAGCGGGCGCACGCGGTGGACCGGCGGGTGATCTCTATATATTTCTTTCGGTCAGGCCGCATGAATTCTTTCAGCGTGATGGTGCCGATCTGTTCTGCCGCATACCTGTGTCGATGACGACAGCAGCACTGGGTGGCCAGTTCGAGGTTACCACGCTTGATGGTGCCAAGACGCGGGTGAAGGTTCCTGAAGCCACGCAGACCGGCAAGCAGTTCCGGCTGAAGGGCAAGGGAATGCCGGTCATGCGTACCAGCAATCATGGTGATCTCTATATCCAGGTCGCGGTTGAAACCCCGCAAAACCTGACACGCCGCCAGCGCGAATTGCTGGAGGAGTTCAACAAGATTTCGTCGGAAAACAACAATCCCGAATCAAGCGGTTTCTTTTCAAAGATGAAGAATTTCCTCGACGGGCTGGCAGATTGAGCAGCTCCGCACCAACCGGATATTTTTGATGAAAACTCCCAGGATACTGGTTCTTCCAGGTTCGAACAGATCCGGCTCCCACAATGTGCGATTGGCCGCAACGCTGACCAAGCATCTATCGCTGCTTGAATGTGATGTGACACGCATATCGCTGGCCGATTACCCGTTACCGATTTACGATGCCGATCTTGAGACGCAAAAGGGTCAGCCTGAAAATGCCCGCAAACTGGCGCGGCTGTTTCATGAGCATGACGGTGTTGTTCTCGTCTCGCCAGAATACAATACCTCTGTGACGCCATTGATGAAGAACACCATCGACTGGATCAGCCGTGTCGGCTCTGATCAGCATGGAAAACTGGTTCCCTATCGCGGCAAGATCTTTGCCATCGCATCGGCTTCACCGGGTGCCTATGGCGGTATTCGTGGCCTCAACCATTTGCGCGCCATCCTCGTCAATGTAGGTGCACTGGTTCTGACCGAGCAGCTTGCGGTGGCAAACGCAGAAAATGCCTTTGACGACATGGATGAATTGACCGACAAGCGTGCATCAGGCTTTCTTGATGCCTTGGCGCGTTCGGTAGCCGAAAAGTCCGCCGCCTTTTCCGCGCGTGGCTGATCCGCGGCAGTGATTCGAACAGGAGCAGGGTATGGCGATCAAGGAAGATGTTTTTCGTGACCGGCTGATTGTGGCGCTCGACCTGCCGTCTGTGGATGAAGCCCGCGACATGGTTCGCAGGATTGCCGGGGCCGCGACCAATTACAAGATCGGCTACCAGCTGGCACTTGCAGGTGGCATCGAGCTTGCCCGCGAACTGAAGGCTGAAGGTCACAAGGTCTTTCTCGACATGAAGCTGCTGGATATCGACAACACGGTGGCAAAGGCGGTGGAAAGCGCGGTTGCGCTTGGTGTCGACATGCTGACCCTGCATGCCTATCCCGAGGCCATGAAGGCAGCCGTTTCGGCGGCGAAGGGCAGCAATCTGTGCCTTCTGGGCGTCACCGTCCTGACTTCCATGGACGATGCGGACATCGCTGATGCAGGTTATTCCGGTAGCGTAACAGACCTTGTTGGCAAGCGCGCAATGCAGGCACGCGAAGCGGGAATGGGCGGAATTGTCTGCTCTCCACAGGAAGCCATGGCGATGCGCACGATACTGGGACCATCCATGGCGCTGGTTACCCCCGGTGTCCGGCCTGCAGGTAGCGATCATGGCGACCAGAAGCGCGTGGCCACACCATCCCAGGCAATGGCTGCTGGTGCCTCGCATCTTGTGGTGGGCCGTCCCGTTACCGGCGCGGCTGATCCTCGCCTGGCAGCACAGCAGATTGTCGATGAAATCGTATCAACGATAAACTGACAGAAGAGCGCCGACCTCGCTCGCGCCCTGATTTCTGCTCCCCGTCTTTCCAGCTTTGTCTCGATTAGACTCATTTCGCACTTGCACAATCGAGTGCAGTGCAAAATAATGCACCGCCGAAGGTGCGGACCGGTTTCACTGGAAATCCGCACCAATAATGAAAGCAGGCGACGATGTATTACATGCTTTATGAAATGTCCCACGCAGTGCTTGGTCCCTGGCGCGCTGCAGCAGACGCAACGCGTCTGTTCTACTCCAATCCGGTCAATCCGGCCTCCCACACCAATTTCGGCAAACAGATGGCTGCTTCGGCGGAGGTCTTCGAGCGCGTAACCCGCCGCTATGGAAAACCGGAATTCGGCATTACCGAAACCAAAGTCAACGGAATGGCCGTTCCCGTTACCGAGAAGATTGTCTGGAAGCGGCCTTTTTGCAACCTCATCCATTTTCAGCGCGCCCTGCCCGAAGGCAAGAGCGCAGGTCCGAGAATCCTTATCGTCGCGCCCATGTCCGGCCACTATGCCACCTTGCTGCGCGGCACCGTCGAGGAAATGGTCCAGCATGGTGATGTCTACATAACCGACTGGATTGATGCCCGCATGGTTCCGGTAACCGATGGCAGTTTCGATCTGGACGATTACATCGACTATGTGATGTCGATCCTGCATTTCCTCGGTTCGAACACCCATGTCATGGCAGTTTGCCAGCCATCCGTTCCGGTTCTGGCCGCGGTAGCGCTCATGGAAGCGCGCAAGGATCAGCACGCACCAGCTTCAATGACCCTCATGGGTGGTCCCATTGACACCCGCGAGAACCCGACTGCGGTCAACAAGCTCGCGGAAGACAAGGGCATCGACTGGTTCCGCGACAATGTCATCATGAATGTGCCATTTCCCCATCCTGGCTTCATGCGCGACGTCTATCCCGGCTTTCTCCAGCTTTCTGGCTTCATGTCGATGAACCTGGATCGCCATATCGTGGCACATCAGGAATTCTTCGCGCATCTGGTTCGCGATGACGGCGATTCAGCCGAAAAGCACCGCGAATTCTATGACGAATATCTCGCAGTCATGGACCTGGATGCCGCATTCTACCTCCAAACGGTCGATGCTGTATTTGTCCGGCATGCGCTGCCGAAAGGTGAATTGATGCACCGCGGCACCCGCGTCGATTGTTCGGCCATTACCACGACCGCACTGATGACAGTGGAAGGCGAGAATGACGACATTTCCGGTCTGGGCCAGACAAGGGCGGCACACAAATTGTGCCTGAACCTGCCAGAGGAAAAGCGTGTTCACTACATGCAGCCAAAAGTCGGTCATTACGGCGTCTTCAACGGCTCGCGGTTCCGCGCGGAAATTTCACCACGCATTCGTGACTTCATGCTGTCGAATGACCAGTCGATGCAGGCCCGCAAGAAACCCGCCTCAACCCGGAAGTCGATCAAGGCCTGATGGACAATTCCCTGTAGCATTTCCCGTTTCGCCAGAAGCGGGATATGCGGGCATAGCATGATTGTGAGCCGGCTCTGATTGTATGGTGGCAATCCGGGGTCAGGAGAAAATTCCCTAACGTAACTTGATTCACGACGATTTGATCCCCAACTGAAACGGGAAGGCAATACCGCCTTCGTTCAGAAGAAGGGGTGATCATTTCATGACACACACCGCATTTGTCCGTCCGGCATGGACCCCGGTAACCATCGCGATGATGATTATCGGCTTCATGGTGTTCTGGCCACTTGGTCTTGCCATGCTTGCCTATATCCTTTGGGGCGACCGGCTTGAGGAATTCAAGTCGAATGTCAATCGCGCCACAGACAGGGCAGGTCAGTCATTCTCCGGCTCCTGGGGTCGCGGTTGCGGCCACAAGCGTAACGGCTTCAGCGCCCGTACCGGCAATGTAGCCTTTGATGAATGGCGTGATGGCGAACTGGAGCGCCTCGAAGAAGAGCGTCGCAAGCTTGATGAGATGCGCGCCGAATTCGACGAATATCTTCGTGAACTGCGCCGTGCGCGCGATTCGGAAGAGTTCGAAGCGTTCCGCAAGGCTCACAATGCCCGGAAATCGTCTGATACATCCGATGATGGTCCTGCTGGTCCAAAGGGCCGCCGCAGCGTACCGGAAGTCTGAGTTCAGGCATAATCAGCAAGATACGGGGCCCACGGGTCCCGTTTTGCGTCTTCGGGTTCGGCGAATCGGCTATACTGCGCCTTCTGCCAAATCCAGTTTGCCAGGAACCGATGCGCTTCTTTTCTGCAAGACCACCCTCCAAGAGACAGGCCCGTGAAGTGGTGGCTGATGGTGCCGTCCTGCCGGTCAGCGTTGTCGAAAGCGCGCGTGCAACGCGGTTGACATTGCGCATCGTACCAGGCGGCAAGGCGCTGAAGGTTACCATTCCTCCGCATGTCAGCGACAAGCAGGTCGACCAGTTCATTGCCCGCAATCAGAACTGGATTGCCACGCGCATCGCCCGTATCCCGCAACCTGTCGAGGCAGATAGCGGAGCATTGGTGCCCTATCTCGGCATTGACCACCGCATCATTCATCTTGATCGCCTGCGCGGGGTCGTCGAGGCGCGCGAGGTGGCTGGAGAACCGGCATTGCTGGTGCCGGGCGAACCATCCCGGGTGGCAGGAAAGCTGGCTGCCTTCCTCAAGGCACGTGCGCGCGAACAACTCAACCTTGCAGTGGACCGGCATTGCCGGTCGCTGGGGGTGCGCGCCAGGACCATCCGTATCACCGACACTACCAGCCGTTGGGGATCATGCTCGACAACCAGGACGCTTTCCTTTTCCTGGCGTATCATAATGGCACCGCCCGAAGTGCTGGACTACCTCGCAGCCCATGAAGTCGCCCATCTTCGCGAGATGAACCACAGCCAGGCATTCTGGGACCTTGTGCGCGACATCTGTCCGCAGATGGAGCGGCACAAATCCTGGTTGCGTCGCAATGGCGCAAAACTTCATTCGATAAGGCTCGACTGACATGGATCAGCCGGAAAACTTCACACAGGGTTCGCCTTTCACTTTGACGGCAAGGGCGGTGGGGTGGAAATTCCGCCATCGCTGGCGATTGAGCATTTCGCATCGGCCGACCAGCCACAGCGTGGAAAACGCAAACCCGGTGGTTTTGTCTGGCTGCATTGCCAGCGCGACAGCGAACCGGCTACCGCCTTGACGGCCAGTGGCACGGTGGATGCGCTCGTCCTGGACACGCTGTTTGCCGATGAAACCCGGCCGCGCACCAGCATGCAGGGCGAAGACGGAATCCTGCTCAACCTTCGTGGCGTCAATCTCAATCCCGGTTCCGAGCCGGAAGACATGATTTCGGTTCGGTTCTGGATGACGGCCAATACCGTTCTCGGCATCTGGGTCAGGCCGCTGGTGGCAACGCGTGAACTGGTGAGCGCCATCCGCAAGGGCCATTGCCCCTCGACACCGGGCGAACTGATTGCGCGTCTTGCCCTGCGTATTGCCGACAACATGGAACCCGTCATTGCCGATCTGAGCGAGCGCATCGACGCGCTGGAGCTTGTAAGCGTCAATGGCAGCACCGTTCCCCACCGCCGCGAACTTGCCGAACTGCGCCGCAGCTCGATCGCGCTGCGCCGCTTCATGTCACCGCAACGCGATGCCCTGACGACCCTCGAGATCGAGGATCTGACATGGATGCAGGAACGCGATCGCAGCCGCTTGCGCGAGGCTTCTGATCGCATCTTGCGGATGAATGAAGAACTTGAAATGGTCCGCGAGCGCGCATCGGTGGTGCATGACGAGATCATGGATGCGCGGGCCGAACGGATGAACCGCCAGATGGTCGTCCTGTCCGTGGTCGCCGCAGTCTTTCTTCCGTTGTCCCTGCTGGCTGGCATGCTAGGCATGAATGTCGGTGGTATTCCGGGCATCAACGACCCGCATGCGTTTCTGGTGATTTCGATATCCATGCTCGTCATCGCCGCCCTGCTCGGACTGGCCTTTCGTTGGTTTCGCGTTATCTGATGATTGGTCGGGCGGCGGAATTGGCCTCGCATATGGACTCGCAGTGCCATTTCTGGCACGTGAAACCGTCGCATGGCAGTATGACGGTTGAGGATGATGGGCAGCATGGACATCAAGATTTGCGGACTTTCCACGGCTGAGGCTCTTGACGCTGTCATTGACGGCGGCGCTTCGCATGCCGGCTTCATCTTCTTTGAAAAAAGCCCGCGCAATGTCACCCCTGTTCAGGCTGCAACCCTGGCTGAGCGCGCGCGCGGGCGCGTGCTGACCGTTGCAGTTACCGTCGACGAAAGCGATGACGCGATGGATGCAATCGTGTCGATCATGCAGCCGGACATGCTGCAGTTTCACGGCAGGGAGACGCCACAGCGGATCGCGGCCTTGAAGGCGAAATACGCACTTCCCGCAATCAAGGCATTTTCCATACGCTCAGCTGACGACCTGAAGGCATTTGCGCCCTATCTCGGAATTGCCGATTGCTTTCTTTTCGATGCAAAACCGCCAAAGGGATCGGATCTGCCCGGGGGCAATGGTGTATCCTTCGATTGGTCGCTGATGGACGGGCTTGACCCGGACCTGCCATACATGCTTTCGGGTGGGATTGGACCGGAAAATCTGGAAAAGGCGATTGCCGGGTCAGGCCGCCCGGCATTGATATCTCGTCAGGGGTCGAATCCTCGCCCGGCAGGAAGGACCCTGACAAAATTAGCAGTTTGCTTGCGCAAGCCCGGAAAATGGATGCAATTGCAAATGGCCGTTGAAAAAAGCCGGGTGGCATATCAAGCCACCATGCAGGATGAAACAGGAGCAGGCATAGCGTGACAAAACCAGTCGAACCCAATTCGTTCCGCACAGGACCCGACGAGAGCGGCCATTTCGGAATTTTCGGCGGACGCTATGTTGCCGAAACACTGATGCCGCTCATCCTCGAACTCGAGCAGGCCTATCGCGATGCCAAGAATGACCCGGCCTTTCATGCAGAGCTCGAAAACCTGAACAAGCATTATACGGGCCGCCCCTCGCCGCTGTATTTTGCCGAAAGGCTGACCCAGCATCTTGGCGGTGCAAAAATCTACTTCAAGCGCGACGAGCTGAACCACACCGGAAGCCACAAGATCAACAATTGCCTTGGTCAGATCCTGCTTGCCCGGCGAATGGGAAAGACCCGCATCATTGCCGAGACGGGGGCTGGGCAGCACGGCGTGGCATCTGCCACGGTTTCAGCGCGGTTCGGCTATCCCTGTGTGGTGTACATGGGCAAGACCGATGTCGAGCGCCAGTCGCCCAACGTGTTTCGCATGAAGCTCCTGGGTGCCGAGGTCATGCCGGTCACCTCCGGCGCCGGTACGCTCAAGGATGCGATGAATGAAGCCCTTCGCGACTGGGTTACCAATGTTCGCGACACCTATTACATCATCGGCACCGCAGCAGGCCCGCATCCCTATCCGGAGCTGGTTCGCGATTTCCAGTCGGTCATCGGCAAGGAATTGCGTGGCCAGATGCTGGAAGCCGAAGGACGCCTGCCGGACATGCTGATTGCCGCGGTAGGCGGTGGCTCCAACGCCATCGGTCTGTTTCATCCTTTCCTCGATGACAAGGAAATCGAGATCATTGGCGTGGAAGCGGGCGGTCATGGCCTTGACGGTGATGAGCACTGTGCCTCGATTACCGCTGGTACTCCCGGTGTTCTCCATGGCAACCGTACCTTCCTGCTTCAGGACGCTGACGGCCAGATCAAGGAAGGCCATTCCATATCCGCTGGTCTGGACTATCCCGGTATCGGCCCCGAGCATTCCTGGCTCAAGGATACGGGTCGCGTCGAATATGTCCCGATCATGGATACCGAGGCATTGGAGGCGTTTCAGCTGCTTTGTCGGCTGGAGGGCATCATTCCGGCTCTGGAACCTTCCCACGCACTGGCTGAGGTCATCAAGCGCGCCCCCGGGATGCGAAAGGACCAGATTATCGTCATGAATCTCTGTGGCCGTGGCGACAAGGATGTCTTCACCGTCAGCAAGCATCTCGGCTTTGAACTCTGAAATCTGGACCAGGCGCATGACCACACGCATTGATACCCGTTTTGCTGCCCTCAAGGCAGAAGGCCGCCCCGCGCTTGTCACTTTTGTCACGGCGGGCGATCCCGATTACGATACATCGCTTGAAATCATCCGCGGCCTTCCCGGCGCCGGCGCTGATCTGATCGAGCTTGGCATGCCGTTTTCAGATCCGATGGCGGATGGTCCGGCAGTGCAGCTCGCCGGACGCCGTGCGTTGATGGCTGGACAGAACATGGTCAAGACGCTGAAAATGGTGAAGGAATTTCGCCAGGGCGATCCTGATACACCCGTTATCCTGATGGGTTATTACAATCCAATCTACATTTACGGCAGTGAACGGTTTCTCGCCGACGCCAAGGCTGCCGGTGTTGATGGCTTGATCATCGTCGATCTTCCACCGGAAGAAGACAGTGAGCTTTGTGTTCCCACACTCGCAGCCGGGCTCAATTTCATTCGCCTCGCCACACCTACAACCGATGCAAAGCGGCTGGAGCGGGTTTTGAAAAACACGTCCGGTTTCGTCTATTATGTTTCGATTACCGGCATCACCGGGTCTGCCGCGCCGACACGGCCGAGGTTGCCGCTTCGGTTGCCCATATAAAGGCGAAGACCGATCTTCCCGTTGCAGTGGGCTTTGGTGTCAGGACCCCCGAACAGGCTCGGGCGATTGGCGCTGGTGCGGACGGCGTTGTCGTGGGATCCGCAATTGTTGGAGCAATCGGTGACAGCCTTGACGGCAAAGGCAAGGCAACGCCAGGAACTGTTGGCGCTGTGCTTGAACTGGTGCGCGAACTGGCTGCGGGCGTGCGGGCCTCGCGAAAGCCTGTCACTCCAGCCTGACGGTTTTGCAAGCAGGGTCGACCGATGCTAACCAAATTGGCTTTTTCACCCCATGGCGGGGCGAAATTTCGCCGCACTGCATGTATACAGGGTCAGATGATGCTGCCGGACTGGCAGAGTGTCCCGAAAGGAAATCTAAAGCGATGAACTGGATAGCCAGCTTTGTACGCCCCAAGATCAACAGCCTGCTTCAACGCAAGCAGATGCCGGAAAATCTTTGGGTGAAATGTCCTGTCACTGGTGAGATGGTTTTCCACAAGGACCTCGAAGCCAATATGGGTGTTATCCCGGGTTCGGGCTATCACATGCGCATCTCGGCCCAGGCACGTCTGGAATATTTCTTCGACAATGCCGAATTCGAGATGATCAACCCGCCAGCGGTTACCCAGGATCCGCTGAAATTCCGTGACAAGACGCGCTATGCCGACAAGCTCAAGGAGCATCGTCGCAATACAGGCATGGATGATTCGGTGCTGGCTGCGCGCGGCAAGGTTGATGGAATTGAAATGGTAGCCGTTGTCCACGACATGCGCTTTATCGGCGGATCACTGGGCATGGCGGCAGGTGAGACCATCGTCAAGGCGATGATGGCAGCCGCCAAAACCACTACCCCTCTGGTATTGTTTGCAGCCTCGGGCGGTGCGCGCATGCAGGAAGGCATTCTCTCCCTCATGCAATTGCCGCGCACCACTGTCGCTGTCGAAATGCTCAAGGAAGCTGGCGCGCCCTATATTGTCGTGCTTACCAACCCGACAACCGGTGGCGTTTCCGCATCTTATGCCATGCTGGGTGATATCCAGATCGCCGAACCGGGCGCAGTGATTGGTTTTGCCGGTCGCAGGGTCATCGAGCAGACCATTCGCGAAAAGCTGCCGGACAATTTCCAGACAGCGGAATATCTCGAGGAACATGGCATGATTGACATGGTGGTCAATCGCAAGGACCTCAAAGCCACGATTGCCCGCATTGTCGGGATTCTCGTCAAGCGCAAGCCGGAACCCATCCTGCTCGGCTATGACGGGCATGATGCTGCGTCGGGTGAGGCAGTTTCCGGCGAAGTTCCCCAACAGGCCTGAGCCAACCGGCAAGTCTCACGCAAACAATGCGGAAACCGAATGAGCGTCGAATCACTGATTGCCGGTCTGTCGGCGATTCATCCCAAGGGGTTTGACCTTTCGCTGGACCGGATCACACGGCTCCTGGCACGACTGGACAACCCGCATTTGCGTATTCCGCCAGCCATTCACGTGGCGGGCACCAATGGCAAGGGTTCGACAACCGCTTTTTGTCGCGCAATTCTGGAAGCGCATGGCAAGACAGTGCATGTCCATACTTCTCCCCATCTCGTCAATTGGCATGAGCGCTACCGACTTGGTTCACCGCAGGGCGGAAAACTTGTAAGCGAAGCCCTGCTGGAAGATGCGATTTCGCGCGTCGCGAAGGCCAACAATGGTGAGGCGATCACCGTTTTCGAGATTCTTTCTGCAGTGATGTTTGTGTTGTTTGCCGAGAATCCGGCTGATTACAGCGTCATAGAAGTAGGTCTCGGCGGAAGATTTGATGCAACCAATGTCATTGCCAATCCGCTGGTTTCGGTAATTACGAATATTGCGCTCGATCACCAGGCCTGGCTTGGCGACACGGTAGCCGCCATCGCGATGGAAAAGGCCGGTATCATCAAGCCGGGCCGTCCCGTCGCCATTGGGCGACAACAGGAAGGCATTGACGATCTCCTTGCCGACACCGCCGAAGCGCGCAACTCGCCATCGATGGTTTGCGGGCGCGACTACGGATTTTACGAGCAGGCCGGACGCTTCGTCTACCAGGATGACATGGGCCTGCTTGACCTGCCGCTGCCGGTTCTGGCTGGCGAGCATCAGCTGGCCAATGCCGCAACCGCGATCGCTGCCATGCGGATCTCCGGGCTTGCAATCCCCGACGAAGCCTTTGAGCGCGCAATGACCTCGGTCGTCTGGCCCGGGCGAATGGAGCGCCTGAAACCGGGCAATCTGCTCTCCCGCTTTCCGCAGGGTACCGAGGTCTGGGTCGACGGTGGCCACAACCCGTCCGCAGGTGCTGTCATCGCTGCCTGTCTGGCCGATCTGGACGAAAAGCGGCCGCTTCCGGTCTATATGCTGTGCGGCATGATCAACACCAAGGACCCGTCCGGGTTCCTCGAAGCCTTCAGGGGTCTTGTACGCAAGGTCGTCACCGTTCCGGTCGCCGAAAGCGATTCCTCGATTTCCGCTTTCGATCTCGCATCCATCGCAACCCAAAGCGGGCTCGACGCGATATCAACAGCTTCGCTGAATGAGGGAATCTCGGAACTGGTCAGGCAATTGTCGGCATCAGGGCCATGCAGGGTCATGGTCTGCGGTTCGCTTTACCTCATTGGCGAGGTTCTGCGCGAAAATGGCACTCCGCCGCAATGAGTTTTCCCCGTGCCGATTCCATGGAAACGACACGAGGCTTGATCCTGTCCAATTTGTTTGAAAAGCGCTTTAGCTTGCGCTCTTGATCCAGTCGGCCAGTGCCGACTTCGGCCGGGCACCAACCTGCATGGATGCTGGTTCGCCGCCCTTGAACAATACCAGCGTCGGGATTGAGCGCACGCCATACTGGGCCGCCAGATCCGGATTTTCGTCAATATTGAGCTTGGTGATCTTCACCTTGCCCGCCATCTCGGTCGAGATTTCCTCGAGGCTGGGTGCAATCATCTTGCACGGACCGCACCATTCGGCCCAGAAGTCCACCACGACCGGAACATCGCTGTTCAGCACGTCGCTCTGGAAATTGCTCTTGTCGACCTTTACCGTTGCCATTTTCAACTCCTTCATGCCAGACGCCGTTTTTCGGCTTCCGGCCGTTATATTAGTGAAATCGAATATTTCACTTTCCAGATGGGAATTCAGCACCCCGCTTCAAGTGCCGCTTCCATTCGCCAGTTCAGCCATATGCATGAACCGATGGCGTGATACCGGTCAATGCCTGGTCGAGCAGCAATCGTCCGGCTCGCTCACTTTTCCGTTTTCTACCCAAATCAGTCGGCAGACAATTTGTTTTCCAGGAAATACCTGTTTCAGTAGCGCCCGATACAACGCCAACTGCAACAGATAGGCAGGATCAATCTGCGCATCATCGTCAGGGACCTTCCGGTTGGTCTTGTAATCACAGACAATGACTGCCTTCTCGCTGATCGCAATGCGGTCGACCTGGCCGGAAACCGGCAATTCAACCCCACCAATGGTAATGGTGCCTGCTATTCCAGCCTCCGCCTTGCTCCCCGGTCCGAATATTTCGCCATTGCCGGGGGCATCGAGAATTGCTGTAACCTGCGAAATCATGCGTTCTCCCATCTCCACCGGCCATTCCGGCAGGTTGAGCGCAAGCCAAGCGCGCGCAGCCGAAACCCGGTCGCCAGCATCAAGGTCCGGCAGATATTGCAGCAACTTGTGAGCAGCATTGCCGCGTTCCAGCGCCCTGCGCCGCAAGGTCGGGTCGGTTGGCTGAACGGCAGCATCCGCCGCTGCGCCTTCTTCGCCAGTGTCATCGGCCCTCCGGCCAAGCGCAAGTCCCGCAAGCGAAGGGTTCAGCGGCTTGGGCAGTGGAAGTTCCGGCTTGAGCGGCCCGGGAAAGACGAGGTCTGGCAGAGGTGCCTCCTGCCCGCCGTCATCAGACGCAACAGGGCCAATTGCAGGCTTTGACGGTTCAGTTTCCGCCGACCTTGTATCTTGCGGATGAGTTGATTGCCGCCAGATGAATTCGCTGCAATTGCCCTCCGCATCCATGACCTGCTGCGCACTCCCGCCAAGCGCACGCATGACCATCGAATGCCAATGATGTTCCGGTGGCGGACGCAGCCCGTGATAGCCGCATACGATCAGCCGGTCGGCAGCGCGGGTCATTGCGACATAGAGCAATCGCCGATACTCGGCCTCAGCGTCTTCCGCGATCTCCTCCATTCTGGCGTCAAGCGCGTTTGCGGCTCCAGACTGCCTCCACAAATAGCCAGCCATCGCGTCGTCCTTGGACAATGCCACGACATTCGCTGCGTGTTGCTTGATATGGCCGGGCGAACAGGGATCCACCAGGAACACGACCGGCGCCTCCAGGCCCTTGGCCGAATGCGCGGTGATGACCCTGATCTCGTCCTTTTTCATGTCGATTTCACGCTTGATCTGCGGCGGATTGCGGGAGAGCGAAGCAAGAAAGCTTTCAAGCCCTCCGTCACCGGCACTCTCATGGGCAAGCGCTGCCTGCTCGAACGCATCAATGACATCTTCCGCCTCGGTTCCGAAGCGGGAAAGAAGTGCGGCCCTGCATCCCACCGCACCCAAGGCATGGGAGTAGAAACGATGTACGCTGGAACGTGCAGAAACCTTGCGCAGTTCATCGAGCAGCCTGAGGCAGTCTGCAATCTTCTTGACCGGCAAACCGGCCTGGTCTGATGTGCGAATTTCAACCAGCCGCTCAATCAGTGGCTGGCCTTTCCTGTTGCTGGCAATTGCGATCAATTCGTCATCGTCGAAACCGCAGATCGGTGACTTCAACAGGGCGGCAAGCGCCAGATCATCTTCTGGAAGACAGATCACGCGACCCAGAGCCATGAGGTCTTCAACGGCAATATGGTCTGTCAAATGCAGGCGGTCAGCCCCGGCAATTGCCATTCCTCGCCTTTTCAATTCACGGATTATTGCGGGAACGAAACGGTCTCGCTTTCGAACCAGGATCAAGATGTCTCCATAGCGCAACGGTCGGTCCCGACCCGGAAGGATCTCACCATTGCCAATCCACTCCTTGATGGTTGCCGCAATGCGATTGGCAAGGCGGATAGCGGGATCGTGGGCAATTGGCGCGTCTATTGGTGCGAGCCAATCGGTTTGCTTTGCCGGCTTTTCACTTGCGAAGAGGGGCCAGATCCGCACTTCGCCAGCATCCTTCTCGCGAATGGCGGAATGTATGCTTGCCTCGCCTGATGCTGATAGCCCGCGTGCATTTTCCTCAATCGCGAATACTGCATCCACGGCGGCGAGGACATCGGGAGTGGAACGGAAGGAAAGATTGAGCGGCACGGATTCAAATATCTGCCTGGCAGATCTTGCACGCTCGCTGACGCTCCTGCGTTGCCGGGAAAATCCGGCCGGATCGGCACCCTGGAAGGAATAGATCGACTGCTTCTCGTCGCCAACCGCAAATACGGTTCTTGTCGCCTCGCTGGCACCACGACCGGAATGGAAATCCTCAATGATCGCATTGATGATCTCCCACTGGCGCGGACTGGTGTCCTGGGCCTCGTCAATCAACACATGATCGATGCCGCGATCAAGTTTGTATTGCACCCATTCACGAACATCCGAACGTGCCAGCAAGTTCGCTGCCGCCCCGATCATGTCGCCAAAATCGACAAAACCGCGATTACGCTTGAGCGTTTCGTAGCGCTCCAGGATCTCGTTGGCGACCACGAACAGGGATTGCGAAGCTTCGATCATTTCAAGATTGGCAATTCGCGCCAGACTGGCGGCAAGCCGCGCAGCCTCCTTTTCGCAAAGCTCGACAAGATCGGGATGGCTCGACACAACGGGCTTCGTCACCAGCCTTTTCCGCGGTTCCAAATCTTTGTTGAGAAAGAGCTTCGTCCGCAAATGCAATGAGGCAACCGCGTCGGTCTCTTCGCCGATATCGCCAACAAGTCCGGCAAACCGCTTATTGCTGCTTCCCCCGATGGCCGCAGCCGTTTCTGCGAGCCGGGCAAGGTCGGCCATGAAAATCAGCGAGTTCGACAATTCCTCCGTGATCACCGAGATCCGGGTTGCGTCAGGCGCAAATCCCAAACGCTGCCGCACTGCTGCCATGGCCTGGCCAACATCGCCGTCAGCCCATTTGAGAAAGGCTTCACGGTCGGCAAGGACCTCTCGAATGGCGCTGTTGATCTGGGTATCAGAAGCAATGGCAAGCAGATGCGCGAATGCCTGGTTGAGATCGCTGTCCGAGCGCCGAGCCTGTTGCATGCGCACCAGCACCGAATGGCGTGCCTCTTCCACAAGTGCATCCTGCGCCATCGCTTCCAGCACCTCGAAATGGCCGGAAACATTGGCCTCCAGGGGAAACTGGTGCAGCAATGCTTCGCAGAATGCGTGGATGGTCTGTATCTTCAATCCGCCGGGCGTATCCAGCGACAGGGCAAACAGGGTTCTCGCCCGGTGCAACTGATAGCCTTCCGGGGCGTGGCCGAGAACGTCTTCAAGCGCGTCGTGCAACCTTGCTTCGTCAAAGCCTGCCCATTGCCCGAGCGTTTCGAAAATGCGGTTCGACATTTCGGCCGCCGCGGCCTTGGTATAGGTCAGACAAAGAATCTTGCCGGGTGCAACGCCATTCAGCAATAGCCGGATTACCCGGCGCGCCAGCACGAAGGTCTTGCCCGATCCAGCGTTGGCCGACACCCATGCGGATATTTCGGGATTGCTGGCAAGGGCTTGTGCCTGCCGGGTTTCCAGCGGTATCAAGCGCTGCTCAGCCATTGTCATCATCCCCGCCTATCGACCATTCACGGACCCGGGCCAGATGGTCATAGTCGCCATCCATCGCGTTCTGCCGCTGTGGTGCATAGCGTGAGAGATAGCCCTGGCTTTCCTCTCGATACGCTGCAACAAGCGCCTGCAGCTGAGCCCAGGCATTGGCCATCTGTTCGCTGAGCTGCGGAACATCGGTTCCTTTCGTCAGCGAATCGATTTTCAGGCTTTCAGCCCTTCGCAATCGGACAAATGCCAGTTCGTCGACCTTTCGTCCCGCCTCAAGCCCGAAACACCCAAGTTCCGCCATGCGTCCTTCAAGCGCCATTTGTGGTGAGAGTGTCCTTGCCTGCTCGAGCGAGGGCGACAGGCCAGTCTTGTAGTCGAAAATCGCCAGGCTGCCGTCCTTGAGGATATCGATTCGGTCTGCACGCCCACGCAGCTCGAAACCGTCGAGACCGATATCCGTCGAGCCGCGCACCTCACACAGGCTTTGCTGGATGAGATCAAGCCGCTCTTCCTCCCAGTCGAGAAACAGGCGGCCGATTTCCACAATCGGGGAAGCCATGTGGCAGCAATGGCCGGTGGGATCCCGCCTCGGCAAAGGCCTCCTCCGTCAGCGCAGCCATGCGTTGTTCCGCCTCGTGTCGGGTTTCGCCATGTTTTCGGCCTGAAACATGGTCAGCCAGGATTGCATGGTAGAGATTGCCGCGCAGCGCCGGATCCTCTGCTTCGCGCTCCAGTGGCGGCAGGGGCTGCAGGCCAAGCACATGCCTTGCATGGATGACATAGGGATCGCGGATCCAGGTTTCGATTTCGGTTATGGAAAGCCTGTTGGGCCGCAACTCGACGGGCGGCTTCGGATTGGGCCGGACATCGCGGACCGGTTCCCGTTCCCCGGTCGGCGAGTGCGGCAGCCTTGAGGTAATTGTCGCCCTTTGCCTTCATGGTTCTGCTGTGCTCTTCACCCGCCAGCGTTGTCAGCCGCTGCAGCCAGCGCGAAGCAATGGCTGGCGCATTTCCGGATTTCAGCGAACGGGTGAGCACCACATTCCCGAATGCCGCCAATTGCTGAAAGTCATGGGCTGCCTGACCGATGCGGCGTTCCGGGAGTGACAATCCGATTTCACCGCGCATGGGCCGGTTGAGGAAAGGGTCGTTTCGTGCCGCCTGTGGCCAGCTCTGCTCGTTGAGACCACCCATGACAATCAGGTCGACATCCTGAAGTCGCGCTTCAAGCGGCCCCCAGATGAAGATGCGCGGATGCGCCGGTCGCTGCGAACGAACGACATTTCCATCCATCACTGCCCTGAAAACATCGGGGAATTCCTCTGTCGCAATCATCACGGATGAATCGGGTCCGGCTGCCAACCTGTCAAAGGAATCAAACAGGCCTGCAAGTTCGCTCCAGCCTTCGATATCGGATATCCGGTCATTGCCAGCGATACCCGGCAATTGCATCAGACTCTGGCGCAAGGCGGCCATCAATACCGATAGCGCAAGCCTGGCTGAACCCATATTGGCAAGCGCAGTCAGCGGTTCGCAGGCAGTGTCAAAGCTGTGCCCCAATTGCTCAAGGGCTGCCCAGTCCTCATCCCGGATCGTTCCCAGAACCGGATGCCGATGTTTTGCTTCCTCCAATCGCTCACGTGCTGCGCGGCTTGCAGCTGCCAGCTCGCCAACAACCGGCGGCGAGATAGTATCGCGAATGACCGCTAGCTCGAACAAACGAGCAGTCTTTCCAGCAAACCCGTGATCATCCCGATTGCTCACCGGTTGGAGCAATGCGTGCTTGAGAAAGGCGGCCAGTTGAACACTGGTAGTGCTGGAGCAAGCCACACTGGCCAATTGCAATGCAAGGCGCCCCATCCGGCTTGCTGCAAGAGGAACCCCGCCACTGTCGTCAACTTCGATGCCGAACCGCAGCAATTCGCTTGCAACCCTGGCTGCCAACGCCCGATCTGGCGTCACCAGAGCTGCCGTCTTGCCTGTCTCACCAATAGCCAGTCTGAGCGCCACGGCAATCGCAAGAGCTTCCTCGCGTTCACCAGGTGCCTCGACGATTGCCATTCCGGCAACGGCATCTGCTTCCACCTGTCCTGCCTCGCTCCAGATCGCCGTCTCGTCGGCTGGTAACAACGCCTGGGCCACCAGCATGTTGCGTTTGACGATTGAGGCGGGTGTATTTCCAAGCTCCTCGACGGCATCCCGGTCCAGGCCAAAATGCTGCAGCAGTTTTGCCAGCCCGGTTTGCGGATGCGTGGCGAGCATTGCCAGATTGCCGTCGCTGCGTGCGGTGGCAAGCCTTTGCCAGATATGGGCGGGCATCGTGCGGTCCAGTCCCGGCAGGACAACGGCACCTTTCGGATGGGAGAGAATCGTCTTGAGGAAGCGCGCAGTCGCAGGAATGGAACCGGTCGAACCCGCCGCAATCACCGGCCCATTTGTCGCGCCGCTCTCGATGGCATCCCGCATCCTGCGGCTGCGGAGATCGAGAATTTCCTTGCGCCTGATCGACGGGTCGACAAGTCCGTTCTGCACCAGATGCTGTGGCCAGGCCTCAACGACGATCTTCAGGAAATCTGTCGTCAACTCCCACCATTTCGCATGATCCGGGCCAGCCAGGCCGTGAAGCTCATGCCAGCCGATTTCCTCCGTTTCCATCTGGTCGATGAGCCGCGCAAGGTCCCCGGCCATGCCTGCTGCCGTCTGCCGTCGATGACGGAATGACGATATCGATATCGCCGATCAGTTCGCGGCTGGCTTTTGACAGTGCCCCGGTCCAGGCGAGAACCAGACGGGACAGCGTCAGCCGGCGCATCAATTCCTCCGCTGCCGGTTTCAGGGCAACCGTCTCGTCTGCGGGAAACGAGAACTCATCCTCGTTGCTGTCGCCAAGTGTGCGGATTGAGGGCAGGAGTGCCGCGCGACCGTTGAGCGCTCGAATGATCTCACCTGAAAAGGCTCGCGCAGCCCGGCGGGTTGGCAGATAGACAGTGGCGCTGGCCAGCAGCAGTGGATCATCAGCCGGGCGGAACCCCTTCACCAGTGTTCCATCCACCAGTGCATCGGCAAGGGTCGCGAGGAAGCGCGGACCAGGAGCCATGTTGAAAAGCCGGTGAGAGGGATTTTGGTTATTCGCCTGTGTCAGGTTTTCCAAGGCTTACTCCGGTCGCATGCAAGACCGGAGGGCAAGATGGCAATCCGGCAGGATCAGGCTGCACTTCGCGCAATCGCGTTTTCCGCTTCATGGATCGCTGCAGGCGTACCGACATGCAACCACAACCCATCAAGGCGTAGCCCGAAAAGCCGCTCGCGTTCAAGCGCCTTGTCAAAAATGCGATTGAGCGAAAATGCGCCCCTTGGCGCATCCGCAAACAGTTCCGGCGTCATGATTGCGGCACCTGCATAGACGAAAGGCGCCACCTTGCGCTCGTCGCGGCGGCTGAGCACTCCGCAAGGGTCCATGGTAAAGTCGCCCTTGCCATCATATCCGATAGCGCTTCCCATGCCGGAGACCAGCAACATGATATCCATCCTGTCCGGGTCGAAATGTTGCGCGAGATTGGTCAGATTGGGCCTGTAACCCTCGATCCAGAACGAATCGGCATTGAGCACGAAGAACGGGTCGCTGCCCAGATGTGGCAATGCCTTGACGATCCCGCCGCCCGAATCAAGCAGCGCTTCGCGCTCATCCGAAAACACGATTTGCGGATTGCTGCGTCCTGCAAGATGCGCCTCGATCTGGTCCGGGAGGTAATGGACATTGACAACAGCCCGCGCGACCCCGGAACGCTCCAGCGCGTCAAGTCCATGATCGAGCAGGGTCTTGCCATGTACCTTGACCAGCGGCTTCGGCATGGTCTCGGTAATGGGATGCATGCGCTTGCCCAGGCCCGCCGCCAGAACCATTGCGTGGCTGGGATGCTGCTTCGCCATTCGAATTTCGTTGCTTCGTTCCATCATCATCTTCCGATCTGTCTGCGCCTTCCTGACGCAACATCATGACAATTGCATCACAGCATTTCAGCCGTCACCGGTTCGCTGCCGATCAAGGCCTGCATGAGAAACGACAGTGATATTCAGCATCGAGTTACTTTCAATGAAATAGTTTCACCCATGAGAACGATAACCGGGCTTGCCCAATGCAGTTGTTCGTTGCGCACGAGTATCCCCGAATGGAAATGTCTGTTGCGTCATGATTGCGTAAATGCGTCGAAATACGCTTTAGCGCTGAGCTTATTCCGACTTCTGGGCAAGATAAATGATTGACACAGCTTAGTCAGAGCCGTTGCACTGCTATCTTAAATGTGGAGAAAATGTTGCATACGCACCTCGGACACGACATCCTGAGGTCGATCAATCCGATGATGGAAGGCTGCACCACTTTCATCATCGATGATGTTCACGAATGAAATCCTGATCACATGATAAATGAAACTATCACCAATCGATTATCCCGTATTTGAATAGCTTTCTGTAAAGTAGCGGTCAACGCCATCGAGTTGGGTATCACTGGCAAGGGATCATTATTGTGAAATGCATCACGATCGTAGCGCGTCAGCAAATGATTATCGGCCCGTTGACTGAATCGAAATGGTCGATCTGACGATGCTTCCGAGTAAAAACACGTTGGCATGCTTCGGCGATGATAGCGGCGCATATAATGAGGACCTGAACAGCGTTGCGATACCGAGGAAAGCGGCCTTCGCGAGCACTTTCAGCGGAATACATGAGGGGGCATATCCGCTGGCTTCGAGAAGCCTGCTGATTGCGACAAAGGGTGTGACATCTTCAGCCAGATGCACGATCTGGCTATAGGGCTTGCCGTCGCGGATCGCGGGACCGTCAGGCAGTCTTTGCGCATCCATCAATACATGCGTTGTCCTGTTGAGCCGGGCGGTTTCATAGCGTCGCGCTGACGCATCGCCCTGAAACCGCCTTCTGATGACGCCATGGCTCCAGTTTCGATCGAGAAATGCCCGACACAGCGGTGCTGGACCAGTTCGCCGATCGCTGTTTCAGCCTGCAAGAACCGGACTTCCCGACCCCCATCCGGCGTGATGCCCAGATACAAATGCAGCGTCATTCGGCATGTGGCTACCGGCCCGCTCAGGCCATTCTGACAATGACCGCACCTGTTTCGACCGCTTCAACCAGCTCCAAGACCTCGTCCTCGCTGGCCAGTCTGTACAGGTCGAAATGGCTGACAGGCAGATCGCCATCATAGCTCTGGCACAAGGTATAGGTCGGACTGGGAACTTCCATATTGTCATTGTCGGCAAGCGCCCGGATAAGCGCCCGCGCCAGACTGCTCTTCCCGGCACCCAGATCACCATGCAGGCAGAGCGTGTCTCCGCGACGAAGGATCATGGCAATATCCTCGCCCAGCCGCTCGGTCGCTGCCTCGTCGGGAAGAATGAGGGGGTCGATCACCATGGGATTGTCACAGGCTCAGGCGGCAGCTTTGCTGGCGTCGCGGACAATCGGGAACCGGCAAACGAAACGTGCACCCCGTGTTGCGGCATCCTCGACATGCACCGAACCACCATGCAATTCGACGAAACTCTTGACAATGGAAAGCCCGAGCCCTGCTCCCTTGCGCCGATGGGCGGACGACCGGCTTTCGAACCTTCCGAAAATGCGGCTGCGCTCTGCCTTTGGCACGCCGGGACCCTCATCGCTGACCGCAATCTCCTGCATCCCTGCGGATTTGCGGGCAGTGATGCGAACGGTTGCGCCATCGGGTGAGAAACCGGCAGCATTGGCAAGAAGGTTGGTGAGGATTTGCGCCAGCCGATCCGGATCGGCGATGATGCTTTCCGCGCCCGGTTCAATTTCCGTTTCCACCTTGATGCTGTGTTTGGCCAGCCTTTCCTGCAAACCTTCAATGCTTTCGGCAATGATCGAACCGAGATTGCAGGGCGATTTCTCCAGCGTCATGGCCCCCGCATCAATGGTGGCGAGGTCCAGAATGTCGTCGATGATCGTCTTGAGCGTATCGGCTGAACTGCTGATATGACCGACATACTCCTTCTGTTTTCCGTTCAGGCTGCCAATGCCACATCCAGCCCGAGCATTTCGAGAATCCCGATATGCTGGTCAAGCGGCGCGCGCAATTCATAGGAGACATGCCGGATGAACTGGTTCTTCAGGTGATCGGATTGCTCCAGCTTCATTGCGCCTTTTTCAGCGCCCGCTCGATATTGACCGCAGCGCGGTCAATCCGAGACTGTCATCATGGTTTGTGCTTCCGGCAGGCGAACAAGGCTGTAATCCAGTATCGCGCCATCGCGGGTTTCGATCCGGCCTTTCAGGTCACCCCCGTCATCGTCATAGGCGGTTACCCCTTCATGGATGTCTTCCCACAATGCGGGGTCGGCGCCTTGCCTTGCAGGCCTCTGACAGTCGCGAGATATGGGTGCCACGCGCGATCAGCTTGCGCTCCAGCCGAACATGTTTGCGAATGCCGGATTACACAGCCGCAGCTTGCCGTCTGGATCCGAACACGGCCACCGCTTCGCTCAGGTGATCCAGCGTCTCGCCCTGTACCCGCATCAGCGCGTTGTAGTTGCTTTCAAGCGCCAGTTGCTCGGTCACGTTCTCAAAGACCCAGGTAACGCCGCCATGCGAATGCGGATTGACGACAACACGCAGGGTCTGGCCGTCAGGCAGATACCACCAGTCTTCATTGGCTTCGAGCGCGCGATAGATTTCCAGCTGCGTCTCGCGCCATTTGCGCCAGTCCGGCATTTCCGGAAGTTTGCGCTCTGCCCGGATTGCATCCAGCACGTGCGCATTGGTCGGTTGGCTGTCGAGGAAGCCGGGCTGCAGGCCCCACAATTTCTGGAACGCCGAATTGTAGAATTGCAGCTTCTGATGGACATCGAACATGGCGATTGCCGTTGCCAGATGATCCAGTGTTTGAGCATGGCTGGCAATCGTCTGTTTCAGCGTTGCCCTGATTGCCTCGACTTCACTGCGGTCGATGGCGATACCGGCATTTCCTGACCGGGTCGCAATTTCGGTGATATCAAGGATCTTCCGATCGCCGGACACAATGGCTGGCAATGCACCGCTGAACTTGCCCGTCTCGCGTTGCTTGCGCTCAACCTCCAGCCGTTCTGCGCTGTCGAGCAGTCTTACGCCATCCTGGATGACCGCTTCGCAAGTCTCGCGATCGACAGCCCGGGCATAGGCCGTATTGGTCCAGTATAGCTGGCCGGCCTGATCCTTCAGCCATACCGGGCTGTCCATGGCCTCGAACAGCTTCTGGATCGTATCAAAGCTCGACATCAGCCTTGCGTGGTCTGCCTCAAGCTGCGCAAGCAGGGATCGCTCGCCGGAAAGCTCGATGAAGCGTACAAATGCATGGCCGCCGGAAGTGCGCCCCTGCGCTTCCATCACGCCGCCCTTGCGGGTCACGAGCGGCAGGTCGAATGCCTCAGCCGAATTGCGCAAGCGCTTGAGCGCATCTTCGAAGCTGATGGCTGATTCGCCATCGAGCCAACGCCCGAAAGACAGGAAATCCGAGTGATTGGCTGGCGCACCGCAAGCTGCACCAAGGCTGCCGAAAAGGATGGGTGCACCGTCATTGCCCTTCCAGACCACGATACGCTGGTCGGTCGCATTCACCAGCGACTCCACCCTTTCATGGGTTGCTCGCAGATCTGCCAGCCTGACGCGCAGATCGGAGTTCTCGGCATTGATCCGGGTTCGCTCGCGAATGAGCCAGGAAGCGGACATCAGGGCAAAGCTCATCGCGCCGCCAAAGACGGCGAGCAAGACGATTTCGGTAGAGGTGAAAATACCGCCGAGGAAACCATCGCCACTGGCAGTTTTCGCAGCTGCAACGTCGATACAACCCGCTGCCGCAAGCGCAAGCCCAGAAATGCCGCCTGCCAGCCTGCGTCGCGCCCATCCTGTCAGGCTTGCTCGCGCTCGCCTGGTGACGGTCCCTTGGGGAGTGACACTGATCGTTGACGCCAATCCGGCAATATCAATCCCTGCCATTGCCCGCGCAACAGCTTCATCGGCTTGAAAGCCGGTTTGGGGGGCATCCCCTGGCATGTCCTGGTCCTCTCGCCGCTCGAATTCCCGAGACCGCCCTGCCTGTTCCGGCTCCATGTCTGCGCCTCGCAACGCAGCTGGAACACTCAATGATTCTTGCAACCTTACCCAATTCGCGAATCGCCCGGAAGCTTTTTCAGCGCAAAAAGAAAGGCTGCCGGACTTGTCAATCCGGCAACCTCAATATGTTGTGGGTAATGGTTAATAAATTAATACCGGTAGTGTTCCGGTTTGAACGGTCCATTCTGCCCGACGCCGATATAATCTGCCTGTTCGGCCGAAAGTTCGGTCAAACGCGCACCGAGCTTGTCCAGATGCAGCTTGGCAACCTTTTCATCGAGGTGTTTCGGCAGGACATAGACCTCATTCTTGTAGTTGTCGCCCTTGGCGAAAAGCTCGATCTGCGCCAACACCTGGTTGGTGAAGGAAGCCGACATCACGAAGCTTGGATGACCCGTCGCATTGCCGAGATTGAGCAAGCGGCCTTCCGACAACAGGATCATCCGGTTGCCTGCCGGAAATTCGATCATGTCGACCTGCGGCTTGGATATTGGTCCATTTAAGGTTCTTGAGTGGCCGCCACCTGGATCTCGTTGTCGAAGTGGCCGGCCATTGCCGACAATTGCCATGTCCTTCATCTGGCGCATGTGGTCGATGCGGATAACATCCTTGTTGCCGGTAGCAGTAATGAAGATATCCGCGGTAGAGGCAACATCTTCAAGCTGAACAACTTCAAAACCATCCATCGCCGCCTGCAGGGCACAGATCGGATCGGCTTCCGTTACCTTGACCGGCGCGCGCCCGCGCCCCGCAATGAAGCAGCCGAACCCTTGCCGACATCGCCATAGCCAAGCACGACGGCCACCTTGCCGGCCATCATCACGTCTCGTTGCGCGGCGAATGCCGTCGACCAGTGATTCCGTAGCCATACTTGTTGTCGAATTTCGACTTGGTGACCGGTGTCATTGACATTGATGGCGGGGAAGGGAAGCTGGCCCTTCTTCTGCAACTGGTAGAGACGGCTGACGCCTGTGGTGGTTTCCTCGGTCACACCACGAATGGCATGGCGCTGCTTGACGAACCAGCCCGGCTCTGCGCCATGCGCTTCTGATCTGGGCAAACAGATATACTCTTCCTCGGAGCCGGGCCTGGAAAGTACATCCTCGCCTTCCTCGGCGCGGGCACCCAGCAGGATATACATGGTCGCATCGCCGCCATCGTCGAGGATCATGTTGGAATGGCCACCATCCGGCCACTGGAAAATCTGGTCGGTGTATGTCCAGTATTCTTCCAGGGTTTCACCCTTGACCGCGAAAACCGGTGTTCCTGTTGCCGCGATTGCGGCTGCCGCATGGTCCTGGGTCGAAAAAATGTTGCAAGATGCCCAGCGCACATCGGCGCCAAGTGCCTTGAGCGTCTCGATCAGCACTGCTGTCTGGATGGTCATGTGCAGGGAACCCGAAATGCGGGCACCCTTCAGCGGCTTGGACGTGCCGAATTCTTCGCGGCAGGCCATCAGGCCCGGCATTTCGGTTTCAGCTATGTCAAGTTCCTTGCGACCATAATCGGCAAGCGCCATGTCGAGCACGGCATAGTCATGGGTATCGGCCATCGTGAGCAATCCTGTGTGAACAATCCTGAAAAAGGGTCTGGCTTTTCATTCCGGGAAAGCGTGGCATTCTTGCCGTCATCGCAATTGCATCCGGAACTGATCAAACCTCATCAGACCCTCATGGGATCTTTCGAAGTTGTGCGGCTGCATAGCAGCGAATCCGCGCCATTGCAACGTCATATAAAGAAATCTTTATGCGGGAATGTTCCGTGCCCGGCCTGCGAAGCTATTCGCCTTCGCCGAATTGTCCGTCAACCAGTTCCTGGAGCGCATCAATCACCGCTTCTGCATCAGGCCCGGTCGCACTGACATCAACCGTGCAGCCATTGGCAGCGGCCAGCATCATCAGGCCCATGATCGATGTTCCGCCAACGCTTTGCCCGTCCTTGCTGACAGTGACATCCGCGTCATGGCGTTCAACACATTGGACGAATTTCGCCGAGGCGCGTGCATGCAATCCGCGCTTGTTGCAAATGGAAAGCTGGCGCGTGACCGCTCCGCTATTGGCGACGGAATGGGTTGCCGAACTCACGATCCTACTGACCCTGCAGCAGTCGGCTGGCGACATTGATGTATTTGCGGCCCGATTCCTGGGCGTCGTTCAATGCCTGTTCCATGTTGTTTTCCGAGCGCACACTGGCCAGCTTGATCAGCATGGGAAGATTGACGCCGGCAATCACCTCGACAATTCCTGCCTGCATGACGGAAATCGCCAGATTGGAGGGTGTTCCGCCAAACATGTCCGTGAGGATGATGACACCGGAACCGTCATCTGCGGCCGCAACAGCGTCAAGGATGTCCTGCCGCCTCTGCTCCATGTCGTCATCAGGACCAATCGCAATGGTGGCAAACTGCTCCTGCGGTCCCACGACATGTTCAAGTGCAAGGCGGAACTCGCTGGCGAGTTGGCCATGGGTGACAAGCACTATTCCGATCATTTCAAATCCCGTTTGGCCGCCGGTCATCCGGTCTTCAGGCTTTCCGCGCGCAACCGGTAACCGGTCTTGTCGCGGGAACGCCATCTTGGCCGGATTTTATTGCAGCGCAAGAGAAAAAGCCGAAACCTCGCCACCCGGTTCGTTCCGGCATGGCGGTGAAGTACCGTGGCCCGCCTTGTCACCAGCCTTGCAATCACTTTTGCGGGCTGTTCTCAACGCGTGGGCAAGAAGCGGTTTTGCCGGAATTCCCCGCATTGTCCTGAAGCCAGGCGAGGATGATCCTTATGCCCTGCGCCTCGTGACGTTGGGGTGAGGAAACCAGCGGAACATTGATACCGCCTATTTCAGCCACCATGGGTTCCGGCATCCGCCGCTGCACGGCTTCATCACCGACGAGGCGAACGGCCAGTGCCACCGGGGTCTGGGCCAATGCCTTGATCCTCGAAATGCCAAAACCGCGAATTTCCACGAGGCCGCGAATCGATGGCGGGCAGCTTGCCAGAAGTCGGCCATCGCAGCTGCTCAAGATAGCCTGATCGTCACAAACCAGATTGGCATCATGTCCGCGAGACCTGGCGATATCAATCAGACCAAGGGCAAGACTGGTCTTGCCGCTTCCCGGGTTTCCTTCGATCAGAACGCCCCGTCCATCAATGTCGACGACGCAACAGATGGTTCGTGCCTGCGGTTTCACTCCGCCACCGCCTTGCACTCAGCAGCAGCAGGACGCTGAACCGGGCGCCGGTTTGCGGCGGTTGACGGTTTTCGGCCGTGATCGAGCCACCATGCGCCTCAATGATCTGTTTGGATATCGAAAGCCCAAGACCTGAATTCTGGCCGAATCCTCAGAATCCGGCCTGTCGGTATAAAACCGTTCGAAGATGCGCTCTATCTTCTCTGCCTTGATGCCCGGCCCGTTGTCCGCAACAGTCACCTCGATCATTTCGTCAACACGGCGCATGGATACCTCTATCCTGCCGCCGGTCTCCGGCACGAAAGACCGCGCATTGTCGAGCAGGTTGTTGATGACCTGGCCGAGCCGACCATCATGCCCCAAAATGTCATAGGCATGGGCATTGCGCATCTTTTCAATCGAGAAGCTGATCTCCACCGACTTCTTGCCGGGTGCCACGATCTTGCGCATTGCAACGACATTTTCCAGCAATTGCGCCAGATTGACCGGCTTCGAATCCTCGCGTGCCAGTTCCGCATCCAGCCGCGAAGCGTCGGATATGTCGGTAATCAGTCGGTCCAGGCGGCGAACATCATGCTGGATGATTTCCATCAGCCGGTTGCGCGAAACATCGTTCCGCGCCAGCGGCAGGGTCTCGACCGCGCTTCGAAGCGACGTCAGCGGGTTTTTCAACTCGTGGCTGACATCGGCTGCAAAGCTCTCAATGGCCTCGATACGGGCATAAAGCGCGTTCGTCATGTCGCGCAATGTCTGGGACAGATTGCCGATTTCGTCCTGTCGATGTGAAAAATCCGGGATCTGGACGCGGGACTTCACACCGTGGCGTACACGCACCGCGGCATCGGCAAGCTTGCGCAAGGGCGTGGCAATCGTGCTTGCAAGCAGGATCGACAAAAGCGTCAGCACGGCACCAGCGACGAGAAACACACGCATGATGGCAATGCGCTCCTCGGTGACAATCCTGTCGATGTCACCGCCTTGTGTCGACAATAGCAGGACGCCCAGAACTGCCCTGAACCGTTGTACGGGTACCGCCACGGAGACGATCAGTTCGCCCTGATTGGACATGCGCACTATGGTACTTGGCGCGCCGGTCATGGCCTTCATGACTTCGGGGTAGCCAGTGCCGGTCCCCGCGAGTTCCTCGTAGAGCGGCAGGTCGCGCCGCTGCAACAGCTTGTTCAGCAGCGCGCCAATACGCGAGATCATGCCCTCGCTCTTGGGAGTGTTGAGCGGTTGCAGATCATAACGCAGGATCTGGCCACCGGCATAGAGATGGCGCGAATCGAGAAGCAATATGCCATCCCTGTCATAGATGCGTGCCCGCGTGCTGGTCGGCTGGATCAGGGTTCGAAGGATGGGAGCCACGCGCTCCTGCTTGATTGGAGAATCCAGCGTATCGAACGAGTCGACCTTGGGTGAGATGCTTTCTCCGGCATGAAGCTCGATCAGCTTTTCAGGATCGACCATGATCGTGTTCGTATCGACGGTGGCCGAGGAGGCAATGGCGCCTGCTATGATCCTGCCCTGGATGAGCAGGCTCTCGACCCGGGCGTCAATCAGGCCTTCGCGAAACTGGTTCAGATAGAGAATGCCCGAAAGCAGAACCGCAAGGGCAGCAAGGTTGAGAAAAACAATGCGCCTTGTCAGCGACGAAAAGAACACCAGGCGGAATATTCGCAACAGCCGGGCAAACAAGCCACGCTTTGCCGCCGGCCTGGCGTTCTTGCCTGCCTGACCTTTTCCCGCAGTGGTGTCCTTGCCGGACACAAAACTGCCTGTCGGCTCGCGAGAGTCCGAACCATCACCACGCAAGGCTTCGCCCGCTGCCCTGCCATGGTCAGGCCCGGCATCCGGTCTTTCTTCCCTCACCAATGGCTTAGTGGTTTCGATGTCCATTCGGTTTTCCGGTGGAAAGCTTCCGATCCGCCCTGATCGGTTCACGCCTCCTTGAAGCGATAGCCTACACCATACAGGGTTTCGATCATGTCAAAGCTATCGTCTTCCGCCTTGAATTTCTTCCTCAGCCTCTTGATATGGCTGTCGATGGTGCGGTCATCAACATAAACCTGGTCATCATAGGCGGCATCCATCAGCGAATCCCGGCTCTTCACCACGCCCGGACGCTGCGCCAGGGCATGAAGGATCAGGAATTCGGTAACCGTCAGGGTCACATTCTTTCCATTCCACGCGCAGGTATGACGCTCCTGGTCCATGACCAGATTGCCGCGCTCCAGAACTTTTGCTTCCCCGTGGCACCATTGCGTGTTCGTCTCGGGAACTGCTCCAACGCGGCGAAGCACTGCCTTCACCCGCTCGACCAGCAATCTTTGTGAGAAGGGTTTGCGAATGAAATCGTCCGCACCCATCTTGAGGCCGAACAATTCGTCGATCTCGTCATCCTTTGACGTCAGGAAAATTACCGGAAGATCGGATTTCTGCCGCAGTCTGCGCAACAATTCCATCCCGTCCATGCGCGGCATCTTGATGTCGAAGATCGCGAGGTCCGGACGCCTCACCGAGGCCGTCAAGCGGGCAGAGTGCACCATCGGCATAGGTCTCTACCCGATAGCCCTCTGATCTGAGTGCGATGGAAACCGATGTGAGAATATTCCGGTCATCGTCGACAAGTGCGATTGTCGGCATTCGCTGGACCTCCTTGGCTCGTTGTCCTACCCGCCATTCCGGTTCCCCCTGGCAGGAAACCAATTGTGGCATGTCTTTTGTGCAAAGGCTCGGAAAATGCGCACAAATTGTGACACGGCAGGATCGGGTGGAAAAGCCCGGAAACGGCTGGTCGGGTTTTTCCTCCTCCTGACTGGTATATCCCGCGCCATTCAGGCCTTGTGAGCGTGTGGACCGGCGATATGGCGCCGAATTTTCATTCCTCTCCACCCGCCGCGGATATTGCTCCGGTTTTTCCATATTGCCCTGCCAGACAACGCCCTTTCGGTGAACCAAAATTTAACCGTTTAAAATTTTTAAATCGATTAAATAACTGAAAAGATTGAGCTTTTTCGATTGTGCGCTTGTCACTTCGCTGTCATTTGGCTATAGCTCAGCCCAAGCGGACAGCCATATGGGGCTTTGGTCCGCCAATTCCATATTCTGGAGCATTTGTCGAAAGCCTGGCGCCAACGGCAATGTTACTGACCAACCATCGCGGAAGGAACAGGTGATGACTGAGGCCGCCATGAAAGCTCCCGTCGCAGCAGCGATCGAAAGCGGAATTCGCAATCATGACCAGGGACTCGACGGTTTCGGTCTCGAGGGCCTGAAGGCCGTCTACTGGAACCCTTGAAGCTCCCCAGCTATACGAACATGCGATCTGCAATGGCGAAGCACGCACGCCGCCGGTGGCGCGCTGGTCGTCGAAACCGGACAGCATACCGGTCGTTCTGCCCTCGACAAGTTTGTCGTCCGTGATGCCCTTACCGAAAACACCGTCTGGTGGGACAACAACAAGGCGATGGAGCCCCGCAAATTCGAGACACTGCTGGAAGACATGCTGGCGCATGCAGCTGGTCGAGAATTGTATGTGCAGGATCTTTACGGCGGCGCGGATCCGAAGAACCGCATCGCCTCGCGCGTGATCACGGAATATGCATGGCACTCACTCTTCATTCGCAACCTGCTGATCCGCCCGGACCGCGACGCATTGCAGGCCTATCTTCCCGAAATGACCATTCTCGACCTGCCAAGCTTCCGTGCGCATCCAGAACGTCATGGCTGCCGCACCGAGACGGTCATTGCCTGCGATTTCACGCGCAAGATCGTGCTCATTGGCGGCACTTCCTATGCCGGCGAAATGAAGAAATCGGTATTCACATTCCTGAATTTCCTGCTGCCGCAATCTGGCGTCATGCCGATGCATTGCTCGGCCAATACGGGCAAGAGCGACGATTCAGCGGTCTTTTTCGGTCTGTCAGGCACTGGCAAGACCACCCTGTCTGCCGACCCGTCCCGAACCCTGATCGGTGACGACGAGCATGGCTGGGGTGCTGACGGCATCTTCAACTTTGAGGGTGGCTGCTACGCAAAGACCATCAGGCTGTCGGCCGAGGCCGAGCCGGAGATTTTCGCAACGACGCAGCGTTTCGGCACTGTTCTCGAAAATGTCATTCTCGATGAGCGTCGTGTGCCGGACTTTGACGACGGTTCGCTGACCGAAAACACCCGTTGCGCCTATCCGCTCGACTTCATTCCCAATGCCTCGGCCACGGGACTTGCAGCGCATCCGCGCAATATCATCATGCTGACGGCAGATGCCTTTGGTGTCATGCCGCCGATTGCCGAGCTAACACCGGCGCAGGCGATGTATCACTTCCTGTCCGGCTATACTGCCAAGGTTGCCGGTACCGAAAAGGGCGTCACCGAGCCGCAGGCAACCTTTTCGACCTGTTTCGGCGCTCCGTTCATGCCGCGCCATCCTTCCGAATATGGCAATCTGCTGCGCGACCTGATTTCCAATCACGGCGTCAAATGCTGGCTCGTCAATACCGGCTGGACCGGCGGTCCGCACGGTGTCGGCAAGCGCATGCCAATTGCCGCCACACGCGCATTGCTTACTGCGGCACTGGACGGCTCGCTCAACAATGCCGAATTCAGGATCGACGGGAATTTCGGCTTTGCCGTACCGGTTTCGGTTCCAGGTGTTGATTCAACGATCCTTGACCCGCGTTCAACCTGGGCCGATCCTGCTGCCTATGACTTGCAGGCGCGCAAGCTGGTTTCGATGTTCATCGCCAATTTTGCGAAGTTCGAGACACATGTTGACAATGCAGTGCTGGAGGCCGCGCCTGCCCATCTTCAGGCAGCCGAATAGGCATACGCATCGTATCAATCCGCAATATTGCAGGGCCCTGCCATCTGGCGGGGCTTTTTGCTTGCCCACAGCTTCTCCAAATGCGAGATTTGGCATCGGCTATTGCGTCGCGAAATTGGCGACAGAATGCAGATTGGGCCTGACAAAAGGAGGCAGTTTTGGGAATTTTCGATTTTGTGAAATCCGTGGGCAAGAAGCTCGGGATAGGCTCTGAAGAGGAAGCACCGACCGCGGAAGAGCTGAAAAAGGAACTGGACAGTCATGGTCTGGGCACCGACAAGGTCCAGGTCGAGATCAAGGGAGACACCGCCGTCATCAAGGGCGAGGTTGCCGACCAGTCGATCTTCGAAAAGGCGGTTATCGCGGTAGGTAACACGCTGGGCGTATCGAAAGTCGAGGCCAGCGAAATCAAGGTTGCCGCTGCTGGCGATGCAGCACCTGCCGACCCGGTTTTCTATACGGTCAAGAAGGGCGACAATCTCTGGAAGATCGCCGAGCGCAATTATGGCAAGGGCAAGGGCGCCAAATATACGGTGATTTTCGAAGCCAACAAGCCGATGCTGAAAGACCCGGACCTGATCTATCCCGGCCAGGTTCTGCGCATTCCTGCACTCGACTGATTGCGCATCCATCAATCAGCAGACAATCCTTGTGACAAACGAAACCCCGGCGGAAAGGCTCTAGCCGGGGTTTTGCCTTTGCCCGAACAGCAGATCGAGAATGCCGCGCGGTTTGCGCTTTTCCCCGGACAGGTCGCCATTGGGACGCGGGCCATTGTCATTGCCATTTTCGGCAATCGGTACAGGTGCCTGATCGGCGGCTCCTGATGAGCCGGGCGCTGGGCGTTGCACCGGAAGTGCGGCCGTTTCGGGAACATAAGCGCCCGGCAACTCAGCCACCGGAACGCCCTTATGCGCGATCATGAATTTTCCCCAGGCCTGCGCTGGCAATGAGCCGCCCGTGACCTTGTTCATCGGTGTTCCATCGTCATTGCCAAACCAGATACCGGCAACCAGATTGGCCGTGTAGCCAACAAACAGCGCATCGCGCGAATTCTGCGTGGTTCCGGTCTTGCCGGCGGTTTGCCAACCCGGGATCCGGGCTGCCTTTCCGGTTCCCGAAGTCACCACGCGCATCAGCATTGAATTCATCATGCCAAGCTCGCGTGAGCGGACAACCTGCAGCTCCAGGCGGTGCATTGCGCTCGTAAGCACCTCGCCATCCACTGTGGTAACACGGCGTATCAGGAAGGGTGTTACTCCGTAGCCGCCATTGGAAAATGGCGCATAGGCACCGACCAGTTCCAGCAGGGACACTTCAGAGTGCCGAGCGCGATGGAGAGCATTGCACTGCAATTCAGAACCGAATACCAAGCCGGTGCGCGGTCTCGACCACTGTCTTCGGACCAACCTCCATGACCAGTTGTGCAGCAATCGTGTTCGAGAGATTGGGTCAGTCCGTCGGAAAGCGTGACCGGGCCGCGATGACTGCGGTCATAGTTTTCAGGGTCCAGTTGCCGATCTTCACTGGCGCATCCTGACGAACCAGATCGGACCGCGTCCGAAGACTTCCAGCGCGGCAAGATAGACGATCGGCTTGAAGGCGGAGCCGAATTTGGCGCTTTGCGTCTGTCGCCCGGTTGAACTGGCTTTGCGAATATTCCGCCCGCGATCAGGGCACGAATGGCACTGTTCCGTCCAGCGCGACCAGTGCGGCGGCTGACATTCTTCTTGCCACCCTCGCCATCAAGCGTTTCGCGAAGGAATTTCCTCGCCGTTGCGTTGCAGATCAAGGTCAACCGTGGTATGACAATCACATCCTTGCTGACCTTGCCGATCAGCGCCGGCAACTGCTGCATGATCATGTCGGCAACACTAATGCTGCGAGCTGCTCCAGTAGCGTTTGGCCCTGCCCGGCTGCATCGACATCGCCTGCGCCGCCTCGCGGTCGGAAATATATCCCTCCCTGCGCATAGCGCCCAGAACTACCTGGGCACGTTCCTCGGCCGCCTTCCGGATCGCGTGCCGGCGAAAGCCGCGAGGGTGCCTTGAGGAGACCGGCAATGGTTGCCGCCTCAGCAAGGTTCAAGTCCCTTGCCGACTTGCCGAAATACCGCCGCGCCGCTGCGTCCACCCCGTAGGCACCAGCGCCGAAATAGACCCGGTTCAGATACAGTTCGAGGATCTGGTCCTTGCTGAATTTCGTTTCCAGCCATACCCGCAGGACAGCCTCCTGCACTTTTCGCTCCAGCGTGCGCTCCAGGTTCAGAAACAGGTTCTTCGCCAATTGCTGCGTCAGCGTCGAACCGCCCTGGCACCCAGCCGGCCCGTTGCCAGATTGGTGAAAATGGCTCACGACAGCCCGAGCAGGTCAAGCCCGAAATGCGATTTGAAACGCCTGTCCTCGATGGCAATGACGGCCAGCGGCAGATAGGGCGACATCTCATCGAGGCGCATGGCTTCCCCGCCTGTCGCACCCCGATTGGCAAGCAATTCGCCATCGACCGATACGATGCGGGCATTGGGTGGCCGCTCCGGCACATTCCATGTGCTCATTTGTGGCAGTTGCGCTGCGTAGTAGCCAAACAGGCAGGCAAGACCGATCTTCATATACGGCGCAGCACCAGGCTCCAGTAGGACAGTTTGCGAATTACCGAGAAACGTCTGGCAGGCTTTGCGTGTTGACGGGTCGATGGCTTGCGCCTTTGCCGGGTAGCAGTTGCGGCGGGCACTTTCTTTGGCAACCTTCTGGCGTGATTGCGCAACTTCCGGCTTGCCTTTGCCGCCTGTGCCGGTCGCCCGGGACACGGTCGGAAGCGTCAGCGGATATCCAGCGCAGACGCTTGCGCGGGCTGTCGGCCTGGCTCTATTCCTTGTCGCCTTTGCCACGTCTTGCCATTTCTGCCTTTCACTTCCGCCAGGCGGTGTGGATGTTACAGACTGATGGCCACAGCCTGTGAAGTTTGAATGCGGCGATATGATGGGA
Organism: Nitratireductor sp.; assembly: GCA_041397505.1. Lineage (GTDB taxonomy): Bacteria > Pseudomonadota > Alphaproteobacteria > Rhizobiales > Rhizobiaceae > BOKV01. Next base: position 97,204 of record JAWKWN010000003.1, read on the forward strand.
TTGTCAGTCTTCATCTGCCCGGATTTGATCTCACAATGCCGTGGAAATCACCCCCAAATGAACATTTGCTTAAAATTGCGACGATCAGGTTAACGCGACCTTTTCCCAGATCGGGATAGTTTATCCGAAAATCTGGTAGCTGGCGCCCGATTCGAAAACCGTTGCCCTACAGAGGCAGGTTTTGGCACTCGCCGGAGGAAGCATGTCAACGGTACACCTATACATTTGTCGGCGAAGCCAGTCCCATCGGCTGGGTGGACCACGCCAAGGATTTTGCATCATCTTTGTTGTCATGATGCACTCCACACTCGGTGTTGGAAATGCGGCTGGCGCGGAAGGCTGGATGCATTATCTGGTGCAGTTTGCCAAACCGTTCCGGATGCCGGACTTCTTCCTGATCTCCGGGCTTTTCCTCAGGCTGGTGATCGACCGCCCCGGCGCCGATACCTCGACCGCAAGGTTGTCCTTCCTCTACTTCTATGTCTTGTGGCTGAGCATCCAGTTTGCCTTCAAGGCACCGGGATGGATGGCAGAAGGCAAGACGCCAGGCGAACTGGCCAGCTTCTTTGCAATGAGCTTCATCGAGCCCTTCGGCACGCTCTGGTTCATCTACATGCTGCCCGGTATTCTTCGTGGTGACCCGTCTGCTGAAAGGTTTCCATTGGGCGCTGGTTCTGGGTGCGGCGGCGGTGCTGGAATGCTTCATCAGCGGATGGCGGCTGATGCTTGACGAATTTGCAGCCCGCTATGTCTATTTCCTCGCCGGTTACATGTTTGCCAATCGGATATTCGATCTGTCGGATTGGGCAATTGCCAATCATGGCAGGCGCTGCTGCTGTTGCTGGCCTGGTTCCTCGGCAACGCATTCATGACCTTTGCGCCAATGCCGGCGAGCCTCGCTGCCTTGTCAGGCCATGAAGGAGTGACACATCTGTCCGACCTGCCAATTGTCTCGCTCGTGCTTGGTGCTGCAGGTGCCATTGCCGTCATAGTCCTGACATCGCTGCTGTCGCGAATCAGGGGAACGGATTTTCTGGGCTATCTCGGAAAAAATTCCATTGTCGTCTATCTGGCATTCTTCCTGCCGATGGCGGTGTCGCGTGCAATCTTGCTGAAATTCGCTCCCTTCCTTGATATCGGGACGATCTCCCTGCTGGTCACGATCTGCGGCGTTGCGGGCCCGGTGATATTGCTGGCTGTCATCAACTGGACCGGGTTTGGTGGCTTCCTGTTCAAGCGTCCGCAATGGGCGATCCTTGACCGGACCTCTAAAGACGGGCCGACGCGGAGCGGACCGGCAAAACCGGCCTTTCAACCGGCGGAATAGCCCTGGCCCGCCAGTGCCTGCATGATCCTTGCCCAGCTGCGGATTCCCTTGTGGAAGCTCTTGAGGTCATATTTCTCGTTCGGTGAATGGATATTGTCGCTGGCATGGGCAAAGCCGATCAGCAGGCTGTTCATGCCGAGAATGGTCTGGAAGTCGCCGACAATCGGGATCGATCCGCCCATGGCGATGAGCGCCGTATCGCGATCCCATTCATCCTTCAGCGCTGCCGTGGCCTTTTTCAGTTCGGGCAGGTTGATATCCAGCGAGATCGCAGGATTCACGCCATGCTCGTGAAATTCCGCCTCGGCAATCGCCCGGCAGGCTGGCATTGACAGGCACGAAACGCCTTGCGGATGGCTTCGGGGTTCTGCTTGCCGACGAGCCGGAACGAAACCTTGGCGCTCGCCTTTGCCGGTATCACGGTCTTGAAACCATCTCCGGTATAGCCACCGATGATGCCGTTGAATTCAGCCGTGGGTCTGGCCCATGTCTGCTCCAGAACGCTGCGGTCCTTCTCGCCCGCTGGCACCGACAATCCGATATCGCCGAGGAATTTCTGTTCCGAAAAGCCGAGACTGCCCCATTGCTGCAGGATTTCTGCCGGTGTCTCGCTGACGCCATCGTAAAAACCCGCCAGTGTCACCCTGCCATTGTCGTCATGCAGGCCACTGAGGATGCGCGACAATACCCGGATCGGGTTGGCTGCCGCCGAGCCGTAATAGCCCGAATGCAGATCGCGGCTTGCCGCGTGGATGGTGACCTCTTCGCCGACCAGGCCGCGCAAGCCGGTGGAGATCGCAGGCGTATCGCTGTCCCACATGTTCGTGTCGCATACGAGGGCAATGTCGGCCTTCAATTCATCGCGATAGGCTTCCAGGAACGGCTTGAGTGAGGGCGAGCCGGATTCTTCCTCCCCTCGAACAGGATCGTCACCGAAATCGGCAAGCCGCCTGCGGTGTTTTTCCGTGCGCGTGCCGCCTCCACGAAGGTCATCAACTGGCCCTTGTCATCCGAGGTGCCGCGTCCGGTCATCACCTTGCCGGCAGCAGATTCGCGCAATGAAGGCTCGAAGGGCGGATGGCTCCACAGGTTCAGCGGATCGACCGGCTGCACATCGTAATGGCCGTAAAACAGAACATGCGTGGCGCTCCTGCGTCCCTTGTAATGGGCGACAACCATGGGATGGCCGGGCGTATCGACAATGCGCGTGCTTCAAACCAATGTCGCCAAGGTCATCAACCAGCCACTGTGCCGCATTGCGGCACTCACCGGCAAAAGCCGGATCGGTGGAGATGCTTGGGATTTTCACCAGGTCGAACAGTCTTGCGACCGCGGCATCCAGTGTTTTGTCGATTTCGCCAAGGACTTCCGCTGTACCGGCCATGATTCGCTCCGCTCGCACTCTCTGATTGAAGCCGCAGTTTCACCGCTTCGCCGGTCAAATCAATGGCATATCGCAAAATCGGGCACAAAAAATGGCCGCACTGGCGGCCAAACGAATCTGGAAGTCATGTCGGAGAGAAACTGACCGGACCGCCGTGGCCTGTCGGCGGGTGGGGGGAATGGCCACAGCGGTCCGTGTCATGTTTCGCAGTGGCTGTTGTTGGGCTCTGGCCACTGCGCCTCCGCGCCAGCGGGGGACGGGCTGGGGCGGAATGACCGATCTCTCGGCCACACCCGTTAACTGGTGCGCAAAAGCAGGTGTTTCAACGGGGAAATTCTCAGCAACGGTGATTTTTCATTAAACTTTTGTTAGGAATCACCTCGGCTTTTGCGTTTTGCGCATTTTCCGCCAGCATTTCCTGCCATTTCAGGGGCACCGCCATGACCAGCGCCACGCATGAATACCGGGCAAGCATTTCCTGGACAGGCAATCGCGGCAGCGGCACCAGCAGCTACAGGGCTTATGAGCGGACCTGGAACCTTTGAAAGCCCCGCAAGCCGCTGGTTCAATGCTCGAACGATCCGCTATTGGGCGGCGATCCGGCGAAATACAATCCCGAGGACATGCTCGGCAGCACTCTCTCCTGCCACATGCTGTGGTACCTGCATTTGTGCGCCAATGCAGGCATTGCGGTCACACAACGCTATCGCGACGAACCGGTGTGGGTGAATCGGCAAAAAATGGCGCAGGCCGGTTCCTGTCGGCAACGCTCCGCCCAGGGCGATCACACCATTGCCGCAGGAAGTGACACCGCCCGCGCCGCACAAATCCACCAAGAAGTGCACCAATATTGCTTCATCGCAAGATCAGTGAACTTCCTGGTGAGCTATGAGCCGGAGATCGAGGTGGGTAGGGGGGAGAACTTTCGCCAGCACTCCATGCTTGCTTGAGATTGGTCGTAGCAACCAGCATTCTTGAAAGATCAAAACCGCCGGTATGCAGGCGTTCGCTGCGGGTGTTAACGAATGGCAGCGCCGAGCCCTATTAAGACCTTCGATTTTTGCGACAAGTTTTTTCAACGGCTAAGTGATTGTTTCCTAAGCACATGAAAAAACTTGTTATAAAAAGGATGACATTTCAAACTAGAAAAATTACGAAATACCAATCTAATCGGAGGTTAAACCAGATGTCACAAAATCGGAAATAGTAGAAAAATTGGCACGGGCGCTCATGCGATCAATACCGCTACTTCCTGTGCCTGAGCTTTATGATTTAGTTAAATCAATAAATCGAACACAAGACAACTTAAATAAAGAAGTGAAGGACGCGGTTGATTATTTACAACGTTCTTCAGGATTGATAGAAATTCTTGAGAAGCAACTTGTTGAAAGAGAAAAAAAGCTTATCACCCTCAAGGAAGAATACGAGAAAATTTCTCAACTGTCCTCCCTTACGTCCGAGCAGGCGCGGGCTGTAACACAAAAACTTGAAGAGAGTTTAGGGAAAAGTCGCAATTTAGAGAGAGCTATATCGCTAATAATCAATATCGTTGCTGGCGTAGTTGTACTCGCAATTGGCGTTATTTTTGCAGATGAAATTAGCTCTGGTTTGAATTTCATTCGCGCTATGATATTCGGGTAACATCCATTCTAGCGTTGCAAAAACCAACCTTTTTGCAACGGTTTTTCATCTCATGAAAATTCAGTGTGTTAGCTGTCGCAAAAGTCAGTCGCAAAAAGCTTGGCGATTTTTAATGAGTGTCACCACTCGTTGCGGCTAAAGCGTCATCAATCTTGCTGACTAGTAGTGATGCTAGCTCAATGTATTCCAAAGCTTGTGCGCGCGTCGCTACGTAGCTCTCACTGTGTGTCACCTTGTTTCGAAGCCACCTTAAGTCGTGGAAAATTTTCACTTCTCTTTTGCCGAGCATATTAGTGGTTTCGAGAATTCGCTCAATAAGTCGGTATGGGGCAGCTACTTTGTAATCGGGCTGTGTACCATTTGCTCTTATGAGCGCTTTGGCGGATTGTTCAATTTGTCGAAAAGCTTCTACTATCGCAGCATTCGGTGAGATTTCAGCGATTTGTCTTAGGTGCTCTTCAAAATCTTCTGCGACTTGAGTACTGGCTTCAATTTCTAGGCCACCTTCCTTTGCAGCTTGTTCGATTTTCTCTAGCCCGCGATCAAATTCAGCTTCCAGTTCTTTATATTTTAGCCGTTGAAGACGGGGGATTGCCTGAACCAATGGCTCTTTGAAATGATACAATGCAAAGGCCGTTACAGATGGCCATGCAAACGAAGATGCAAGCGAGGAAAAGAACTCAAGCCAAGTCATATATGAACCGTTAAATTTTTACTGTTTCACTCTATATCACAATAACGACCATTAAAAGTGATGCCTACGCGCGGTTAAGTTGAATTGTTGCAAAAAGGATGGTTTTTGCGACAAATGAACAGCTGGAATGTGCAAAGGATGACGAGATTGCTTGGAAACCAGATGGATACACGAGCGTGAGTCCCTATCTGATCGTGCGCGACGCCGAGAAAACACTCCAATTCCTGACAGCCGTTTTCTCCGCTGAACGATTGAGGGTTATACCACGCGAAAATGGTGGAGGCGTTGCCCATGCGGAAGCCAGAATTGACGATTCTGTTGTGATGATGGGTGAAATGCCCGATGCGGTAGAAACCAATGTGCATGTCTATGTCGAAGATGTGGAAAGGGTTTTTGACTTAGCCAAGCAGGCGGGCGGCGAAGTTGTGCAGGAACTGAAGCGTGATGGCGAGGGTGATTATCGCGGCGGAATTTCTGATGGAAACGGCACAATCTGGTGGCTTTCACAGCAGGAAGAATATATCGAGCAACCGAAATGACATGGAGCGAAATCGTCAAACTCGCCAAAAAATACCCTGCGGTTACCGAGAGTGTTTCATACGGGGAGCCCTCCTTGAAGGTGGGGAGTAAGTTACTGACGCGCTATCGTGAACAAGATAACAGCTTGGTTATTTTAGATGTGCCATCGCAAGAGCGAGAATTACTGATTGAGGCGGCACCAGAGATATTTTTCTTAGAACCGCACTACAAGCCACACGACATAGTGCTTGTGCGGCTCGACAATATTGCACCAAAAGAAGTCGAGAATTTTCTCGAGCGGCGATGGCGCAATTCCGCTACAAAGAAAGCAATTCGAGCTTTCGACAATATCTAAGTCGCATAATCGGATTTATGGAAAGAGTGCCTTGGTTGCAGCAAATTGCCAAGGTCTCAAAAGTCCGCATAGCTGCCATTGAACAAAGATTGGCCGCCACCCCCCCTACCCCGCCAACAGCGCTTCCCTCACGAAATCCATCCGGTCCTGGCCCCAGTGCATTTCCTTGCCGACAAAGAAGGTCGGCGCGCCGAAGGCGCCGCGGCTTGCCGCTTCCGCGCCAACTTCCACCAGCGCCTGCTTGACTGCCGGGTCGGCGGAGCGGCTGGCATATTCCTGCGGGTCAATTCCGGCAGCACTCACGATCTCGCTGACAACGCCTGCATCCGTAAGGTCGCGGTTGTCGGCCCACATCGCGTCCTTGAAGCCGTCGGTAAGCGCCAGGAAACGCGGATCATCGCGATAGGCGAGCAGCCCGCGCATGACGTGAACCGAATTGAACGGGAAATGCTCGTTCATCCAGAACTTGACGCCATGCCGCTTTGCAAAGCGCCTGAGATCATGAAACAGCCATTTGCCCTTGTTCGGCACCGTGATCGGGCTGGAACTGCCCGCTTCCTTGAACAGGCCCGGCAGGAACATCGGCCGGTAGATGATCTTGGCACCCGTTTCCTCGACCAGTTTCGGCAATTGCTTCCAGGCGAGATAGCTGGCTGGCGAAATCACATCGAAAAAGAATTCAACTGTCCGTTCCTGGCTGGTCATTGGCTATCCTCCATTTGGCGCGACATTACCGCTTGCTGCCATATTGTCCAGAACTCGGCTTCTTGCGCCTTGCATTTGCCGGTAGCGTGGGCAATCGTGCCCGCCAAATCGCTGTATCTGACCGATCAGCTCAAAAATTCCCATGCGCCTGGAGCCACCCATGAAAGCCGGTGACCATCTCTTCCTAGTCGACGGTTCGGCTTACATCTTCCGCGCCTATCACGCGCTGCCGCCGCTCACGCGAAAATCGGACGGGTTGCCGGTGGGCGCGGTATCGGGTTTCTGCAACATGATGTGGAAACTGATGAAGGACACGCGCGACACTTCGGTCGGCGTGACGCCAACGCATTTCGCCGTCATTTTCGATTATTCCTCGAAGACCTTCCGCAACGAGCTTTATCCGCAATACAAGGCCAACCGGCCCGAGCCGCCCGAAGACCTGCGCCCGCAATTTGCCGTGATTCGCGAGGCGACGCGCGCCTTCAACGTGCCTTGCATCGAGATGAAGGATTTCGAGGCCGATGACCTGATCGCGACCTATGCCCGCAAGGCGCGCGAGGCGGGCGGCGATGTGACGATCATTTCCTCCGACAAGGACCTGATGCAGCTCGTCGGCCCCAATGTCATTCTCTATGACCAGATGAAGGACAAGCGGCTTGGCATCCCGGAAGTGATCGAGAAATGGGGCGTGCCGCCGGAAAAGATGATCGACCTCCAAGCGCTGTCCGGCGATTCGACCGACAATGTTCCAGGCGTTCCCGGTATCGGCCCAAAAACCGCTGCACAACTGCTCGAGGAATATGGTGACCTCGAAACTGCTGGCGCGTGCCTCCGAGATCAAGCAGCAGAAGCGGCGCGAAAACCTGATCGAGCACGCAGAACTTGCCCGTATCTCGAAGCAACTCGTCACGCTGAAGGATGACGTACCGCTCGAATTCGGGCTTGATGCGCTGGCGCTGGAACCCGCAAACGGGCCAAGGCTGGTCGCGTTTCTCAAGGCCATGGAATTCACCTCGCTAACCCGCCGCGTTGCCGAGGCGACCGGCACCGATGCCTCTGAAATCGAACCGGCGGAAATTGCCATCAACGGATTTGAGGCTGCGCGCGGTCCCGATCTTGATCCGCAATCACCTTCAGCATCGCCAGAAACCGCCGATCCTTCGCCTGCCGGGGCAGAAGCCAACACGCCCCGCTCGCTCGCAGAACTCCGCCAGCAACAGGCAATGGCCGAGCCTTTCGACACTACCGCCTATGAATGCATTCGCGACGTCGCAGCGCTGGATCGCTGGATTGCTGAAATCCACGAAACGGGCGTGGTGGCCGTTGATACGGAAACCACTTCGCTCGACCCGATGCAGGCCGAACTTGTCGGCATTTCGCTCGCCACGGCTGTCGGCCGCGCCTGCTATATTCCGCTCGCGCACAAATCCGGCACCGGCGATCTTCTGGGCGGTGGGCTGGTCGAAGGCCAGCTGGGCGAGCAGGAGGCACTTTCGCTTCTCAAGCCCGTGCTCGAAGACACCGCCATTCTCAAAATCGGCCAGAACATGAAATATGACTGGCTGGTCTTCAAAGAGCATGGCGTCGACCTGCGCCCGTTCGACGACACCATGCTGATGTCCTATGTGCTCGATGCAGGCACCAACAGCCATGGCATGGACGAGTTGTCGAAGCGCTGGCTCGGCCATGAAACCATTTCCTACAAATCGCTGACCGGCAGCGGCAAGTCGTCCGTGACCTTCGACATGGTCGATATCGACAAGGCAACGCAATATGCCGCCGAAGACGCCGATGTCACCTTCCGGCTGTGGCGGGTGCTGAAGCCGCGTCTTGCCGCAGAAGGCATGACAAGCGTCTATGAACGGCTGGAGCGGCCCCTGGTCGATGTGCTCGCCCGCATGGAGCAGCGCGGCATCAGCGTTGACCGCCAGATCCTGTCGCGTCTTTCCGGCGAACTGGCACAGGCGGCAGCCGGGCTCGAGGAGGAAATCTACCAACTGGCTGGTGAGCGCTTCAATATCGGTTCGCCCAAACAACTGGGCGAAATCCTGTTTGGCAAGATGAACCTGCCCGGCGCCTCGAAAACCAAGACCGGCCAGTGGTCGACCTCGGCGCAGGTGCTGGAAGACCTCGCGGGCGAAGGCCATGAACTGCCGCGCAAGATTGTCTTCTGGCGCCAATTGACCAAGCTGAAATCGACTTATACCGATGCGCTCCCCGGCTTCATCAACCCGCAGACAAAGCGTGTGCACACGTCCTATGCCATGGCATCCACGTCAACCGGCCGCCTGTCTTCTTCCGAGCCAAACCTGCAGAATATTCCGGTGCGCACGCTCGAAGGCCGCAAGATCAGGACAGCCTTTGTTGCGGAAAAGGGCAACAAGCTGATCTCCGCCGACTATTCGCAGATCGAATTGCGGGTGCTTGCCCATATTGCCGACATTCCACAGCTCACCCAGGCCTTTGCCGACGGTCTCGACATTCATGCGATGACCGCATCGGAAATGTTCGGGGTTCCGGTCGAAGGCATGGACCCGATGATCCGACGCCGTGCCAAGGCGATCAATTTCGGCATCATCTACGGCATTTCCGCCTTTGGCCTTGCCAACCAGCTGTCGATCCCGCGCGAAGAGGCTTCGGCCTATATCAAGACCTATTTCGAGCGTTTCCCGGCATTCGCGGTTACATGGACGAGACCAGGCGCTTTGCCCGCGAGCATGGCTATGTCGAAACCATTTTTGGCCGCCGCGCCCATTATCCCGAGATCGCTGCTTCCAATCCGCAAGTGCGTGCCTTCAACGAGCGCGCCGCGATCAATGCGCCTATCCAGGGTTCGGCCGCTGACATTATCCGCCGCGCCATGGTGCGTATGGAAGACGCGCTGCAGGATGCGGGCCTGTCGGCACGGATGCTGCTGCAGGTGCATGACGAACTGATCTTCGAAACCGCCGAAGAAGAGGTGGAAGCAACGATTCCCGTTATCCGCAAGGTCATGGTCGATGCGCCATTCCCCTGCACTCTCCTTGAGTGTGCCGCTTCAGGTCGATGCGCGCAGCGGACAACTGGGATGAGGCACATTGAGGAAAATCACGAAATGACACTCCTTGGTCTCGACCCGAGGTCGTGGCAGGTTTCGCCCTTGCCAGCGCCTGGTCGAAATGACTCCCGGCCCGAACATGACCTATCTCGCCATCGTGGCGGCGGGCGAGGGTCGTCGCTACGGGTTCATGTCGGTCGCCGGTGTGGCGCTGGGGCTTGGCCTGATCGGAATAGCCGCCGCACTCGGAATTACCGCGGTCCTGCAAAATTCGGTGCTGGCATGGGAGATCCTGCGCTGGGCCGGGGTTCTGTATCTGCTCTGGCTCGCCTGGGAAGGCTGGCGCGGTGATAATGAAACGGTCGTTGGCAATCATGGCCAAAACCGCGGCTGGCTGCATTTTCGCCGCGGTCTCGTCACCAATCTGCTCAATCCGAAGGCGGCAATTTTCTATGTCGCGGTGCTTCCCGCCTTCCTTCCCCAAATCCGACCCTGGCGCAGACCTTGACACTCACAATGTTGTTTGTGCTGATAGCAACCACCATTCACGCCGCGATCGTGGCATTGGCCGGGTTCGCCCAGCCCTTCCTTACCGATCCGAACCGTGAAAGGATTGCCAGGCGCACCCTTTCCCTGTTGCTTGCCTTTGTGGCATTGTGGTTCGTGACTGAAAACCGCCCGCTGAATTGTCAGCTGGCCAAGATTCTGGAAAGTTGTCATGGAAGCAGATCTCAGCCGCAATCCCGCCTCCAGCTTTGCCCGCAATCCGGGCTATTCAATCACCACCAAGGCCCATGATGGCGCGGTAGTGGTCTCCTTCGAGGGAACTGAGATTGCCCGCTCGCAAAATGCCGTACTGTTGCAGGAAGGCAGTTATCCGCCGGTGATCTATCTGCCAATCGAGGATGTAAACCCAACGCTCATTCGTCGCTCCTCGCATGTCACCCACTGCCCCTACAAGGGCGAGGCCAGCTACTGGAATGTCGAGATCGGTGAGCACGAGATTGACAACGCACTTTGGGGCTATGAAACCCCCTATGACGAGATGCTGGAAATCGCAGGCCTGGTAGCCTTCTATCCCGGCAAGGTGACAATCAGCACCTGACTTCCAGACAAGTCCCCATCTGTCTCGCGGCCAGATCGCCCGCCGCAAACATACAAATGAGAAAAACAAGAAACACGGAATCCTTCCATGCTCTCCAACCTTCCCACCGCCCGCCTGCGTGAACTCGACGCGGCCCATCACCTGCATCCCTTCACCGATCACGGCAACCTGAAACTGGATGAGCGCCGCGTCATTGTCCGCGCCGATGGTGTCTGGCTGCATGACAGCGAAGGCAACCGGATCCTCGATGGCATGGCTGGCCTGTGGTGCATGAATGTCGGGCACGGAAGGCAGGAAATCGTCGAGGCGGTGCGCGCCCAGATGAGCGAGCTTTCCTATTACAACACCTTCAAGACCACCAATGAGCCGGTGATCGAGCTCTCGGCCCTTCTGGCAGAAATCACTCCGCCACAGTTCAACATGTTCTTTTATGGCAGTTCAGGTTCTGATTCGAACGACACCATCTTCCGCATGGTGCGCACCTATTGGGACTTTCTGGGCAAGCCGGAGAAGAAGACCGTGATCGCCCGCAAGAATGCCTATCACGGCTCGACGGTTGTCGGTGCCTCGTTGGGTGGCATGGCCGGAATGCATGCGCAATCGGGCCTTCCAATTCCCGGTATCGTGCATATCGCCCAGCCTTACTGGTTCGGCGAAGGCATGGACATGACACCGGAAGAGTTCGGCATTCACGCAGCGCAGGAACTGGCGCGCGAGATCGACCGGCTCGCGAAGATACGATTGCGGCTTTCATAGCCGAGCCGATCCAGGGGGCCGGAGGTGTTATCATACCGCCATCGACCTATTGGCCGGAGGTGAGGCGCATCCGGAAGGAGCGCGAAATCCTGTTCGTCTCGGATGAGGTGATTTGCGGCTTCGGCAGGACCGGTAACTGGTTTGGCTGCGAGACCTACGGCACCGAACCCGACCTGATGACGATGGCAAAGGGCCTCTCATCGGGCTATCTGCCGATTGGTGCGGTTGCGGTTTCCGACAATGTCGCAAAGGCCTTCCACGGCAAGGCTGGCGACTTCAACCACGGCTACACTTATTCCGGCCACCCGGCCGCCTGTGCAGCAGCGATTGCCAATCTCAACATCATCCGCCGCGAAAAGCTGGTCGAGCGCGTTGCCAGTGACATCGGCCCCTATCTGCAGGAACGCTGGCTCAAGCTTGGCGAGCATGAACTGGTTGGCGAAGCCCGCATGACCGGTCTCGTCGGCGCATTGGAACTCATCCCCGACAAGAAGGATCTGCGCAAGCGCTTTGCAAATGTTGGCTCGGTCGGCACGCTGGCGCGCGACAATTCCTTTGCCAATGGCCTGGTGATGCGCGCCGTTCGTGACAGCCTGATCCTGTCGCCGCCGCTGGTACTCAGCCATGAGGAAGCCGACATTCTGGTCGAAAAGGCTCGCAAGACCCTGGATGACACCTGGTCCATGTTGAAAAAGCAGGGTCTGGTCAGCCCCGCGTGAACGCGTAGCGAGTGCCGCGATCCACGTGCCGGGGGCTGCTCGCACAATGAAAATGTGCCGGGCATTTCCCGTTGCCCGCGCCGCACGCATCAGCTAAACAGGCTTTGTCCCGGCACAATTGCAATTCCGGGCAGAATGGTTTTCAGCACCCGTAGCTCAGCTGGATAGAGCGCTGCCCTCCGAAGGCAGAGGTCACAGGTTCGAATCCTGTCGGGTGCGCCATAGTTTCAAAGACTTAGCTGCGGCCCTTGCGTTCCGTATGGAATGCGTATGGAAAACAGGGGTAGAAATATCCTCCGAGATCACTGCGCCTCCAATTGCGCAGGTGCTTGATCCGACCGAGATTCCGCAGCTTTGGCGCTGTGGGCTCCCGACCGATTTGACTGGCAGGGGGGCATATTTGCTCGGCTACGAATTGCATATCCACTCATTAAAAGCCATGATTGAAACTCCAATCGCATTACCAGGCTTTATTCGTGGCACCTGACGCAAACCAGACACCTGAGCAACTTGCCCGGGACCGGATCGACAAGCGCCTGCGCGCATCCGGTTGGGTGGTTCAGGACAAGGATGCGCTTGATTTCAACGTTGGCATGGGTGTGGCCGTCCGAGAGTACCAGACGGATATCGGGCCCGCCGACTACGTCCTCTTCGCCGACAGGCAGGCGGTTGGTGTGGTCGAAGCCAAGCCGGATAATTGGGGAGTTCGCCTAACCTCCGTCGAGGAACAATCCGAGGGGTACGCCAACGCCAAGCTGAAATGGGTTACCAATGCCGAACCGCTCCCGTTCGTATACGAGAGTACGGGCCAGGTTACCCGATTCACCAACGCCCGCGACCCGCATCCGCGATCGCGCGAGATATTCACCTTTCACAGGCCAGAAACCCCGAAGTCCTGGGCACAGGCGCCAAAGAGCCTTCGGCAGGCATCGCAGCCGTGCCGGGTCTCAATATCGACGGCCTGCGCGACTGCCAGATCAAGGCGGTCACAAATCTCGAAACCTCACTAAGGCTGACAAGCCCCGCGCGCTCATCCAGATGGCCACGGGGTCCGGTAAGACCTTCACGGCGATCACGCAGGTCTACCGCCTGCTCAAACACGCGGGCGCGCGCCGCATCCTGTTCCTCGTCGACACCAAGAACCTCGGCGAGCAAGCGGAACAGGAATTCATGGCCTACATCCCGAACGACGACAACCGCAAGTTCACCGAGCTCTACAACGTCCAGCGCCTTACCTCGCCCTCTATCGCAAACGACAGCCAGGTCGTCATCTCGACGATTCAGCGCATGTACGCCACACTCAAAGGCGAGGAACTGAACGAAGGTGTCGAAGACGAGAACCCGGCCGAGCGGAAATGGCGCCCCAGGGAACCGCTGCCGGTCGTTTACAACCCCAAACTACCGCCCGAACACTGACGTGGTCGTCATCGACGAATGTCATCGATCGATCTACAATCTTTGGCGCCAGGTTATCGAGTATTTCGACGCCTACCTGATCGGCCTGACCGCAACGCCCGACAACCGCACCTACGGGTTCTTCCAGAAAACGTCGTCAGCGAGTACACGCACGAGAAGGCTGTCGCCGACAAGGTCAACGTCGGCAATGAAATCTACCTGATCGAGACCGAGATCACCCAAGCTGGTGAGACGCTCAAGGCCGAGCAATTGGTCGAGAAACGCGAACGCGAAACGAGAGCTCGCCGGTGGGGAAACGCAGGAGGACGAACAGGCCTACGCCGCAACCCAGCTTGACCGCTCCGTCGTCAACCCTGACCAGATCCGCACCGTCATCCGCACCTTCCACGACAAATGGCCCGAGATCTTCTCCGCCGTAAGGAACTGCCGAAAACCCCGATTTTCGCCAAGACCGACAGCCACGCCGACGACATCATCCAGACCGTCCGGCAGAGTTCGGCGAGGGCAACGATTTCTGCCGCAAGATCACGAACGGAGCAAGAAACCCGAAATCCTCGCTCAGCGCCTTCCGCAATGATTATTAATACCCGCGCATTGCCGTGACCGTGGACATGATCGCCACCGGCACCGACGTGAAACCGCTCGAATGCCTGATCTTCATGCGTGACGTGAAGTCGAAGAACTACTTCGAACAGATGAAGGGCCGCGGCACCCGCGTCCTCAAACCCGATGACTTGAAGAAGGTCTCCCCTCCGCCCAGGCCAAGACCCATTACGTCATTGTCGATGCCGTCGGCGTCACCAAATCGCTCAAGACCGCAAGCCGAAGCCGCTCGACACCAAGCCGTCGATCCCCTTCAAGGATCTCGCAATGGGCTTGATGATGGGCGACCGGTCCGAGGAAACCGTCAGCTCGCTTGGTGGCCCGCTCGCGGCTCGACAACAAACTTGGGTCTGAGGATCAGCAGAAGATCACCACCGAGGCCGGAACATCTCTCACCGCCATCGTGCGCGACCTCTTCGATGCCATCGACCCCGACAAGGTGGAGGCCGATGCCAAGGCTGCCGGGAACCCCGAACCCGATGACGCCGCCATGAACGCCGCGCGTGGGGAACGGATCAAACAGGCCGCCAACGTCTTCACCGGCCCGCTCATCAACTTGATGGACACGATCCGCCGCGACAACGAACAGACCATCGACCATGACAACCTCGACACGCCCTGCGCGCCGAATGGGCGGGCGACGTGGCCGAGAACGCGATACAGATCGCGCAGGAGTTCGAGGCGTATCTGACCGAGAACCGGGATGAGATCGAGGCGCTGTCGATCTATCAACACCCCTGCCCGCCGGTCAGAGGTCACCTATGCCATGATCAAGGACGTGCTGAAAAAGCTGTCCGAGGATCGCCCGCGCCTTTCGCCGCTCACCGTGTGGCGCGCCTATGCGCATTTGGATGACTACAAGGGCAGCAATCCGGCCAGCGACCTGACGGCGCTGGTGGCGCTCATCCGGCGGGTCACTGGGCTCTCCGATGCAACGCTCACCAGCCATTCCGAGCGGGTGCGGCGCAACTTTCAGAACTGGGTGCTGAACCGGCATTCCGGTGCGGGCGAGAAGTTCACCGAGGACCAGATGGACTGGCTGCGCATGATCCGTGACCACCTCGCCACCTCCTTCACCATCGAGCAAGATGATCTGGACAGGACGCCCTTGACGGCAAGGGCGGATGGGGCAGATGTACGCTCTTTGGCGATGGGATGGACGAGGTCATGACCGAGATGAATAAGGCGCTGTCGGCATGACGGATTACCATCTACTTGGTCTCTGCGCAATAGGGGACGTCCTAGCACCTGTCGAAATGACGGGCAAAGACGAACCGGATCGCGCAATCTGGTACGTCGACATTTCCAGCATCGACAATCAGACCAACCGCATAACCGAACCGAAACGCCTTCAACTATCGGAGGCCCCGTCACGCGCACGGCAGAAAATCGTTGTCGGAGATGTGCTGTTTTCGACAGTTCGCCCGTACCTGAGGAAGATCGCAAAGGTCGACGCAAAGTATGATGGCGAGATCGCGTCCACAGGTTTCGCTGTGCTTCGCGGCGCAACGGGTATCGATCCCAAGTACGTTTTTTTCAAAGCAATTTCGCATGATTTCGTTAGCGCCCTACTGGCGAACAGTACGGTGTAAGCTACCCTGCCGTTAAGGAGGAACAGGTATGGCGCAGCCACTTGAACTTCCACCCTCCAACGAACAACGCCGCATCGCGGAGAAGATCGAGGCGATGTTCGACGAGATAGACAAGGGGGTCGAGAGCCTGCAAACGGCGCACCACCCTCGGCCTCTACCGTAAGTCCCTGCTGAAGTCCGCTCGAAGGCCGCCTCACCGCCGACTGGCGCGCGCAGAACGCCGACAAACTGGAAGCCCCCGAAACCTTGCTTGAGCGTGCCGAATACGAGCGGGACGGCTGGCATCGCACAGCGTTCAAGGAATGGACTGAAGTCGCTGAGGCGTGGGAAGCTGCTGGTTCCAAAGGGCCAAAACCGCGAAGACCTGAGGTCTACAAACCATCCGCCCCACTCACTGCGGGAAGAACGCGCCGTGCTTCCGGCGATTCCTGAAGAATGGATCTTTCTCAGACTGAACGATGTTGCGGCGATAGGCTCCGGAATGTCCGTCAGCAAATCCCGCAAGTTTGAGGACTCAATCGAAGCGCCTTACCTTCGGGTGGCGAACGTTCAGCGCGGTTATCTCAACCTCGAAGAAATCAAGACAATGGAAATCGAACGATCCCAGGCCGACAGCCTGGGTCTTGCGACGTGGGACGTATTGTTCAATGAGGGCGGAGACCGAGACAAGCTTGGACGTGGATGGGTTTGGGAAAGCCAAATCCCAAATTGCATCACGCAGAACCACGTTTTCCGCGCTTCGCCTTTCAGGCATGACTTGAAGTGGTCGCAGTTCATCTCGCATTGGGGCAATAGCTTCGGTCGCGACTATTTCGAAAAAGGCGGTAAGCAGACAACTAACCTGGCTTCGATCAACAAGACGGTTTTGAACGCCTTGCCAGTTCCCTACTGCTCCCCCGCCGAGCAAACCGAAATCGTCCGCCGCCTCGACGCCCGGCTCGAAGCCGCCGACGGACTCGAGACCGAGATCGACGCCGCCCTCACCCGCGCCGACGCCCTCCGCCAATCCATCCTGAAAAAAACATTCTCCGGCCAGCTCGTCCCCCAGGACCCCGATGACGAACCCGCCTCGGCCCTGCTCAAACGGATCAAGGCCGACCGCGCCATGGCTCCCAAGGCCAAGAAACGGAAGACCGCCCATGCCTGACGTCATCAGCTTTCAGGATGCCATCAAGGCGACGGAGGGCGAGGACAAAGCGCTCCTGATCGGTAACGGCTTCTCAGCGCAGTACTTCAACTACGCCAACCTTCTGGCGGAGGCCCAGCTGGAAGAAGGCAGCCCGATCGAAGCGCTGTTCGACCAACTTGGCACTGTCGATTTCGAGGCCGTGATCCGCGCGCTCGAGGATGCAACCATTGTCGAGACGGCATACCGCAACGATGCTCATGCAGGTGAACTCGCGGCCGACGCCCAAAAAGTGAGGGAAGCCCTTGTCACCGCCGTCAACGCGACCCACCCCGCCCATCGGGAAGATCTTGGTTTTCAGTACGAAAGCGCGGCGGCCTTTCTGAAGCACTTCGGCAAAGTGTTCACGTTGAACTATGACTTGCTCCTCTACTGGGTGAATCTGGAAAAACGGCTGCTGAAGGACGGTTTCGGCCTTGGAAAAGATGTCGCTGAAGGGCGCTTCAAAGGACCGTTTCTTGAGCATGCCTATTGCCACATCTTCAACCTCCACGGCGGGTTGCACCTGTTCCAGGATGAAATCGGCGAGGTCTACAAAGCCCTGAACCATGGCGCTGGCGTTATCGCCAATATCACTCGCGAGATCGCGTATAACCGCCGCCTGCCTCTTTATGTCGCCGAGGGCACCTCGAAGTCGAAGCTGCGCAAAATCAACTCCGTCGAGTATCTCCGCCACTGCTATCGTACATTACAGGAAACCACTGCCGCAGTTTTCGTGTTCGGGCATAGCGCAGATCGAAACGACGCCCATATCTATCACGCAATTTTCGGCTCGAAGGCCAAGCACGTCTATTTCGGCGTCTTCCAGCCGGATGCGGAAAAGGTCACGGCCTTGGATACAGAACTCGCAAAGTACAAGAAGCTCGGTGGCGATGACGTCCCTTACAGCTTTTTTGATTCCGAGACTGCACATGTCTGGGATGCGGATGAGCCCGTTATTGG
>JAWKWN010000004.1:0-109309 GCA_041397505.1 Nitratireductor sp.
AGAAACAGAAGGCCGATAACGAGTGTGAAAAGGATTGCGGTTTCCATCAGGTCAATCCTTCAGCACGTTGCGGTTTTCGGCAACGAGGTCTTCGGCTTCGTGTCCGGCAATGATGAGTTCGCGCTTGCCGCTCCAGATATCGGCGACTGCCTGAAGGGCGCGAAACGCCAGCAGTGAAAGCCCGATTGGCAGCATGATATAGGCTATCCAGCGCTGGACGCGGTCCTGCACGCCGAAGGTTTGCTGGATCAATTCCGGCCAGCGAAGGTCATCGAGGCCGGTGCCGCGCTGGAACATGAATGTCCAGTATCCCACTGCGCCGGTCTGGCGCCAGTTGGTGTTGACGTCGACACCCAGCAGAGACAGCCATCCTGCATTGATCAGCAGGATTGCATAAAGAAGCACGGCGAGTGCACCGAACACCGCGACTGCACGGAATGCCTTGTGCGGCAACAGGCGGATGAAGGCATCAACGCCCAGATGCGAGGAGGTTCGAATGCCGTAACTCATCCCGAACAGGATAAGCCAGGCAAAAAGGACGCGCTGCAATTCGAGTGCGCCGCCCCAGCCGGTGTTGAAGCCGTAACGGGCGATCACCTGAACAAATGCAACCCCGGTGATGATGGCCAGAAGGGATGCAATGAAGCTTTCCTCGAAATGCGCAATTGCCTGGGGCCAGCGGCGTTCTGCCAGCCAGAACAGCAATATGAAAATAGCAAGCGCCAGATATGGCCAGTAGACCGACATGGTTTCCTCCCCGTTTCAATTGTCCTGCCAGTTCTCCCGGTCTGGCAAGGCAGGGCCGTTGTCGGCCCTGCCTTTCATCAGTAGTCCAATCAGTTGGTGCCGTTGGCCGCAACTGCTGCGTCGATCAGGTCCTTGCCGATATCGCCTTCGAACTTGGTCCAGACCGGTGCCATTGCGTCAATCCACGCCTTGCGCTGTTCTGCATTGAGCTCGCGAATCGTGCCGCCTGCATCAATGATGTTCTGGCGGTTCTTGGCTTCGGTATCCGCTACTGCACCGTTCGCCGCGATGGTGACTTCGTCGACAATCTTGGTGAATTGGTCACGGATTTCCGGATCAAGGCCATTGAGCCATTCGGTCGAGGTCACGAGAAGATAGGCAAGAAGCTGGTGATTGGTCTCGGTCACGCCATCCTGAACTTCGAAGAACTTCTGGGTGTAGATGTTGGACCAGGAGTTTTCCTGACCGTCGACAACGCCGGTCTGCAGCGCACCATAGACTTCCTTGAAGGCAAGCTTCTGGGCTGATGCGCCCATGGCTTCAATCATGGCAACCGCAACGTCAGATGTCTGAACGCGGAATTTCAGGCCATTGGCGTCTGAGGGAACCAGCAGTGGCTTGTTCGCGGAAAACTGCTTGAGGCCCGAAGACCAGTAGCCAAGACCGGTATAGCCCTGTGGTTCCATGACCTTGAGCAGGCCCTTGCCTGAATCGGACTGGATGAAGGTGTCGACCGCCTTGAGGCTGGAAACAGGAAGGGCAGGTCGAACAGGCGGTATTTCAGTGTATATGCCTCGAACTTCGACAGCGATGGTGCTGCGAGCTGAACGTCGCCAAGCAGCAGGGCTTCCAGAACCTTGTCGTCATCATAGAGCGTGGAGTTCGGGAAAACTTCCACGCAGGCCTTGCCGTTCATTTCCTTGTTGACGCGGTCTGCAAGCATGGTTGCGGCATCACCCTTTGGGTGGCCCGTTGCTGCCACGACGTGGCTGAACTTGATGACGATTTCGCCATCATCGCAATTGGCAAGGGCGTTGCCGGCTGAAAGGTAAAGGCAGCCGTAACGGCTGCGGCGAGAATGCGCTTCATGAATTCCTCCCTGGGTATTCAATTCGATTTCATTGAACCACCGGCACCTGCCGGCTTGGTGTTGTTTTAGCAAGCATCATGCCAACTGGAAAGGACAGGGAAAACAGCCTCAGGTCTCAGCCTGATGGGTCGAAAGGTTACATTGGCCATGGTGAATGGGTCAGGGACAACACATGGCGCTCAGGTTTCGGCTTCGCCGGCCTTTGCATGAATGGCGTGTTTGCGCATCTTTTCGTAGAGCGCCTTGCGGGACAGGCCCAGCGCCTCATAGACCGGCTTGATCTTGCCGTCATGGCGGGCAAGTTCACGTGTGATGATCTCGCGCTCATGGCTGGACATCATGTCTGGAAAGGCTTCTTGTGGCATCTGCTCCGGTTGGCTCATCGTCAATTGCGGTTCCGTTCCACAGGCCGATGACGAAGCGTGTCAGCCGCGTTGCGCAATTCACGCACATTTCCGGGCCATGGATTGGCCTTGAGTTCCGCGACAATTCGCGGCGTGATGTCGGGTATGTCGCGGCGATAGCGCGCCCGGGCTTCGCGTGCGAGATGAAAGAAGATGTCGGGAATATCCTCGGCGTGTTCGCGCAAGGGCGGGATCGATACGCTTACGACATTGAGCCGATAATAGAGATCAGCCCGGAAACGGCCTGCAGCGCTTTCCTTTTCCAGGTCAGCCTTGGATGCAGCAATGAAGCGAACATCAACCGGCATCAATTTGTTCGAGCCCAGCCGCTCAATCGCCTTGGCCTCGATGACACGCAAGAGTTTTACCTGCAATTCCAGCGGCATGGATCTGATTTCGTCGAGCAGGACCGTGCCGCCTTGCGCATGCTCGATCTTGCCAATTCGGCGTTCGGTCGCGCCGGTAAAGGCTCCCTTTTCATGGCCGAACAGTTCAGATCTGATGATGTCGGCTGGCAATGCGCCGCAATTGATGGCGACAAAGGGTGCTGAACCGCGCTCGCTCAATCGGTGAATGGCGCGGGAAACGACCTCCTTGCCGACCCGGTCTCGCCATAGACCAGCACATCGGCATCGGTCTGGGCGATGGCTTTCACCTCGGAGCGCAAGCGGACCATGGCGCGCGAATTGCCAACCAGCATATCGGATATGGTTTCACCGCCACCGAGGTTTTCCCGAAGGGAACGGTTTTCCAGAACCAGGCGTCGCTTTTTCCAGCGCACGCAAGACCACCTCGGAAAGGCGGCCTGGCGAGAACGGTTTTTCGAGAAAATCATAGGCACCCTCGCGCATCGCCTTGACGGCAAGGGGCACGTCGCCATGGCCGGTGATCAGGATGACGGGTAGTGTAGGGTCTATGGCAAGGGCCTTGAGCAGAAATGTCATGCCGTCGGTCGCGGGCATGCGGATATCGCAAACAATTGCCCCGGCGAAATCCCTGCTGATATGGGCAAGAGCGTCATCAGCGGCGGCAAAGTCGGTTACGTGATGGCCTTCGAGTTCCAGTGCCCTGCTTCAGGGCATGGCGCAAGTCACTGTCATCATCGATCAGGAAAACCGGTTGGCTCATTCTGCTGCCCGAACTTTGCCTGTCGTTGACTGCGCCCTTGGCAGGGTGACGGAAAATACCGCCCCGCCGCCATTGCGGTTTCTGGCAGTCAGCGTGCCTCCAAAATCATGGATGATGTTATAGGCGATGGACAGCCCGAGCCCCAAGCCCTCCCCGACATCCTTGGTCGTGAAGAAGGGATCGAAAATCGAGCTGTTGATATTCTGGTCAATGCCTGTGCCTTCGTCGAGTACATCGATCCGGACGGTATCATCATCTGCGGCAACCTCGATGAAGACGTTCTTGCCGCCGGCCTGAATATTGGCGTCGACTGCATTTGAAATCAGGTTGACGAAGACCTGCGACAGCCGCACCTGTCCAGCTCTCACCATCAATCCGTCGGGCAAGGCATCGGTCTTGATGGAAATACCTGCCTCTTTGGCCTTGTGGCCGGCAAGCATCAGCGAGTCGCGCATCACGGTTTCCAGCAATACATCCGAGCTGCCGCTTCGCGGGCGTCTTGCAAAGGACTTCAGCGTTGTGGAAAGGGTGGCCATTCGTTCCACCAAACCACCAATGCGCTGCAGATTGTCCCTGACGGGTTCCTTGCTGCCGCGCGCCAGAAACTGCATGGCATTTTCCGCATAGCTGCGGATCGCGGCCAAAGGCTGGTTGTATTCATGGGCAAGGGCTGCCGACATCTGGCCGATCGCGGCGAGCTTTGCCGACTGCACAAGTTCGCCCTGTGCCTTCAGCAGGGCGTTTTCCGCGGTGCGCCGTTCGTCGACCTCGATTTCGAGCCGGGCATTGGCAAGCCGCAATTCGCGGGTTCGATCTCGCACCTGGCGTTCGAGGCGGATAGCGGCAAGACGTTCTGCCCGCCTCTGGCGATTTGCTTCCTGCCTGCGGACAAGCAGCACGAAACCGGCAAGGCCCGCCAGCAGGCTGGAGAGAAGGGCTATCAGGGTATTGTCGCGTGCCGATGCGGAAATGAGTTCGGTGGGCTCAAGAACGAAGAGTTGCCAGTCCATGGAGGGGATAAACCGTGAATAGGCCATATAGGCGCCACCCGTGGCGCCGGGCGCAAGGAAGGCAGTAGTGTCAGCGCCTTTCAGCAAGGCGAGCCGGATTTCAGCTTCGCGCATTCGGGCAATCAGATTGCCTGCGACCAGTTGGCCCGAGCGGTTGAGAGCGAATATCGGATTGACGGAAAGTGCCCAGGTCTGTTCGATTGATTCAAGCGGGGCGGCGACCACCAGTATCGCTGCAATCTCGCCCTTGTAGCGCACAGGCGATGAGAATGCGTAGCTGCGCCTGCCATTCTCGCCAGAGATCGAAGCGCGGCCGAGGCTTCCCTGCAAGGCGGAAACCAGCAGCGAATTCTGCGTGATCATCGTGGACTGCAGGTAGCCGGTGGCATTTGCAATCAATCGTCCCGATGGCAGGAAAAGCGCTGCATCGACTGCACCTGAAAGCGCTGTCATGTCAAAGACAAGGCGGCGGGCAACAGCGTCCGCCTGGTCAGGATCTGACGCGAGGAACAGGGCGTCAATATCTGCCCTCCGCGCCATGAGGCCTGGTATCAGACGGTATTTTTCCAATTGCCCGACAATGGTATCGGACTGCAGTTCGAGTGTTTCATCCGCATGAAGCGCCAATTGCGCCCGCGCATTGCGCTCGCCAAGACTGGCGGCAGACCATACTGCGAGGCCGCCCAGCAAGGTGGCGACTGCCAGATAGAGGGTGGTCTGTAGCGCTGAATTTCGCCGCAGTGACTTTCGGATCAACATGAGGCGGACATTACTACCGGATCGCGCAGTCGCAAGGCCAAATTCGCAGGCCAACCCGATTGGCTGGTTCTGGCCTGCGTACCGATGCAGATCAGCCTAGCGGGCCAGTCCTGCCGCTTCGCGTGCCAGTTCCTCGATCTTTTCCCATTCGCCAGCGTCAATGAGTGCCTGCGCGAGCCACGATCCGCCAACACAAGCGACATTGGGAAGCGCCAGATATTCGCCTGCACTCTTCAGCGATATGCCGCCCGTTGGGCAGAAAGTGAACTGGGAAGCGGTGACGAGAGTGCCTTGAGATAGGCCGCACCGCCGGCAAGGGATGCCGGAAAGAATTTGAGCCTCGAATATCCGCGTTCGCCAAGCATCATCATTTCGCTTGCTGTTGCAGCACCTGGAAGGAGCGGCACTGCGGATGCCTCGGCTGCATCGAGCAGGTTTGGCGCAAAGCCGGGGCTGACCATGAAGCGGGCACCAGCCTTTGCTGCCGCTTCATACTGGTTTGGCCCCAATACCGTTCCTGCGCCCGGCAGTGCCCCTTCCACATCAGCGGCAATGGCAGCGAGGCATTCCATGGCCCGTGGCGTGCGCAAGGTTACCTCGATTGCCGGTGTGCCGCCTTTTACCAAGGCGCGAGCAAGCCTGACCGCATTTGCCGGGTCGTCAATCACGACAACCGGAATAACCGGCGCCGCATTCATGATCTGATCGAGTAAAACGTTCTTTTCCATGGCGTTTCCTTAGCGCAAGCCCGGCATCTTGAAAAGCAGAATTAAATCGATTGAAAATATTGGGCTTCCGATCCGCCCAATTTGATTGTGGCAAGTGGCGATGGATGGCGGCAAGCGTTGCAGCGCCCAGGACGCCGTCAGCCATGAGACCGTTGGATTGCTGAAATGCAATGACGGCTGCCCTTGTTGCCGGTCCGAAATCGCCGTCCGCAATCAGCGGATAACCGATGCGGCGCAAGGCATGCTGCAATTGCTCGACATCCCCGCCATGCGATCCCAGCCGCAACAATGCCGACAAATGTCGGCCGCAAGGTTGTCGGTCAATCCCGGAATGGCGGGCAAAGGCCGAAGCCATCTTGCTGTCATAGCGGTTGGACCTGTAGCCGGGTCCGTTATAGGCGCGGGCAAAGCCCGCCCAGTCGCGCTGTGCCAGTTTGGGTTTCAGGCCGGCCTTCGTGATGAAGCGCGCCATCAACCTGATCTGTCCCTCGGCATCCGAGCGCACTTCGCTCACCAAGGCGTCGATGCAGGCATATTCGAGCCAGCGCCAATGCGCCCCCATTACCTGGCCTACGCCCCAGGAAACGGATTCGAAAGCACTGGGCCGGTCGATATCACAGGCCTGGTGCAGGCGCTTCCAGCGCGCTGCCTGGCTTGCAGGGTTCCTGACGCGGCCTGCCATGCGATGGGCAAGGCCCCTGACGACCGCCTGGTTGCGTTTTGCGGTTGGCAGAAGGCGATAGAAATAGTGACCTTCGAACCGGATCAAGGGCTCGTCGCGCCCTGCGACCCTTGCGAAAAGCCGACCGCCGCTCTCCACTTCCACAATTGCAGCAAGGGCGGCCATCTCCAGCTGGAACTCCTCTGCCACTGCGCCAATTGCCTGTATGACTGCCTTGTCCATCGCTTTCTCCTTCGCAAAGCAGTCTTGGGTAAAATGCGAAGGCGGGGATTGTGGTTCGGCGTTGAAAAATCCGGTTCGCCGGGGAAGGCGTTTGGTGACAAGGTGATAGCGTGCGAATATTCATTGCTTTCGACACGGCTCCATCCCCGTTCGCATGGCTTTGCGGCGCGCGAATTACCTGCTAGTCGAATTGCAAACGAAGAAGGAAACCCGAATGGCGAAGAATGTCCTTGTCATCAATGGCCCCAATCTCAACCTCCTGGGCACGCGCGAACCTGCGGTCTATGGCAGCAAGACGCTCAAGGACCTGGAATCCGAATGCGTGGCCCATGGGTCGAAACTCGGCCTCTCGGTGAGTTGCTTCCAGAGCAATAGCGAAGGCGCGATCATCGATGCGATCCAGGCCGCAAGGACTGTCGCCATTGCCATCATTATCAATCCGGGCGGATACAGCCATACATCGGTTGCCATTCGTGATGCGCTATCGGGTGTCGGGCTGCCCGTCTATGAAGTCCACATTTCCAACATTCATGCGCGGGAATCCTTCCGCCATCATTCCTATGTCTCCGGGATTGCCCGGGCGGTGATTTGCGGGCTTGGATTTCGCGGTTACCTGTCGATGCTGGATGCAATTGCGGAATCCCATTAACGGATATGGGGCCGGACATGACGATGGAAATGACGATGGATATTGCAAACCTGGAAACGGCTGATCTTGACTGGCCCGAAGTCAGCAACCGCATTGCAGCGCTGATTGACGGCGAGGACGATGATATCGCCAGAATGGCCACGATTACCTGTGAGCTGCATCATGCCTTTGAGCGGTTTCACTGGACCGGATTCTATCGCAATGTCGGAAATGAGACGCTCAAGATAGGCCCCTATCAGGGCGGGCATGGCTGCCTGGTCATTCCGTTCAGTCGCGGTGTCTGCGGTGCCTGCGCGAGAAAAGGCGAAACAATGATTGTGGGCGATGTCGAAGCCTTCCCGGATCATATCGCGTGTTCATCGACAACACGCTCGGAAATTGTCGTGCCGGTCTGGCGAAAGGGGACGCTTCTGGGTGTGCTTGATATCGACAGCGACTATCCCGATGCGTTCAATGAAGCGGATCGCGAAGCGCTTGAGTCCATTCTTGCCGATGCATTCGACCGGTAAACCCATACAAGCGTATTGCGGAATTGCACAAGGCGATGGTGGCGCGCGAAGCAGCCTGAGTGAGACAGCTTGACTTGAGCGGTCTCACCCCTGCGGGGTCATGACCTTTCGTGAGCGCGCCCGCTCAATCCCCAATTGTCGCTCGCGAAGCAGGATCACCAGACCGGACAGCATGATCAATGCGGCTCCACCCAGCATGGCAGGAGTGGGAACTTCCGCGAAGATGAAATAGCCGATTGCCAGCGCCATCAGCATCGACGTGTATTCGAAGGAGGCGATGACCGCTGTCTCGGCATAGCGATAGCTCTCGGTGAGAAAGATTTGCCCAACGCCACCCAGAATTCCTGCCGTGACCAGCAAGGCTGCTTCGCGGAGTTCGGGAATGACCCAGCCGAAGGGCATTGTCAGCAATGACAGGGAGGTCGAAGTGAGCGAGAAATAGATGACGATGGTGGCGGTCTTTTCGACATTGACCAGTTTGCGAACGAAGATCTGCGCCATGGCAGCAAAGACCGCGCCCATCAGTGCGCATAATGCACCAACTGCCTGTATGGCACCTGTGTCGCCGTCATGCAGAATTGTCAGCCGCGGTGACAAGACGAGAATGACACCCAGCATTCCGGCGAAAACTGCGCTCATGCGGTAAAACCGGATGCGTTCGCCCAGAAACATCGCCGCAAGGATTGTCGCGACCAGCGGCGCTGCATAGCCGATGGTGACAGCTTCCGGCAGCGGAATGAGACCGAGCGCGGTAAAACCAAGAAACATCGCCGTCACGCCCACAAGCCCGCGCCAGAAATGGCCGATATGATTTTCCGTCTTCAGGCTGGTCCGCAACTGACGGCGCCACAAAAGCCAGGTCACGATTGCAGGCAGGGCAAAGAACGAGCGGAAAAACACGGCCTCACCCGGTGGCACATGCGGCGCGGTTGCCTTGATGCAGGTCGACATGATGACGAATACCGCCACCGACAACACCTTCAAGCCTATGCCATACAAGGGACTTCGTGTGTTTTCCTGCCGGTCAATCATTGCCGATTTCCAAAAGCGATGCGATGAACTGTTTTCAGTTTCCGGCCCTGGTTCCGGGGTTCCCGTTTGGTGTTCCTGTTCGGGGATCCAGTCCGGTTCAAGAAAGTCGCGAACTGCTATAGCGTGGTAGCGAATTGATCAGGAAGCATTGATGCAGCAGGAAAACAAGGCTCCGCGCGCAAGATTGCGAATTGTTCTGTCCAGCAATGCTGCCATTGGGCCGGGCAAGGCCGGTCTGCTGGAAGCCATTGCAGAAACCGGTTCGATTGCTGCAGCAGGACGCAAGCTGGGCATGAGTTACAAGCGCGCCTGGAACCTGGTGGAAGCGATGAACCAGGATTTTGAAGGCGGACTTGTCGGCACGACCCGGGGTGGCAAGGATTTTGGCGGTGCCGAATTGACCAAAACCGGGATCGAAGTGCTTGCGCTTTACCGGTCCATGGAAAACCGGGCCAATGAGAGCCTGGAAGCCGAACTTGCCCTGCTTTCCGCCATGCTTGCCGACCGTTGATGCGGTAGCATTCAATGCCGAAAACCGGCAGGCGCTTGAAGCCTGCGGGAGTTTGGGCTAGCGTCGATATGTTCAGTGAAACATATCGTTGAAAGGGTATGAAACTGCTATCGCGCCTTTTCAGCCTGTTGGTCATTTCGGGGATGCTGCTGCCGTTTGCGGCAGCGCGATCGCTTGCTGACGAGGTGAGAATAGCCGTTGCATCCAATTTCAGCGTTCCTGCACGCGAGATTGCCCGGGCATTCGAAACAGCGACGGGCAACAAGGTTACTGTCAGCTTCGGATCTACGGGAAAGATATATGCGCAGATCGTGCAGGCCGCCCCTTTCGATGTTTTCATGAGCGCTGACCAGGAGCGGCCTCAATTGCTGGAACAGCAGGGACTGGCCGTTTCAGACAGTCGGTTTACCTATGCGCTTGGGCGGCTGGCGCTTTATGCGGGCGGAACTGACGTTAAAGGGCCAGGGCTTCTTGTTGCGGACAGGACCGACAGGATTGCCGTCGCCAATCCAGAACTTGCGCCCTATGGCCGTGCCGCCGTTGAAGCACTGGCGAAGCTGTTTCCAGACGAGGATTTCGGTAGTCGCCTGGTGCAGGGAGAAAATATCAGCCAGACGCTGCAATTCGTGGAAACTGGGAATGCGCGTCTTGGGCTTGTCGCCTATTCGCAGGTGATCTCTCGAGATGCAGCGCAATATTGGCTGGTGCCGGAAGGCTTGCATTCTCCAATCGCGCAGGATGCGGTTCTGCTCAAATCAGCAGATGCAAACCCGGTTGCACGCGCGTTCATGGATTTTCTGCGTGGAGCGGAAGCCGAAAACATCATTCGACGCTATGGTTATTCGGCGCATGTGCGGGGTGGCAGCTGAGCCATGGAAACAGCGGAACTGGCTTCGATACTCTGGCTGACACTGAAACTTGCGCTGGTGACAACGCTTTGTCTGCTGGTTGTGGGAACGCCAATTGCCTGGTGGCTAGCCAGAACGCGTTCGCGGTTTCGCGATGTGGTGGCTTCCATCGCGGCGTTGCCGCTGATCCTTCCGCCGACGGTACTTGGCTTTTACCTGCTGATCGCGCTTGGTCCATCAGGACCCGGGGGATGGCTTGCCGGATTGTCGGGCGGGCGCACCCTTGCCTTCACTTTCGAGGGGCTGGTCATCGGCTCCGTCGTGTATTCGCTGCCTTTCGTGGTGCAACCGATCCGCAATGCCTTTGAGGCCTTCGGCGAGCGTCCGCTGGAAGTGGCTGCAACACTTGGTGCTTCTCCATGGAATGCCTTCTTTACGGTAGCATTGCCGCTGGCGAGACCGGGTTTCCTGACTGCCGCCATTCTGGGCTTTGCCCATACCATTGGCGAATTCGGCGTCGTGTTGATGATTGGCGGGAATATTCCCGGCGAGACCCGAGTTATATCCGTTGCAATTTATGACCTGGTGGAGAGCGGCGACTGGGGGGCTGCCCATCTTCTGTCAGCAGGTCTGGTTCTGTTTTCCTTCACCGTGATCATGGTGATGCTGCGCCTCGGATCTGCAAGGGGCGAGGGTTGAGCATGGATCGTATCGCCGTAGCGGTTTCGGGTGGCAAGGGTGATTTCCGGCTCGACATGGCTTTTGATACGCCTGCAAACGGGGTGAGCGTGCTATTCGGGCCATCGGGTTGCGGCAAGACGACAATCTTGCGCTGCATTGCGGGCCTTGAACGCATGTCCGGGCATGTGATGGTTGCCGGGCAGGTCTGGCAGGATGACAGCAAAGGTGTCTTCCTTCCGCCGCATCACCGTGCGGCTGGCTATGTTTTTCAGGAAGCGAGCCTGTTTGCGCATCTGAATGTGCGTGAAAACCTCGAATTTGGTCGCAAGCGAAGGATGGCTCAGCCGGCACAGGGACCATCGGTTGATGAAATGGCCGGGCTGCTCGGCATAGCGCATTTGTGCAATCGAAAACCGAAGCATCTTTCCGGCGGCGAGCGTCAGCGCGTGGCAATTGGCAGGGCGTTGCTCAGTGCGCCGCGCCTGCTGTTGATGGACGAGCCGTTTACCGGCCTCGACCGGCAAATCAAGAAAGAAACCATCGGCCTGTTTCGATCTGCGCAAGCGGCTGGGTATTCCGGCACTTTATGTCAGCCATGACATGGCGGAAGTGGCAGCCCTGGCAGACGTCATGATCGTCATGGCCGATGGCAGCAAGGTAACGCAGGGACTGCCGTCCGAGATTTTCGAGAAAGTGGAGTTGCAATCGGCAACCGGCAGGTTCGAGGCGGGTACGCTGGTTGTGGCAACCGTATCCGGCAAGGACAGCCGATATGATCTGACAAGACTGGACTTGTGCGGGCAGGCCTTGTTCCCGCCGGGGGTTGATGCGGCAGTCGGCGAAAAGGTGCGTTTGCGCATCCGTGCCCGAGACGTCTCGCTGGCACTCGGGCGCCCAACCGGCATCAGCATTCGAAACATACTTGCCGGTCAAATCACCGAAGTCGTTGCCGAAGCGGATACAGCCTTTGCAGAAACGGTCGTCGATATCGGCGGCAGCCGGATACGGGCGCGCATCACCCGGATGGCTGTTGATGAATTGGGGCTGGTGCCTGGCAAGGAGGTATATGCGCTC
Source organism: Nitratireductor sp. (assembly GCA_041397505.1). Classification (GTDB taxonomy): domain Bacteria; phylum Pseudomonadota; class Alphaproteobacteria; order Rhizobiales; family Rhizobiaceae; genus BOKV01. Next base: position 12,075 of record JAWKWN010000004.1, read on the forward strand.
GTCAAGTCGGTTTCCTTTGACCGACGGGTTTAGGGCAGGCGTCAAGGGCAGGCGGCAAGTGCCGGCGGCGAGGGGCATGTGTTCGGAATTTGCGCTTGCGCAAATCGTCGATCATACCCATTTGCATGCCGAAGCGCATAAACGGCAAATTTCAAGGGAGCGAAGTCATGTTTGACGCCAGACAATTGCTGGACCAGTTTATCGGAGCAGCAGAGGGTGTTGCAGGCAAGGAAAATATCGACAAGGTCAGGAAGGGCATCACCGAAAATCCGGGAATGGCCAAGGCGGCAGGTATTGGCCTTGCGGCAGTACTTCTTGGGACCCGCTCTGGCCGTTCACTCACCGGAACTGCGGTGAAACTCGGTGGGTTGGCTGCCGTTGGCGGCCTTGCCTACAAGGCATACCAGAACTGGCAGGGCAAGGATTCAGCCGATGCCAATATCGGTGGACAATCTGTTCAGGATGCGCCGCTCCGTGATGTGACGCCTTCTGCACCTGGCGGGCAATTGCTGCCGCCGCCACAGGATACAGCGTTCAGCCACGATGAAAATTCGGGGCAAGAGGCAGCGCGGGTTTTCCTGACAGCCATGATTGCTGCAGCAAAATCCGATGGGCAGATTGATGCTGATGAGCAGAAGCGGATATTCGGCAAGCTGAACGAAATGGAAACTGGTGCCGAGGGCAAGGCATACCTCATGGAAGAGATGATGGCACCCGTTGACGTGGACCGGATTGCCGCCATGGCGACATCGCGCGAGCGTGCCGTCGAAATCTATACTGCGTCCTGCATGGCAATCGTCACGGATACGGATGCCGAACGCCGCTATCTTGACCAGCTTGCCCAGAAGATGGGCCTGGAAAGAGGTCTTGCAGAACTCGTCGAAAAGGCCATTGCGGAAGAGCGCGCGCTGCTGCCTGACAGCAGCGGGAAATTGTCAGGCTGGAGAAAGTGCGCGTATGACGATCCGCAGGATCATCGCATCGCGCTCAGCCTCCGGCATGGCGAGAACCTCCTTCAATCGACCGGCTGAAAGCAGGTCAGCAAGGCCATGCGCGGTTGACCAGACGGCTGCGATGTCATCGATAGTTGCTGGTGCACCGCAGGTCGCCGTCACGTGTTCCACAAGCAGGCCATAGGCGGCTTCAGCGGCGTTGCACAGTTCCTCATTGTCGAAATTCGGCCTGTCCGAGGAAAATATGAGCCGGAACAGTGCTGGCCGCGCAAGGGCAAAGCGTACATAGCCGAGGCCGGAGGCGGCAAGCTGTGCCTGTGGGCGCGGTTCGGCTGCTGCCATTGCCTCATATTGTGTCGCGACAAAGCGACGAAACCCCTCCGCTGCCAATGCGGTCAGAAGTCCTCGCGTATCACCAAAATGATGTGCCGGAGCGGCATGGGAAACACCGGCGCGCTTGGCGCATCCGCGCAATGAAAAGCCTTCCACGCCCTTGTCGATAAGCTCTGCTTCCGCAGCCTTGATCAAGGCTGCGCGCAAGTCACCGTGATGATAGGGCGTTGATGGCTCGATTGCGTTGTCAGGATGGCTTTGTGAATGCATGTCCGTGCTTATCACTCCGCAGCAATCTTTCCAATGTAAAAATTATCTTGACGATGTAAAGATAGTGCTTTAGTGCTGCGTTCACTTTCATGCTCGGGAGACAGGCGATGCAGTTTGATCCAGACGCGGCTTTCCAGATTGCCAGTGCCATCGCGGCTTCAGGATGGATATTGCTGCTTGCAAGTCCGCTGATGCCGATCTGGTCGCAGCGCCTTTCCGGGCAGGCAATTCCGCTTCTGCTGGCCGCAGGATATTGCGCGCTCGTGCTTGCATACTGGTCGCGTGGCGAAGGTGGTTTTGACAGCCTGGACAATGTTGCAGCGCTTTTTCGATCGCGTGAATTATTGCTGGCTGGCTGGGTGCACTATCTCGCCTTCGATCTGTTTGTAGGGGCCTGGGAAGCTCGAACCGCCAGGCGCGAGGCCATCGCCTTTGTTCTGGTCATACCCTGTCTCATCCTCACATTCCTGTTCGGGCCGGTTGGATTGCTGCTGTTTTCTGCAATCCGATTTGCCCGGCGGAGTGGAAAGGCAATTGAAGTGGAAGGAATGAAACCATGAGCGTTCAAGGTCTGGCGCAGTCGCGCCCTTCTTCATCCCGTTCCGGCAACTGGCCCGATTCTATTTCGGCAATGCGGGCGGATGAACCGCGCTTTTTCGGTGCTGGCGTGTTGCTGGTTTTCATGCTGGTGCCAATCACACTGGCAATGGCAATCGATGACCGGATATTCAACGGCATCAATGTCTGGGACAAGCCGCTGAAATTTGAAATTGCCCTGATCGTCTATCTCTTCACGCTTGCATATTTTGCAAGATGGCTTCCAGGCGGAATGCTGAAATCGCGCCGTTACAGGGTCTTTTCCTGGGTGGTGGTTTCGTCGGTGGCGCTGGAGATGATCTGGATTGCCGGTGCGGCCGCCAATGGCACCGGCTCGCATTTCAATGTCTCTACGCCATTCATGGCCGCAGTCTATCCGCTGATGGGCCTGCTCGCCGTCACGCTGACTTCCGCTTCACTGGTATATGCCATTGCCATTCACCGAAACCGGGCTGCCGGGCTTGATCCTGCCTTCAGGCTTTCCCTGGTGCTGGGGCTTGGCATGACCTTCGTGCTGACGGTCGTGGTTGCGGGCACCATGTCCGGAATGCCGGGCCACTGGGTCGGAGGGGTGCCGTCCGATCAAGGCGGAATGGCGGGAATGGGCTGGGCGCGCGATGGTGGTGACTTGCGGGTCGCACATTTCTTCGCAACCCATTGCCTGCATCTGGTTCCGCTGGCGGGCTATGTCGCCTCACGGCATCTTGGGTCGATTGCTGCCATGCGTTCGGTTGTGGCCGCTGCAATTGTCGTGGGCAGTCTTGTGCTCTTCACCTATGTGCAGGCGCTTCTTGGCATGCCGTTCCTGCCTGTGATTGGTGGTTTGAACGGTTAATCTCCCGTTAACGAATCAGGAGCAGACTTTAATCATCCAATCCGTTTCCTCCTCCCTGACGGATTGAACAGCGAGGACGGCGCGACAGCCTGGCGCCGTCCTTCGCCATGAAGTCCTGCGCTTCAAGCCTTTGAATTTGCATCAAGAAATCCGGCGATCTTGTCAATGGCGCGAGCAATGTTCTCTTCCGAATTGGCGTATGACAGGCGAACATAGCCTTCACCCAGAATACCGAAATCCGGGCCGCCAATAGTGGCAACACCCGCTTCTTCCAGAAGCGCCGACGCCAGTTTCTTTGCCTTCCATCCGGTCATCGAGATGTTGGGAAAGGCATAGAAGGCGCCCTTGGGCGTGGCACATTTCACCCCGTCAAGTGCGTTCATGCGCTCAACGACCAGGCGCCTGCGGCTGTCGAATGCCTTCATCATGGTCGCAACGGCATCCTGCGGACCGTCAATGGCGGCAATGCCGGCAAATTGCGACGGTGCGTTGACGCAGGACCAGGCGTTGACAGCAAGCTTGCGGATATTCTCGCACAAGGCATCGGGCCAGATCGACCAGCCCATGCGCCAGCCCGTCATTGCCCAGGTCTTGGACCAGCCATTGAGCACGATCAGGCGATCACGGATCTGCGGAAAGGTGAGCAGCGAGACATGCTCCTCGCCGTCATAGGTCATCACGTCATAAATCTCGTCTGAAAGAATGGCGACGTCGGGATGGTGTTCGAGACCTGCAACCAGCTTTTCGATCTCGGTGCGCGGGGTAACACCACCGGTTGGATTTGCTGGTGAATTGATGATGACCAGACGGGTCTTGTCATTGATCAGAGCGAGCGTTTCCTCGGCAGAAAATGCAAACCCGTTCTCCTCGCGGATGGGAACCGGAACCGGTTTTGCGCCGGTAAACTCGATCATCGAGCGATAGATCGGAAATCCCGGATCGGGATACAGGATTTCGGCACCGGGTTCGCCAAACATCAGGATGGCAGCAAACATGGTTACCTTGCCGCCAGGCACAATGGCGATGTTGTCGGGGGAAATCTCGACGCCGGTTGTCATCAGCGTTCGTCTGGCAACAGCTTCACGCAGCGGCAAAATTCCTGTTGCCGGCGTATAGCCATGATGGCCGTCGCGCAGTGCCTTGATTGCCGCTTCGACGATATGGTCGGGCGTGCGAAAATCCGGCTGGCCAATGCCCAGATTGATGATGTCGCGTCCCTGTGCAGCGAGCGCTGTTGCACGAGCCAGGACCGCAAAGGCATTTTCCTCGCCAATGCGCTTGAAAGCCGAAATCGTTTGAAGCATGGATTGATCCCGCCATGTTGAATGCAATAAGCATTCATGTCCAATTTCCCTGCAGCATTCAATCGAAGCGGCAGGCATTTTTCATGAAGGCGAAATGATGAAAGACCTCAGCACCTGGACTGGCTGTCCCACCCTGCACGCATTGCGCTCGAAGGTCGGTTCGTTCGGCTCGAACCGCTGACGGCCAGAGCGCATGGTGACGGTTGTTTGCCGCTTCGACAATGGCGGACGCCGATGACCGCTTTCGCTGGTTGCCGGAATATCCGCCGCAAAGCCGGGCAGAATTTCAATCATGGCTGGACAAGGCCGAAGCCAGTACCGATCCGATGTATTTTGCGGTGGTCGACAAGGCGTCTGGCAAGGTTGCCGGGCGGCGAACACTGATGCGCATTGATACTGCAAACGGGGTGATAGAAACCGGCCACATATTCTGGTCGGCGATGATTTCCCGCAAGCCGGCTACCACCGAGGCATTTTACCTGTTTGCCCGCTATGTGTTTGACGAACTGGGCTATCGGCGTTTCAGTGGAAATGCAACAATCGCAACAGCACGTCGATGCGCGCAGCCCTGCGTTATGGAATGCAGCAGGAGGGCGTTTTCCGACAGGCCGGGGTCGTCAAGGGCGAGAACCGCGACACTGCCTGGTATTCGATGATCGATGGTGAATGGCCTTTGTGCCGGGCGGCGTTTGAAACGTGGCTTGACCCGAAGAACTTCGATGAAGCCGGTCTGCAAAGGCGCAGCCTGGAGGAAATCGGGGATCGTTGTCGTGATCAGCCTATCGTTGCGAGGCGGGGCTGAGGCCGACCAGAACGGAACGCGGGGCGGTTGATATCAGCCACCCTGTTCATCCTGGCCGATCTGCGGGATCTCGCTGCCAGTGTCGTCCAGCATGGCAATCTCATCGGCAGTTTCAGCCTTCCATGACCGCGCATTGAGCAGGACCGAGGGAGCATCGCTGCAACTGCCGCTCATGATGATGGATGGCTGTGTGGTGGCACCCTGATCCAGATCGACCGTGCAATTAATGGTTCCCGACACCAGCCATTTTGCCTTGGTGTCGTGCTGTTGCCGTGTCGTGGTGGATGCTGTCACGGATGTTGTTTCCTGTGACGGCAGACCCGCCCAGATGGTTCCAAGAGCCAAAAGCGTCAATAAGGTACCACGCATCCCGATTCTCCTTCATCGCTGATGGAAGAATGCGCATGCATGGTTAGCAAATCATGAAGATTGGTCGGCAGGGGGCGGGCAGGTCGATTCCCTTATCCTGAGAACGGGATCGATCAGCACGACGCCGCGTGGTGCCTCACTTCCGGAAAGCGTCGCGATCATCGCGCGTGCGGCAAGGCGTCCTGCCTCCTGCTGGCCATTCCAGACCGTGGTCAATGCAGGCGCTGCAATTTCCGCCTCGGCAATGTCGTCATAGCCGGTTACTGCAATATCCTTGCCGGGGCTAAGACCCATCGAGCGCAGGCCGCTCATGACACCAATCGCAACAAGATCGTTGAAGCAGACAATGGCTGTTGGTTTCACGCCGCTTTCAAACAGCGCATGAACGCTGTCATATCCAGCCTTGCGGGTGGCTTCAGATCCCATCTGCCATGCGGCTTCGGGCTCGATCGAGTATTCATGCATGGCAGCAAGATAGCCCTCGCGACGATCCCGGCCCGTGGAGGTCTCGCGGCGCCCGCCTATGAAGGCGATACGGCGGTGCCCCAGTTCCAGCAAATGCCGGGTCGCAATGCGAATTCCCTGCTTGTCGTCGCCCCGGAATACCGGCGCATTCGATCCCTGCACCCACCGGGCAATCATGACGGCGGGAAGCCCTGCTGTCTCTATCCGCTCAATGTCCCGGCTGGTCGTCCCAATTGCCGGCGAAATGATCACCCGTCAGCGCCGAATTGCAGCAGGGTGTCGATGAAACCGCTTTGTATGGCAATGTCATCACGATGATTGCAAAGAAGGAAGGTCTGTCGGCTTTGCCCGAGTTCGTCCTCGATAGCCAGAATTATCTCGGCAAAGAAAGGGTTCATGATGTCGTGCACCAGAACGCCGATGATGCCCGAGCGTGATGTGCGCAGGCTGGCGGCGCGTCGGTTGTAGATATAGCCCATTTCTATGGCGCTTTTCTTGATCCGCTCGCGTGTGGTCTCTGCGACCAGCGGACTGTCGCGCAGGGCAAGCGATACGGTTGCAGTCGAAACGCCCAGATGCTCCGCAATCGTCGACAAGGTCGTCTTGCCAGCCAAAGTTGTCTACTCCTCCACATTTGTCAGTGGCATGTATGCCACCGGAACATGAAGGCGCAAAGCGCGCAATTGGTCGAAAGCGCGATTTGGGCTGAAACTCAGCAATTCAATGGCTCGTTGCGACGGTAGCAGGTGCTGCAATCAATCCTGCGCCGGTTCATATTTGCCATCAAGCTCCGACAGGACGCGATCCAGTATCTTGTGCAGGCGCTTTTCGTCCTTGTCCTTGAGCCCCGTGAATGCGGCAAGTTCGGCTGCCTCCCATGCATCGTCAACCTTGCCGAGCAATGCGGTGCCTGCAGGTGTGATGAATACGTGGTTGATCCGGCTGTCATATTGTGAGCCTTCACGGCGCACGAGGCCCTGACTTTCCATGCGGGTCACCATCTTGGTTACCGTTGGCGGCTTTACACCCAGATTGGTGGCAAGCGAACCCATGGTCTGTCCGTCCTCTTCGGAGAGGCTCTTGAGCAGGATGTCCTGACCGGCATAAAGGCCGTGTGTCAGCAGCAATTCGGCGCGCGCAGTACGGCACAGTCTTGCCGTATATATCAATTTCCCGGTAAGGCTTGCTTTATTCCCCACCCTTTATCCTCCGAGTTGGTATATTGACGCATCATGAAAAGTCTAAAATTTCCTATAGCAGAACTTTCTGAAAATTTATCCCCTTCAGGTTACCGGGTTGTGTCACTTACGGCAATTTTTTGGCTTAAAACGATCAAGGATCGGGAAAATGGCTGATCAGGCAAATCAGGCGCTCTGGCTCAAGAACCCATTGGCCGTTCTGACGGATGGTGATTCGGCTGGAGGGATTGTTGTCAGGGGAAAACAAATCGTGGAATTGGTGCCTTCCGGGAAGGTTCCTGTCTCCGCCATTGACCAGGTCACGGACTGTTCGCGGCACGTCATCATACCGGGTCTCGTCAATATCCATCACCATTTCTACCAGACACTGACACGTGCCCATCCTGCAGCGATCAACAAGGAGCTGTTTGACTGGCTCAAGGCGCTTTATCCGGTATGGGCAAAGGCGGTTAACCGCGACAGTTTCCGCCTTGCAACCCGCCTGGCGCTGACAGAATTGCTGATGAGTGGTTGCACGACCAGCTCCGACCATCACTATGTCTACCCGCCTGGCATAGACGACGCGATGGATATCCAGGCGGAAGAGGCACGGGCGCTTGGCGTTCGCATGACGCTCAATCGCGGATCAATGGACCTGTCGGAAAAGGATGGCGGACTTCCACCTGACAGTGTGGTGCAGGATCGCGACACCATTCTCGCGGATTGCGAGCGGGTGATTTCGCGCTATCATGAGCCTGATGATGGCGCGATGACGCAGGTGGCGCTGGCACCGTGTTCGCCGTTTTCCGTAACACGCGAACTGATGCGGGAAACCGCTGATCTGGCAAGACGCTGCAATTGTCGCCTTCATACGCATCTCGGTGAGACCCATGACGAGGACGCCTATTGCATCGAGAAATTTGCCTGCCGCCCGGTCGACTATCTCGAGGAGAGTGGCTGGCTGGAAAACCGGACCTGGCTTGCGCATGGCATTCATTTCAATGATGAGGAGATAGGGCGGCTCGGTCGTGCAGGTGTTGGCGTTTGCCATTGCCCGACCTCGAACATGGTTCTTGCATCGGGCAATTGCCGCACGCGGGAACTCGAGGCAGCCGGAGTGCCGGTTGGCCTGGGGGTTGACGGCTCAGCCTCCAATGACAGCTCGAACCTTATGGAAGGCGTGCGGCATGCCTTGATGATAAACCGGCTTTCCTACGGCTCGGCCAATGTCACGCATCTCGATGCGCTGCGCTGGGCAACGCAGGGTTCGGCACGCTGCCTCGGGCGAAGCGATATCGGGCAGATCGTCGTCGGCAAGCAGGCGGACATGGCCATGTTCACACTCGATGAATTGCGCTTTTCCGGAGCAGGCGATGCACTTGCCGCGCTTGTGCTTTGCGGAGCGCATCGCGCCGACAAGGTGATGGTCGCCGGACAATGGCGGGTCATGGATGGCATGCCGTTGGGTGTCGATATCGTGAAACTGCGGGAAGAGCACGGAGCAGCAGCCCGGGCTTTCGCTGGTGGCCTGTGAGCAGGACCGCCAAGGCTGTTGCCGCAAAGATCGCAATCCTGCCGCTGGGCGCGCATGAGCAACATGGTCCGCATCTGCCATTCGAGACGGATGCAATCATTGCCGGGGCTGTGGTCGAAAGGGTCTGCGGCCTTCGGGAAAATCTTGCCCTGCATTGCCTTGCGGTGGAGACGATAGGCTATTCGCCGGAACACATGGATTTCAACGGCTCCAAGACGCTTGCCTTTGACGAGGCGATCCATCGCTGGGTCGATATCGGCCTTGCCTTGAAGGACGAGGGCATCTCGAAAATGCTGATCGTCAATGCGCATGGCGGCAATTCACCGCTGATGAGCATTGTGGCAACGGAATTGCGGGTCCGCGCGAACATGCTATGCGCGGCAACGAGCTGGACGCGGTTCATTGCGCCTGGCCTGGTCTCGGCAGATGAAAAGGCATTGGGGATTCATGGTGGACAGATAGAGACCGCGGTGATGCTGGCGACAAGGCCCGATCTGGTCGACATGTCGAAAGCGAGGGATTTCATCTCGCAACAAGCGGAATTTGCGGTAAGGTTCAAGCATTTGCGGGCTTATGGTCCGCATGCCTTTGGCTGGAAGATGGCTGATCTCAACCCCGAAGGCGTAACCGGCAATGCCGGTCTGGCGACTGCCGAACTGGGCGAGAAGCTGCTGGCAATGGCTGCCGGGGGAATTGCCGAGTTGCTCGATGACATGGCAGGGTTCAATCCCGACTGGCTGGATGCATGATTTCCATGTCTGGAACCAGCCGATGATATCACCTATATCCGCGTGAGCTTTTTCAACCCAACAGGTTTTCAGGTTTCCCATGTCCGATACTGCGTCACAGACAAATGCGCCCATCCCCGTCACGGTACTTACCGGCTATCTGGGTGCCGGAAAGACCACGCTGCTCAACCGCATTCTCACAGGCGATCACGGAAAGCGTTATGCGGTGATCGTCAACGAATTTGGCGAAATCGGCATCGACAATGATCTCATCGTCGAATCGGACGAGGAAATCTACGAAATGAACAATGGCTGCGTGTGCTGCACGGTTCGCGGCGACCTCATTCGGGTGGTTCAGGGCCTGATGAAGCGGCGCGGCAGGTTTGATGCGATTGTCGTTGAAACCACGGGTCTGGCGGACCCGGCACCTGTCGCGCAGACCTTCTTCATGGATGACGATGTGCGGGCGCGTTCGCGGCTTGATGCAGTGGTAGCGCTGGCCGATGCCAAGCATCTCCTGATGCGGCTCAAGGACAGTCCCGAGGCCGAAGACCAGATCGCCTTTGCCGATGTCGTGTTGCTCAACAAGACCGATCTCGTATCGGGCGAGGAACTCGCCAAGGTCGAGGCGGTTATTCGGCAGATCAATCCGACGGCGCGCATTCACCGCACAGAACGTGCCAATGTGGATTTGTCGGAAATTCTCGACCGTGGCGCTTTCGATCTGCAGCGGGCATTGGAAAATGATCCGCATTTCCTGGAGGCACATGATCATGACCATGACCATGAATGCGGTCCCGATTGTGACCATGATCATCATCACCACGATCATCACCACCACGGGCATGACCATGATCATGAACACAAGCACGGTCACAAGGGCCTTGATGCGAAAGTCCATGACACAACGATTGGCACCGTATCGCTCAGCGGCGGAGAGCTGGACCCGGACCGTTTTTTCCCGTGGATCCAGAAGATAACCCAGATGGACGGCCCGGACATCCTGCGCCTGAAGGGTATCGTCGCTTTCAAGGATGATCCGGAACGCTATGTGGTTCAGGGCATTCACATGATCATCGAGGGTGATCATCAACGCGCCTGGAAAGAAAACGAGAAGCGGCAGAGCCGGGTGGTGTTCATCGGCCGCAAGCTTGATCGCGAGAAACTCGAACGCACCTTTGCGGCCTGTGCTGCCTGATGCCTACCATCGCCAATATTGATGCTGGCGCCCATGTCGAATGGGCGGGCTTTGTTGCTGATCTTGCGGTCTTTGCCATGTCCGACGGGCATGTGAGTGTGCTTGACGGGCGCGAGCGCAAGTATGAGGTCCATCAGGGATTGTGCCTTGCCGCGCCTGAGCTTTCCGGAAAGTCGCTAGTCCTTTCGGGCGAGGACGGATCGCTTGCGCGTTTCCATGCCGAAGGCCGGGCGGAGACATTGCGTGAAGCGACGGGAAAGTGGGTTGATGCGCTGGCAACGGGGCCTGCCGGCGCGATTGCTGCGGCGTCCGGGAAAAATGTGACGGTCGTGACCGGCGCTGGCGATGTCCGCGAAATTACCAGCGATCGTTCAATCGAGGGACTGGCATTTGCACCCAAGGGAATGCGGCTCGCGATGGCCAGATACAATGGTGTCGAACTGGCCTGGGTGAATTCGCAGGCGGTGCCGGTTTTCCTTGAATGGAAGGGTGCGCATACCGGCGTGACTTTCTCGCCGGACGGCAAGTATGTGGTTTCGATGATGCAGGAGAATGCCCTGCACGGTTGGCGGCTCGCGGACAACAAGCACATGCGCATGAGCGGTTATCCCTCCAAAGTGAAGTCGCTGTCGTGGTCCGCCAAGGGCGCCTGGCTTGCCAGTTCGGGGCGCTCTGCCGCTATCGTTTGGCCCTTTACCGGCAAGGATGGTCCAATGGGCAAGGCTCCCAGGAACTGGGAACCATGGGGCAGATCCTGGTCAGTCGCGTCGCCTGCCATCCGCAGGAAGAGGTGGTTGCAATCGGCTATGGTGATGGCATGATCCTCGCCGTGCGAATTGCCGATGGCAAGGAGGCAGTATTGCGGCGCGGTGGCAAGGGTCCGATCACGGCCTTGCTCTGGGATGCTGGCGGAAAGCGGCTGGCCTTTGGCAGCGAGGAAGGTGAAGCAGGCGTAATCGACCTGACGGCCTGACACGGCGCAAGGCGATGGCATGAAGGACGAAATCGGATAGCGGGAATTGGAAACGGCGTGGACACACTGACCAGAATGCAGGCCTATGTCGAAGTCGTGGATGCGGAAGGGTTTTCTGCCGCCGCGCGCAAGCTCGGGCGTTCCAAGGCGCTGATGTCGAAATATGTTCGCGAACTTGAGGACGAATTGGGCATCTTGCTCCTCAACCGCACGACCCGGCAATTTTCGCTGACCGAAGCGGGGCAGCTTTACTATCACTCTTCCAATGAAATCCTTGGTCGTATCAGGGATTTGCAGGAAAGCGTCCGTGAAGCTGGCAGCGGCTTAAAGGGGCGTTTGCGGATTTCGGCACCGCGTTCGCTGACTGATCTCGAGATCGGCCTGCCAATCGTCGAATTTGCCGCCGAATATCCCGACATCACGCTTGATGTGAATCTCGACGACAGGTTGGTAGACCTGGTCGAGGATGGTTTCGATGTCGCCATCCGGATATCGCGCCTGACGGATTCGGCGCTGATTGCCAGAAAGCTCTCCGGGTTCCGCCTGATCGTTTGTGCCTCGCCGAGCTTTATCCAGCACCATGGAGCGCCACAGAATCCACGCGACCTCACACAGTATCCAGCCATCGTCGACACCAATTGGAAGGGCCGCAACAACTGGATTTTCCTTGATGACCAGGGCCGGGAAATGACCGTTCAGGTCAATTCCGCCATCGAAGTGAATTCGCCAGAGGTCACAAAACGCGCAGCCCTTGCGGGCCTCGGCATCACGATGGTGCCAGAATTTTCGGTCGAGCATGAGATAAGACAGGGCAGCCTTGTCAGCCTTCTGGAAGACAGGGTGCCGCAGGGCAGCGGTGTCTATGCAGTATATCCGCATCGCAGGCATGTGCCCGCCAAGGTGCGTGTCTTTGTCGATTTCATGGCCAAATGGTTTCGGGAAAATGCCGATGCGCAGGAGTAGTGCCGCACCCGCCATTTTTCAGTCCCAATCAGGTAGCAGGCAGTGAAATGCGAAACCCGGATTTTCGGGCAGGATGTTCTTGGATGATGCGGAAACCAGTAACTGCGGCGGTAGTTTGGGCGGCTCTGGCGGGGGCAGCAGTGGCGCATCCCCATGTCTTTGTCGAAAGCAATCTTGAAATAGTCCGCGATTCGCAGGGTGCCGTTACCGAACTGCGCCATGTCTGGCGATTTGATGATCTGTTTTCGTCCGATGTGATGCTGAATTATGATGCCAATGGCGACGGCAAGCTTGATCACGACGAACTCGACGAGGTTGGCAAGACGGTCGGTAGTTCAATAGCCGAATATGACTACTATACCGAGGTCCGGCTTGGTGACGGGAATGCGGACTTCAATCCGCCCGAAGCGGTGATGGTCGATTATGTCGACAATCAGGTTCTGATATTCTTTTCACTCAAGATGAAGAAGCCGGTTCCCATCAATGGCAAGCTGTTGCGGGTGTCGGTCAGTGATCCGACTTTCTATGTTGCCATGGAAATCAAGGATGAGGCAGCGGTGCAAATCACCGGAAATGGTGTTGGCTGCAAGACAGAAATCATACGGCCCGATTTTGACAGGCTTTACGCACAAAACAGTCAGACCCTGACCGAACAGTTTTTCGCCGACCCGAAGAATGCAAGCCTCGGTGATGACTGGCTTACATGGATCAATGTCGAATGCAATTGACCCGTTTTCCTGATTTCCGGTTTTGGCTGGCGCTGTTGCTGGCTGGCGCGGCCCTGGTGATCATCCTGCATCCCGGCATGGCCCATGCGCAGAATTCGCTCGGGCTCGGCCGACCGGAACAGGCGATCAAGCCAACCGGTTTCCTTGGTCCGCTGCTTTTCCAGATCCAGCAATATCAGCAGGAATTCTATCGCTCGCTGACTGCCTCGCTCAAGGCGATGCGGGAAAACGGTTCGAATGTCTGGGTGTTGGTGGGTCTTTCCTTTGCTTACGGCATTTTCCACGCGGCAGGGCCCGGCCACGGCAAGGCGGTGATTTCGTCCTATATGCTTGCCAATGAAATCGCGGCGAGGCGCGGTATTGTCCTCGCCTTCGCCTCGGCCTTCCTGCAGGCATTGACCGCCATCGTCCTGATTTCGGTTGTAATCCTGTTCCTGCGCGGAACAGGGATCCGCAGCGATCACCTGACAGGATATCTCGAAATTGCGAGCTATGCAGGCATTACGCTCCTCGGTGCATGGTTGCTGTGGCGCAAACTGTTTGGCGGAGGCCATTCCCATGCTGGCCATTCCCATGCCGGCCATTCCCATGTGGGTCATTCCAATGCGCATCATGATCATGACCATTCAGATCACGGGCATGATCACCATCACCATGCGAAAGGCGAAGTCTGTGCGGATTGCGGCCATCTGCATGCGCCTGACCCGGCATTGTTGAAAGGTGACTTCAGCCTGCGTCAGGCATGGTCGGCTATCATCGCAGTTGGCTTGAGACCTTGCTCAGGGGCCATCATCGTGCTGACCTTTGCATTCCTGAACGGGCTATATGCTGCGGGCATCCTTTCAACATTGGCGATGGCGCTGGGCACGGGAATTACCGTAGCGACACTGGCAGCACTTGCGGTTGGCGCCAAGGATATTGCCATCCGGATCGGTGGTGTCGCGGAAAGTGGGGCAAGCATTCACCGGATCATCGAGATTGGTGGAGCGCTGGTGGTTTTCCTGCTCGGACTGACCATGCTCAGCGCCAGTCTTTATATCTGATCATCACGTCCAAATTCACTGCAAGAGACCAAGTTCACCAGCAATGCGGGTCAATTGCGCTGCATTGCCGCCACCGGTTTTCTCACGGATCGACATGCGGTGGCTTTCCACGGTTCGAACGCTGATATCGAGATCAAGGGCAATTTCCTTGTTTGTCCTGCCGCGCGCGATGCCTGCAAGTACCTCGGCTTCGCGCTGGGTCAAGCCATGGCGGCTCGTCGCCTCGCTGTCGCGAGTATCCCTGCTGGTGAGGGCACTGGCCAGTTTCGAGCCGATATAGGTTCCGCCATTGGCAACGGCTGATATGGCTGCGAGCATTTCAGCGCGCGATACATCCTTCAGCAGATAACCGGCAGCGCCGACCCGCAACGCCTCCTGGACATATTGTTCATTGTCATAGATCGAAAGGAAAAGAATGCGCGACCTGGGTGATGCTGCGCCAAGTGCGGGGGCGGCTTCCAGACCGTTCATTCCCGGCATGGAGATGTCGAGCAGCACCACATCCGGGCAGGTGACCGGAATCATTTCAAGCGCATCCTCGGCGCAAACGCATTCGGCACAAATCTCGATACCAGGCGCAGACCCAAGCCTCGCCCTGATCCCTTCGCGAACCAGATCGTGATCATCGACCACCATGACCCGTGTTGCCTTTGCCGGGGTGTTTCTCATGCAGCCATTCTCCCTGACGCATTGCGCCTTGCTGGCAGGAAAATCTCGATTTCAAAGCCGCCGCCGCGCGGCTCGCTGATATTCATGCTTCCGCCAAAACTGTCTATCCGTTCGCGCATGTTTCGAAGCCCGAGACCCGTTCCGGCAGTCGGGCTGCGCCGGGCGTCGGCTGGCAAGCCTGCTCCATTGTCGCTGATCATCAGACGGACATTCGTTCCCGTGCAGCCAAGTTCGATCCTTACCCTGCTGGCACGCGAATGGCGTGCGACATTGGTAAGCGCTTCCTGTGTGACGCGATAGAGTGCCGTCTTGGCTGCGTCGGGAATTCCGCTGCCAACGCGCTCGGCAATAACATCAACCTTGATTGCGCATCTGGCGCTGAAATCGCTGGCGAGGCTCTTGATGGCGGCGGCAAGGCCCACATCGTCGAGGATTGAAGGGCGCAGGTCCATGGAAATGCGGCGGACTTCCGCTATGGCATTTTCCAGCGTGGCGTTTGCCGTGTCGAGCTGTGCTGCCACGGCCTTTCGCTTGCCAACCATTTCACGCGCCGCATCAAGTGTGTAGCTGACCGATACCAGCAACTGGCTGATGCCGTCATGCAATTCGGTGGAAACGCGTTTGCGTTCGAGTTCCTGGATATCGACCAGCCTGCTTGTCAATTCCTTGAGGCGTTGATCAGCCATTTTCTGTTCCGACAGGCGAATGTCGCCGATCAGGCTGCCGGAAAGCACGATTGATCCAAGCGTCAGCGCCAGCAGCACCCATTGTGTTTCGGCGATGGTTTCCTGCAAATGCCCGCTGATGGTCGCGACTTGACTGGTGATGTCATCGACATAGAGGCCGGATCCCATCATCCATTTCCATTTGTCGAGAAAGACCGAATAGCCGATCTTTTCCGCATTGCTCGCCGTCGATGGCTTGTTCCAGACATATTCGTAAAATTGACCGCCAGCCTTTGCGCCTTCAATGAGGTTGCGGATCACCGGCTTGCCATTGGGGTCCTTGAGGTCCAGCCAGTTGCCTCCGACGAGTTCGGGAAGGCGGGGATGCACGAGATTTGTGCCGTTCTCCTCATAAACGTAGAAATAGCCATCCTGGCCGAAGGTCATGCGGTTCATGATGTCCGTCACCTGGCGCTTGGCCAATGGCGTTGACGACCAGCTGGAAGAGTAGAAGGGTTCGATAGCGGTGCGTGCCAGGCTCACATAATTCTTGAGTTCCGTTTCCTTCGAACTCAAGATCATCGCCTTTACCGCCTGCACCTGGGCGCGGGAGAGACGCTCGGACTGAAAGGTGATGATCGCTGCCATGGCGGCAGACATCGCAATCATCGGCAGCAGGGTTATCAGCAGCAGCTTGGTTCTCAACGACATTTCAAGTCCTCCTGCCCGAAAGATCACAAGCTCCAATGATCCCGGGTGCTGTCCAAGACACCAAAAAAACCGGCATATGCAAGGGAAAATGCCGCATAGTCAGTAGTATTACGGATGATGTCGGTACTTGCGCGGCTTGCAAAATTGAAGTGTATTGCATATCGGAGCCCTTGCGCGAGTGGCGGAGGGTCATATTCGCGAATAACAAACCCCAACGGGAGGAGAACCCATGGATCGCCGTTCATTTATCAAACGCGCTGGCCTCGGCGGCGCGACAGCAGTTGCAGCAAGCACACTTGCTGCGCCAGCCTATGCCCAGGGCAAACGCAAACTGACAATGGTCACCACCTGGGGCCGTGGTCTTGCAGGTGTTCATGATTCAGCGCAGCGTTGCGCAGATTCCATCACAGCCATGACCGACGGCGCGCTGGAAGTCGAAGTGAAGGCTGCTGGCGAACTGGTTGGCGCTTTCGAAGTGTTTGACGCGGTATCGTCCGGCCAGGCTGACATGTATCACGGTGCCGACTATTATTTCGTTGGCCAGCATCCGGCATTCGCCTTCTATACCGCAGTGCCTTTCGGCATGACGGCGGGTGAAATCGCCAACTGGTATTACAACGAAGGCGGCATGGCGATGCACCATGAGCTGGGCGAGTTGTTCAACATCAAGTCGTTCCTCGCCGGCAATACAGGCGCGCAGTGCGGCGGCTGGTTCCGGAAGGAAATCACCTCGCCTGACGATTTCAACGGCCTGAAGTTCCGTATGCCGGGCCTTGGTGGCAAGGCACTTGGTTATCTGGGTGCCTCGGTACAGAACCTGCCAGGCGCAGAAGTGTATCAAGCGCTTTCCTCAGGTGCGATTGACGGTACCGAGTGGAGCGGCCCATGGGCCGATGAAAAGGCCGGTTTCCAGGAAATCACCAAGATCTACTACACCTCCGGTTTCCATGAGCCAGGTGCAGCCCTGTCGCTTGCGACCAACCTTGAAGTCTTCAACTCGCTGTCACCAGCGCATCAGAAGATCGTCGAGATTGCAGCCGGTGAATCGCATCAGTGGACGCTGACCAAGTTCCTCGCCGAGAACTCGGCCGCATTGGGTCGCCTGATTGCCGGCGGCGTTCAGACCAAGGAATTCCCCGACAGCGTCTGGGATGCCTTCGGTGCGGCCTCGCAGAAAGTTGCCGATGAAAACATGGGTGACGAGATCTTCAAGAAGACCTTTGATGCCGTGCGTGCTTCCATGGCTCGTTCGTCGAAATGGGACGATCTTTCCGACGGTGCCTATCTGCGCCAGCGCAACCGCGTTCTGGGTATCTGATCGTGAAACTGGCGCCGCCCCCATCGGGGCGGCGTTTTCTTCCAAGCGAGCCGGGTCGCACCAGCAGCCTTCGCGTGTCAATTTCGGTGCCATTGCCTATGGTTGGCTTGCTTCAGTCCTGACGGGGCGGGATTCCCATGTTTGATGCAATAGTCTGGTTCCTCAAGAATGTCGTGTTAGGTATCGTGAACCTGTTCACGGTCATCGTGACGCCATCGGCATGGCCCAATTTCTCCGACATGGGGTGGGTGTCGCGGTTCATCTACTACGGCGCTTCGACCGAATTCTTCTTCATCGTTTTTGATCTGGTGCTGATCCTGCTGGTTGTCGGATTGTGGAAGCGCCACGTCCTTTGGGCCTTCGTTCGCGGCTCGGAAAAGATCGGAAACACCATTGGCCGCGTTGCGTCATGGGCGGTTCTGATCATGGTGATGCAGCAGGTCGTAATAGTGGCTCTGCAGCGCATTTTCCGGGTTTCCGAAATCACTGTCGCTCCAATGGGTATTGGCTTCACCAAGGATGTGAGCTGGTTTTCCGAAGAGCTGAAACTCTACAACGCGATCATCGTGGCGCTATGCGCTGCCTACACATTCATTCAGGGCGGGCATGTGCGTGTCGATCTGGTCTACAGCGCGGTCAGTTTCCGTGTGCAGAAGATCATCGACATGTTCGGTTCGCTGTTCTTTGCGATTCCGTTCCTGACGATAGTCTGGCTTTACGGCTGGTTCTTCATGTGGCGCCATCTGACCCGCCCGCCGCTTGCCAGCAATTACGATCTTGATCGCGTGATGCGGTCCAGCAAGCTGCTGAAATGGGATGTCGAGACCATCGGCTTTTCGCCAAACGGGTTTGACGGCTATTTCCTGTTCAAGATCCTGCTGATCTCTTTTGCCGGATTGATGTTCCTTCAGGCGATCACCTTCTTTTACCGCTCACTCCTGGAATTCCTGGAAGGGGAGGAGTCGCGAGACCGGTATCTGGACCGCGATTCCGATCAGGAAGCAGACGCAATCGCCAAGACAGCTGGCCATGGTGCCTGACGCACTGCACGTACTGGCAATACAACATTACGGGTCCCGTCAAGAGGATCCGAAGTATGGGGATGAGACATGTTTTTAGGCCTTGACGGAATCGAGATCAGCCTGCTGATCACCTTCCTGTGCCTGCTGGGCGGAATATTGACTGGCTACCCCGTTGCCTTTGCGCTTGCGGGGTCCGGCCTGATTTCCTTTGCCATCATTGCAGCGCTCGCCGAAAACGGCCTTCTGCTGAAAGAGGTGGTTGATGTAAACGCGGCCCCTTATCTCGATCTGGTTGCGCAGGGCATTGCCAAGGATCACATATCGAAATTCAACCATCCGGAGTTACCCACCGTCCTGTTGCCGCTGTTCGAGCGGGGGCTGGACGATGCGATCAACCGCACGATCTCCTTCATCGTCAACCGAATGAACGAGCGCGTATTTGCCGGACCATCGATCGAGACCCTGCTTGCCGTTGCCATGTTCGTTCTGATGGGTATTGCGCTCGAGCGCTCGCGCATTGCCAATGACCTGCTGACCACCATGGCACGGGTATTCGGACCACTGCCAGGCGGCCTTGCCGTTTCGGTCGTGGTGGTTGGCGCATTCCTGGCCGCGTCCACCGGCATTGTCGGTGCGACGGTTGTCACCATGGGATTGCTATCCCTGCCGACCATGCTGCGCCACAAATATTCGCCAGAGCTTGCGACCGGCGTGATCACGGCGTCAGGCACGCTTGGCCAGATCATCCCTCCCTCCATCGTCATCGTGTTGTTGGGAACGCTTGCCGGTGACATCTATGCCACCGCACAGGAAGCCCGGGCCAAGCTTGCCGGTTGCACGGATGCGCTGACCTATCTTGGCAGCCCTGCCGTGCTTTCGGTGGGAACGCTGTTCAAGGCCGCGATCATTCCCGGTGTGTTTCTGGCGTTTCTCTACGGGCTTTACGCATTTGGCTATGCGTTGTGGAAACCGCATATGGCCCCGGCAGTTCACTTTGACGAGCAGGAGGGCCACTCGCGTGGGCGAAGGCATTCCCTTACCTGGTTTGTGGCCATTCCGCTGATTGGTATCGCACTTGCAATCGGAGCGTTCAGCCTGAACCTGGCCGGAAGTCAGACCATCGTTACCGGCGCCAATGCGTTCGTGAATGACGGCCCGGAACTGCGCACCGCAGTCTCCGAGCAGTGCAAGGCGTCGATGATCGAATTGCACGGCCAGGAAAAATGGGACCGTTCGGTTGCCCGCAAGCAGGAACTTGCAGACAAGGCCGCAAGCGGCGATGCCGCAGTGGTTCTGACGGAAGAAGAAGAATATGCCAAGGCGCTCGGCAAGGCCGCACCGCTTTCGGGCCTTGTCCTTGTAATCGGGCTGATGCTGGGCCTCATCCTGACAACGGCTTATGGCGTTCGCCCCGATTATGACCGCAGGCCGCTGATCATAGGTGGGGCTGGTGTAGCCGCATTGCTGATTGCTGATTGGGTTGTGGTGCATCCCCAGATGACACCCGGTGTCACCACGATGGTTTATCTGCTGCCGATCCTTGCGATATTGTACGGATTGCGCGCAGCCTTTCCCCGGCTCTCGGAAGTGGACATCCTGCGGGTAGTGTTCCCGCCGCTGGTGCTGGTTGTTGCGGTTCTTGGCTCGATCCTTGGCGGGATTACCAATCCGACGCCCGCTGCGGCACTTGGTGCTGCCGGTGCTATCATGCTTGCAGCACAGCGCAAGCTGACCGATGAGGGCAAGGGGCAGCGCTCCATCATCTTGCAGTCCACTTTTGCAATCGTGCTCATGCTGCTGATCGGCGTGAATTTCGATCTGCGCACCAGTGTCGAGGGTGCCGGTTTCGAAAACTGGGCGGCCATGCTGGTCACTTTCGGTGCCTATTATTTTGCCATGTTCGGCCTGCTCTAGGCCTGCTGGGTATTGTGGTCACATCGTATCCTGGCACCGATCGTTCGAGAATCGGCCAAGGTCACGTCGATGGTCTTCGCGATCCTCATCGGCTCCCAAATGCTGAACCTTGTTCTGATCTCCTTTGGTGGTGAGGACTATATCCAGACCTTCCTGCGAAGCTTCGAGGAGGAATGGGTGGTCTTCCTGATCGTCATGGTCATCATGTTCGTTCTGGGTTTCGTGCTCGACTTCCTGGAAATCATATACATCGTCGTGCCGATTGTCGGACCGGTCATTTATGGCGGAACGCTTGATCCTGCCTGGGTGACGATCATGATCACCGTCAATCTGCAGACCTCATTCCTGACGCCGCCATTCGGCTTCGCCCTGTTCTATCTGCGCGGGGTTGCGCCTCCGGAAGTCACGACCGGGCATATCTATCGCGGGGTGGTGCCATTCATCATCATTCAGGTAATAGGCCTGTCCCTGTTGTGGATGTTCCCGTCCATCGTCACGATCCTGCCGGCATTGCTGCCACAAAACTGATGTAGATCATGCGGTGAAAGGCGCCCCGGCAAACGGGGCGCCGTTTGTCGTTTTGTCGCGCTTGCCAGATTTTGGTGGCACCCTACCTTAAAGTCTGCGCATGAAATCGGCATTGCGCGGAGCAGTTGGGTTTGACACGGGCAGACAAGGCTAGCAAAACACCGTGGCTGTCAGGGCTCTTGGTCGTTTTGCAGGAAACGATGCAATGCGGGACCCGATAGATTATGTTTGTGCTTCCAGGCTTTGCCATTCGGTCAAACCTTGGTGGTGCCAATGGTCAGGATCGAAATGGATATGACAAGCCAGATGGCTGCACCCAAATCAAAGCCGCGAGCTTCGGCGAGGGACCGGCGCACGGCCTACAGGGCCGAGGGACCACGGCCATCGGACCATCCGGCCGTCAAGATCGGCAAGGTCGGGGTGCTGCTTGTCAATCTGGGAACCCCGGACGGGCATGACAAGAAAAACATGCGCAAGTATTTGCAGGAGTTCCTTACCGACAAACGCGTCATCGAATGGCCGAAGGCGCTTTGGTATCCGATCCTCTATGGCATCGTGCTCAATACCCGTCCGAAGAAATCAGGCGAGGCCTATGCTTCGATCTGGAACAATGAACTCAACGAATCGCCATTGCGGACATTCACGCGCTCGCAAGGGGCCAAGCTGGCCGAGGCACTGTCTGCGCACAAGGGGCTGCAGATCGACTGGGCCATGCGATATGGCAATCCTTCAATCGAAAGCAGACTGGAAGCACTGCGCAATGAGGGTTGCGAGCGGATCGTGATTTTTCCGCTCTACCCGCAATACAGCGCTGCAACGACTGCCACTGTCAATGACAAGGCCTTTGAAGCGCTGATGAAACTGCGCTGGATGCCTGCGATCCGTACCGTGCCGCCCTATCACGATGATCCGGCCTATATTGATGCGCTGGCGCTTTCGATAGAAAAACACCTGGCCTCGCTGGATTTCAGCCCGGAACGTGTCATTGCCTCCTATCACGGAATTCCCAAGAGTTATTTCATGAAGGGCGATCCGTATCACTGCCATTGCCTGAAGACATCGCGTCTGCTGGAGGAACGGCTTGGCTGGGAAAAAGGTCGGTTGATGACGACTTTCCAGTCACGTTTCGGGCCGGAAGAATGGCTGCAGCCCTATACGGACAAGACAATTGAAAAGCTTGCCGAGGAAGGCATCAAGGATATAGCGGTTTTCAATCCGGGTTTTGTCGCTGATTGCCTTGAAACGCTGGAAGAGATTGCCGAAGAAGCGGGCGAGATTTTCCACGAGGCAGGCGGTCGCAACTTCACCCATATTCCCTGTCTCAATGACAGTGAAGAAGGCATGATGGTAATCGAGACGATTGTCCGGCGTGAACTGGCCGGCTGGATCGATGATGTCTGACCAATAATCGCAGACTGCCAACCGCGAACAACAGGGCGGTTGAAACGATTTGCTGCAATTGTATTGGGCAGCTTTTCCTCTTATATCATTTGTGCTGACAATTGTGCCGGTAGACGGGTTGCAGGCATGTTGGCTCACTTGCGCATCTTTTGCGTGGATTGAAACGGTTTTCGGAGGGGTGACATGCCCGAATTGTCCGGTTTCGACATTTTTGTCGGCGTCTTTGTTCTTCTTATCATTCTTACGGTTTTTGCCGGGATCAAGCAGATTCCCAGGGCTTCAACTATACCGTAGAGCGCTTCGGGAAATATGTGCGTACCTTGAGGCCCGGCCTCAACATCATTGTTCCCTATATCGACCAGATCGGCGCACGCCTGAACATGCGCGAACAGGTGCTGGATGTGCCAACGCAGGAAGTCATCACGCGTGACAATGCGTCGGTGAGTGCGGATGGCGTCTGTTTTTACCAGATCATCGATGCCGCGCGTGCTGCCTATGAGGTGCAGGGGCCTGGAAAACGCGATCCTCAACCTTACCATGACCAATATCCGGTCTGTGATGGGCTCGATGGATCTCGACGAGGTGTTGTCCAAGCGAGATGACATCAACGAGCGCGTATTGCGCGTCGTGGACGAAGCTGCGTCTTCCTGGGGCATCAAGATGACCCGTATCGAGATCAAGGACATCAATCCTCCGACAGACCTGGTTGCGGCCATGGGACGCCAGATGAAGGCGGAGCGCGAAAAGCGGGCGCAGATTCTCGAAGCCGAAGGGCTGCGGCAGTCGGAAATTCTCAAGGCCGAGGGCCAGAAACAAAGTCAGATCCTGAAAGCGGAAGGTGAGCGCGAGGCAGCGTTCCGCGAAGCCGAGGCGCGCGAACGTCTGGCAGAAGCCGAAGCTAAGGCAACGCAAATGGTGTCTGACGCGATATCGCAGGGCAACATGCAGGCGGTGAACTATTTCGTCGCACAAAAATATGTCGAGGCACTCGGGCAGATTGCGACCTCGCCGAACCAGAAGGTGATCATGCTGCCGATGGAGGCAAGTTCGCTATTGGGTTCGCTCGGCGGGATTGCAGAAATATCCAAGGACCTGTTCAAGCCCGGTGGTGGCAATGCGGGCGGTGGCGGATCTGGAGCCGTGGCAAGACCGGCTGCGCAACCTCCGCAGGTTCGCCTCAGCAAACCGTCTTGCCGACACGCGGACCAGATAGCGGAGGCAATTCATGATCCAGTCCATCGTCCACAGTCTCGGGCCCTGGAACTGGTGGATATTGGCGCTCGTGCTCATGGCGCTGGAGGTGCTGGCTCCGGGAACCTTCTTCCTCTGGTTCGGCATATCCGCCTTCGTGATCGGCACAATATCGCTGGCCATGGGTCCCGATTCAACCTTCTGGGTCTGGCAGACCCAGATGATCGGATTTGTCGTCCTGTCGCTGGTAGCAGCAGTGATCGGAAGGCGGTTCATGAACCAGTACAGGCTTGACGATTCGGACAATAACGACCTCAACGACCGCATCGCGCAGATGGTCGGGCGCACCGGAATTCTCAATGAGGCGATCAGCGGTGGAACGGGCAGGGTCAGGATCGGCGAAACGACCTGGCGGGTGTCAGGTCCGGAACTGCCGGAGGGCACAAGGGTTCGTGTCGTTGGTCATCATGCCGGCCAGCTTGATGTGACTGCCGAGGAATAGCCTCACGCTACTTGCCGCTTCGGTATCTGCCCGTCGGGTCGGGATCAGGCGACGCCGATGCGCAGCAAGTCGTGAAGATGGATGATGCCAACAGGCCTGGCATTTTCCGTCACCATCAAGGTGGTGATCGAACTTTCATTCAAAATGGCCATTGCGGAACTGGCAAGCAGCGCAGGAGCAACCGTTTTCGGCTTGCGATTCATGACTTCATCGACGGGCAGTGTGCGCAGGTCGCGATTGATGTTGCGGCGCAGGTCGCCGTCGGTGACAACGCCCACCAGATTCCCGGACGTGTCGGTGACGCCGACACAGCCGAAACCCTTTTCCGAAATCCTGACAATTGCTTCCGACATCAGTGTGCCGAGCGGAACCAGCGGAATCTTGTCGCCGACATGCATGATGTCTGCCACATGAGTCAGGCTCGCGCCGAGGGAACCTCCAGGGTGGAAGGTCCTGAAATCAGTGGCTGAAAAGCCGCGCCTCTCCAGCAAGGCAATTGCAAGCGCATCGCCGAGCGCCAACTGCATCAGTGTGGATGTGGTGGGGGCGAGGCCATGCGGGCAGGCTTCGGTAACCTTTGGCAGGACAAGGCAGGTATCGCTTTCGCGCCCCAGCGTTGATTGCGGATTTGAGGTAATGGCAACCAGCGGAATCTTGAAGCGCCTCGAATAGGCAAGGATCCCCTTGAGCTCTGCCGATTCGCCTGACCAGGACATTGCAAGCACTACGTCATCGCGCGCGATCATTCCGAGGTCACCGTGATTGGCTTCTGCGGGATGCACGAAGAATGCCGGAGTGCCGGTAGACGCGAATGTGGCAGCGATCTTGGAGCCGATATGCCCGCTTTTCCCCACGCCGGTTACAATAACCCTTCCACCAATGGAGGCGATCGTTTCCACCGCCTGGTGAAACGGGGCTGCCATCGCGCCATGCAATTCGTTGGCCAGCTGCAACAAACCGTCTTTTTCCGTTTCAATGGTGCGCAGGGCAGATATTGCATGGGAGGTGTCAGGCATTCGGGCTTCCGTGTGCATATGGCAGATCGTGGCTGCTGGATACACGATTTTTTATGCAATGTAACCTCGCCAGCACCGGTTTGAGCCAGCTTGGAAAGAATGCGTTAACCATGGCTGTTTACGGTTTGTCAGGAATTTGCAAATCCGTTTGGCAGGCTGGAATGAGACAGGACAAGGTTCGAGGCAAGAGTGCGCTCGCTGGCAGGTTCGGCTGGTTGTGCCTGGCGCTTTGCGTCCAGATTGCCGAGATTCCGCTTCCCGCGATGGCCCAACAGGCCAAATGCCTTGCTGACCCGCAGAACAATGGCTCGGCAAGCGGGAATGAGTCACCCGTACAGCGCCTGCGCGGCAGCACGGATGTAAAAGCAGCGGCAGGGGAGGACCCGTTCAACGGGGAATCGGTGTTCGAACCGGCACCCGGCGCTGCCAAAACCGAAGGTGACCTTGCCGTATCGGTTCCATTGTCAGACGAGCCAACCGGGCGTGAACAGCGTGCGCAACGCGAAACGCAGGTAGTCGATCCGATCAATACTGCGACCCCCGACAGCCGCGCCAATGTGCGTGCAGCGCCTGTCGAGGCTGGCAATCTTGTTGTGCCGGAGGAGGAGCCCTATCTGCCGGAAGGTTTCAGGGCAGGGACATGGTCGGTCTTTGCAAGGGTTGAACAGGCGCTCGGCTATACGTCGAATACCACTTCCTCGGCAGGTGGTAGGGCAGGCATGTTCTCCCAGACTGATGCGACATTGCGGACGCAGTCCGACTGGTCCCGGCATCAGGCAGGGCTAGAGGCCAAGGCCACTATTCGTCGTTCAGGAGAGGAGCAGACGGTTCCCGACCTGTCGGTAAATGGCAATCTGCGCCTTGACCTTGTCGATGGTTTTGCCGCTTCCGCGACTGCAGGATATCGCTATACGACCGAGGCGCTCACCAGCAATTCGCTCGGTTCAACGGTTTCGCAGCGCCCGGGTGTCACAGCCTGACCGGTAGCGCCGGGCTTGAACGAAGCGGCGGAAAGCTTGATCTGGCGCTTCGCGGTTCAATCGAGCGTTCGGTTTATGATGACGCGTCGCTTTCTGGCGGCGGTACACTTTCCCAATCCGACAGGAACAATACGCTCTATCAGGTTTCGGCGCGGCGCGTGTTATAGGCAATGGCGCTGCCCTCAAGCCTTTCGTTCAGGCCGGTCTTGGCTGGCGGGTGCATGACGAAAAACTGGACCGCAATGGCCAGCAACGTGACAGCATTATCTATGACCTGAGAACAGGACTTCAGCATTGATCTTGGCGAGAAGCTGAAGGGTGAAGTGGCGATTGGCTATGTCGCCGAGGATTTCGCTGACAGCAATATCGATACACTGTCAGGGGTTTCGCTCAATGCCGGAATCGACTGGTCTCCCGTTCGCGAGACCAGCATCAGGCTTTCGGCAGCCACCACGCTTGGCGGCTCCACCACTGCCGGTGAAAACGGCTCCGTGAACCAGAATATCTCACTGGAGGCCAAGCGCCGCGTGCGTGACAATCTTGAACTCAACAGTAAGGCCAGCATCGACATTGCCCGCTACGGCAGTGCCGGAGGCACGGATGTCGCCTATGGTGCAGCAATCGGCCTCGAATACTGGGTCAGCCGGTATCTCTCCATGACAGCGGATATCGAGCATCAGCAGTTCAACAGCGCAACGGCCGGCAATTCGTGGAATGCCACGTCATTCAAGCTGGGTGTCGCCTTGCAGCGCTGATCCCTTCAAAGGGGCTTGATTTCGCGAATCAGCGCTTCCAGTTCCGGCTTGAGGCTTGCCGACATTTCCCGGTCCCACATGGCATAGGCGACATTGGCCTTGATGAAGCCTTCGCGCGAACCGCAGTCGAATGTTCTGCCGGTAAAGGTATAGCCGAAAACTCCTGCTGCTTTGCAAGGGTAAGCATTGCATCGGTCAATTGATTTCGCCGCCTGCGCCCGCCTGCTGGTTTTCAAGAATACCGAAAATCTCCGGCTGCAGGATGTAGCGCCCATTGAGAATGAGGTCGGAAGGAGCGCTGCCCTGGGGTGGTTTTTCGACCATCCCCCGGACATGAAATCCGCCTTCAACTTCAGCGCCTTTTTCAACGACGCCATATTTGTGCGTCTCGGTCGGATCTACCGCTTCGGTTGAAACGACATTGCCGCCCACGCGGTCATACAATTCGACCATGGCGCTCATGCAGCCTTTTTCATGCTGCATCACCATGTCGGGCAACAGCAGGGCAAATGGCTCATTGCCGATGATTTCGCGCGCGCACCAGACTGCATGGCCAAGGCCAAGCGGGGCCTGCTGGCGGGTAAAGCTCGTTTGGCCGGCCTGCGGCATGGCGGCTGCAAGGACATCTAGCGCCTCGCTCTTGCCACGTTCGCGCAAGGTTTGCTCAAGCTCGACCTGTATGTCGAAATGATCTTCGATAACCGCCTTGGAGCGTCCGGTTACGAAAACGAAATGCTCGATACCTGCAGCCCGTGCCTCGTCAAACACATACTGGATCACCGGCCTGTCGACGACTGTCAGCATTTCCTTTGGAACAGCCTTTGTGGCAGGCAGGAAGCGCGTTCCCAGGCCTGCGACCGGAAAGACGGCTTTTCTTACGGGCTTGTATTTCATCTCTACCTCGACATTCTCCCGAAGCCCTGGTGTTGATGCGGGCCAGGGGCGGGCTACCAACCGTTAAAATGCTATCCAACCCTTTATTTAATCCTAAGTTCCACCTGCTAGGTCTCAGGAAAAGCGCGTCTGGGAGAAATCCCCGGCGGGCAGCGTGTCAAATCATGGGAAACCGGCATTGCCGGCAAGAGGTGGATGATGAGCGTTCTGGTAACCGGCGGGGCGGGTTATATTGGCAGCCACATGGTCTGGGAACTGCTGGATCATGGCGAGGACGTCATTGTTCTCGACAATCTTTGCACCGGGTTCCAGTGGGCAGTGCCGGAGCGCGCGCAACTGGTAATCGGCAATGCTGGTGATATCGAACTGGTGTCGGATATCATTCGTGACAACAAGATCGATACGATCATTCACTTTGCCGGATCCATCGAGGTGGCGGAGTCGATCGAAAATCCGCTGAAATATTACGACAACAATACCGGTCAGACGCGCAACCTGCTTGAAGCGGCGGTTCGTACCGGGATCGAAAAATTCATCTTTTCGTCGAGCGCAGCCGTTTATGGAACTCCGCTGACATCAGGTCCCATTCGCGAGGATGCCATTCTCAATCCGATGTCACCCTATGGGTCGTCGAAGCTGATGAGCGAAATCATGGTGCGCGACACGGCACTGGCCCACGATATCAGTTACGTGATGTTGCGCTACTTCAATGTGGCTGGAAGCGATCTGCTGAAGCGAACCGGGCAATCCACCCAGGGAGCAACGCATCTCATCAAGACCGCCTGTGAGGCCGCTACGGGAAAGCGCAAAAGCATGTCCGTATATGGCACCGATTATGATACGCCGGATGGAACATGCGTGCGCGACTTCATTC
The DNA here is from genome assembly GCA_041397505.1 of Nitratireductor sp. Lineage (GTDB taxonomy): Bacteria > Pseudomonadota > Alphaproteobacteria > Rhizobiales > Rhizobiaceae > BOKV01. The sequence goes on from JAWKWN010000004.1 coordinate 40,788, forward strand.
ATGTCAGCGATCTGGTCAGTGCCCATTACTCCGCCCTGAATTTCCTGCGCAATGGCGGACTGAAATTCACCGCCAATTGCGGCTACAGCCAGGGCTATTCGATCAGCCAGGTGATTGCCATGGTCAAGGAAGTGTCTGGCGTTGACTTTGACGTCTACGAGGACCGCCGTCGGGCAGGCGACATTCCGGCCCTGATCGCCAATTCACATCGCATTCAGAGCAGGTTGGGTTGGAAGCCCCGCTACAATGATCTCAGGACCATTATCGAGACGGCCCTTGCCTGGGAGGCTGAACTGCCCAAACGCCTGAAGGTTGCCTGACGGTCGCCTGAATGCCATCAATTTGGTGTGATCGTCCCGTTTCTCGCGCGCTCGCGGAAACAAGGTAAACGAATTCTTGACCCATTCCCGTGTAATCAATGGACTTGGCGAATCAGGTTCACCTTGTTTACCGGAGATACTGCATGGGCATTTTCACCACTTTCAGACCATCGGCCACGGCTATGCTGCTGGGGGCTGGAATGGCCGGTTTTCTGGCGACAACCGCTCATGCAGCCGATCCGGGCTTCGTGAAATGGATACGTGATTTTCAACCGGTCGCTGCCAAGAGCGGTATCACAGCCGCAACCTATCGCGCTGTCTTTGCCGGTATAGACGAGCCGGATCCCGAGGTTCTGGAGGCTGCGCGCTACCAGCCGGAATTTACCGCCAAGGTCTGGGAATACATGGACAGCCGGATAACGCCGTCGATCATTCGGCGGGGGCGGGAACTGCTTTCTGAATACAAACCCTGGCTTGACAAGATCGAGGCGAAGTTCGGGGTGGATCGTCACATTCTGGTAGCTATCTGGTCGATGGAATCTTCCTATGGCGAAGCGTTGCAGAAAAAGACCGGGATCAGAAGCGTTGCCCGCTCGCTTGGGACGCTTGCCTATGCTGACCCGAAGCGGGCGAAATTCGCCAGGGCCCAGTTGATCGCCGGCATGAAAATCGTTCAGGCAGGTGATGTCTCGGCCAGCGGGCTGACGGGATCGTGGGCCGGAGCCATGGGCCATACCCAGTTCATTCCCACCAGTTACCTGGCATGGGCGGTGGATATTGACGGCGACAAGCATCGCAATGTCTGGACGTCACCTCCCGATGCATTGGCTTCCTCGGCCAATCTGTTGAAGAAGAACGGCTGGCAGACAGGCAAGACCTGGGGCTACGAGGTCAGCCTGCCAGCCGGTTTTAATCTCGGCCTTGAAGACAAGGACGGAATTTCGCTCGCGAAATGGGAGAAACTCGGCGTCCGCCGCGCCAGGGGTGGCGGTTTTACACGACCACAAGACAAGGCCGTTCTCAAGCTGCCGGCGGGTGCCTCCGGTCCGGCATTCCTGATGATCAAGAATTTCTATGTCACCAAGCGATACAACAATGCAGACAAATATGCGCTTGCTGTCGGGTTGCTGGCTGACGAACTGGCGGGCTATGGCGGGCTTGTTCGCGACTGGCCGCGCGGTTACACTCCCATGAACGAGGAAGAGAGGATGGAAGCTCAGGCCATTCTCAAACGGCTCGGCCATTATGATGACGAAATTGACGGCAAATTTGGTCCGGCATCCAAGAAGGCCATCCTGGAATTCCAGAACCAGGTTGGCATGACGCCGGATGGTTATCCATCGAAGAAGCTCTTGACCAGATTGCGCCAAGGCTGAAAACCGGGCATTGATCCTGCTCTTTTGCCAGGTGCCAATGGACCACCTGAAACGGGAACAGATGAAACGCTTCTTTGTCACCTTGATTGCCTTGGCCGTACTGGCAACTGGCCTGCCGCCAGCTGGCGCACCTGTGCTCGTTACGCAAGCCCATGCGCAGCAGAAGAACGAGACGAGAAACCGTCCAAACCTTTTCGAGCTGCTTTTTGGCGGTGCCCTGCGCAAGCAGCGTGAGCGCGTGCAAAAGGCGCAGGAAAAGAACAAGGCACGACGCGTGATCGTCAAGCCAGCCAGGCAAAACAGTGCGGTCGTATCGACACAGGCACCGGTCAAGGAAGTCGTCGACAAGGCCGAGAATGCACTCAAGATACTTGTTGCCGGCGATTTCATGGCGGATGGCCTGTCGGACGGATTACAGCAGGCTTATGCGGAAAATCCCAATGTGGTTCTGGTCAATACTGCAACCGGTCTGTCCGGACTGGTTCGTGATGATGTCGTCAACTGGCCACAGCGCATTGTCGAGCTGATCGATGAGCAAAAACCGTTCGCAGTTGTGTTTCTGGCCGGCATGAATGACCGCCAGCAGATGCGAACCAGTGCGGGGCGTGTTGCCAAGCTGTCTGATGAATGGAAGAGCGAATACGACAACCGTGTTGCCTCGATTGCCAAGGCGGTGCGGGATCGCAATTTGCCGTTTTTCTGGGTTGGGCTGCCGCCGGTCAATTCAAGCTCGATGAATTCCGACTATCTCGTATTCAATGAAATCTATCGCAACAAGACCGAGGCCGTTGGCGGCAAGTTCATCGATGTGTGGGATGGATTTACCAATGCCGAGGGAAATTTTGTCAGCGCCGGCCCTGATGTGAGCGGCCAGATAGTTCGTTTGCGCAATTCCGACGGCATCAACATGACCCGTGCCGGAAAGTCCAAGCTGGCATTTTATGCCGAAAAGGAATTGCGCAAGGTTCCCGGCCTCGCCAATGATACTGCCATAGCAGCCTTGCCGGGAACCGGTGGCCCCATCATTCCGCTCGAGCCGGAATATGATCCTGCCATCACCGGGCGCACAATCGTGGTTTCGCTGGATGTTTCCGAAGGCGAGGGCGGGGAAACGCTGGAAGGCGGAAATGATTTCCTTGCCGAGCGGGACAGCAAGGGTAAGGGTACAAGCTATGCGCTGGTTGTGGATGGTACCAGCCTGAAGCCGCATCCGGGCCGGGTGGATTCAGCCTGGGGGTTGCCCGAGCCAGCGCAAAGCGAAGCTGCAACGGCAGACCCGGCCTCTGCCACTGCCAGCAAAAAGGCGGATGGCGCAAAGCCGGCTGCCGCGCCTGCAGCGAACTGATTTACCAGACCGCCTTATCTTGGCAGTGTGGTTGCGCCCATCAGGTCAATGTCAATCGAGCGTGCAGCCTGACGGCCTTCCCGGATAGCCCAGACTACCAGTGATTGCCCACGTCGTGCGTCGCCGGCGGCATAGACCTTCGCGACATTGGTGCGGTAATCACGCTCATTGGCAGCCAGCGAAACATTGCCGCGACGGTCAGTGTCGATGGCCAATCCCGATTGCGCGATGAAGGTATCCTTCAAAGGACCGGCAAAGCCGATGGCGATGAAAGCGAGATCGGCGCGCAGGATGAATTCCGTGCCGGGAATGGGTCGGCGCTTCTCATCGACGCGGGCGCATTTCACACCGGTCAGCCTGCCGTTTCGGCCCACAAATTCCAGGGTTGCCGCTGCAAATTCGCGACGCGCGCCCTCTGCCTGCGAAGAGGACGTACGCAATTTGGTTGCCCAATAGGGCCAGACCATCATCTTGTCTTCCTTTTCCGGCGGCTCGGGGCGAATGTCGAGCTGCGTGACCTCAACTGCACCCTGGCGGAATGCGGTGCCAACACAGTCGGAAGCGGTATCGCCACCGCCCACAACCACGACATGTTTGCCTCCAGCCCAGATTTTCTCTCTGACGGCCAGCCCGGATTTTCGATCGGTTCCTGGCCTATCCGACGGTTTTGCTGCACCAGATAGGGCATGGCATTGTGAATGCCTGCCAGGTCATTGTTGGGAATACCGGCATCCCGCGGCGTTTCCGACCCGGCGCAAACCAATACCGCATCATGCGTATCGACAAATTCCGCCATCGGCCGGTCAACGCCGACATTGACACCGTAGTGGAAGGTCACGCCTTCGCCCTGCATCTGCACGATGCGCCGGTCGATATGGTATTTTTCCATCTTGAAGTCGGGAATGCCATAGCGCAACAGACCGCCAGCGCGGCTTTCGCGCTCATAGACATGAACATCATGGCCGACACGGGCAAGCTGCTGTGCGGCAGCCAGGCCCGCCGGCCCCGAGCCGATAATGGCGATCTTCTTGCCGGTCTTCACCATGGCGGGCTTTGGCACCACAAGGCCAAGCTCGAAACCCTTGTCGGCAATCGCCTGCTCCACCGTCTTGATGGCGACAGGCGCATCCTCGAGGTTTAGCGTGCATGCTTCTCGCAAGGCGCTGGGCAGATACGGCCGGTGAACTCTGGAAAATTGTTGGTCGAGTGAAGATTGCGAAGCGCCTCTTCCCAGCCGCCACTATAGATCAGGTCATTCCAGCCGGGGATCTGGTTGTGAACCGGGCAGCCGGTATCGCCGTGGCAATAGGGGATGCCGCAATCCATACAGCGCGCAGCCTGGACGCGCAACCTCGCCGTCCGGCATGGGAAGCGTAAATTCACGCCAATGACGGATGCGGTCGGATGCCGGCTGGTACTTTGCAACCTGCCGGTCGATTTCAAGAAAACCAGTTACCTGCCCATGTGTCAGTCCGTTCCCGTCATTCTGCCGCTACGCTGCCGTAGCGCATCTCTTCCATTTCCGCAGGGCACGCCGATATTCGACCGGCATCACCTTCACGAATTTCGGACGGAAGCTTTCCCAGTTTTCGAGGATCTGCTTTGCCCGCGTCGAGCCGGTATAGTGCATGTGGTTGGAAATGAGCTGATAAAGACGCTCTTCGTCGTGATGGTTCATGTTGGAAGTAACGTCGACGCGTCCCTTGTGTGCAAGGTCGCCACCATGGTGGTGCAGCTTTTCCAGCAGGTCATCCTCTTCGGGAACGGGCTCCAGCTCGACCATGGCCATGTTGCAACGCTCGGCAAAATCGCCGACTTCATCGAGAACATAGGCAACACCGCCGGACATGCCCGCCGCAAAGTTGCGTCCTGTCTCGCCAATGATGACGACAACGCCCCCTGTCATGTATTCGCAGCCGTGATCGCCAACGCCTTCGACGACTGCAACCGCGCCCGAGTTGCGTACGGCGAAACGTTCACCAGCCACGCCACGGAAATAGCACTCGCCGGTAATCGCGCCATACATCACGGTATTGCCGACAATGATGGAGTTTTCCGGCACGATGCGGGTGTTTTCCGGTGGCCGCACGACGATGCGTCCGCCAGAAAGACCCTTGCCGACATAGTCATTGCCATCGCCTTGAAGGTCAAAGGATATGCCGCGTGCCAGGAAGGCGCCAAAGCTCTGACCGGCAGTGCCGGTAAAGGATACGGCGATGGTGTCTTCGGGCAGGCCGTCATGACCGTATTTGGCAGCTACACGCCCCGACAGCATTGCACTGGCTGAACGATCGACATTGGTGATTGCCATGTCGATGCGGACCTGTTCGCCATTGTCGATTGCAGGTGCCGCCATTTCGATCAGCTTGCGATCAAGGATGTCGATGATCGGATGTTCCTCGGGTACGGGTCCAGTAAAGCTCGCTGCGATCAGCGTCCGGCTTGTGGAAGATGCCGGAGAAATCCAGTCCCTTTGCCTTCCAGTGATCGATCAGCGCAGCCTTTGAAAGCATCTGGCTCTCGCCGATCATTTCATTGAAGCTGCGATACCCCATGGATGCCATGATCTCGCGCACTTCCTCGGCGACGAAGAAGAAATAGTTGATCACATGCTCAGGGGCACCACGGAAGCGCTTGCGCAGGACAGGGTCCTGCGTGGCGATGCCAACCGGGCAGGTGTTGAGATGGCACTTGCGCATCATCAGGCAGCCGGTTGCGATGAGCGGCGCTGTCGAGAAGCCGAATTCATCAGCCCCAAGCAATGCTCCGATGACGACGTCGCGTCCGGTCTTGAGCCCGCCATCCACTTGCAGGCAGACGCGGCTGCGCAATCCGTTCAGCACCAGTGTCTGATGGGTTTCGGCAAGGCCCATTTCCCACGGGCTGCCCGCATGCTTGAGCGAAGTCAGCGGGGATGCACCCGTGCCGCCGTCATAGCCCGAAATGGTGATATGGTCGGCGCGCGCCTTGGCCACACCCGCAGCGACCGTGCCAACGCCCACTTCCGAAACCAGCTTGACGGAAATTCCAGCCTGTTCGTTGACATTCTTCAGGTCGTAGATCAGCTGAGCCAGATCCTCGATGGAATAGATGTCATGATGCGGTGGCGGTGAGATCAGGCCGACACCCGGAGTTGAATGGCGTGTCTTTGCGATGACTGCGTCAACCTTGTGGCCGGGCAACTGACCGCCTTCGCCGGGCTTGGCGCCCTGCGCGATCTTGATCTGTATCATGTCTGCATTGACGAGATATTCTGCAGTCACCCCAAAGCGACCAGAGGCTACCTGCTTGATTGCCGAGCGCTCCGGATTGGCAGAACCATCGGGCAGCGGCATGAACCGATCCGGCTCCTCGCCGCCCTCACCGGTATTCGACTTGCCGCCTATGGCATTCATTGCCCGTGCAAGCGTTGTGTGCGCCTCGCGGCTGATCGAGCCGAAGGACATGGCACCGGTCGCAAAACGCCTGACGATCTCGGCAGCTGGTTCGACTTCGTCCAGCGGTACAGGCTTTCTTCCATCGGCTTCGGCACTGTGGATATCGAACAGCCCGCGAATGGTCGAAAGCTCTTCGTCGCTGTTGTTGATCTCGGCCGCAAACTGCTTGTAGCTTTCGTAAGACTTGCCACGCACGGCATGTTGCAGTTTGGCGATGTTGGATGGGGTCCAGGCATGACTTTCGCCACGCATACGGAAGGCATATTCGCCGCCAACTTCCAGCGAATTGGCAAGAACCGGATCACTGCCAAAGGCTGAGGAATGCCGCTCGCAGGTCTCGCGGGCGATCTCTGGCAGGTTGATGCCTTCGATGGTTGTTGCAGTGCCGGTAAAGTAGCGCTTGACGAGGTCTGCCGACAGGCCAACCGCATCGAAAATCTGCGCGCCGCAATAGGACTGGTAGGTCGAAATCCCCATCTTGGACATGACCTTGAGAATGCCCTTGTCGATGGCCTTGATATAGCGTTCCACAACTTCCGTGCTGTCGACCTCGCTGGGAAAGTCACCGCGCCGGTGCATTTCTGCGAGGGTTTCGAAAGCGAGATAGGGGTTGATGGCTTCCGCGCCGAAACCGGCGAGACAGCAGAAATGATGGACTTCACGCGGCTCGCCCGATTCCACGACGAGGCCAACCGAAGTGCGCAAACCCTTGCGGATGAGATGGTGATGCACTGCCGCTGTTGCCAGCAGGGCAGGGATCGGAATGCGGTCCGGCCCTACCTGGCGGTCAGAAAGGATGATGATGTTGTAGCCGCCCGCAACAGCTGCCTCGGCGCGTTCGCAAAGACGTTCGACAGCACCGGCCATGCCCTCTACCCCTTCCTGGGAGGCATAGGTCACGTCGATGGTCTTGGTGTCGAACCGGTCTTCGGTATGGCCAATGGAGCGGATCTTTTCCAGATCGCCATTGGTGAGGATCGGCTGGCGAACTTCCAGGCGCTTGCGGCGTGAAGAGCCGACAAGGTCGAAAATATTGGGGCGCGGGCCGATAAAGGAAACCAGGCTCATCACCAGTTCCTCACGGATCGGATCGATCGGAGGATTGGTGACCTGCGCGAAGTTCTGCTTGAAATAGGTGTAGAGAAGCTTCGACTTCGACGACATTGCCGATATCGGTGTGTCGGTGCCCATCGAGCCGATGGCTTCCTGGCCGGTAGTAGCCATGGGCGACATCAGGAGCTTGGTATCTTCCTGGGTGTAGCCAAAGGCTTGCTGACGGTCTAGCAGCGAGACGTCCTTGCGCAAGGCGCGCGGCTCAACGGGCTTGAGATCCTCAAGGATCAGTTGGGTGTTCTTCAGCCAGTCTGTATAGGGATGCTTGCCGGCGATTTCGGCCTTGATCTCCTCGTCGGAGACGATCGAGCCCTTTTCGAGATCGATCAACAACATGCGCCCGGGCTGCAAACGCCATTTGCGAACGATGTTTTCCTCGGCGACCGGCAACACGCCTGCTTCCGAAGCCAGGATGACACGATCATCATTGGTAACGATATGCTGCGCCGGACGCAGGCCGTTGCGGTCGAGCGTGGCACCAATGCGGATGCCGTCGGTGAAGGTTACCGCTGCAGGGCCGTCCCATGGCTCCATGAGTGCTGCATGATACTCGTAGAATGCCTTGCGGCTTTCATCCATGAGCTTGTTGCCGGCCCAGGCTTCCGGGATCAGCATCATCATGGCATGCGGCAGCGAGTAGCCGCCCTGATAGAGAAATTCGAGCGCGTTGTCGAAGCAGGCCGTATCCGACTGACCTTCATAGGAAATCGGCCAGAGCTTGGAGATGTCGTTGCCGAACAATTCGGAATCGACCGAGGCCTGGCGGGCCGCCATCCAGTTGACGTTGCCACGCAGGGTGTTGATTTCGCCGTTATGCGCTACCATGCGATCGGGATGGGCAAGCTTCCAGGACGGGAAGGTGTTGGTCGAGAAGCGCTGGTGAACCAGAGCGAGCGCCGATTCAAAACGCTCGTCGGACAAATCGCGATAGTAGTCCTCGACCTGATAGGCAAGGAACATGCCCTTGTAGACAATGGTGCGCGCGGACATCGACACGATGTAGAAACCGTTGTCGCGGCCTTCTGTCTCTGAATGAATTCGGCTCGAGATCACCTTGCGAAGGACATAGAGGCGGCGCTCGTATTCTTCGTCGGTCTCAATCGAAGAGGCACGCCCGATGAAGACCTGGCGCTGCACCGGCTCCGAAGCGGCAATGTGCGGCGCCTTGGAGAGTGAGGAATTGTCAACGGGAACATCGCGGAAGCCTATCAGCTCCTGACCTTCGGCATGTGCCACCTCGCGGATGATGCCCTCGATATGGGCAGCCAGTTCAGCGTCATTTGGCATGAAGAGGTGCCCAACGGCGTAGTGGCCGGGTGCTGGAAGTTCAATGCCGCTGGCGGCCATTTCCTCGCGGAAAAGCCGGTCGGGTATCTGGGTCAGGATGCCCGCGCCATCGCCCATCAGCGGATCAGCCCCAACCGCACCACGATGGGTCAGGTTGTTGAGCATGAACAGGCCGTCGCGAATGATCTGGTGCGAACGCACGCCCTTCATGTTGACGACGAAGCCGACGCCGCAGGCGTCATGTTCATTGCGCGGGTCATAAAGGCCCTGTTTCGGCGGCAGGCCCGGTTTGGTGCGGGTAGCCGGCGTTGCCGCTGTTGCGGTTACGTTGCTGCCTGCTGGACCGTATGCCTTGAACCGAGCCATAATCCTACCTCCGTTTCCGGTCCCCACCGTGAAGACCGGCCTAGACAGTGCGTCGGCGCAAGCGCCGGACCAGAACCTCCCCGCGTCAGCAGGCTACAGCTTTCGCTGTGTGCAAGCTCCGGTATTTCGGAAAAAAGGACAGCATTCCTGTCCTAATATTCCGCAAATTGCCAGAAACGCCCAGCAAGGGCAAGCGAAACTTGATTCGGCGCCGATAGCGATCCCCATGCCGCGGGACCGGTTTTGTGATCCTGTAGCCAACCACTTCCGTTTCAACGCAAACTATGCTGTTTCTACGGCAACTGAATGATTTTGGACCGGGAAAAATGCAATTTTCGAGCGACAACTGGGCAGGAGCCTCACCACAAATATCTCAGGCCCTTGTGGAAAACGGGGCAGGGTTTGCTTCCGCCTATGGGACCAATGAACTGGACAAGGCAGTGGAGGCGCGTTTCAGCGCGCTTTTCGAGCGCGAAGTGACCGTCCTGACGGTTTCGACGGGAACGGCGGCAAACTCGCTGGCTCTTGCCCTTGCGATGAAGCCGGGTGGAATTGCACTGGCTTACCGCGAGGCGCATGTCATCGAGGATGAATGCGGTGCGCCAGAATTCTTCATGGGTGCAGGGCGCATCGAGCCACTTGATGGCGCCGACGGCAAGATTTCGAGTGGCAGTCTGGGCGCTGCGCTGAAGCGGTTTGACCTGCCATTCCTGCATCATGGCAGGGCAACGGCACTGACAATGACGCAATCAAGTGAAGTCGGAACGGTCTATCGACCTGAAGAGATATCCACCCTGTCCGCGATGGCAAGGGATGCAGGGCTTGCCGTGCATATGGATGGTGCGCGTTTTGCCAATGCGCTGGTCTCGCTTGCAGTCACGCCAGCGCAGATGACCTGGAAGTCAGGCATCGACATGGTTTCATTCGGCGGAACGAAAAACGGCTGCTGGTGCGCGGAGGCGCTCATCCTGTTTGATCCGTCGCTGCGGGAAAATGCCGAATATCTGCGCAAGCGCTCCGGTCAGCTGTTTTCAAAGAACCGTTTCGTTTCCGCCCAATGGATGGCCTATTTCGAAAATGATCTATGGCTCGACAATGCCCGCCACTCCAACGCCATGGCAAAGGCTCTGGCAGAAGGCATTGGCGCAAGCGATCACGCCCGGCTTGCCTGGAACTGTGAGGCAAACGAAGTCTTCATGATTGCCAATCGCGCCACGGAAACGAAATTGCGGACGGCTGGCGCAAAATTCCATGAATGGAACCGACCTGCCTTTCTGAAGGGGAACCTTGCCGGTGACGAGGCGGTCTTCAGGCTGGTCACCAGTTTTGCGACGACCAGCCAGCATGTCAGTGATTTCGTGGAAGCACTCAACGCCTGACAGGCACATAGCCATCAGAATCTCGGCAACTCGTTTTCACGGCGAAATCACGAATGCTTGAAGCCAAGGCGCGTTTGCGTGACGGGTGATTGATTTCCAAGTGAGCGACCAATCTGGGACCGTGGAATGGCAGGAGCACATGACGCTTCCTGTCCAACAGGGCAATAACCGGCGTCGCCGGTCTGCCTTTCCAAGGGAGAAACCAGATGAACAGAAAGACTACCATTTCCGCAGCCGTCGTAGCAGGTGCGCTGACAGCAGCGCTTTCGATGGCCGCATCCACAACGCCGGCACATGCAGCCAAGCTGAAATGCTACGGCGTGGCACTGGCCGGACAGAATGACTGTGCAGCCGGCCCCGGCACCACATGCGCAGGCACGTCGAAGGTCGACTATCAGGGCAATGCATGGAAAAGCGTCGAGGCCGACAAGTGCGAAGACATTGTCGTTGAAGTCAATGGAATGAAGAAGATGGGCTCGGACAAGCCGCTGACGCGCGATTTGCCATCCTGATTGGTTGAAGCAGATCCTGTTTTCAAGCGTTATCGGGGAAGCCGTCATGCAAGACAGTATTCTTTGCTCTGATCTGCAGGGTTTTCCTGTTGACGACAGACCGCTCCCGCCGCGCGCGGGGGCTGGTCTCAAGCCTGCGCATGTTGCCGACATTCTCGCCAATCGCCCAGCCATTGGCTTCTTTGAGGTTCATGCCGAAAACTATATGGGTGCCGGTGGCATGCCGCATGCGCAGCTTCATGCCATTCGCGAACTCTACCCCTCAGCGTTCATGGTGTGGGCATGTCGATTGGCGGCGAGGCGGAAATCGACCGGGAGCATCTTTCCCGATTCAAGGCAGTGGTGGACATCTACCAGCCAGCCATGGTTTCCGGAACATCTTGCCTGGTCCACCCACGACGATGTGTTCTTCAATGACCTTCTGCCCTTGCCCTATACAGATGAGACGCTGGACCGGGTGGTTCGCCATGTCGACATCGTGCAGAACGCGCTTGGCCGCCAGATCCTGATCGAAAATCCTTCAACCTATGTGATCTTCGAGCAGTCAGAATGGGAAGAAACGCAATTCATGGCCGAGATAGCCCGCCGCTCCGGCTGCGGATTGTTGTTCGATGTCAACAATGTCTTTGTTTCATCAACCAATAATGGCACCAGCCCTTCCGACTATATTGCGACCTATCCGCTTGAACTGGTGCGGGAAATTCATCTCGCCGGACACAGTGTCGACAGTGACGATTATGGCAATCCGCTGCTCATTGATGCACATGATCGCGCGGTCGCCGATGAAGTATGGGCGCTTTATGCCATGGTCCTGAAGCGGGCCGGAGCCTTGCCGACCTTGATTGAATGGGACAATGAAGTTCCGCTCTGGGCTGAACTGGAAGCCGAGACGATGCGGGCAGAAGGCTTTCTTGCTGCTTGTCCCAGACCTGGTTCGCCGGCGTGGGCCGGGCATGGCCAATTGGTGACGTCATGACAGCGCTATCAGCAAATGGCGCATTTGCCCGGGAGTTTGGCGCGGCACTGCTTGATCCTGATTTCCCGGTTCCCGACGGAATCGGTGGTCCCGATGGAGCACCTGCAACGAAACGCTACGGTGTTTATCGAAACAATGTGGTCGTCGGGTTGATGGAGGTGATGCGCAGCGCTTTTCCTTCCCTGCTGGCGCTGATGGGTGCTGAAAATTTTGACAAGGTCGCGCGCAATTTCATTGTGGCACAGCCGCCGAAATCTCCCTTGATGCAGCATTATGGCGACGGATTTGCAGATTTCCTGGCCGGATTTCGGCCGTTGGCCAAATCACCCTTCCTCGCTGACGTAGCGCGTGCCGAACGTGCGTTCCTTCGCTCCTGGCATGCGCGCGACGCGGTAGCGGCAACAATCAACGAGATTGCCGGCATGGATGAAGCTGCCTTGCCGGAACTGATGTTCGAGCCGCATCCAGCAGCCATCCTGATCACATCCAGATGGCCTGTGGCAGATCTCTTTGACCGACGAAACGGCGACGCAGACTTGGAGATTGATCCTGACGAGGCACAATGCCTTTTGTTCACCAGACCCGAGCTGAGCGTGATTGTTCAATCGCTGAATGCAGCCAATGCCGCCTTTGCGGGTGCCCTGCTTGGCGGTGAAAGGCTCGGAGACGCTGCAGCCTGCGGCTTCGAAGTTGATCCGGAGTTCGATTTTGCTTCCGGGCTTCAAACCATTTTTTCCTCGGGTGCCGTCCGGACAACCAGACCCAATGCACCCCATATTCCATAGCAACCGACAGGTGGGACACATGAATATCATCAAGGCGATCATCCGGCTTTACCAAGGCTTTTTCGCCGCGCTTGAACGCTGGACCGAAGGCTGGTTTTTAGGGCTTTTTGCCCGTTTCACCTTTCTGGCAGTCCTGTTCTTCTACTTCTTCAATTCATGGAAGACCAAGACCGGCGATGGTGTGTTCGGCTTCCTGCTGGCTTCGGACGGCGCTTATTACCAGATCGTGCCATGGGCCATGGAAGCTGCGGGCGGCGACACATCGATGGTCGGCTTGTTCAATCATCTCATTGTTCATGTCGGAACGCTGGCGGAAATTTCCTTTCCGGTCCTGATCGTGCTCGGGCTGTTCACCCGGTTTGCCGCCGTTGGAATGATTGGTTTCACCGCAGTGCAAAGCTTCGTCGATATCCGGTTTCACGGGGTCGATGCAACGACGGCCGGAATGTGGTTTGACCGGGCATCTGATGCGCTGATTTGGGACCAGAGAATGTTCTGGGTCTTCCTGCTTGTCTATCTGGCGGTGAAGGGGGCCGGCAAAGTGTCACTTGATCACTTGCTGGCAATTGGCTCGCGCGGTTGAAACAAAAGGGCGCCAAAAACTGGCGCCCTTGATCATTGACCGGCTCGGTAAGGCCGGATCAGGCCTTGACGGTTTCACCGGCTTCGGTCTTCGCTTTCACCTTGTTGTCGGCCTTGCCCTCGATCTGCTTCGGGCCACCGGCAGTCTTGCCTTCAGCCTTGGCGATCTCGATCTTGCGTGGCTTCATTGCCTCGGGAATGTTGCGCACGAGGTCAATATGCAGCAGACCGTTTTCAAGATTGGCGCTGCGGACCTCGACGTGATCGGCAAGCTGGAAGCGACGCTCGAAGCTGCGAGCGGCGATGCCGCGGAACAGGATTTCCTTGCCGTCTTCGTCGGTCTGCTCAGTGCGTTCACCCTTGATAGTCAGCGTGTTTTCACGCGACTCGATCGAGAGATCATCTTCACCGAAGCCTGCAACGGCCATGGAAATGCGATAGGCATTCTCGCCGGTACGCTCGATATTGTAGGGCGGATAGGCAGGTGCAGACTGTGGCTCGGACAGATTGTCGAGCATCGAAAACAGCCGGTCAAAGCCAACGGTTGAGCGATAGAGGGGAGCAAAATCAAGTGCACGCATGGGATAGTCCTCCTTGAAGCGACGTTTGCGTTTGGTTGGGTCCCAGGCTGCCAATTCCGGCAGTGGGTCTGGTAAAAATCCCCGCCACAAGGGCCGAAGATTTTTCGATGCGAACCCTGTTTGGCGTCCGCAACCCATATTTGGGAGGTGGATTTTCCGATTTCAAGAGATGGTCAGGCCTGACCCGCTTGCCGCATGGGCGACAAACCGATAGTGACATGGCGTCACAAACGATGCAGGCTTCATGGAACTCGTTCAGCCAATCGACAATCCGATGCCACCCAATCCGGTTTCCGGCCATGTCGAGACCGTTGACGGCGTGAAACTGAGATTTGCCCGCTGGAAAACGCATCGCGCCCCGGCCAAGGGTACGGTCGTGCTGTTGCAGGGCCGGGCAGAATATATCGAGAAGCAGTATGAGACCGTCACTGACTTGCGCAATGCGGGTCATGATGTGCTTGCGTTTGACTGGCGCGGGCAGGGTGGCTCGTCGCGTCTGCTGAAGGATCGCAAGCGTGGTTATGTCGCCAATTTTGACCAGTATGTCACGGATCTGGAGACCATTCTGGAAAAGGTGGCATTGCCGGATTGCCGTGGGCCCTATTTCATTCTGGCGCATTCCACCGGCGCGCTGGTTGCGCTACTGGCAGCGCCAAAGCTAGCCAACCGGATTCAGCGCATGGTGTTGTCTTCGCCCTTTATCGGATTTGGCGCCATGCCGGTACCGCCGGGCTGGATAATGTGGCTGGCTGGTTTTCTGAACCTTGTCGGTCTTGGCAGCATCTATATGGCGGGTGGTCCGAAACCGGATGAAAAGAGAGCCTTCACCGGTAATCGGCTAACCTCTGATACCAGGCGTTTCGCGCGCAATGCAGGCTTTGCCGCACAATTTCCCGAGCTATCTATCGGTGGGCCAACTGCTGGCTGGCTGTTGGCATCGGGCAATGCCATGGAGCACCTGAAGGATCCCGATTTCATCGGTTCCATCAACATTCCTTCGCTGCTGGTCATTGCCGGGGCAGACGAAGTGGTGTCCAACAAGGCCATAGAGGAACTGGGGCGCAGATTGCGATCAGGACGCAGTGTGACGATTGACGGTGCGCGCCACGAATTGCTGCAGGAGCGCGATGTGTTTCGCGAGCAGTTGCTGGCTGCATTCAATGCATTCGTACCGGGCGAAGAGCTGCAAAGGCGAAGCTGAAAATCCCGCTGTCAGCCAGCAAGAATTGCCATTGCCTGGGCATGGATCTGCAGATTGGCAGCCGCCAGGATATTTCCGCCCTTGATCGCGTTTTCCCCGTTCCAGGTCGTGACAACGCCGCCAGCCTGCTCGATCACCGGAATGAGGGCTGCAATGTCATAGGATTTCAAGCCGCTTTCCACGACCAGTCCGACATGGCCTGCGGCGAGCATGGCATAGGCGTAGCAGTCATAACCATAGCGCGCCATTTTGCAGCGGGCCTCGAGTGCCTGGTAGCGCGGCAGATAGTCTTCGGCAAACAGAAAGGGCGAGGTCGTCATGATGGTTTGGCTCGCCAGATCGCCGGCCTTGCGGGTGGAAACCTTTTCGCGTTTTCCCCCATGCTCAAGCCATGATTGGCCGAGCGAGGTGAAATAAAGCTCCCCCGTAAATGGCTGGTGCATGACGCCGGCTATTGCAATGCCGTTGCGCGACAGCCCGATCAGCGTGCCCCAATTGGGCAGGCCGCTGATGAATGCCCGTGTTCCGTCAACCGGATCAATGTGCCAGCAATATTCGGCATCGGGGTTCAGTGGCGCTTCTTCCTCGCCGATGATGCCATGATCTGGATATCGGCTGGTGATCATCGCGCGGATGACCGACTCGGCTGCCTTGTCGGCGGCAGTCACAGGATCGAAGCCGGTTTCGTCCTTGTTCTCGATATCGATGCGAACCCGAAACCGCGGCATGGTTTCGCGCGCTGCAGCGTCGCAGAGTTCATGCAGGAATGCTTCCATCTCGGCTGTCATGTCGGTGGTTCTCGCTATTTCGGTGAAATGGAAGGTTTATTCCGCGGCCAAAGGGCGCGACCCGGCAAGGCCTGCTTCGGGAATCGAGATCAATCGGGAAATGAACCTGGAAATGGCGGATGCCACCTGATCAAAGTTCCTGTTCTTTTCAAGGGTCGTTTCATTCATGTAGAGGCCGCGATTGACTTCGATCTGGATGGCATGGATGCCGTTATCGGGTCGGCCGTAGTGCTCGGTGATGAACCCTCCGGCATAGGGCTTGTTGATATCAACCTCGAAGCCGAGTGCCGAAAGATATTCGCATGCTGCCCAGGTGATATGCTGGGCGCAGCTCGACCCGAAGCGGTCGCCAATCACGAAATCCGGTCGCAAACGCCGACTTGAACCATCTCTGGAGGAAGGCATCGAGTGGCAATCAACCAGCACGGCATGGCCGAACAGCACATGCGTGCGCGCCAGCAGCAGGCGCAGGGCTGCGTGATAGGGCTTGTAGAGCGTTTCAATGCGCTCCAGCGCGTCGCTCACCGCCAGCTTTTCGGCATAGATGGTTTCCGTTTCCGACACGATGCGTGCAATGGTGCCGAGCCCGCCAGCCACGCGGGCGGAGCGGGTATTGGCGAAGGCGGGCAGTTCTTCTGAAAACATCGCCGGGTCGAGCTCATAGGGCTCGCGGTTCACGTCGAGAAAGGCGCGCGGGAAGTTGGCGACAAGCAGAGGGCTGCCAAGCGGAACCGCGCTGGCGAAAAGCTCATCCACGCGAAAATCCTCTGATTTTCGAATGGCGCTGCGGCTCAGCTTGGTCTCAGCAAGAAAATTGGGGGTGTAATTGCGCCCGCTATGGGGCGAATTGAAAACGAAAGGCACGCGCTGCTGCGCGGGGGCCAGCACCGTGAAGGGCGGATTGAGGGTGGTGTCGAAACCCGTCGCCATGCCTTTTTCGAAAATCCTTCAATCTACCAGCTTGCTGTCGCATTCCATGAAATGCCGGGTCATTTTGGCAGGCGCATCGGGCGCTGGCAATCGCGAGTGCCGGTTTGGGCGTTGAAAACTGCAATCTCCAGCCGTCTTCATCGGCTGTTTACCAAAATCATGGCTTAGATTAACCTTGATTTTCAATACCAGGCTCGGAGATCTCTGCCAGACCATGAAAAAGATCCTGCTCGCAGAAGATGACAATGACATGCGGCGCTTTCTGGAGAAGGCGCTTGCGAAAGCCGGTTATTCCGTTGTCGCCTTTGACAATGGCGCCAGCGCCTATGACCGGCTCAGGGAAGAACCATTCTCCCTGTTGCTGACCGATATCGTCATGCCGGAGATGGATGGCATCGAGCTTGCCCGACGCGCCACGGAGATCGATCCTGATCTCAAGGTCATGTTCATTACCGGCTTTGCCGCGGTGGCACTCAACCCTGATCCCAAGGCACCAAAGGACGCCAAGGTACTGTCGAAACCGTTCCATTTGCGCGACCTGGTGGACGAAGTCGAGAAGATGCTTGCCGCTGCCTGACAGCGGCCTCCTGCGCCGGTTTTGCGGGCTTTTGGAACGCGCAAACAAAATCGTCAGGAAGGCTCACAGCAGAACTTGACGTGCGACGCATAACTGTGGTCTATGCGCCGTGTCGTCAGCAGACAAGAGCCTCCGGGCGATGATTGTCTGATGGCAATAAACCTGTATTTCCCGGCTTCGCTTGTCGAGCCGGATCCCATGGAATGGGGCGTGTAGCTCAGCGGGAGAGCACTACGTTGACATCGTAGGGGTCACAGGTTCAATCCCTGTCACGCCCACCATTTTTTCCTGAAATGCAAATCACCGGACCGAGCGGCAAAGGCGGTTTGCTTTGCATCTGTTTGTTTGGGCAACGCAAAAGGGCGGCCCGAAGACCGCCCCTGATATGATGGATCCGACAAATACCGGGATCAGCTGTTTCTTTGGCAGTTTCTTGGTAATCGACATGATGTAGCCGATCGCGCGGCCCTGCAGTCCGGTATTCTTCTCGATGGTGGTGTGGGTGATTTCCTCACGCCCTGCCATGGAGATGTTTTCCAGCTTGCCGGTGAAACCTGCGCCCCTGCGCACGACATTCTTGCCATTGGGCAGGTAGTAATTGACCACCTTGTCGACATTCTTGCCAACATAACCGGTTTCTGTCGGGTCGAAGGTCACGACATAGGAAACCTTCACGCCGCGCTCGCCAAGATAGGTAGCCATCTTGGAGGCGTCATTGGCGCCGAGTGAATGACCCATGATGACGACCGGATAGGACACCTGCTTGCGCTTGTTGCGCTCGATGATGTTGTCGGCCATTTCCTGCCAGTTGACATAACTGTCGGAGACGGCAAACACGCCGGCGTTCAGCTTCGCCGCCATGACGTCCATGCCGCGCGAGAAGATGTCAGCCAGGCCGCGCATCAGATAGACTTTGCCGGTGCGGGTTGCCTGCGCCTTGACGTTGAGATCAATGATGCGCGAAGCTTCTGTGCCGGATCAGCGGCCTTTCCTGCCGTGCCTGCATTGCTGGAAGAGCCTGTCGACGAGCAGCCAGACAGCGCCAGAGTGCCCAGAATGGCGAAAAGTGCGCCGGTCCGCACAAGTCCTGTTGTAAATTTCATTGTTTGCGAATTCCTGAAGATCAGAATTGAGTCCCGTTTTTCATACAATGGCAGTCATGGTAAATGCCACGTTAAAAATCATGCACTTGCACCAAAGCCGTTCCCCTGCGGAGACGAATTCATTTTCACCGACAGGTGTTGCAGGAATGCTGCAGCACGCTTGTCGGAAAGCCTACCAGATCGAAGGGATGATGCGTTTGGTCCGGGCGCAGTAATCGCGGTAGTCCTGGCCGAAGCGCTCCTCCATCATCCGCTCTTCCTGGCCCAGTCGCATGAAGAAGAGTGCGCCAAAGCCGAGAATGCCTGAAAATCCCGCGATCCAGTTGGACAGCAGAAAGGGTTGTGCCACCGCCCAGAGCCAGAAAGCCGAATACATCGGATGGCGGACCCGCTCATAAATGCCCTGGGTCACCAGCTTGTGGTTCTCCCGCAGGTCGAGGCTGTGTGACCACATTGCGCCCAATGCCTTGTGGGTGATCCGGAACAGGCGCAGCGAGGCCAGGAAAATCACAAGGCCGATAATGACCAGAACCGGATTGGTTGCATGATCGAGTGCGGAAGGCTGGCCGGTGAAAACCCAGATGGCGGGGATTATGCCGAGGCCAGGGCTCGACAACACCATGGCAAGGCGTTCCGACGGTGTTCTCGTGGTCTTGGCGATCTACCTTGCGGGCACGACGATTCGGTACCCAGCGGATGACGGCCCAGGTGGCAAGGCACAAAGCCCAGATGACCTTTCCGGCCAATACCCAGTCAATTTCCATGTCAGTTTCGGCCTTCCGATTGGAATTGCGTTCAGGCGATGCTCTAAACGAGGTTGCCCTGCGGATCAATGCGCTCGGCCATTTCTGGCGTTTCTGCAAGCTGCGTTGAGCGAAAGGGTCCGAACATCCTCAACAAAGTGTCAAATGCCACCCGGTTGTCGTTATAGAGAATGTACTGCCGGTGCATGCGGTAGAAGGACAGCCGTACGGCATTGTACCGCTTACGGGCCATCGCCTTCTTGTAGTTGACCCGGTCGATTTTCAGCGTTGCATCATAATCGCCCATTGCAAGGGTCTGGAAGGGATCGGCCTTGTAGAAGGCGATGATGTCGTCCTGGTCTGGATTTCATGCCAATAGAGTTTGGTTCACCCAGTATCCGCTTCACCCAGTCACGCATGAATTTGGCATTGGGCGCGAGTGCAATCTTCAACAGGCTTGAGCCGAGCGCCAGAAATGTGACCGGCTTGTCGCGCAGGAGGCTCGGGTTCTTTCCAGTGCCAGCGCAAGTGCGGCAACTGCCCATAGCGAGCCGAAGCTGTGGCCGGCGATGATGATCTCGTCATGGCCGCTTGCAGCAATCTCCTCGCCCAGCACATCGGCAAATTCCTGGTAGCGCTTGTCGATGACGGGGTTGGCGCTGTTGACCATGTCACGGGCAAAGCCCCAGTCATTGATGGTCAGGAGCAGATACATCCGGTCGCCGGGCCATTTGGCCAGGATCAGCGTTCCCATAATGGTTGCAATCACGATCAATAGTGTCTTCACAAGGCCAGTCGCCATCACCAGGCCCAGCGCCCACCACGAAATGGCTGCGGAAATTGCTGCAAAAATCGTGAGCAACAGGACTGGAAAGATCGTGAATGCCCAGTAACGCGGGCTCGCCTTGCGATAGCGGCGCACGGTGCCGTCGAAAAAGAAGGCGAGGAATTTCGGCATGTTGGTCAGAAAGCCATGCGGGTGGCCATCCTGCTCGTAGGAACGGATCACGTCATTCCAGGAAAACTGGATGATGCGGGTATTGACCTGCCAGTTATTGCCGGTAGCGATGTTTTCGCTGACGGCGAAGTGGCCTGACGGCGCGGTTTCGGCAGAAACCCGCTCATGGGAAAAGCCCCATACCTCGCCGGTCTTCTGGGCAGAATGGCGAATGCGGTCAAGCTGGCGCATTGCGTCGGTTTGCTCGAAACCTGGGAAATTGAGAACCAGACGGGTTTTCACCACATGCGGGTCAGCCCCGGTCTTCTCCATTTTGCCCATGCCTCGCCTCCGATCCTGGAAAAAGCAGTCAAGTGACGAAAGGAGATTATCTCCGCCGAAACCGCAATTGGTTCAGGCGGATTTAGCCGCATCAACCAGATATTTCCACACATAATCGGAAAATGACCGCCAGCACTCCAAGCGGTACCGGCTCTCGCCATCACGCCAAAGCACGATTTCCGCCTTGCCGAGAATGGTGCGCGAGCAGGCTCCAACCGGAAATGCGCTGTCGCGCAAGTCCTGCGGGCAACCTGATGCCAGCGCCAGCCGGGCTTTGGGGCCTGTCAGGATGATTGCGGTGTTGCGATGGGAAATATCGACAACGCTGCATATGTCACTGCCCAGTCCTTCGAGCTTCGCCAGCAATTTGGCATCGTCGGCAATCACGAGCCATTCGTCCGGTCCGAGCCACAATGCCGAAACGCCCTTTGCGCTTGCGCTCGTCTTGGGCTTTTGCGGCAAGGCGATGCCCAGTGCCTTGGAGACAGAAACGAGTTTTTCCGGATAGGCCCGCAGATTGAAGCGGATTGCCGCTTCTGCGGGTTCAAGGCTCACGCCGTTTCCGGCATGTAACCGGTCCTGCAATGGATGGATGCGTACAGCCTCAACCATTTACCCGGCCTCCTTCTTTGTCATAAAACACGGTGCCGGTGACTTCGACAGCGATGGTCTCGTTCTGCATCGGCACATGCAAGGTCTTGCCCATGAGGGCGCGGCCGTCCTCGACCAGTGCCAGGGCGATGGAATGGCCCAGCACCTGTGACCAGTATGATGACGTCACAAATCCTATCATCTTCATCGGGATTGGCTGATTGGGATCAGCGACGATTTGCGCGCCTTCCTCAAGAACCTTCTTCGGGTCTGCGGTTTTCAGGCCGACCAGCTGGCGGCGACCTTCGCGCGTCAGGTCAGAGCGCTTCAGGCCCCTGATGCCAACAAAGTCGGCCTTTTTCCTGCCTATGGCCCAGCCAACGCCAGCATCCTCCGGGGTAACGGTGCCATCGGTATCCTGGCCAACGATGATGAAGCCTTTTTCAGCGCGCATCACATGCATGGATTCCGTGCCGTAGGGAACCATGCCCATGGGTGCGCCGCGTTTCATACACTGCTTCCCAGACCGAACGGCCATAGTCAGCAGGAACGTTGATTTCAAAACCCAGTTCGCCGGTAAACGACACGCGCATCAGGCGCGTTGGGACGCCGCAGATCTTTCCTTCACGGATCGACATGTGCGGCATTGCCTCTGGTGACAGGTCGATACCCTCCACCAGTGGCGCAATGATTTCGCGCGCCTTCGGGCCCTGGACAGCAATGACTGCCCATTGTTCGGAGGTCGAGGTGAGGCGAACCTTCCAGTCGGGGAACTCGGTCTGGAGATAATCCTCCATCATGTTGAGAACGCGCGGTGCGCCACCTGTCGTCGTCGTTACATGGAAGCGATCTTCGGCGAGCCGGCCAACGACACCGTCGTCATAGACGAAGCCATCCTCGCGGCACATGATCCCGTAGCGGCAACGTCCGATTTCGAGCTTGTCCCAGGCATTGGTGTACATCAGGTTCATGAATTTGACGGCGTCAGGACCGACGACCTCGATCTTGCCCAATGTCGAGGCGTCGAAAATCCCGGCAATTTCACGCGTCGTCTTGCATTCCCGGTTGACAGCGGCATGCATGTCTTCGCCAGCGTGGGGGAAATACCATGCGCGTTTCCAGTTGCCGACATCCTCGAATACCGCGCCATGCTCTTCCGCCCAGGAATGGATCGGGGTGCGTCGCGTCACGTCAAACAGGTCGCCCTTGGCATGATTGACGATGGCACCGAAGGTCACGGGCGTATAGGGCGCGCGGAATGTCGTCAGGCCGACGGCCGGGATTTCCTTGCCAAGCGCCTGCGCTGCAATGGCCAGGCCATGCATGTTCGACATCTTGCCCTGGTCGGTTGCCATTCCTGTGGTGGTATATCGCTTGACATGCTCGATGGAATGCATGCCCTCGCGCACGGCAAGGCGGATGTCCTTGGCGGTCACGTCGTTCTGGAAATCGACAAATGCCTTGACCTGGTCATCAGGGCCAGCGCCCTTGGCAGCGCCAATGAGAAAGCCTTCCATAGAGGCTGTCTCGTCGCAATCAGGCGCCTTGCCGCCGACTGCCTGCGCAGCCTGCGCCAATGCATCACCCATCGTCGTCGTGCCGTTGCAGCCACCAACCGACATGCAGTTTTCTGCATTGATATCCGGCAGGAAGCGGCCCGTTTCAGCATCGAATTTGGGCTTGCCGCGCGATTGCGAAAACAGGTGGATAGAGGGCGTCCAGCCACCTGACATGATGAGGCCGTCAATGGCGATGGATTGTGAGCCGGTGCCATCAACCGGCTCGACGGTCATGGATTTGACGCGCAGGCGTCCCGTTGTCTTCGTGACCGCGTGACCGGTCAGCACCTTGATGCCCAGATCATTGGCGCGCGCCAGAAGTTCGGAAGACACATTCTTGCGGCAGTCGACGATTGCCGGAATTTCGATGCCGGCCTGCTTGAGATCGAAGGCTGCTGTCCAGGCCGAATCGCAAGCGGTGTAGACGCCAACCTTGCGGCCAACGGCAACGCCGATGATTGAGGTAGAGTTGCGCTGCCGATGCCAGCATGATGCCCGGGCGGTCATTGTCGGCAAAGACCATGTGGCGTTCGATGGCGCCGGTTGCGAGTATCACCTTGTCGGCGCGAACCTGCCACAACCGCTCGCGCGGCATGTCGGCATCGGGATTTGCCAGATGCTCGGTAACGCGCTCAACCAGTGCGACGATATTGTGGGAATAATAGCCGAAGCCGGTGGTGCGGCTCAGCAGGGTGACATCAGGATTGGCGGCAAGTTCGGCGATTGCCTCCTGCGCCCAATCATGGCCCGGCTTGCCCTCAATACTCACGGAGCCGTCGGCGCGGAGATGGCCGCCGAATTCGGCATTCTCGTCACAGAAAACAACGCTTTGGCCCTTTTTGCGCGAGGCTGAAAGTGCAGCGGCAATGCCTGCTGCACCGCCGCCGACCACCAGCACATCGCAATGGGCGAAACGGTTGGCATAGCGGTCGGGATCGGCCTCTGCGGGTGCCGTGCCAAGGCCGGCTGCAGCCCGGATTACCGGCTCATAGATCTTCTTCCAGGCAAAACGCGGCCACATGAATGTCTTGTAGTAAAATCCCGCCGTGAAGAACTTGCCCATCAAATCGTTCACCGCGCCAATGTCGAAAGACAGCGAGGGGAAACGGTTCTGGCTCAAGGCCTTCATGCCGTCGAAGACTTCCTGCTGGGTCGCACGGATATTGGGCTGGCGGCGGGCTGCATCGCGCGCAATGTCGATCAGCGCGTTTGGCTCTTCCGCGCCTGAACCCAGAATGCCGCGCGGTCGGTGATATTTGAACGAGCGCCCGGTGAGGTGAATGCCATTGGCGATGAGGGCTGACGCCAGCGTGTCGCCCTCGAGTGCCGTCAGGCTCTGGCCGTCAAAGGTGAACTGCGCGGTTCTTGCAGGCGACAGGCGGCCCTTGCCGGCAATGCGGTTCTGACCGGCAATTGCGGATGAGATGCTCATGCTTCGCCGCCTTTCACGTCTGTGGTGACAACCGGCTCATTGGCCGGTGTGCCCTTGCCCTTCGGCGTCACGGCGTTGATCTGTTCCGCGGTCAGTTTCGGCTTTGGCTCGCCAGCCTTGTAGGTCACAATGAACTTGTCGGAGACGGAGTGGCGCGCGGCATTGAAGAAGCGGGCGCAACCATGAATGTGGCGCCAGCGCTCGAAGACGACGCCTTTTTCGTTGTCACGGATGAAAAAGAACTTTTCGAAATCATCGTCGGAAATCTCAGCCAGGTTGGTTGGGCGCACTATATGCGCCTCGCCAGCGTGGCGGAATTCCAGTTCCGGGCGCTCTTCTTCGCAATACGGGCAATGGATCAGCAGCATGTCAAAGTCCTCAATGCGCAACAGCAGCAGCGGCTGCCTCGTCGATCAGGCGGCCGGTCTTGAAGCGCTCCAGCGTAAAGCCTGCATTGATCGGATGTGGTTCGTCGCGGGCGATGGTATGGGCGAAGACATGGCCTGAGCCCGGCGTCGCCTTGAAACCGCCCGTGCCCCAGCCGCAATTGACATAGAGCCCCTTGACGGGCGTCTTTGCCAGGATCGGTGAGCGGTCCGGAGTGACGTCGACGATACCGCCCCAGGAACGCAGCATCTTCATGCGGGTGAACATCGGGAACATTTCGCAGATCGCGTCCAGCGTATGATTGAGGATGTGCAGTCCGCCGGTCTGCGAATAGGAGGTATACTGGTCGGTGCCTGCACCGATCACCAGTTCGCCCTTGTCGGATTGCGAGATATAGGCGTGAACAGTATTGGACATCACGACACAGGGAAAGCATGGCTTGACCGGCTCGGAAACCAGCGCCTGCAGCGGGTAGCTTTCCAGCGGCATCCGCACGCCTGCCATCTGCATCAGCACGGAAGTGTGGCCAGCCGCAACGACGCCAACCTTCGGGGCATTGATCGTGCCGCGTGTGGTGTTGACGCCGGTGACTGCGCCTTCCGCGTTGCGGTTGATGCCGGTCACTTCGCAATTCTGGATGATGTGAACGCCCATGGCGGCCGCTGCGCGTGCATAGCCCCAGGCAACCGCGTCATGGCGGGCTGTGCCTCCGCGCCGTTGCAAGGCTGCGCCCATGACCGGATAGCGCGCGGATTTGGAAATGTTGAGCGGCGGGCAGAATGCCTTTGCCTCATCGGGCGTCAGCCATTCATTGTCGACACCGTTCAACCGGTTGGCATGGATATGGCGCTTGAAGACCTGGATGTCATGGACATTGTGCGCCAGCATCATGACGCCGCGTTGCGAGAACATGACGTTGTAATTGAGTTCCTGCGAGAGGTTTTCCCACAGTTTTACGGCATGATTGTACATGCCAGCGCTCTCGTCATAGAGATAGTTCGAGCGGATGATGGTGGTGTTGCGCCCGGTATTGCCACCGCCAAGCCAGCCTTTTTCAAGCACGGCAATATTGGTGATGCCGTGTTCCTTCGCCATATAATAGGCGGTTGCCAGGCCGTGTCCGCCAGCGCCGACAATAATGGCATCATAGCGGGACCGGGGTTCCGGGTTTTCCCACTGTTTTTCCCAGCCCTTGTGGGCCCGCATGGCCTCACGGGCGATGGCGAAAGCAGAAAATCTTTTCATTTGCGACCAGCCTTTTGCTGTTCCTGTCCGGAATGACGCGTACCATATCCATTGGCAAACTTGCCAGTTGTCGCAGAACGACCAGCCATGGCTTTAACACGCCTCGATCAGCGACAGTGTCATGGCTGTTTGTCGCAGATCAACTTGAGGGGTGGCCAGCTTGACATTCGGCAGCGCTATCCGCTACAAGCGCCCAACTCCCGGCGCGCCCGTTTGAATGGCTTCATTCCGATGACGGAATTGTCTTTTGGACGAGATGGCGCGCCTTGTTGTGTTTCAGCGGTTTATCCGCCAAGTCCGGTTCAGTATCATGAAGATCAAGAATTCGCTCAAGGCCCTGAAGGAACGTCATCGCGAGAACCGTCTGGTTCGTCGCAAGGGACGCGTTTACATCATCAACAAGACAAATCCGCGCTACAAGGCTCGCCAGGGCTAATTGCCTGCGGCCGGGCCCGTGCCAGACATTGGGCGTCATCACGTCAATTTGCATTTGACGAACCGTGTGCAGCCGCTACATTCGGTGCATGCGGTTCTTGTCGTTTTCCCTTTTGCTGTTCTGTTTCCTGGGTGCATTCCAGCCGGTTTCCGTGCGGGCTGCCGATGATGAAGACGTTGCCGTTACGCGGGAAGCAGCCACGCTCGACAGCCTGTTTGGTGACCTAGCGAGACAAGCCGACGCGCGCAAGGCAGGTCGCATTGCGCAGCAGATTGTGGGCAAACTCAATGATTCCGGCTCCGACACAATCAACCTGCTGATGAACTGGTCAGCGCGTGCCTTGCGCGAAAAGAACAATCCGCTGGCCGAAGACCTGCTGACACAGGTCGTGACGCTCGCGCCAGACTATGCCGAAGGCTGGAACCGCCGGGCCACACTCTATTATGTTCAGGGCGATCTCGGTCGTTCGATTGCCGATATCGAACGGGTGCTGCAATTGGAGCCGCGCCACTTCGGGGCGCTTTCCGGGCTTGGTGCCATCCTTCAACGCACCGGCTCTGACAGGAAGGCGCTTGAAACCTATTTCAAGGTGCTGGAAATCTACCCTGCCAACCGACCCGCGCAAAAAGCAGTTCAGGACCTCGAGGAAGAGCTTTCCGGGAAGGACGCCTAAGCGGATGGCATTTGTGAAGATTGCTGCAGCATTGCTGTTGGTGCTTGTTCTCGGGCTGGCTTTGGCGACAGAACTGATCAAGCGCCGGGTCGAAGCCCGATTTCCGCCAACAGGAAAATTTGTCAGCGTCAATGGCAATATGATCCACTATATTGAAGTCGAGGCCGGTGCCGATGCGGAGCTGCCGCCTTTGCTGTTCATTCATGGTGCCAGTGGCAATGCGCGCGAATTGATGGGTGCGTTTGCCGAGCCGCTGAAGGGCAGGGCGCGGATGATATTCGTGGACAGGCCGGGTGCCGGTTATTCGGGCCGAAAAGGCGATGCGGACCGGATGCCGGAAACGCAGGCGGACTATTTTTCCGGGCTTTTGAAGGAACTGAAAATCGACAAGGCAATCATCATCGGCCATTCACTTGGCGGTGGCATGGCTGCTGCCCTGGCCGTGAGGCATCCCGAACAGGTTGCGGGTCTGGTGTTTGTTGCTGCTGCCACCCATCCCTGGCCGGGCGGTGATGTTGACTGGACCTATGATGTCGCCAATTTGCCGGTCATTGGCTGGTGGTTCGCGCATCTTGTAGTGGCACCTGCAGGCCATTTCAAATATCCGCGTGCGCTTGAAAATGTCTTCAGGCCGGACAAGGTTCCGGCGGATTATGCGTCGCTTTCGGGAACGAGGCTTGTATTGAGGCCTGACAATTTCCTTGCCAATGCCGCCGATGTCGGTTCGTTCTACGAGGCATCCAAACGGCTCTCGCCGCTCTATCCCTCCATCACCGCGCCGACCGTCATCCTTTCAGGAGACGAGGACGATGTCGTGCTGGAGCATGTACATTCGGACGGGCTGCACCGTGATATCAAGGGCTCGCGGCTGGTCTGGCTCAAGGGAGCGGGACACATGCCCACCTATACGCGCACAGCGGAAATCATTGGCGAGATCGAGCGCCTCGCCGCTGAAATCCGCATCAGGCCAAACTGAAGGCACTATATTCCGGCGCGGCCATCGCTCGACACATATGCGATGCGCAGCATGTTGGTCGAACCGGGTGTGCGCAGCGGAACGCCTGCCGAAATGATGACGCGGTCGCCCGGAGACGCGAAATCCTCGTCAACCGCAATACGGCAGGCGCGATCCACCATGTCGTCGAGATCCTTGGCATCTTCGGTCACGACGCAGTGCAGACCCCATACCAGCGCCAGGCGGCGAGCAGTGCGTGCAACAGGCGACAGTGTCACGATCGGCTTTGAAGGGCGCTCGCGCGCTGCCCGCAACCCGGTGGTGCCGGAGGCCGTGTAGCAGACGATTGCGGAAAGTTCGAGGGTCTCGGCAATCTGGCGCGCGGCCAGTGAAATTGCATCGGCACCCGTTGGCTCAGGTTCGGCACGCTGCGCCGTGATGATGCCCTTGTAGGTCGGGTCGCGCTCGACATGTTCGGCGATGGAATTCATCGTGGCGACTGCTTCGACAGGATATTTGCCTGCAGCAGATTCAGCCGACAGCATGATGGCATCCGCGCCCTCATAGACAGCGGTCGCCACATCCGATACCTCGGCGCGCGTTGGCACTGGTGCAGAAATCATTGATTCCAGCATCTGGGTAGCCACGACAACCGGTTTGCCCGCCCTGCGGCAGGCACGGGTGATCTGCTTCTGAATGCCCGGAACCGCCTCCAATGGCATTTCCACGCCCAGGTCGCCGCGTGCCACCATGATGGCATCCGAAAGGTCGATGATTTCCGAGAGGCGCGCAACGGCCTGCGGCTTTTCGATCTTGGCAAGAACCCCGACCCGACCGCGCGCGATCTTGCGGACTTCTGCCATATCCTCGGGGCGCTGAACGAAGGACAGTGCCACCCAGTCAACCTCTGCGGCAATTGCGGCATCAAGGTCACGGCGGTCCTTTTCCGTCATCGCGCTGGTCACGATCTCTGTGTCGGGCAGGCTCACGCCCTTGCGGTCGGAAAGACCGGTGCCTGCAATCACTTCTGCCTTTACCCATCCATCGCCGCATTCCAGCGTCTTCATCTGGACGCGGCCATCATCGATGAGGATGCGGTCGCCTGGGTTCAAGGCTTCGAGAATTTCGGGATGCGGCAGTTCAACACGGGTCTGGCTTCCGGGTGTCGGATCGGAATCGAATGTGATGACATCGCCTGCCTTCACGTCGATCTTGCCCTTGGCAAACTTTCCGAGGCGGTGCTTTGGTCCCTGCAGATCGGCAAGAATACCGATGGGACGGCCACGCTCTGCCTCGATGTCGCGGATTGTGGTGACCAACTGGTTCAGCATCGCGTGGTCGGAATGGCTCATGTTGATGCGAAAGACATCGGCTCCTGCATCAAACAGTTTCGCGATCATTTCCCTGGAATTGGAGGAAGGTCCAAGCGTGGCAAGTATCTTCACACGGCGGTTGCGGCGCATAGGTGATGAAATCCTGTTTTGAAAATTACTGGGAACTGCCTGTCTGGCCGGTCTCCGTCAACCGTACCATCCAGCTTGATTTGTTGGCCGTATCCACCTCGAAGAAACCGGTTTTCTGGTAACCCCGGGTGAAGCATTCCTGCACGCCCTCAATCTTGAATTGCCGGTCGGCTGTGCACATGAACACGTCTCCGCGCCATTGGCCGCCCTGGTCTGCGTCTTCAGCATAAAGGTAATAGTAGCGGGCATCGAGGTCGCCCTCAATCAGCGAGGTGCAGGTTTCGCCGGGTATCTGGTACCAGCCCTCGGTGGTCCATACATCCTTGTTGCGATAGCCGAGTGCCACGCCGACGAGGCTCTTGGTGTCATTGCACAAGCGAAAGTCGGCCTTTGCCTCATCCGCATACAGCGCTGGCATGGCTGTGCAGAAGGCAAGCAACAGAAGCGTAGAAATTCTCAGACTAGGCGATGTCGGCAAGGCTCTGCCTTCTCCCTGCGAATTTGGTTCCGACCGGTGGCAAATCACACCAAGGTGGAGCTTGGTTCTTGTGACGCAGTGCAACAATCCTGTCAATGTCCGCAATGTTCTTGCAATCCATGATGACCGGATGATGGCAGGGGCAACAACCTATCTGTCAGGGCGGGCAACCCATATTCCGGCAAGGATACAAATGCCGCCACAAGCTGCAACGGTCCCATGGTCTCGTTGAAGATGGCCCATCCGAAAAAGGCTGCCGCTACTGCTTCCAGAAAAATCACCAGCGAGGAAAATGCTGCCGAAAGCGAACCCAGTGCGACTGCGAGCAATCCCTGGCCGCCGGCATGGCTGATCATGCCGAGCGACAACAGGGATGCATAGCCCGATGCCGTTTGCGGCAGAAAGGCGTTTCCTGAAACCAAAGCGACCAGCAATAGCGCGATGGCGGTAATGGTTGTGGAAGCGAAGGTCAGTTCGCCGCTGTTCATGGAACGTCTGCCAACCCGAATGGCCAGAAAATACAATCCGAAAAACAGTGAAGTGATGATGCCGTAGATGTCGCCAACAAGGCGGGAAGGGTCAATGCGGTAGCTCGAACCGATCAGCAGTGCAGCGCCGCAAAGGCAGATGGCGAGCCCCAAAAAGGACCGGCGCGGAACCTTCTCACCAATGAAAGTGCTTGAAAGGAACAGCACCCAGACCGGTGCAAGGCAGGACATCAATGTGGCGTTTGCCATTGTGGTGTGGGTAATTGCCAGATGCCAGAATGTCAGGTCGCCGGCAAAGAACAGCCCAGACAGCAAGATCGGAACCGGCCATCGCAACCGCAAGGGCCGGTTGTCTGATCGCGTCTCGAGCCAAGCCCACAACAACAATATCGGAAGCGCGAGGGTAACGCGCCAGAAAGCCGAGGCGAATGGACCGATTTCGGCAAAGCGAACGAAAACCGGCGATACACCCATCGCCATCGAACCGGCCACAAGGGCGCCAAAGGCAAGCGGAAATGCGAGGCTGGAGCGCTCGTCCGGGGCAGCAGCGCCTGGCGTGGCAGCCGTGAAATCCGGTTGCGGCCTTGCGGAATTGGGAATCTGGTTCATTAAGCGGATCTGATTGCAGGTTGGCAGCTTGCCAGACCATTGATCCGATTTTGAAGCTGTGACAAGAGGCGTGGTAACGATTAACACGGGTTCGTAAAACCATGGATGACGGGTTCAATCCGGTCGAGATGATCGCTGGCGACGTTTCACGCGGTCTTGTCCTTCTATGCGACCATGCCTGCAACAACCTGCCGACAGAATACGGCAATCTGGGGCTGAGTGAGGAAGCGTTCCAGCGCCATATTGCCTATGACATCGGTGCGCGCGATGTTACCCTTGCACTGGCGGCGATGCTGGGCGTTCCGGCCGTGATGACCACATTTTCGCGGCTTCTGATCGATCCCAATCGCGGTGAGGATGATCCCACCATCATCATGCGGCTGTCGGATGGCACCGTCATTCCCGGCAATCACCCGATATCGCAGAACGAGATCGAGCGCCGGATCGAGCGGTTTCACCGGCCCTATCACATGGCGATCGAGGCGCTGCTTGGCGAGGCGCTGAGCAAGGGCCATGTCCCGGCGATCTTTTCGATCCACAGCTTCACGGACCAGTGGAAAGGTGTGGCGCGGCCATGGGAGGTTGCCCTTTTGTGGGACAACGATCCGCGATTTACATTGCCGATGCTGCAGGAATTGCGGGCAACACAACGCTTTACCGTCGGAGACAATGAACCCTATGATGGCGCGTTGCGCAATGACACAATGTTTCGCCATTGCACCGCCAGAGGTCTTGCGCATACGCTGATCGAGATTCGGCAGGACCTGATCGGCACGCGGGAAGGTGCCATGGAATGGGCGGAATTGCTGGCTCCCATGCTTGAGCGGGTGAATGCCCTTGGCGCGCTGCATGAAATCCGGCACATGGGATCGCGAACCGGTCCGGTCTTGCCGCGTTGAGCTTGACCAGCCCCGATGCGACAGGCGTTATGCCGAATTAAGCCCGATCATGAATGGTTTGACCAGGAGAGCCTCGAAATGGATGAAGCCACGAAAACCGAACTGGAGGCGGCCGCCTTTCGTCGCCTTGTGTCACATTTGCGCAACCGCACCGATGTCCAGAACATCGACATGATGAATCTGGCCGGGTTTTGCAGAAATTGTCTGGCGAACTGGTATCAGGATGCTGCCAACGACAAGGGAATCACGCTAGACAAGCCGCAGGCGCGCGAGATCATCTATGGGATGCCCTATGACGAATGGCGCGAGAAATACCAGAAGGAAGCCAGCGAGGCACAACAGGCGGCTTTCGCCAAGGCAAATCCCGGTCACTAGCCGGTGACTAACCGGTCGCTGCAAAAAGCGCGCGAAACAGCATGGAGAATGGAATGTCGGACAATTTGGTCGCCGAGGACCAGCTCAAATCGATTGTCGAACGGATTGAGCGTCTGGAGGAGGAGAAGAAGGCTATCGCCGAAGACATCAAGGAAGTTTTCGGTGAGGCCAAGGCCAACGGCTTCGACACGAAAGTGTTGCGTGTGGTCCTGAGAATTCGAAAGCAGGACCTGGCTGAACGCCAGGAACAGGATGCTGTGCGTGATCTTTACATGCAGGCGCTGGGGATGCTTCCGGAGTTTGAAGCCGAGAGCGAATGACAAGAGATAATTCAGGCTTGCGCGTCAGGTCTGAGCGACACCGCAAACCCCCAATGCCCCTAATTCGTGGCCTTGGCCAATTTCCCGATTGGCTGAAGGCTGCTGGTCTTGACGAAACCCTTGCTTGTTGCCACCGGCGCGCCCTTGTCAAAGGCGAGCACGCCAAAGGCTGGCGGGGATATCTCATTGACGCTGCCAAGTTCGCGGTTCGCCGCAAGGGCAAGTTTGCCAACCGGTGCATCATTGATGCTGACGGGGGTCTTGCTGTTTGCAGCAAGCTTGTGACCTGCCTGCTTCTGGCCGCGAGGCAGGACGGTCTGCGACGCGTTGTTGTCGATGGTTTGGGTGCCTGATGCGACCTCGCCCCTTTCAATCAGGGAGCGGATGGCCTCTGACGCGGATGTCCGGGTTTCGTCGGTTGGTGCCAGCGCGAGCGCCAATGTGCGTGCATCGGGACCATGATAGGGTTTCAGGCCTGGTGTCGGGATATTGCTGGTGATTACCGGACGTTGCGAAGGTGTAACCAGCCCATCGATTGCCGCACCAGCGCTGGAGGTTACGGAATCAGCGCTTTCGCCAAGTGCCAGTTCGTTCGATGATGGTCGTGTGGCCGGAGCAAGCGCAGGGCTTGGAATGGCGGAATTGCGCAAATTCTCGATTTCATCCGCAGAAAGCATTGCCACCTGCTGGCCACTGTCCTGCTTGAGCGCGCTGGCTATGGCCATCGCTTCGGGGCTGCGCGTTGGCCGGGGTTTGGGGATCGGGAGCGAAGCAAGCTCGATGACTTCCTGCGCGGCATTTTCGTCCGGTTGAGTGGTGTCGGAGGCGCTGGACGCTGCGTCTGTCGTCGTTGCCGAGGCAAGTTCGATACCTGCGGCTTCCTGCTGGCGGCTGCGCGGCGCGGCTGTTGGAACCGGCACGCGGCTGCCTTCGGGAATTGCCAACGCCAACTGCGGCTCAAGGGTTGCGGGAGGAACAGGTCCGCCGTCAGTGCGTCTTGCTGCGGGCGCAATCTGCTCTGGTGTAGCCGCTTCGGCCGACTGCGCCTGCGGTGCTGCTGACGCGATAACCGCTTCTGCGGGCTCAGCCGTGGTTTTCACGGTCCGGGGCAGGGTGGCAGTGTTGGATTCCTCGTCGTCCTGCTGGTCTTCCTTCTGTCGGCGCATCAGAGATGCAAGAAGCCCGGCTTTTTCGCCTCGTCGGCTGTTGCGATCTGCGTGTCGCCAGCGCGTCCCCTTGCGTGCCTTGTATGCGGCAAGCGCCTGCTCGTATCCAGGCAACGGCTTGCCGTCGGATGGAATATGAATGGTCTTTCCATTGGGGAAGACGCGAGCCAGTTCCTGACGGCTCATGCGTGGCCAATGGCGAACATTGCCCACATCCAGATGCACGAATGGTGAGCCGGAGGTCGGATAATAGCCTACACCGCCAACTTCCATTTTCAGGCCGATTTCGCGGATCTTGGAAAGTTTCACGTCAGGCAGGAAGAAGTCCATGGCGCGGCCCAGCGTGTGTTGGCTGTTCTTGGCGACACCGCGTCCGCGCTTACGCAACATGGAATTGGTTTCCGGCGCACGGTATCCGGAGATTACGTGGATATAATCCTTGGAACCGGAGCGCTGATAGGCTTCCCAGACGAGGTCAAGCAGGCGCGGGTCCATTTTGGTCGGCTCGTTGCGACGCCGGTCGCCGCAGCGCCCAATTGGCTTTCTTGGAGACCGTCGGGAAGGTATTTCCCGTCCTTCTTGAAGGTGACCGTCGTCTTTTCGCCGGTGTGAGATAATACAGCTTCAGCGTACGCGTTTCAGCCGAAGCAGAAGGTGCGCTCGTTGCCAGGGCAACTGCAAATGCAACAATACCCAGACCGGCAATGCGACCTGCCTTCAATCGCGGCACGAAGTGCCGGAGAATTCTTGATATGGAGTTCAGCAAGATTTGCCACGCCCGCTTTTTACAATGCCCCGGGTCCCACAATAGGGTGCATATGGTTAACAAACCCTACCACCTTGGTTGCGGGTTTTTCACCATCAAAATGCGGTGATTGCATGGCAACCGCCTTGACCCCTGTCAAGTTTGCGGTCGGAAAGTCGGGTTTTCCCGCTATTGGTTAACGATTCGTATCGCTGGATGTCTCTAGGCCCAGGTCCTTGAGTTTGCGATACAGGGTTGAACGGCCAATGCCCAGTTTGCGGGCTACCTTGGACATTCGTCCATCATAAAGCTCGATTGCATAGCGGATCAATTCGGCTTCCATTTCGTCCAAGGGCCGGATGTCGCCGGTTTCGTTTCGCATTGCCAGCAGACTCGCATCGCGAACGGCGGCGGCAGGAATTGCCGGAGTTTCCATCGATGGTACCAAATGCTGTG
Organism: Nitratireductor sp.; assembly: GCA_041397505.1. GTDB lineage: Bacteria > Pseudomonadota > Alphaproteobacteria > Rhizobiales > Rhizobiaceae > BOKV01. The sequence goes on from JAWKWN010000004.1 coordinate 75,745, forward strand.
CCCCGGGCGTCGATGGTGCCGGTTGCGGCAGCGCCGGCAGTTCGAAACCGGGAAGCTGGGCAGCAATTTGAGGAAATTCCTGTGCGCTCAGCAATTCGCCATCTGCCAAAACCATTGCCCGGAAAATGGCGTTTTCCAGCTGTCGGATATTGCCCGGCCAGTCGTAATTGCAAAGCAGCGCTTCCGCTGATGCGTCAATGCCACGTATTTGCGGCTTGTTTTCCTCAGCACCGATGCGACCGATGAAATGGCGCACCAGCAGTGGCACATCCTCCTTGCGGGCGCGCAATGGCGGGATCGACAGCGGCAATACCGAAAGCCGGTAATAAAGGTCTTCGCGGAAACGGCCCTTGCTGACTTTCCTCGGCAAGATTGCGGTTGGTTGCCGAGACCAGCCTGATATTGACCTTGACCGGCTTGCGAGCGCCAATCGGGTCGATTTCACCCTCCTGAATGGCGCGCAGAAGCTTGACCTGGATATCGAGCGGCAATTCGCCAATCTCGTCCAGAAACAGCGTACCGCCATTGGCTTCCTCGAATTTGCCGACATGTTTTTCGGAAGCGCCGGTAAATGCTCCCTTTTCGTGGCCGAACAAAATGCTTTCCACGAGATTTTCCGGAAGTGCTCCACAGTTCACCGCAACGAAAGGTTTGGTGCTGCGATCGGAGGCATTCTGGATGGCTCGCGCCACCAGTTCCTTGCCCACACCCGATTCTCCCTCGATGAGCACGGGAATCTGGGACTGGGCTGCTTTCTCGGCAATCTTCAGCACGCTGGTCATGACCGGGCTGAGGGTGACGATATCGGGGAATGATATCGAGCCAGGTACCTTGCGTGTTGCCTTGCGCTTCACGGTCTCGATGGATCCGATCTTCAATGCGTTTTCCAGCGCTGTCTTCAGGCGATCCGGCGAAACCGGCTTGACCACGAAATCAAATGCGCCTGCTCGCATGGCCTTGACCACGGTCTCGATCCCACCTTGCGCAGTCTGGACGATCACGGGCACACCGATGCCTGCTTCCTGCATGGCGTTCATCACACCCAGCCCATCCATGCCGGGCATCATCAGGTCCAGAACGACTGCGCCGAGGCTGGCGGACTCGCGCTCATTGAGGACTGCAAGTGCCGCCTCGCCACCATCCACTGATATTGCCAGATAACCCAGGCGGGTTGCAGCACCTTCAAGAAGGCGGCGCTGCACCGGGTCATCGTCGACGATCAGGATGGTTTGTGTCATGACAGGTTCCGCTTGTCGTTGTTGTTTTCTCGTCATTTCCGGTGGCAGAACAGGCTTTTTCCTTGTGTAAAGCCTTGCCACGGCCATGCGACTGTCTCATTTCTGGACTGTTCTAGGGCATTCGCCTAAACACGTGTTTAATCCGACCGGTTAACGAATTTCGGCTGGTCGTTTCGGGTTCAACGGGAAAAGCACATGAATTTTCATAACGGAAGCATTTCCCATGCGTCACAGCGCTGGCGGCGGAGACGGGAAGCGAAGCCGAATTGGGGGTTTTGCCGGAATGGAATCTCGCGGATTTGTATCCGGGGACCGGTTCTGCCGAATTTGCAAAGGATATGGCGCGCTCGCACAAGGATGCGACTGCATTCGAGGAAAGCCACAAGGGAAACTGGCCGAATTGCTCGAGGCCGATCCGGAGGATTGGGCGCGGCCATTGCCCTTTATGAGAAGATAGAGGAGCGCATGGGGCGCATCATGTCCTATGCCGGATTGCTCTATGCCGGAAATACCACCGATCCGGCATTGGCCAAGTTCTATGGCGATGCGCAGGAGCAGATCACCAATGCCGGATCGCATCTGCTGTTTTTCGGCCTCGAACTCAACCGGCTTGACGCTGACGCGATTTCCTGCGGCATGGAACGCTCACCCGCCCTTCGCCACTACAAGCCATGGCTCGATGATTTGCGGATGGACAAGCCCTATCAGCTCGAGGACCGCATCGAATTGCTTTTTCACGAAAAGTCGGTGACGGGCCATGCCGCATGGAACCGGTTGTTTGACGAAACCATGGCTGGTTTGCGGTTCAATATTGGCGGCAAGGAATTGACGGTGGAACCGGCGCTGAACCTCTTGCAGGATCGCAAACGGGAAGTGCGCGAAGAGGCAGCCCGCGAGATAGGCCGGGTACTTCATGCCAATGGCAGGGTGTTCACGCTCATCACCAATACGCTTGCCAAGGACAAGGAGATTGCTGATCGCTGGCGCGGTTTTGGCGACATTGCAGATTCGCGCCATCTGGCGAACCGGGTCGAGCGGGAGGTCGTTGATGCGTTGGTCAGTGCCGTGCGGAATGCCTTTCCAAGGATTTCACATCGCTATTACCGCATGAAGGCCAAGTGGCTTGGCATTGACAGCATGCAGCACTGGGACCGGAATGCGCCGCTGCCGATGTCGGCAGAAAAGGTATATTCCTGGGAAGAGGCGCGCCAGACAGTGCTTGAGGCATATGGCAATTTTGCGCCATCCATGGCCGAAATTGCGGGCAGGTTCTTCGAGCGCAACTGGATCGCTGCGCCGGTCCGTCCAGGCAAGTCGCCTGGTGCATTTGCGCATCCCACCGTGCCGGAGGTTCATCCCTATGTGCTGGTGAACTACCAGGGCAAGCCGCGTGATGTGATGACGCTGGCGCATGAGCTCGGGCATGGCGTGCATCAGGTGCTTGCCGGCGAACAGGGTGCGTTGATGTCGCAGACGCCGCTGACGCTGGCTGAAACAGCAAGCGTTTTCGGCGAAATGCTGACCTTCCGATCACTGCTCGACAAGGCTGCCGATCCCGCCGAGCGCAAGGCGATGCTGGCGCAGAAGGTCGAGGACATGATCAATACGGTCGTGCGCCAGATCGCGTTTTACCAGTTCGAGCGGCATGTGCATGAAGCCCGCAGGCAGGGCGAACTGACGAGCGAACAATTGGGTGAGATGTGGATCGAGGTGCAAAAGGAGAGCCTTGGCGACATCTTCACCTTTGACGACAGCTACCGCGACTATTGGAGCTATATTCCGCATTTCATCCATTCACCCTTCTATGTCTATGCCTATGCATTCGGGGATTGCCTGGTGAATTCGCTCTATGCTGTCTATCAGGATGCAGATGCCGGTTTTCAGGAACGCTATTTCGAATTGCTGAAGGCTGGCGGCACGAAGCATCATTCCGAATTGCTGAAGCCGTTCGGACTTGACGCAACCGATCCCGGATTCTGGGACAAGGGTCTTTCGGTGATCGAAGGTTTGATTGACGAGTTGGAGGCGACAGAATGAAAACGCACAACAGCGCTGGAACAGCAGCAAGGTCCGGCAGGCTTGCCATGGTGATGCTGGTTGCGACCACCTTCCTGGTCGTTGGTTGCAAGACAGAAGGAAAGATAAACCCGACGGCAGGTGGCGGCGGACTTGCCGGTGATTGGCGACCCGATGGCGGTGGCTATACGGCACAGCTGCAAAACGGCGTCTTCACGACCATTGCCGGGGATACGGGCAATGTGATTTCCCAGGGCAATTACATCGCCATCTCGGAAACGCAGGTCAATCTGCAATGGACCAGCAATAATACCGGGGCTCCCAATTCCGCACAATGCACGCGCCCTGATCCCAATACGCTGAATTGTGCGGATGCGGGTGGCAAGACATTTGTTCTTCGCCGGGCGTGATTGACGCCTGCTTGCCGGTATCGGGTTGAAAGAGACAATTCGTCACCATTGCAACGGCTACAGACAGTTGCCGCGACGCATGGCTTTGTGTATTCGATCTTCAAAGACTGGTGCATCCGGGGCTGGCATGGTCGGCAATGGCTGGATTGCTTGCCAGTCTGGACGGCTTTCCGCGTTCTGACGTTTTCATGAAGACGTGAAACGCAACAACCCAAATGCTGGAGACGGGCATGGCAAAAGCAGGCAATCATGGTGAAACGGCGAACGCGATGGATTACGCGGAACACGAGCGCACCTATCACGGCTTCCTGAAGCTGACAAAATGGACAATTGCTGGCTGTGTTGCACTGCTGATTGCGATGGCGGCGGGCTTTTTCGCCGGTTTTGGCCTTTTTGGCGGAATTGTTGTTTTTGCCATTCTTGTAATTGCGAGCTACTTCGCCATCTGAAGACACTACCCGGTTGAGCCTTTGTCTTTTGCCGGTGAGGCGCTGCGCCTTGCCAGCATGGGCCTGACCGGTCATGATGACGTGAAAAACGCTTGAAGGACAAATTGGGCGCAGTCGCGTGTTCGGGGCTGCAAAGGGAGGACATTTCATGAAGCTTTCGTTCCGCGTGAAAGTGATCCGGTGGAAAGCCGTGTAGCGCTATCACCCGAAACCGCGAAGAAGCTGACCGCACTCGGTTTTTCCGTTGTGGTGGAAGCAGGGGCAGGACAGGGCTCGCGCATTCTCGATGACGCCTATGCTGCAGCCGGTGCAACCATCGGCAAATCCTCCGATGCCGGATCTGCCGATGTCGTCCTCAAGGTTCGCCGTCCGTCTCCGGCAGAAGTCAAGACATACAAGAAGGTGCGCTGGTGCTTGCCAGCATGGACCCTTATGGAAATGAAGGCGATGTGGCGGCCATGGCCTCTGCCGGGGTATCGGCCTTTGCCATGGAATTCATGCCGCGCATTACCCGCGCGCAAGTGATGGATGTGCTTTCCTCACAGGCAAACCTTGCCGGCTATCAGGCAGTGATCGAAGGCGCGGCGGCTTTTGACCGTGCTTTGCCGATGATGATGACGGCAGCGGGAACCGTATCGGCAGCCAAGATTTTTGTCATGGGTGCTGGTGTTGCCGGACTGCAGGCGATTGCCACGGCGCGGCGTCTGGGTGCCGTTGTTACGGCCACAGATGTTCGTCCTGCAGCCAAGGAACAGGTCGAGTCTCTGGGCGCCAAGTTCATCGCGGTCGAGGATGACGAGTTCCGCCAGGCAGAGACTGCGGGCGGATATGCCAAGGAAATGTCGAAAGAGTATCAGGCCAAGCAGGCCGAACTCGTGGCCTCGCATATCGCGAAGCAGGATATCGTCATTACCACGGCCCTTATCCCCGGACGCCCTGCGCCGCGGCTGGTTACTGCCGAGATGCTGAAATCGATGGCGCCAGGCTCGGTCGTGGTCGATCTGGCTGTGGAGCGCGGCGGCAATGTCGAGGGCGCGAAACCCGGTTCGGTAGCAAAGGTCGGCAATGTATCAATCGTCGGCTATCTCAACATGGCTGGCAGGATCGCGGCGACTGCGTCTCTTCTGTATGCCAAGAACCTTCTGGCCTTCTGGAGACCATGGTCGACAAGGAAAACAAACTGCCGTCAACATGGAAGATGAACTGGTAAAGGCTACCTTGCTCACGCATGACCAGGTGGTGCATCCGGCATTTGTCAGCAGGTTGATGCGGAAGCGCCAGCCAAGTCGGTAGCCAAGGCAGCAGCCAAGCCTGCAACCAGGGCCGCTGCATCCGGGACATCTGCCAAGGCTGGAGCTGGCAAGAAGCCGGCTGCGAAAAGACCAGCAAAGCTGACAAACCTGCAGACGAAAGGGAGACGCCAGGATAGGCGAGGCCAGCGAGAAGGCGCTTGAAGCGCGCGCGCCCTTGCAGAACAGTCACGTGCGCTTGCCGAGAAAGCCAGCGAGATTGCCAATCAGGCAGCCGAAGCCGCCCAACTGGCTGTGAAGAACGCTACCGAGGCAACCACGGCCGCGTCGCAATCGGGTGCTGATTCAGGTGCGGCGCAAACCGCAGCCGCGGTCGCGCATGGGCTTTCGGGTGGGGCCGTGGATCCCTTCGTGTTTCAGTTTGCCATTTTCGTGATGGCGATCTTCGTCGGTTACTATGTCGTGTGGTCCGTGACCCCGGCGCTGCATACACCGCTGATGTCGGTGACCAATGCGATTTCCTCGGTGATCGTGGTGGGTGCGCTTCTGGCGGTCGGCATTGAGGCAGCCAGCGGAGTTGCCACCTTCTTCGGTTTTGCGGCACTGGTACTGGCCTCGGTCAATATCTTTGGCGGCTTCCTCGTGACGCAACGCATGCTCGCCATGTACAAGAAAAAAGAAAAGTGAGGGCCGGTAAATGTCCATGAGTCTTGCTGCCTTCCTTTATCTCGTCTCCGGCGTGCTGTTCATTCTGGCACTGCGCGGGCTTTCCCATCCCACGACCAGCCGACAGGGCAACTGGTTCGGCATGGTCGGCATGGCAATTGCCATTGTCACGACGCTGTTTCTGGCCCAGCCCTCTGCCGGACGCTGGTTCCTGATTGTTGCAGGCCTGGCACTCGGTGGCGGCTTTGGCGCCTATGTCGCCCGCAAGATCCCGATGACTGCGATGCCGCAGCTTGTTGCAGCCTTTCACAGTCTCGTCGGCCTTGCCGCAGTGATGGTTGCTGCCGGGGCGCTCTATGCGCCGCATTCGTTCGGAATTGGCGAAGTTGGTTCGATCCATGCCGGTTCGCTGGTGGAAATGGTCCTTGGCGTCGCTATTGGCGCGATCACCTTTTCGGGGTCGATCATCGCCTTTGCCAAGCTTGACGGGCGCATGTCCGGAAAGCCGATCATGCTGCCGGCGCGGCATCTGATCAATATTGTTCTGGCCGTGGCGCTGCTGGTTCTGGTGGTCCAGTTCGTCCGCAGCGAAAGCCATTTCCTGTTCTGGGTTATCACGCTGCTTTCGCTGGTGCTGGGGGTGTTGATCATCATCCCGATCGGTGGAGCGGACATGCCGGTCGTGGTGTCAATGCTGAACTCGTATTCGGGCTGGGCGGCAGCAGGTATCGGATTTACGCTTGGCAATCTGGCGCTGATCATTACCGGCGCGCTGGTTGGCTCATCGGGCGCGATCCTCTCCTACATCATGTGCAAAGGCATGAACCGGTCTTTCATCTCGGTCATTCTTGGCGGATTTGGGGGTGAAAGCGCAGTTGCGTCAGGCGGGGACGACATTGACCGCACGGTCAAGCAGGGTTCGGCCGACGATGCTGCCTTCCTGATGAAGAATGCCTCCAAGGTCATCATCGTGCCGGGCTATGGCATGGCGGTGGCGCAGGCACAGCATGCGCTGCGCGAGATGGCTGACAAGCTCAAGGAACATGGCGTCGAGGTCAAATACGCCATTCATCCGGTCGCGGGTCGCATGCCGGGCCACATGAACGTCTTGCTGGCCGAAGCCAATGTTCCCTATGACGAAGTGTTTGAACTCGAGGATATCAATTCCGAGTTTCCGCAGGCGGATGTTGCCTTCGTCATCGGGGCCAATGACGTTACCAACCCGTCAGCGCGTGATGACAAGTCATCGCCGATCTATGGCATGCCGATCCTGGATGTCGACAAGGCGGCAACCTGTCTTTTCGTCAAGCGGTCGCTTGCCTCAGGCTATGCCGGTATCGACAACACACTGTTCTACAAGCCGAACACGATGATGCTGTTTGCCGATGCCAAGAAGATGGTTGAAAACATCGTCAAGGCGCTGGACTGATCTCTGACAATCAGGCTGTGAAAACGAAAACCCGGCTGCGAACCAGCCGGGTTTTTTGTTCACGAATTTGAAAAGATCACAAATCAGGCGATCAGCCCCAGGCAATCAGTTGAGGCAATCAGCCACGGGTCCGGTTCATGCCGTCGCGTGCGATCTGCAGGTTTGAATCGAGCGCAACGGCTCGGGCATAGGATTTGAAGGCGCGCTTCTTTTCGCCTTTCTGCTCGTAAAAAAGGGCCTGGTTCGACCATGCCTCGGCCAGCTTGTCATTCAATTGCAGGGCATGGTTGATATCGGTGATCGCATTTTCCTTGTCGCCCAGCGCCAGATAGGAAACACCCCGGCTGTTGTAAGGCTCGGCTGCAGTTGGCTGCAGCGAGATAGCGGTTGAGAAATCCTCGATGGCCTGGGTGTGGCGGTTCTGTTTCTGAAAGATCAGGCCACGCGAATGGTAGGCCACTGGGATTGGTGGTCCCGAGCTGGATGGCGCGCTCGAAATCGCGGAATGCCTCTGTGTCCTTCCCGGCCAGTCGATAGACATTCCCGCGTCCGATATAGCCTTCGTCATATTGCGAATTGATCTTGAGAGCGCGGGTATAGTCATTGATGGCAGCATTGGGGTCACCCAATGCGCGGTAGATCAGGGCGCGATTGGCATAGGCCTTGTAGAAACGCGGATTGAGTTCGATTGCCTTGGTGAAGTCGGCGAGTGCCTCGCGGTTGCGTCCGGCAGTGCCATAGGCAGTGCCGCGAACATTGTAGGCCTCGGGGGAATTGGGGTTTTTTTCCACGACCTCGCTCAGCGAGGCGATGTTGGATTCAGAGCCCTCGGCCGGGTTGATCGTCACCGAATCGGTCACGGTTGACGTATTGCAGGCCGACAGCATCAACATCAACGTCAAGGCAGTCACCGCCTTGCCGGTTTGCATGCGGCTCAGGTTTGGCGATTTCGTGGATCGTGATGATGTCAGGAAAGCAGGCATGATTGGCACGAGCGGTATATGTCCCCATAGTCTAGATGGCATATGCCGGTATGGCACCGGACCGGTCATGGAAATGCCATGCGTAACCTGCCGAAAAACAAAAAGGCGAAGATGACCAAGCCATCTCCGCCCGGAACTATCCGGCAAAGGGGGCGAAAAAACGACGCCGCCCTGTCAAATCGACCAGGTTATCTGGCTGGGCGTGCTGGCTTTGCGACCACGATGCCGCTTTCGCGCTGGGCGCGCTTGCGGGCCAGTTTGCGGGCGCGACGCACGGCTTCCGCCTTTTCGCGAGCGCGCTTTTCCGATGGCTTTTCATAGTGATTCCGCAGCTTCATTTCGCGGAATACGCCTTCGCGCTGCAGCTTCTTTTTCAGCGCGCGCAGCGCCTGATCAACATTGTTATCGCGTACGAGTACCTGCACGTTGAAATCCGTTCCTTTGCGGTTCCTGACAGCCGACATGTGCAATCAAAGCGCACCGGCCTTCACATTGGGGTCATTCACATTGCGGCGCGGTCGCAAAAACACGGGTTCAGCCAGTTGATTGATCGCCGGTTTTTCGCCAACGATGTCCTGAAAATCCTGCGATCTCTGGGACAAACAAATCCGAACTCGCGAAGGAAACCATCGCCAGATGGCAGGCCAATAGCAAAAACGCGGGCGCTTGTCCACTGCTCAGCAACCGGAAATCTGCCAATTCAGCCCTGCGCCGGTTTGGTCAGCCATGTGACATGGCCCATCTTGCGCCCGGGGCGGGCTTCGGCCTTTCCATAGAGATGTATCATGCAGTTGCCATCGGCCAGAAGCTGCGGCACGCGGTCGATGTCGTGACCGATCAGGTTTTCCATGCGGCAGTTATCATGGCGTTCGGGATTGCCAAGGGGCAGGCCGGAAATCGCACGAACATGTTGTTCGAACTGCGAGATCGTGCAGGCAGCTTCGGTCCAGTGACCCGAATTGTGAACCCGCGGAGCGATCTCGTTTACCAGCAGGCTGCCGTCCTTGAGCACGAAGAACTCAACGCCCAGCACGCCGACATAATCGAGCGCATCCATGATTGTGCTTGTGATCTCGGTTGCAGCCTCGATTGTTGGAGCGGGGCAACCGGATGGCACCGTTGATGCGTGAAGGATGCCGTTGCGGTGTTCGTTGCGGGCTGGTTCGAAGGCGCGGAACTCGCCTGATCCTGATCTTGCGCCGATAACGGATATTTCGCAGTCAAACGACACCAGGCCCTCAAGGATGGAAGGTGACCTGCCGACAGACTGCCATGCAGCCTCCAGGTCATCGCCGGTATTGAGGCGCATCTGCCCCTTGCCATCATACCCCATGCGCCGGGTTTTCAGGATGCCGGAACCACCGCAAGCGGCCAGCGCTTCTGCGATCTCGTCGGCGCCATTGATGTCGAAACAGGGTGCCGTGCCAATGCCCAGTCCTGAGATGAAGGTCTTTTCAACCAGACGGTCCTGACTGGCTTCCAATGCCGAAGGCGATGGAAATACCGGGCTGATCGACGCAATGGCTGTTGCGGTTGCAACGGGCACATTCTCGAATTCATAGGTCACGACATCGCACAGGGCTGCAAATTTCTCCAATTCCGCCGTGTCATCATAGCTGCAGCAATAATGGCTCGAACAAAGCTGTGCCGCGGGGCTTGCCGGATCAGGATCATAAACGCAGGTCCGATAGCCGAGCCGCGCTGCAGCCATTGCCAGCATTCGGGCCAGTTGTCCGCCACCCAGTATCCCGATCATCGAGCCTGGTTCGAGCTGCACCGGCAGGGATCGTGCCGCAACAGTCATTGGCTGTGCGTGTCCTGGTCGATCGGCGCCTCACCAACGGCGGCGGTTCGTTCGGCACGCCACATGTCGAGACGTATTGCCAGTTCCGGGTCCGAAAGCGCAAGAATTGCCGCTGCCATCAGGCCGGCATTGGTGGCGCCGGCCTCTCCGATTGCCAATGTGCCGACCGGGACGCCTGCCGGCATTTGCACAATCGACAACAGGCTGTCCTGACCGGAGAGAGCCCTTGACTGGACCGGCACGCCCAGCACCGGAATCGGCGTCATGGATGCGACCATTCCAGGCAGATGTGCCGCACCTCCAGCGCCTGCTATGATGACCTTGAAACCCTTGTCCCGCGCGGTATTGGCAAAATCGACCATGCGATGCGGGGTGCGGTGAGCGGATACGATCCGGGCCTCATGGCTGACCTGCAATTGCTCCAGCACCACACTTGCGTGGCGCATGGTAGGCCAGTCTGACTGGCTGCCCATGATGATGGCAACAACGGGTGCTTGCTGGCTCATTGCGGTGCCCTTCATGGCAGGGTCAAGCGGTGCCCTGCAAAGCCGGTTGCATACAGTGCGAATTGCCTTGCTGCAATATCAGGCGATGATGTTGGGGATGGTACGGTCGCGGAGTTTGGCAATTTCGTCCTTGAGCTGAAGCTTCTTCTTCTTGAAGCGCTGAATGCGCAAAGGCGTCTTCCCCTGCGCTATCATTGCGTCAATGGCATGGGAAAAATCCTCATGCTCCAGTTCCAGACGTGCCAAGCGCACCCTGAGTTCTGCCTGATCCTGATCGGACATATTTTCTTGATCCCGACGGTCTGAACAGGCCCGACTTGTGGCCAACGGTGCTGTTTGCCCATGCGCCGTCCTGCAATATCGGTGTGACTCTAAGGGCGCTCATGCGGGCAATCAAGTGCGATGAAATCCAGTTGCCGGTTTCGAAATCCGTCCACAGGAAACAAGGTGAAAGGAAAAAGCAACCAAAGGTGGCAAACTGGGTTCGACAGAAGACCGGTTCTGTGTTCCACTGTGATTGTAACAAATCAATGACGGAGGATAAAATGGCAATTGAATCCCATATCGCCCAGCTGGAAAAGCGGCACAGGGAAATCGATGCACGATTGGATGAGATCCTCGCTCACCCAGTGCCGATGATGTGGAAATTGCTGAACTCAAGCGTCAGAAGCTCGTTATCAAGGACAAGATCAACTCACTGCGCAAGGCAACCGTGTTCACTAGCCCCCGGATCGTCGAAGCTTTCGACGTATTTTGCTGCAGCATTCGTGTTCAGCCAGTTCGGTGGAACGCGAATGCAGGAAGCCTGTTGTCTTTCAGTTCCGGCAGTTCCGGCCATGAAATCGTTTGCGGTGACCGCGTTCAGGCCATTGCCATCATGCCGGTATAAACCAGCCGCGTACCCACCACGATCATGGCAGCGTAGGTTATCCGGTAAAACATTTCCTGTGGCACTCGCCTGACCAGCCACACGCCGCTCAGGACTCCGAGGAGCGCCACAGGCAGCAAAGTCGCCGAAAGGTGAAGGTTTTCGGTGCTGAATTGCCCGAGTGCCAGATAGGGTACCACCTTCACGGCGTTGATTACCGAGAACAGCACAATTCCGGTTCCCGCAAATTGCACCTTTTCCAGCTTCAGCGGAACGGTATAAGCTTGGAATGGCGGTCCGCCTGCGTGGGAAACGAAGGATGTGAAACCTGTCACGATTCCCCAAAAGCCCGCATGCACCCGGTTTTCCGCTCGTGCGCCCAGTTTCTTCCAGTCGGCGAAAATCTGGTTCAATGCAAAGATGATGGCAATGGTGCCGACCAGTATGCGGATCATGTTGTCGTCCACCCAGGCAGCCGTTGCCCAGCCCAGCGCAATTCCGGCCAGTGCGCCGGGCAGCATCTGCCGGAAGATGCTCCATTTGGCGTTGCCGCGATAGGAGATCAGCCCGATGATGTCCATGAAGATGAGAACCGGCAGCATGATTGCGGCCGCCTTGACGGGCGATACCGCAAGGGCCAGCAACGGGGTTCCGAGCATGGCTATTCCGCCACCGAAACCGCCTTTCGACAAGCCGGTTATCATGACTGCCGGAATGGCAACCAGATAGAAATATGTATCGAGGTCCATTGATCAATCCGGTGGCGGTGTCGGTTGGAATTGAAATGCGAGGCAATCGCAGCTTGACTTCAACCCGTTTCATGGCATTCGGTTGCGCCAAGTCAATCGGGAAACCAGTTACGGGCGCAAGTACACGCGAATGAACACCAAAAACAGTGGCAATGACGAAAATCATGAGGCGGTTTGCGACCGCTGCCGGATCGTATTGTGCATTCCGCCCGTGCCGGAGGCCGGTATCCAGTTGCAGGAAGCGCTGGAAGCCGGTGATGTGGGGAGTGTCATCATCCTGCGCGGTGAAATGGACGATGCCGCCTATCAGGAGCATTGCGCGGCGCTGGTTGCGATTGCCCAGGCGCAAGACGTGGCTGCGCTTGTCGTGGACGATACCCGCGCGCTTGGACGCGTGAATGCAGATGGAATCTTCTTTTCATCGGGCGGCAATGACCCAAAGGAGCTCATTGCCCGCTTTTCGACACAGAAAATTGCAGGATGCGGTGGAATCAAGGACCGCCACCGCGCCCTCGAAATCGGCGATGCCAATCCGCATTTCGTGTTTTTTGGCAAGCCGGATGGCGATATTCGACCGCAAGCGCATCCCAAGAATCTCGCGCTGGCGCATTGGTGGTCCCAGATGATCGAAATCCCTTGTATCGTCATGGGTGGAAGCAGTCTTGAGACAGTCGTGGAATGTGCAGCCAGTGGTGCAGAATTTGTCGGACTTGGCCTTGCGGTGTTTTCCTTCACGGATGGGCCTGGTGCCGCAATACGCGAAGCCAACCGGCTGCTGGATGAGCATGCGCCGCTATTTACTGACGCTGAATAACGCCCGCGCGCTCGTTACGCTGGCGGTGCTTGGCGTTTCGGCACCGCAGGCCAGCGCGGAAGAGGCAGCCGCAGCTGCTCAACCCACCGCACCATCCGCAGTTGCGATTTCGGAATTTGATCCACGTGCCGATGCTGCCTATGGCGCCTACCAGCGTGGTTACTACCTTACTGCCTTCGATCTCGCGCTGGAGCGGGCCAAGAATGGCGATGCTGCTGCCCAGACCCTGATTGCGGAAATGTATGACAAGGGGCTTGGCATTGCGCTGGATCCCAAGGAGGCGACAGCCTGGTATGGGCTTGCTGCGGAAAGCGGCAATCCCGATGCCCAGTTTGCCTATGCGATCAAGCTGATCGAAGGCAACTACGTCAAGAAGGACCTGGCCAAGGCCCGTGTCTATCTGCAGAAGGCAGCAGAAGCCGGGATCATAGTGGCAAATCTCAATCTGGCACAGATGATCGTGGAGGCTTCCGGCGGACAATCGGGATTTGCCGAGGCACTTCCCTATTATCGCAAGGCTGCCGAGGGCAATGTGGCTGATGCGATGTATGCAATGGCACAGATATATGGCGAGGGACTTGGCGTTGAAAAGGATGATGCCGTGGCTTTCCAATGGATGGAAAAGGCCGCCAGGGCAGGCATTGATACGGCACAGGTCGAGCTCGGTATCTGGCTGGCAAATGGTCGTGGCAGCGCAAAGGATGAAAAGGCGGCACTTGGATGGTTGCAGCGTGCTGCTCGCGGTGGCAATGCAATTGCACAAAACCGCCTCGCGAAGATGTATGCGCTTGGTATCGGAACTGAAAAAAACCCTTCCGAGGCCGGCAAATGGCACATCATCGCCCAGCGTGCCGGACTTGATGACCCGTGGCTGAGCGAGTTCGTTGCGCGGCTCGAACCGGCCGAGCGTGACAAGGCGCTGGCTGACGCCAATCGCTGGCCGGGTGGCTAGTTTTTACAGGTGATGGCCGTTGCCGGCGTCCTGCCCGGGCGGGGCTTGTTTCCCTGCCGGTTTTGTGGTCAAGAGGCGCATCCAGGAATGGCAATGGCGTGTTTGCCGCCATCAGGCACAAACCGTTCGCAAACCGTTCAGGTGGCGACCGTTCATTAGAGACAATCTTCAATTCGGATAGAACCATGAAAATCAATGGCAACAGAAATCAAGCCCGGCAATGTGATCGAGCATGCAGGTGGCTTGTGGGTGGCGGTCAAATGCGCGGCAGTAAAGCCGGGCAAGGGTGGCGCCTTCAACCCGGATCGAACTGAAGAACCTGATCAATGGTTCAAAACTGAACGAGCGCTTCCGGTCATCGGAAGTCGGTCGAAAAGGTTCGCCTTGAGCAGAAGGACTATCAGTTCCTGTATGAAGAGGGCAAGCCTGGTGTTCATGGATACCGAATCTGTATGAACAGCTCGAATTGCAGAAGGATTTCGTCGGTGATCGCGCCGCCTTCTTGCAGGACGGCATGATGGTGCATGGTTGAACTCTACGAAGAAAAGCCGATTGGCATTTCATTTGCCCGACGAGGTGACACTGATATGGTTGCAGAAGCCGATCCTGTGGTGAGGAGCCAGACCGCCGCGTCGTCCCTACAAGCCGGCGATCCTCGAAAATGGCGTACGCTGCCTGGTGCCGCCGTTCATTTCGTCGGGTGAGCGCATCATCGTTGATACCAATGAAGTTGCCTATGCGCCGCTTGCGAACTGACCCTCAACAGCAATCTGACAGACTTGCAAAACTGGATATCCAATGGCCCGTTAAGCGCTACTCAATGTGATGACAGCTGCCGCCATGAAGGCGGGACGTGGCTTGTCGCGCGATTTTGGCGAGGTGCAGAACCTGCAGGTTTCGATGAAGGGGCCGGGCGATTTTGTCTCCGCTGCTGATCGCAAGGCGGAAGGCGTCATTCGTGCGGAATTGCAGCGCGCACATTCGGAATATTCGGCATGTTGCTTGAAGAGAGCGGTGCAATCCCGGGATCTGATCTGGAACCGCTGGATCGTTGATCCACTGGTGGCACCACGAATTTCCTGCACGGTATTCCGATCTTCGCGGTCTCGATTGCACCGGAGCGCGAAGGCCAGGTGTTGCGGGCGTCGTCTGCAATCCGGCAATGAGACGACTTTACCGCAGAGCGCGGCGGTGGCGCATACGCGAGCGACCACCGGCTTCGCGTAGGTGGCCGCAAGGGAAAATGGCTGACTGCGTCGTCGGCACCGAATTCCGCATCTGGGCAAGCGCAATCGCAGCGTTTTCCTGGAGCAACAGCGCCGCATCATGCTGGAAGTTTCAGGTGTTCATGGCGCTGGTGCTGTGCTGGCATCTTATGGCTTTGCGGTCGGCTCGATGGCTTCTGGGAATCAGGACTTTTTCGCCGGGATACAGCTGCAGGCATATTGATGGTGAAGCGGGTAGCTATGTCACCGATATGACGGCGGCAATGCGATTTTCGAAGCGGCACCATCATTGCCGGGAACGAAACTGATCCAGAAGAAAATTCGCAGACGATCACAGCCACTTCACATGATCCCCTTTTGTGAGGCTGCGCTGAAAGCCGGTTCCAATTCGCTGCGGCTATGTATAACCTGATCGCCATGCGCGACCGGTAGGCGCGCGAATCGGACCGCGAAGCCAGCCGCGGTCATGCCACGAACATTTCGAGCCAAGAGGAGGACAACCAATTGGCGCAACCTATGACCCGCATCGCCTTTCCCAGCCGAGTTTTCCTGTTGTCGGTAAATTCATCTTCTGATCATCATCGAAGCTTTCACAGCGCCAATCCTGTATCGGAAGATATCAACCGCCTTTGTCGCAATCCGGCTTGAACGGGCTGATCATCTTCGTGCTGGCGATCGGCGTGGTGCTGGCGCTGGTGCAGGTGGTGCGGCTGATGCCGGAAGTGGGATGGGTCAATTCGTTCCGCGAAGGCAATGCGGAGCTGGAAACCAGCCGCAACCGCAATTGCTGGCTCCGATGAAAGCGCTGCTTGGCCAATCCGTAAGAACATGCTGCTGACCACCAATTCGATGCGCTCGATCCTCCGATTCCATTGCCACCCGGCTTGATGAATCGCGCGAACTTTCAGCGCTACCTGATCAGCCTGCTGGTGTTCCTTGGCCTGCTCGGTACATTCTGGGGACTTTTGCAGACGATTGGTTCCATCGACGACACGATCCAGTCGCGCCCAGTCCGCGTTCGGGTGATGCCAACGATGTGCTGGATGCGCTCAAAGAGTGGCTTGAAGTCGCCGCTGAACGGTATGGGAACGGCATTTTCGTCCTCGCTGTTCGGTCTTTCGGGATCGCTGGTTCTAGGCTTCCTCGACCTTCAGGCAGGCAGGTAGAACCGCTTTTATACAGAGCTGGAAAACTGGCTGTCTTCAGTCACCGACATGAATTTCGAAGTGGCAGCCGCAGCAGGTGCAGGCGGTCATTCGGCCGATGCCGTGCGCGCGCAACTCGAAAACCTGACCCGCAGCCTGCAGGAAGGCGGTGGTGGTGCGGGAAGTCAGCGCGCGACTGCCGCAATGGCGACGCTGCCGAAGGTATACAGGGACTTGTTCAGCATATGCGGGCTGATAACAGATCGTGCGAGAACAGGTTTCCCTGCAGGCCAGGCAGCAGGAGGGGCTTCAGCGCAACTGGTAGGCAGCTGAACGCGTTTTTTGACCGTGCTTCAGAACTGAGTGTCGGGGAAGCTGAGGGCTGAACAGCAATGGCGTTAGGCAGAGGCAGAAGAGAGCAGGGTCGATTACTGGCCCGGATTTGTTGACGCGCTTTCCACGCTTCTGTTGGCGATCATGTTCCTGCTGTCAGTATTCGTGCTGGCGCAGTTCCTGTTGGTGGAAATTACCGGCAAGGATGCGGTGCTCAATCGGCTCAATGCCCAGATCGACGAACTGACTTCTTCTGGCGCTGGAAAAGACCGCAAGCGGGATGCCGAGACAATCTGGCGGCGTTGCAGGCATCGCTGAATGCTGCGGAAGCCGAGAGCGTTCGCGCCTGCAACAGTTGCTCGAGGCGTCTGGCGCATCTGCCGAGCGTGACGCGGCGGTGGGGCTCTCACTGGCAAACTGAGGAAAAGCAGATATCGCAGCGCGTGTCCCAGGTGGAGTCAACCAGCAGATATCCGCGCTTCGCCGCCAGATCGCTGCGCTCGGGTGCGGCAAGCCTCGAAAACCCGCGACCGTGAAAGCCAGACCAAGATTTCCGATCTGGGCAAGCGGCTCAACGTGGCGCTGGCGCAGCGCGTCGAGAACCAACCGCTATCAGTTCAGGCTTTCTTCCGGGCGGCTGCGTGAAATCCTGTCCGACCGGCCCGATATAAGGATTGTGTGGGTGACCGCTTCGTGGCTCCAGTCGGAAGTCCTGTTCCAGTCGGGTGCATCCGAGCTCAATCCGCAAGGCAGGAAGAAATGTTGAAGGTGGCACAGGCGCTGCTGCAGATCGGGCGTGAAATCCCCGATGACATCCAGTGGATCTTGCGCGTTGACGGCCATACCGACGACAAGCCGCTTTCGGGAACGGGCCAGTACAAGGACAGTGCATTGTCGCAGGCAAGAGCGCTGGCGGTCGTGAAGTATTTCATTTCCGAGGGGCATTGCCCGCCAATCGCCCGCGCCGGGCTTCGGTGAGTTCAACCTATCGAGGAGGGCGACAGCGATGAAGCGCGCTCGAAGAACCGGCGCATCGAGCTGAAATTGACGGAACGCGCTGAAACCCAGGGAGGGCGTTTGGCCGAAAACACGGATGTCATCATCATCAGGGCCGGCCTTGCGGGCACAGATCGCCTGCGAATTGGTGGAGCGAAACCGCAAGGTGATCGTTCTTGATCAGGAGGGCGAACAGAATCTGGGCGGAGCAGAGGCTGGTCGCTTGGCGGGCTGTTCATGATCGATACGCCCGAGCAGCGGCGCATGCGGATCAGGGATTCGCATGCACTGGCGAGCGGGACTGGATGGAACTGCACCGGATTTGACAGGCCTGAACAATTGGCCTCGTGAATGGGCCGAGCACTATCTGCGTTTGCCGCAGGTGAAATGCGCAGCTGGCTTCACGGCTTGGGCATGCGCTGGTTTCCGGTGGTTGGCTGGGCCGAGCGCGGCGGGGGATTTGCCGACGGACATGGCAATTCTGTGTGCCGCGTTTTCACATCACACAGGGAACCGGTCCCGGTGTTCTCGAACCCTTTGTCAACCGCGTGCTGGAAGCGCGCAAGGCTGGCATGATCTTGAGTTCAGGTTTCGTCATCGGGCAACCAACTGGTGATGGAAAACGGGGCTGTCTGCGGTGTCGAAGGCGAGGTGTGAGGAAACCAGCGTGGCGCGGGGCGAGCAGAAGTTCGCGGCAGGTCACTGGGACTTTTTCCCTGAAGGCATCATCGGTAATTGTCACTTCGGGAGGCATTGGCGGAAATCTCGATCTGGTTCGCCAGAAATGACAGTTTCACGCGGCAAGCCACCAAGAAACATGATCAGCGGTGTGCCGCATCATGGCGACAGCGATGCTGGAGGCAGTGCGCGCGGGAAGGTGGCGCATCGCTCATCAGTGAAGATCGCATGTGGCACTATACGGAAGGCGTTCGCAATTTTGCGCCGATACGGCCACATCACGGCATTCGCGCTGTTGCCGGGACCTTCCTCGATGTGGTTCGACGCGGTTGGCAACCGGATGCCGGTTCACCTGCCGGGATTCGACGCATCTGCACGCTCAAGCACATCCTGTCGACCGGGCATGACTGGTCATGGTTCATTGACGCAGAAGATCATGAAGGAATTTGCGCTCAGGTTCGGAACAGAACGGAACACCTCGAAGTACAGGGCGCAGTGCTGAAGGCGCGGCGGTGCAACGGCGACGCCGCAAGTCGAAGCGTTCAAGCAGAAGGGCGAGGACTTTGTCGTTGCCGATTCAATGGGGAACTGGCGGCAGGCATGAACCGTATTGGCGACGGGCTGATCGATGCCGACAATGACCCGCGACCGCGAGATTGACAATCCGTTTTCGAAGGATGTGCAGGTAACGGCCATACGCGGCGCCCGCAACTACCTTGGGGACAAGCTTATCCACGCACCAAGCCGCACAAGATCCTTGATCCAGCCAATGGGCCGCTGATTGCTGTTCGCCTCAACATTCTGACGCGCAAGACGCTGGGCGGTATCGAGACAGATCTCGAGGCGCGGGCATTGAAGCCGGGCGGCGAGGTATTGCCAGGCCTTTATGCGGCGGGAGAAGCGGCCGGCTTTGGCGGCGGCGGCTATCATGGCTACAATGCTCTTGAGGGCACTTTTTCTGGGTGGCTGCATCTTTCCGGGCGTGCCGCAGGACCTGAACGCCAGTCACTCTGCAGCCTTGAATGCCTCTGCACCGGGTATCGAATTGCAGCGGCAAGGCGGGCGTAGATGCCTTTCTTGCGCACCAGTTCGGCATGGGCACCCTGTTCAGCGATTTCGCCATTGTCGAGAACCCGGATGCGATCCAGCTTTCAGCACGGTTGCAAGGCGGTGGGGAGCAATGAGCAGCGTGGTGCGGCCCTGCATCAGTTTGTCGAGCGCGTCCTGCACCAGTTTTTCGCTTTCGGCGTCAAGCGCACTGGTGGCCTCGTCAAGCAGCAGGATTGGTGCGTTCTTGAGGATTACGTGCAATGGCTACCCTTTGCCGTTGGCCGCCGGACAAGGTTACACCGCGTTCGCCAAGTTCGGTGGCATAACCCTTTGACGCGCCATGATGAAGTCATGCGCATGGGCTGCCAGCAGCTTCGATGGCCTCATCCTCGGTGGCATCCGGCCTGCCGAAGCCTTTGGATATTGTCGGTACGCTTTGCTGCGAAAATCTGGGTTTCCTGTGGCACGGTGGCCATGGTCACGCGCAATTTGCGCGGGTCGAGATCGCGCAGGTCAATGTCCTCAGGTGTGATGCGGCCTGGTGCCGGATCGTAAAAGCGCAGCAGCAATGAAAACGCGTGCTTTTTGCCTGCCCCCGATGAGCCGACGATGGCAACGGTCTCGCCGGGCCTGATGTCGATATCGACATTGGCAAGTGCTGCCGTGTCCGGGTCGCGAAGCATAGGCAAAGCCGACGGATTCAAAGCGGATTGTTCCCTTGACAACATCAGGAAGCGAAACCGGATTTGGCGGGGCAGTGATTTCGGGCTTTTCCGCCAGCAGTTCGGTCAGCCGTTCTGCAGCACCCGCTGCACAGGACAGTTCGCCCCAGACTTCAGCCGGACAATGCGCCAAGCGCACCAGCGGCAAAGACGGCATAAAGCAGGAGTGCCCGAGCGTACCCGCGCTCATGCTGCCATTCATCACGTCATGGGCACCGAACCCAGGCATGGCAACGACGCTTGCGAAAATCAGGAATATGGCAAAGGCAGTCAGCATTGCACGGGTGCGCACAGCGATGCGCGCCGCATCGAAGGCGGATTCAACCGCATCGGAAAAGTGTTTCGCAACGAGGTCCTCGTTGGAAAAGGACTGCATGGTGCGCACCGAACCGATTGCTTCGGAGGCATAGGCGCTGGCATTGGCAAGCGTGTCCTGGGCGTTTCGCGAGCGACGGCGCACAGCCCTGCCAAAGGCAACGATGGGCAAGACGATCAGCGGAATGGCACCAATGACGATGAGAGACAGGCGCGGGCTGGTATAAACCATCATGATAACCGCACCGATTCCCAGAAGTGTATTGCGCAGGGCCATGGAGGCGGTGGCTCCCACCGCAGACTTGATCTGGGTGGTGTCGGCTGTCAGGCGCGAGACGATTTCACCGGATTTGGCGGTATCGAAAAACCCCGGCGAAAGCCGCGTAACATGGGAAAACACATCCGCGCGAAGATCGGAAACCACGCGTTCGCCCAGCCAGATGACAAAATAGTATCGGCAGGCGCTGGCGGTCGCCAACAGGGCTGCGATGATCACCAGCATGCCAAAATAATTGTTGATGAAGGCGGCGTTGTTGTTGCTGAAACCGATATCCATCATCCGGCGTACGGCAAGCGGCAGGGTCAGCGTCGTGCCGGTCGCAAGCAGCAGGAAGAAAAGGGCTGCCGAGACATGGAAGCGGTATCGCTTCACATAGGGCAACAAGCGGGCGAGCGGTTTGAGATTTCGCCGCTTGCGTTCAGTCTCGGCCAGTTCTGCTGCGGATTGTTCACTCATGGGATCACGATAATTTTCATTCTGGACCGGCCCTGAATGAGGGCTGGCGCGCGAGATGGCATTGTCATGACAGCTTGATGCTGCATGGTTGGACTTGTGTCCGGTTTAACAGTCATGTATAGGCAGCGCCAGCCGTTTTGAAGCCGCTGGTAAACCTGATGCGTTCCTGCGGCATTTTTGATTGTCGATCTGGCTGACCTGACCGGTTAGCGTGCCGACATACCACAGGAAATTGGACCATGAAAAAGAATATCCATCCAGACTACCACATGATCAAGGTCGTCATGACCAATGGTACCGAATACATGACCCGCTCCACCAGGGTTCCGGAAGGCGACACGATGAACCTTGACATCGATCCGACCGCGCATCCGGCCTGGACCGGTGGCAACCAGCAGCTGGTCGATCGCGGTGGCCGCGTTTCGCGCTTCAAGAAGAAGTTCGAAGGCTTCGGCATCTGATATCGCTGTATCGCGGGCAGTATCCCGACAAAATGCAGAACCCGGCCTTCGTGCCGGGTTTTCTGTTTGGGCTGGCAAGATGACCTTCGGGTGGCTTGGGTGGTACTTGCGGGCTTGCTTGGCTATTTCTGGCGGACGGCACCAAAGGCGGTCGATAGCAGGTTGATCTGCTGGTCAACCGGGTTGTCGGGCTGTTCGCTGGCGGGCACGCGTTCGCCATAGAGTTCACTGTCGAGCGAGACGATCCGTTTTTCCAGCATCAGCGAACGCTCGACCAGATCGACAAATTCCGGCGGCAGCAATTCCCAGCCCACCGATTCTGGTTTGCGGGATGTTTTCCAGACGCACCTTGGATTTTTCCTCGATCAGCTGCTGGCGCGTCATTTCGCTTCGCTGGCGGCGCGCTGCAAAGGAGCCAGGATGCAAGTTGCATCAGGCGTGGTAAGGCATTGATTCTGCGCCATAGAGCAGCGAGGACTGGCGCGACAGGCCTGCGCGGCCTTGCGGCCGGGGCCGTCAAGAAAGGTCGCGCTTTCTTCCACCAGGGTCATGCCGGAACGAAATAGCTCGCGGAACTTGCCCGATTGGCAAAGCGCTCACCCAGCTTGATGGTGTTCTCGATCCGGATGTCGTTCTCGCTATTCATGCTCAGTCCCTTGTTGCCCGAAGTTCTAGCCCCGATAGCGCTTGCAGTAAGCAGGCTTGGCGGGTAATCCGGACAGGCAATTTCATCCACCATTCCTGAATGTATCGGGTTAACTTTTGCCTAAGTGCAGGCAAACCGATTGAATTTGAACAAAAAAAGAGCCGCAACGAAGCGGCTCTGAAGAGTTATACAGGGAGGCTCATACAAGGTGGACAGGGGCCACCCGGGATGAATCCGGTAAAAACCGAATAAATATATTAATGCCCCATAAAGCTTAATGACTGGTTAATGCTTTCAGCCATTCGGCTTTGAAAACAGCGCAGCTGCAGCCGCGATGTGACCGGCCTTCTGGTCGCGAGCGCGTTTCAGCCGCTCAATTTCTTCTTCGAGCCGGACAATGGTTGCATCGATTTCCTCGACCGAGAGCGATTCCAGTATCTGTCCGATCTGGTAGTTTTGTGCCGGTCGCGGCCTGTCATCATCAAAAATCATCGCTTCCACTCCGATTCAGGTTGCCCCGGCGGGTTTACCGTCGCTTTGGGTAACTGTAATGCATGGGACTCGATCAGACAATTTGCCTGCGACAATAGGCTTTACCTGCGGCTATGAGCTGCGAGACGCGCCTTCGAAAGGAATATCATGCAAATTCCCGAGACGATGACTGCCATTGGCATGACGAAACCAGGGGGGCCGGAAGTGCTGGTGCCGCAACACCGCCCGGTTCCGGTTCCAGCGGAGGGCGAAGTGCTGATCAAGGTTGCTGCCGCTGGTATCAACCGACCAGATTGCCTGCAACGCATGGGCGCCTATCCGCCGCCGCCAGGAGCTCCGGATATTCCCGGTCTTGAAGTTGCCGGCGAAATTGCTGCGGTTGGCAAG
Source organism: Nitratireductor sp. (assembly GCA_041397505.1). Classification (GTDB taxonomy): domain Bacteria; phylum Pseudomonadota; class Alphaproteobacteria; order Rhizobiales; family Rhizobiaceae; genus BOKV01. The sequence goes on from JAWKWN010000004.1 coordinate 99,066, forward strand.
GGGGTGGATGCCTCGGTGCTGGGCCGCAAGGTGATGGCGCTTGTTCCTGGTGGTGGTTATGGCGAATATTGCGCGGCACATCTTCCAACACATTGAGCATCCCGAAGAATCTCTCGATGGAGGAGGCAGCCGCCATTCCCGAGACGTTCTTCACGGTTTGGCACAATGTCTTCCAGCGTGGTGGATTGAAGCGTGGGCAGGTCTTTCTCGTGCATGGCGGCAGCAGTGGCATCGGAACAACCGCCATCCAGCTGGCCAAGGCATTTGGCGCAACTGTCATTGCCACGGCAGGCTCGGCAGAAAAATGCGATATATGCCGAAAGCTCGGTGCAGATCTCGCAATCAATTACCGGGATGAGGATTTCGTTGCCAGGGTTCAGGATTTTTCCGATGGCAGGGGTGCCGATCTCATACTGGACATGGTGGGCGGAAGTTACATCGAGGCGCAATTATGACGCGGCTGCGATGGACGGAACCATTGTGCAGATCGCGTTTCTGCAATCGCCAAGGGCAGAAGTGAACTGCCAAGCTGATGATGAAGCGCCTGCACCATACCGGTTCGACCTTGCGGGCGAGGCCGGTCGAATTCAGAGGCGGGTCTGGCGCGGGAGCTGGAGGAGAAGGTCTGGCCGCTGATCGAGGCGGGCAAGATACGCCCGCTTATGGACAGCACCTTTGCACTGAGCGACGCGGCATCTGCACATGCGCGGATGGAAGGAAGTACACATGCGGGAAAGATTGTCCTGACCGTCGGGGCATGACCCGGGAGAGGTCTTTCTCGGCAGTTGCGCTTGACGGGCTAAAACGCTATATCAGCTTTATCCCTGACATCAGTCACGTGACTTCCTGAAGGCTAGGCCTTCGGGGCCCCCGGAGAACCCGGGCGGCAAACGAGAGACTTACGCGAATGTCCGAAATGCTTTTGATGCCGAAAGCCACAGCCGTTTGGCTCGTGGACAATACTTCACTGACCTTTGACCAGATCGCAACCTTTTGCCGCCTGCATCCGCTGGAAGTAAAAGCCATTGCCGATGGCGAAAATGCGCAGGGCATTCGTGGAATGGACCCGATCACCAATGGTCAGTTGTCTCGCGACGAACTGGAGCGCGGCCAGAAGGACCCGAACTACAAGCTGAAAGTATCGGTTTCAAGGTTGTTGTGCCAACGGTCAAGCGCCGTGCCCCGCGCTACACGCCGGTATCCAAGCGGCAGGACCGTCCGAATGCCATTCGCTGGTTGCTACGCAATCATCCGGAATTGAAGGATTCGCAAATCATCCGTCTGGTCGGCACGACCAAGACAACGATTGAATCCATCCGTGAAGGCACGCATTGGAACACGGCAAATCTGACGCCGATGGACCCGGTCACGCTTGGGCTGTGCACCCAGATCGCGCTCGACATGGAAGTGCAGAAGGCCAACAAGGGTCGTCCGCAGCCGGATCCGGAAGTTGAAAGCCAGACCCTGCAGCCCGCTTCCGAGACACAGAATGCCGCGGATGACGAATATGATATCCGCAAGCGCGAAGATGTTGACGCGGCTTCCGTCTTCTCCGAAATTCTCGGGCAAGAGCCGAAGACGAGTAATCGATCAGCGATCAGACGCCGCCCCGCACGGGCGGCGTCGAAAGCCTTCCCGGTTGACCAGATCGGACAGGAAATCCTGAAGCGTGCGACCGGCAACACGCGGGAATGTCTCCCCGGTTTCCCTGAGCGAATCAATCCGGTCGAGGCGAAACATCCGGAAGTCCTCGCGCAGGCGACACCATCCAACCAGTGTCCAGACCTTGCCCCAGTAGAACAGGCTCAGCGGCTCCACCTGGCGCAGCGTGCGTGCATTTTCGGCATCGCGATAGTCGAGTTCCAGCGTTGAACTGCCAGCAATCGCGGCATTGATCGTGTCGAGATGTCGGCGCTCGGCATCCTGCATCTGGTTGTCGAAGGCATAGATCCTGACCTCACCGGCGCGCTCGCGTTCGCCGGGTGGCAGAACGGCTTCGATCTTTGACAGTGCGTCCTCGGCGGCGAGTGCCATGCGGGCACCGCCCCATGCGCGTGTGATGCGCGCTCCGATCACAAGGGCAGTCATCTCCTCGCGGGTGAACATCAGCGGCGGCAGGTCATAGCCCTGCCGCATCAGGTAGCCGATGCCCGCCTCGCCATCAATGGGAACGCCCGAACCCTGCAGATCGGCGATGTCGCGATAGATGGTGCGTTCGGATACTTCCAGCCTTTCGGCAAGCATTCTTGCAGTAACCAGGCGACCAGCCCGCAATTGCTGCACAATCTGGAACAGCCTGTCCGCGCGGCGCATCTTCGTTACCTTGAAAAGAGGCCGAGTGAAGTGCCATCGGGATCAAGGCAATAGGCAAAGCGTCCGGCTGGAATTTCGATGATTGGTGAAATCACCGATCCGCCTGCCTGTTTCAGGCGCTCGAGGCTTTCTTCCAGCAGATCAGGAACGGGAAGGTGGATTGTGGGGCCATTGCCATCCCGGTTGCCGGCTTGCCGTTTTATAAAGATGACCAGATACGCCGCCCGCTCCTTGTTCATAGGCGAAATTCGCTGCGCGGTTCGGACCCATTTCCTGGATGGTCGGATTCGTTCTGCAGTACGGATGCGTAGAACTTGCTACCCGCTTCAGAGATCACTGACCGATTTCAAACCCAAACAACTGCATTTACCGGTGGCTTGAAGGTGGTTGTCGTTTCAACATGTGCATTCATGGTGCTGTCTCCCTTGATTGTGACAGGCTCCTTTTCGCACCGGTGCTCACAACAGCGTTCTGTCAGGAGAGAATTGCTCATCACGTCTTGATCGGGACCGTATAGTTGAGCGGCAACCTTCCGCCATCAGCATGAATGGTCTGGCCGGTAATATAGCTTGCATCATTCGAAGCCAGGAACAGCGCCACGCCCGCGATTTCAGACGGGTCGCCAACGCCCTGCTGCCCAGCGGTGTACGCGACAGGATACGATCCATGGCTGCCTTATGCATTAGCGACCAGCTGGAAAATCTGCGTCATGATCGAGCACGGACCGATCGCATTGACCCGGATGCCATGGGCGTAGCGAAACTGACATGACCTTGACTCGCTGGTTGATGCCGCCCTTGGAAACGGAGTAGGGCACCTGGTTGGCAATGGCGAAAACCGCGTTGACAGACGACATGTTGATAGTGCGCCAGAACGCGGCCGGCTTTCCACCTGGTCCACCATCTGGCGGGCAACCGCGGCTGCAAAGAGGCCCTTTAAGATTGACCGCCGAAATTGGTCGAAATCTTCCTCCCTGAGTCGAAAATCGCCTCGGCAATGATGCCGGCATTGTTGACGAGAATGTCGATGTTGCCGAACTCATCCGGTGCCGAAGCGACCATGTTGTGGACGTCGAGTTTTTCCGCAACATTGCAGTGGGTATTTGGTCCATACGATCTTGCGCAAGGCCGGTTTCTGCCGCCTCGCCGAGTTCATCATCGACGTCGCAAATCACGGCTTCCCGCCTTCGCGAACATAAGCGCTCCGCAATCGCATAGCCTATGCCCTGCGCTCCGCCCGTGACGATCGCAACCTTGTTTTCCAGTATCTTGCCGCTTGCCCATCAAACGCCCCTTGCTGTGCATTCAAATCCGCATTCCAATGGCCGGGAACCTGCGCCGATACCGGGGCAAGGTCAGGTTGAAAGGAAGCTATCAACGGCTGCAGTTAGTCGAAATGCCTCTTTCCTTGAGGTTTCGCCAATCTCGTCGAGGATCGCCGGATCGTCGATGGTGGCAGGCATTTTCCAGTCCTCGCCATCGGCGATTTTTGCATGGTGCCACGCAGGATCTTGCCTGAACGGGTCTTTAGCAGGCGTTTGACGGCAATTGCCAGCTTGAATGCCGCAACCGGACCGATCTTGTCCCGGACAGGGCCACGAGCTTTCCTTCTCGATTTCGACAGGATCACGATTGACACCGGGAATTGAGGATCAGAAATCCAAGTGGCAATTGTTATCCGAGCTTGCTCGGCTATTCCGATGACTGCGCATTCGGCAACATCCTTGTGCTCGGCGATCCTCTTCCATCGCCAGTGGACGGGCGGTGGCCGGCGTTGATGATGTCGTCGGTGCGCCATGATGTAGAGATAGCCCTCCTCATCGATGAAACCGGCATCCGCCGTCTTGTAGTAGCCCGGAAACTCCGCGAGATAGGCATCCTTGAAGCGCGTGTCGGCGTGCCACAATGTTGGCAGGCAGCCGGGCGGCAAAACAGCTTGACGACAATATTGCCAAGCTGGTTCGGCTCCAGCGGATGGCCGGCATCGTCGGGCACCGCATGTCGCAGCGGGCATTGCCACTGTCGGTGAGCCGTATTTGACCGGTAGTGTACCAAAGCCGACCGGGTTTCCGCGATAGCCCATCCGGTTTCGGTTTGCCACCAGTGGTCGATCACGGGAACCTTCAACTTGTCTTCGGCCCAGTGGATGGTGTCGGGATCAACGCTCGCCGGCAAGGAAAAGCGTGCGCAGTGTCGTCATGTCGTGTTTGCCGGCAAACTCGCCCTTCGGGTCTTCCTTCTTGATGGCACGGAAGGCGGTGGGTGCGGTGAAAAGTGCGGCGACACCGTGCTCGGATATCACCCGCCTGAAAGTCCCGGCATCAGGCGTGCCCGCAAACACCTTCGAAAAGAATGGTGGTGCAGCCATGGAGCAGGGGGCCATAGACAATATAGGAATGGCCAACGACCCAGCCGACATCGGACGCTGCCAGAAGACTTCACCGGGTTCGATACCACCATAGAGGTTCTGCATAGACCATTTCAACGCCACCATGTGTCCGCCATTGTCGCGAACAACCCCCTTGGGCTGTCCGGTGGTGCCGGAGGGTGTAAAGTACATAAAGCGGATCCGGTCGCGTCGGCCTGGCTCGCAGGGCACCTGTACATCGCTTGCCTTCTCACCCACGGTGGTGGAGTAGTCGAAATCACGGCCTTCGATCAGATCGCGGTGGGTTCCTCGCGCTGAAGGATAACGGTTGTAGTGACCTTGTGACGGGCGAGGTCGATGGCTAGCTGTCGAGCAGGGGCTTGTAGGCAATCACGCGCCCCGGTTCGATGCCACCGGAGAAGCCGAGATGATCAGCTTTGGCGTGGAATCGTCAATTCGGGTTGCCAGTTCAGCAGCCGCAAAGCCGCCAAAGACGACGGAATGAATTGCGCCTATTCGCGCACAGGCGAGCATGGCGACGGCAGCTTCGGGGACCATCGGCATATAGATGATGACGCGATCACCTTTCTCGATGCCACGTTCCTTGAGGACATGCGCGAGTGCCTGAACCTCGTCCAGCAGTTCCTCATAGGTGATGGTGCGCTTCTTGCCGGTGATCGGGCTGTCATGAATGATCGCGGCCTGCCCCTTGCGCCCGCGCTCGACATGGCGGTCGACGCAATTGTAACAGGTGTTGCAGGTGGCACCAGTAAACCAGGCGCCATAGACGCCATGGGATGGGTCAAAGATCTTTTCTGCCGGCGTAAACCAGTCAATCGCTGCTGCGGCTTCTTTCCAGAAGCCCTGCGGATCCATTTCCCAGCCCTGATAGACTTCGTGGTAGGTCGACGCCATTCAATCCTCCGAAATATCTCCCGCTTCCCCGATTTCCCGTCTAGAAAGCGTGGCAGACCATATTTTGCAACGCCTGTGCTGTCCATCCGACAAAAGACGGTGGAAGCGCGTTTCAGGCTTCCAGCCCGACAATGAACTTCGCCAGGTTTTCTGCCCATTGGCGATAGCCTTTCGCCGAGGCGTGGAATCCGTCGCGCGAAAAATTCTCGGGGATCACGTCCCATTCAGGCTCGGGTGCCATGGCGCCGCGCTCGTGGCACAGAATTCGCCCATTGTGATTGACCAGGCGGGAGCGGATGCCAAGGATTCTTCCCAAGGCGGCGGGCAATGCTGGCACATGCTTGAGATCAAGCACACCCGACCAGATGATGCGGGCCTGGGGAAACCTGGCGCGAAGTGCATAGAGCAGCGTGCCGAAGTCACGGCAGAACCGCCTGCCGGAATGAAAGTTCTTCGCGTCATTCGTGCCAATGTTGAGAAGCACATAATCGAAATCACGCGGCTCGACATGCGGCACGGCGTAGTCGCGAATCTGCGCGGATGTGGCGCTGTTCATTCCGGCGATGACAACACGCACTGGCCGGCCGGTAGCCTTTGCCACAATGCCCGGCAACAAACCGCCAAGGCTTTCGTCAATCGTATCGACCCCGACGCCTGCGGCAGACGAATCGCCGATCAACAGCAGCTTCAAGGGCTTGCCCTTGCCCTCGGCTTCCACGAAACCGTCATGGGGAGGTGGCGGCATCCGGATGGAATTGCGGCGCACCTGCAGGCCTTGCCAGACATAGACGGGCAGGGACAGCCAGGTGGAAAGTGTTTCAAGTCTTGTCGGTTTCTGGACCATGGAGACGGGTATAATTGGCTGGCCGGAAAAGAAAAGACCCTAACGCGTTGTTGCGATCAACCCGCATAGAGGCTCCAGCCATAGGCTGCGTAAACAGTCAGCATGGAAAGGCCAGCCAATCTTGGGAGCGTGCGTGCGCAAACCAGCACGATGCCGAACAAGACCGTGACGCCCAACATGATCGGAATATGCCTCATGAGGAAAGCCTCATCGATTCCCAGCGGTGCAATGATGCCGGTCACGCCCAGAATTCCGAGAATGTTGAATATGTTCGATCCGACAATATTGCCAAGGCCAACATCGGTGTTGCGCCGCAAGGCTGCCAATATTGAGGTTGCAAGTTCGGGAAGGCTGGTTCCAACCGCAACAATCGTGAGACCGATAACCGCTTCGGAAACACCGAAATCGCGCGCCAGACCGCTTGCTCCGTTGACCAACCAATCAGCGCCCAGGAAAAGTGCCGCAAAGCCGATCAGAAGCAAGCCAATGGATATCCATGAATTGCGGATTACCGTTGCTGGTGGCGTATCTCCCTCTTCCGGTTGTATCCGACCGTAGTGATATGCCATGGCCAGATAGAGGCACAAACCTGTGAGCATCACTGCTGCTGCCAGGCCGGAAATCGACCCTGTTATCGCCAGTGCCAGCAAAAGGAACGAGGCTGCAACCATTGCAATAGCATCTCGCTTGATGGACTTGTCCCAGGCTGATGGTGGATACACCAGTGCTGCAATGCCCCCGATCAGAAGGATGTTGGCAATATTCGAACCGACCACATTGCCGATTGCAATGCCCTGCTGTCCGGAAAGCGCCGCCTTTACCGAGACCAGCAATTCCGGCATGGAAGTGCCGAAGCCCACGACGGTCAATCCGATCACGAGTTGAGAAAGTTTCAGGCGCGTAGCCACATCAACGGCTCCTCGCAGCAGCATTTCGCCGCCAAGCAGCGAGGCCAAAGGCCGGCAACAACCAGGGCCAGATCAAGCATCATGGGTTCCTCGCGGGATGGCGGCTGCAAGTGGGAGGCGGATTTGCTGTTTTCCAGCGGTCCTTCAGCATTTATTTTGGCGGGATGGTGGATTGGATTGCCCAGAACCAGGATTCGTCAATATCGCTGTGCTGCCAAGTCAGCAGATCCTGACCTTGGTTGCGGCGGAACGTCACGCAATGTGATGCGGAATTGACATGAGGCGGCTGCGGGTTTTTGTCATGGGCATGGTTCGCGATCATCGAAACATCAGACAATACGGCTGCTACTCGGCCTTGCTTTGACGCTGGCGCTGGTAACAGCGTTTGCGCACAGAGCGCAAAGCCTGAACGATGTTTCCTCGATCGATCTTGCCGCTTATGTCTTGCCGGACAGGTCAACCCCCTCACTATGTGTGGGTGATGACGGAAGCGCAGGGGCAAGTCTTCGAAACATGCCCATCCCTGTGAATTTTGTCGCATTGCCGGTTCGCAGGTCTTGCAGTTCCGCCGGATGGCATCCTGACGCTGGGCAATCAGGCATGAACCGACATTGCAGCACGGAATTGCCGGCCAGATGCCGGCATTGTTTCCCGCGGCGCCGCATTGCAGGCCACCTTCGCTTTCAGCGTGAATTTTCAAATTGCCGACAAGGCAGCCTGCATCGGTCGGGAAACGGGAAAACACCGTTGAATTCGAAGGGAAAGACATCATGAACAACAAGATTTCCGGCATCATCATTGCCGTTTTGCTAACTCCCTCGCCAGTGGCCTTGCCGCCATCGCGCACGAATACAAGCTCGACAATCTCGAAATCCATTCATCCGCGCGCGCGTGCCGGCGCCCGGCGCGCCAGAACAGGCGGATACATGATCATCCGCAACAATGGCGGTGAGCCTGACCGGCTGGTCTCGGCGGTGGATTTCGCCGGGAGAAACCGAAATCCATGAAATGTTGATGAAGGACAATGTCATGGTCATGCGCCCGGTTGAGGGTGGGCTGGGATTCCGGCAGGCGGCGAGAGTCGAACTCAAGCGGGCGGCTATCACGTCATGTTCATGAAACTTGGCGAACAGGATTGAAGGCGAGATGCGCAAGGCCAGGCTTGTCTTTGAAAAGGCCGGCGAAATCGAAGTCGAGTTCAAGGTCGAGAATGTCGAAGCCATGAAGAAGATGGATCATTCCGGCCATGGCACAATGGGTACCAGCAACTGATCCAGCCATAGCGGGCAGGAAGAAATGCGGTTATCCTCCCGGTCAACTGACCCGACCGGGAGGAAGCCATGCGCAGACTGATCCAATTGCTCGTGCTGGCTGTCATTGTACTTGCGGGCTATATGTCATTCTGGCCGGTTCCCGTCTCGCCGGTTGCGTGGAACGCACCGAAGGACAAAGGCTTTACCGGTGCCCATGCGATCAATGACCGGCTGGCCAGCCTGGACTTTCTTGACCTTGGAGGGGAGAGCGGCCCGGAAGATGCGGTGCAGGGCAGTGACGGCATGGTCTATGCCGCCGTGCATGACGGCAAGATCCTGCGGATTGACCCGAAGGCCAATACCCACACCGTTTTTGCAGAAACTGGCGGCAGGCCGCTTGGACTGGAATTCGGGCGAGATGGTGTGCTTTACGCAGCCGATGCCAATCGTGGGCTTCTGGCCATTGATGCAACCGGCAAGGTGACGGTTCTTGCTGACAAGACCAGCAACGGTTCGCCCATTCTCTATGCCGACGATCTCGACATTGCCGACGATGGCAGCATCTACTTTTCCGATGCGTCAACCCGGTTCAGCGCGGCGCAATTTGGCAATACGCTGACTGCCTCGATCCTTGATCTGGTTGAACATTCCGGCAATGGCCGAATCCTGAAATATGATCCGGTAAACAAGCAGACCACGGTTTTTGCAGACGGGCTGAATTTCGCCAACGGGGTTGCCCTGACATCCGATGGCATGGGGCTCATCGTGGCGGAAACGGGAGGATACCGGATCTTGCGATACGAGCTTGCCAAAGCAGGCAAGGAGCCGGTGGAAATCATCTCGAACCTTCCAGGTTTTCCCGACAACGTAAATCGTGGCAAGGATGGTACGTTCCTTGCCGGATTGACCAGCCCGCGCAATGCGATTGTCGACAGGCTCTGCGACAAGCCGTTCCTGCGCACAATGCTTGTGCGGCTGCCGGACTTTCTCAAGCCTGGCCCCACGCGCCACGGGTTCATCTTGCGGTTTGACGCGAATGGAAATGTGCTGGAAACGCTGCAGGACCCTGCAGGCGATTACGCGCTGACAACTGGTGCCATCGATCTTGCAGACGGATCAGTGGTGATAACCAGCCTCAGCGAACCGAGGCTGGGAATCGTGCGAAAATAGGTAATCAGCTTGCGCCTGTTGCCCGCGTTACTGCCACGCCGAAGTCGTAGACAAGCTGGCCGCCATACCATGCGGTGAGCACGACGAGCACTGCCAGCACGCCATCAATTGCAGTGACAATCCAGCTTCGCGCACCAGAAATCGGGATGGCACGCCACCAGCCGAATGCCCGCAATGCGCCCCAGCCGAGAATGGCCAGCGCAGTCATTGTGCCCAGCTCCTCATGCATCTCCAGCGGTTCACCTGGTGCACCCGCTGCAACGGCAATGTCATAGGCCTGATCGCCAAGAGCAAAAGCCAGCAACGCAAAGATAGCAGCAGTCACGGAAATGACGGCAGCAAGGTTACCGAGCGCCTTTCCGCGGGTAAGGGCGGCGCCTCGAAAGGTTGCGGTCCCGTCAACGGCCAGCAGGGATATTGCAAGGACGATCGGAAAATGGACGATCGCGGGATGGAGCAGTTCTATGCGCATTG
>JAWKWN010000005.1:0-103967 GCA_041397505.1 Nitratireductor sp.
TTCAGGCGTTGGCAGCACAAGTGGATGCTGCACCAGCATTTCCGCAATACCGGCTTCCTTGTTCTGCATGCGCCAGGCTGCGCCGACAAGGCTGACGGGCTGTTCATCCAGACGCTGCACCAGATACGGACTGACCGCATCGCGCGCTGGAACAAGATTGGTCAGGACCACATCAAGTGCCAGCGCGTCGAGACCGCGCAGCAGGTCCTGCTGCGAGCCGGAGCGAAGTACGATTTCAACGTCGTCGCGACCCATGATCGGCTCGATGAATGCCATCTGGAAATTGCGCGACAGCGTGGCAAGCGCACCAATGCGCAACACCTGCCGCTTTTCCCCTGTGGTCCGGAGCGTGGCGGACAGGTCTTCGGCCGTGCGGAAAATCTCTTCTGCATGGTCGAGGGCGATACGCCCTGCCTCCGTCAGAACCAGGTTTCGCCCGCTGCGCTCGAACAGGTCGTGCCCTAGCGAGCTCTCCAGCGACTTGATCTGGGTTGAGACCGCGGATTGCGAAATGTTGAGCGAACGAGCAGCGCCAGTGAGTGTGCCGTCACGAGCAACGGCGTGAAAGAGGCGGAGATGGTGCAGGTTGATGGCAGACATTCTTCTATTATACAGAATGGTTTTTCAATTAATATGAAATTTTATTAATGTTTGTGATCCGCTAGACAGCAGCAAAACGCAACCAGCTACCAAGCTTGTGGAGGTGTTCCGTGTTCTCTGCTTTCCCCCTTACCCTGTTTTCCCCCGTCCTGCTGCTCCTTGTTTCAGCCATCGCCCTCCCGAGGCCTGGAAGACGGCCGGACGGGTTTCCCAAGTGGTCGGAAATGGCTGCATTTGCCGCCCTGCTTCTTTCCGCAGGCGGGCTCGTCCAGTTCTGGCTGTTCGGCCCAAACCGGATCGAGTTGCTCAATGGCGGGATGCTCCTGGCAATGCGCGCCGATCTGGTGAGCATCACCATGGCCATTCTCGTATCGTTCATCGGCTGGGTCGTGATGCGCTACAGCCGGACCTATATCGACGGTGAGGACCGGGAGGGAAGATTTCACGGGCTGATGCTGTCGACGCTTGCCTGCGTCCTTGTGCTTGTTCAGGCGGCAAGCATGGCAATGCTTCTGATTGCATCCGTTGCGGTAGGGCTGACATTGAAACGGCTTTTGCTGTTTTACCGCGACCGGCCGCAAGCGCAGCGTGCCTCCATCAAGTTCGCTCTCGTATGGCATGGGGGTGACCTTGCGCTGCTAGTCTCGGCAATCGTGTTCGCAATCGCCTTTGGCACTGGCGACATTGCCGCCCTTGCCGATACAGCAACGGCAACCGGCCTGGGTGTCATTGGAAATCTCGGCGTTGCATTCCTCGTTCTGGCTGCAACCTGAAGACCGCCAGCTTTCCGCTGCATGGCTGGCTTGTGATGGAGGCACCAACCCCGGTATCAGCTCCTGCATGCAGGGATCATCAATTCCGGCGGGGTGGACGGATCACGGCTGCAGGCCCGTTCAGGCAAGCCCCGCCTCGATGAAGGCGCAATTGACCATGATCGGTGGTCTGACGGCCCTGTTCGGTGCCATGGTCATGCTGACTCCAGAGCGCGATCAAGACATCGCTGGCATGGTCGTGACCATATCGCAAATGGCCGTCGCGGGCTGGGCCTGTGGGCGCTTGCACTTTTGCACATTGTTGCCTATTCGCTCTACAAGGCGCATGCCTTCCTTTCTTCGGGAGGCGGTTTTGCAGGGCAGGCCGTCCAGACCCGTCGCAGTACCAAGCCTTTGCTGCCGTTCTCAGGTCCTTTGCGTTGGCGCTGGTGCTATGGCCCTTCATAGCGACGGCTTTCACACTGTTCATTGGCCCCAAGACCGCACAGGCTCGCCCTTGGTAATCCTTATCTTTGGCGTGGCCTATCTGGTGGCGACTGGCTGACCTTGCCCCCGCAGAATTGACCCGGCGTACCGTTGCAGCGTCCGCGGCGGCTGCCATTTTCGCTCAGGCAGCGGCGCAGCTCGGGCAGCGCCCTTCCAAAGGCGCCAATACCCGTCCCCTGACGTGGCCCTGATTGTTCTGGCAGTCCTGTCATTTGCATCGTGGCCTTCGACAGGCATTGTTCCCACTCTGGGCACACCATCCCGCGACTGCAGGTCTGAGGGGGTTCATCTGGCCAACGGGCTTTACCTCAACGCCTTGCTCGACCGCGCCATTGGCGGCTTCCAGACACCGGCAACCAAAGGAAATCTTGAGAAAGACATGTTTGAGACTCCATGCCCTGGCTCAAGATATCCTGAAATCTGCCGAACGGGCGGCAATGCAGAATTCCTCCCGCCTTTCCGCTGGCAGCAACGGTCGCGGTAAACCCCTTTCTCGGACAGGGCGATGAAGACCTGGCAACAGCTTCCCGCACGGCTTGCCCGTGTCGCCGGTATCAGCGCCACGCAGGCCGCATCCCAATATGCGCTCGCGTTGAGGGAGGGAAAGATCTCCGATGAAGATCTGACGAGCTGCGGCTTCGCCATTCAAGCAGAAGCCGGCCGATATCAGCGCGCTGAAGGCAGCGACTGATCCTGGTTCTGACAGCCCGATACGCCTGCTTCCAACTGTGGCTGACCTCTGCTGCTGAACCGACAGGAACGGACCGCCATCGGTCACAGGAGAAATCAGTCGGTCTCTGGGCGGCAGGCATTTTGAATCGTGGTCAGCTTTCGGTCTCCGGACCCCCGGAATGGAGGCATATGACGCCTGGCGCGTACCGCCATGCATGACCTCACCCCGAAATCGCCGGGCTTTCAGGCTTCTGCGCCCATGTCTGCGCAATACCGGACACTGCCGAAGGGGCAATTTGGCGGCGCATTGTGGCGCATTGGGCTTGAGCGAAGCTTCAGCCGAGACCGTTTTCCACCGCCTTCTATATGGACCTTGGCGGCTGGTCACAGCATGCACGCTGGTTGTTGTGGCAGGCCGAACTGGCCGGCGGTAGCGACCAGACCCTTCGTTGGCATTCTCGCAATCCGGCTGATCTGGGAAGAGGCAATTGCTTGCGCATGTTCCAGGGGTCGCGGACAAGTACAGACCGTCGCCGCGCATGGCGAAACGCTCAAGCCTGGCGCTGGACATATTGCGCTTGCCATCCTGCAGGATGCGATGGAGCGCGCCCACCAGCGCCACCCTCGGCAAACGCGCTTGAAGGACTTGAAGGATCGACATCCGGCGAGCGCCCCTTCCTGCAGGCCGCCTTTTGCATTGATGTGCGTTCCGAAGTCTATCGGCGCGCGCTGGAAAGCGTTGATCCGACATCAGGAGTAGCTTTGCAGGCTTTTTCGGCCTGCCGCTGTCGCACAAGGTGAAGGGATCCGGATATCGCCGAAGCGCAGGCTGAAGTGCTGCTTTCGCCTGCAATCGAGACACCAGCCATTGCGATACGGCTCTGTGAGCACGAGGTCAGGATAGCCGGTACGTGAAGTCGTTTCGGCAGGCGGCGGTTTCCTCCTTGCTCTGTTACAGCCGGTCCGCTCTAGCGTGGTAAAGCGAGTCAGGAATGCGCTTGGTCTCTCCGGCAGCAGAACAGGCCTGAGCCGACAGCATCGTGACCTGTTGCTGCTTGGCTGCCGATACCAAGGTAGATATGGCGGCCAATGTCCAAGGTTGCCAGCAGAGCTTGCACGAAGGCCATGGAAAGATCGTGCTGCTTCTGGGTCACGGTGGGCATTAAAGCGTCGGCGCGTCTTCTGGCGGAAACTCTGAATGAGCCGAAACTCGCAGGGCTGCGCAAGACACGCTTTTTGTCGCTGGCCTGCACGACACGACAAGCGATGAAGTGACCCTGTTTGATCAGGATGCACCAACCGCCAATGGCGGCTGAGAGCGTTCGCAACTGGTTGCAACAGGCGGGCTTGCGCGGGCAGAGCGTGCGCCGAAATTGCCGCGGGCGACGGAGAAGACCGTGGCAGCCTGCGCCTATAACTGGGCAGAATAACTCTTCCGGAATGGGGACTTGCCGGATGTGCAGCCTTCATCGCAGCGCCAAGAAATGCCACCAGCGGCAGAAACGGGCGGACGTGCCTTCCTGCACAGCTATGACCGGCAAGCCGATCAGGGCTTCAGCGTTCTTGAACTTCATCCCGACAGCACCGGTTGTCGTGGCAAGCGATCAGCCTGCAATATTACGGATCGTCAATTGCATCGATGTCTTGGTGGTGGCAACAAGCTCATTCGCAATGTTGTCGGCGTAATCGAGGGTAATGGCGGCCGGCTGCGGCCTGGCTCGCCAATGCAGATTGTGCATGACGGTGAAAGCGCTGGTACATGAACCGCTTCTTCGGTGATGATCGAGGCGCCGCGTGAGGCACTGCAGACGTGCTGGCCGATCCTGTTCGCTCGCTTTCGACAATGGCTGGCTGCATCTCTTCACATGAAGGAAAGCTTGACGCAAGATATCATGCAGGGCTTCGCTGGTCTGAGATGGCGACCGAGAGGCTTGCGGCATGACATTTGAAAGCGGGTGTGCGCTGGTAAAAGCGCTGTTGTACGTGTTTGTGAATGGGTAGGTGTTTTTCCTGCCAAAGCCTTTGCCAGTGCTTGCCGTCGGTGTCGAAGTTACTGTCGGATTTCCGGGAAGTCGGGTTTCTTCAGCACCGGATAGCGGCCAGTTTTGCTCACTTGGCGGTGGCGGCACCTTCATGGAGCCACCACCGCCAGTTTTTCGAGTTGATCAATGCAGAGATCAGTCCGCGCAGGTCATGCTGCGAAGCGTGAAATCGCCTTCTCAATGCGCTTCAGACTGGTCTGCTCGACCCTGACCTTCAGGTCCTGCCATGCATCACTGCCCGAACTGCGCAACTCGTCGAGTTTCCTGGCGTCCTTTCTGCTTCTCCTGCAGTTCCCGCCGCAACCTGTTTCGTATTTGATACGGGCACTGGCACCTGCTTCCGCCGCTCTCGCCTTGAGGTTCTCGATCTCCGATCCCACTGGTTCAAGGGGTCTTCCACATATGCTTCTTGCTGGTCATGATATTCTCAGTTGGTTGGCTTTTTGGGTTCGAAGCGATTGATGAAGATGTGAAACGCTCTCTCTTCGGGGCTGCCATCATCCGAGCGGCAGCCCGCTTGTGGTGCACCACTCAGTTGGCCATCAATGCCTTCAGCATCCACACGCTCTTCTCGTGAAAGGCCATGCGCGCGGTCAGCATACCTGTTCAGGTCGGCTTGCTCAGCCGCTTCACGGAACCTTCGTGGGCTGCGCATTCATGCCCCTTGACGAGATCGGCAATCATCTCCTCACCGGTTGCATCGCCTTTGCTTTCATCAATTCCCGAAATGGCAATCAGGTCCGAGAAACTGGTCGGCGCTGGATGACCCAGAGCGCGAATACGCTCCGCGATCTCGTCGACCGCCTTGAACAGGTTGGTGTACTGCTCTTCCGTGATGGTATGCACGGAGTGGAACAGCGGTCCGACGATGTTCCAGTGATAGGCCTGGGTCTTGACCAGCAGCAGATATGTATCGGCGAGGCACGCAGCCACGGTGGTTGCGAGCTTGCGGGTATTTTCGACGCCGGTATTGAGGGGTTCGACACCGGGTTTGATTTCCAGAACGGTATTTCTCATCACTCTCTCCTTTCATTTTGCGATCAGTGGCAGCGATCGCTGGTCGGGATCAGTGGAAAATGGTTTGCGGCAATGGCTTTATCGCAAACCGCAAATCGCTGGATGTTTCTGCGAAGGTTCAGAAGACCAGAAACAGAACCAGACCGGCCACGACGGCCAGCAATAGCGATATCGAAAGCACGCGGCGCACCGCGCCGGATGAACGCCCCTGACGGGCTTCGACTGTAGTTCTTTCGGTATTCATCACATTTTCCTCTTGCAATTAAAGTTTGACGAAATCGCTGTGTTATCCGGCAAAGCCGCGATATGCGGCCCTCATTTGCGTTTTGCCTACAGACCAGAGATTGGGTTGGAGATCAGAAAATACAAATAAAATCATATGGTTAGGTAATGCATGCGAGGTAACATCTGTCGCTTGTCATGGCCGCGCAAGATGCAGCCCTTCCATTGCAGGGAGAAACGATGGAACATACGTATCAAACTCCAACTCACGTTACCCGGGAACGAGGAGGTGCTCATTGGCGCGCGCGGCAGGAAAACGAACGGAAAAGATCCAGCTCATGTTGAGCGACGATGAAATCAGGGTGATCGACGATTGGCGCTTCCAGAACCGGCTCCCGTCGCGGGCAGCAGCGATTCGCGAACTGATCAGTCGCGGCATTCATACCAGCGAGTTCGGGAACCTTCCGAAGGATCCTCCGGGTGATTTCGACGTGATCACCCCGCCCGACGAAGCACAATGAACCAATGGCCCCATGGACATTCGCCCCATGTATAATGGCCATCGCCCTTTCGGCATAGCCTGCTTTCTCATGATATTTCGAATTCGAACGGTAGCGCTCACACGCACCCAGCACCATGGCACAACAGCAAGAAGACGCCGGAAAGGGCCTGACCATAACCCTCGCAATTGCTTGCATTCGATGCCATGGTGGGATGTGAACAAAAGGAGGGAAGAATATGATCGACAGGATTCTGGTTGCAATTGATGGTTCCAACCATTCGCTCAAGGCGGTGGAATATGCTGCCGATATCGCCGCTGGCTACCGTCCACACTGATAATACTGACCGTTCTTAGATCGCATCAATTGCCGAACCTGTCGAAGGAATTACGCAGTTACGCCCAGATGGAGCACATTTCCGGAGCGGATTTCGAGGCGATGAAACTGCTGTCTGGCGAATTGCTTTCGCATGCTGAGCAAATTGCCAAGGAGCGCAATGTCACGGCAATCGACAAGATGGTCGAGACCGGACCGGTGGCCGGACCATCGTTGCAATTGCCGCTCGCAAAGGCCAACATGATTGTTATCGGCTCGCGTGGGCTTGGCAATATCGAGGCTACCTTGCAGGCGGTGTTTCGCACCGTGTCGAACTGCTCGCAAAATGCCGGTGCCCACAGTCAAGTAGGGTGCTGACAGCGCCAGCAGTGAAGTGACTTCCTCGCTGTCAGCAATTGCGCCGCGCAGCATCACGCTCACCTAACGCGACATTCCCGCCAGGGCCGGTTGGGAAGATTGTTTTATCTTGATTGAATGGCGGAGAGAAGAGTCCGCCATACTATTGTTCTGTGAAGTTCAGGTATGTCAAGATCGCCATTGAAATAATTTGCGTTTCTAGCTTCACTGTTTGCAGCTGCACGTGGCTGTTTGCTACAATCCGGCTTCTGAGGGTGGCACTGAGGTGGCACCAGTTGGAGGGTTCCGCATGGCACGTGCATTCAATGTTCTCACTGCAAAGACAGCCGGACGGCTGCATGATGGTGGTGGCCTGTATTTGAGGGTGAAGCCATCGGGCGCGCGTTCCTGGTCCTTTCGCTGGAAGCGAGACGGCCAATTGAACGAAATGGCAATCGGACCTTACCCGGCTGTTTCCCTTGCTGCTGCCCGATCAAAAGCAGCTGGTTTTCGGGAAACGCTCGCCAATGGCGGCAATCCACGGTTGGAACGTAAGCCTGCTAACGAACCAAGCTTTGGCGAATGTGCAGAAAAGTTTCTCGAAGCCAAGGACGGCGGCTGGAGCAATCCGAAGCACCGGCAACAATGGCGCAACACGCTTACGACCTATTGCAAGCCGATCTGGAAAAGGAAGGTTGCCGAAATCGAACTGGCAGACGTGCTAAGCGTGTTGCAGCCGATTTGGACCAAACGACCGGAAACGGCATCGCGGTTGCGGGGCCGGATTGAAAAGGTGTTGTCCTATGCTCAGACGCATGGCTGGCGGTCAGGAGCAAATCCTGCCGTTTGGCGGGGCAATCTGGAGAATGTGCTGAGCAAGCCGAAAAAGCTGGTGCGCGGTCATCATGCGGCAATGGCCTTTGCAGACATTCCCGCCTTCATGGAACGGCTCAAGCGCCATGAGGCGCTGGCAGCGCGGGCGCTGGAATTGCTGATCCTTACCGGGTGTCGGTCGGGCGAAGTGCTGGAAGCACGATGGAGGGAAATTGATCTGGAGGCAGGTATCTGGACCCTGCCAGCCGAGCGAATGAAGGCGCGCAAGGAACATCGCGTTCCGTTGTCGGAAGCCGCACTAGCCATTCTCCAGCCGCTGCATGAGGCGCGTATGAATGATTGGGTGTTTCCCGGTCAGAAGCCAAACCGGCCCTTGTCGGGCATGGCAATGGAAATGCTATTGCGGCGCATGAAGGTGACGGACGCAACGGTTCACGGCTTCCGTTCCAGCTTTCGCGATTGGGCCGGGGATTGCACGTCCTTTCCACGGGAACTGGCTGAAATATCCTTGGCACACAATGTCGGCAATGCGGTGGAGCAAGCCTATCGCCGCGCCGACGCGCTGGAAAAACGCCGCGTACTGATGCGGGAATGGGCAACCTATTGCATGGGCGGCAATGCTGAATAGTGCTTGAGGAACCATCCCTTGTTGTTCTTTACTGATGACAACCTGCAACCTATGTTCATGTATTTTTTTGGAGGTTTTCTTCCGTCCCCGTTCGCTTGCGGGTCAACAAGAACCAGGCGTCGGATGCAGCCTTCTCACGAGATCAATTCCCGCATATGGCCGCGGCGATGCACCAGAAAGGCGCAGGAAACTCACTCTGGCCTTGGCACATATCAACTCGGGGTAACAAACAGCAAAGCACTCGGATCACCAAAGCAGAGCCGGAACAGGTTCCGGTGCCCTTTGTCAGCAATTTAGCAATGACCGCTTCGCGCCCCTATAGCGGTCACAACAATCATCGTTCCCCTGACCTGAAACCAGACGCTCTAGATCGTTGCTCGTTAACGGCCTCAACTCATGACGCCGCCGTATCATGTTCCGGCAAAGGAATTTGAATGGTAGCTGTAAACCTTTCTCCGAACGACCGAAGCTCAGGGACCCGCCATGTGCGATGGCCACCTGATCCGCAATTGCGAGACCCAATCCAGTGCCGTCTCCCGTCCTGGCAGTGTTTCCTCGCGCAAAGGCCTGACCAACGCTTCCGCGCTATCGGGGTCCATACCAAGTCCGCCGTCGACAACCTCCACCAGGAGGTCATCTCCGATGAAAGTCGCATTTATCCGAACCGGCGGGCATCACGTACAAGCGCGTTTGCCAGAAGGTTCGCGACGGCACGGACAAATGCATCTTTCTTGACATTCACTTCCTCATCTTCCGGAGCACTATCTCGACGCGGTTCGCCGCGTCTGCAAGTTCGACTGCAGAGCGATCAGTTTACCGACCGAAACACGATGCAACGGTTCCTCTGCGAACCCGCGTGCGTATTCGAGAAATTGTCCCAGCATGCTCTCTATCCGATCGACCTGTTTCAGTCCCAAGGAGTTCGGTGTCGGCATCATCCAGCATGGCCAACGAAAGCCGGAGCTTCGTCAAAGGGCTTCGTAGATCGTGACTAACGCCGGCAAGCATGATCGCCTTGTCCGCTTCGGTCTGTTGGATGCGCCGCGTCATTCGATTGAGCGCGTGCGATAGTGCGGCTATTTCCCGAGGTCCGGATTCGTCCAGGTCAGAAAGGGTTTTCACACTTCCCATCCGATCGACCTGTTCTTCGAGAGCGCTCAAAGGCAGTGTGACACGACGCTGAACCGCAAGGCCACCTGCAATAGCCACCAGCAGGGCGATCAATGAGACCAACAGAAGGCCGCTACAGGATCGCTGATCTGACGAGTGCGGATTGATATCCACACCGGCGCTCGTCAATCTTTGTTTGTATCCAGAACCAGCCGCGATCATCCAAACGCCATTGGGTGGCGCCGGCGTTTCGTGACGTTGTTTCAATGCTTGCAGGAAGAAGCCGCCAAAGAGACTGGGCCTGGCACCGAGGGTTTCGGGCGCGGCGCTGGATACTCTTATGCTCAAGTTCTCTTGTTCGTCCAGGTTCCGCAAGATCATCAAGCGATCAGCCGGATTCATACGCTCGAAAGACTGGCCAGCGCATCGACTACATCTGCGGTGATATTGGCACCAGTCTCGGCCGCCGGGCGGATAAGCAGAACGCTGATCATTGCGAGTGACAATACAATAGCGGTTACGTTCGTAGCCAACATCACAGTAATGGTTTGCATCCGGAAGGTCTTAATCATGCCGGACCGCGAGCACATAGCCCACGCCCCAAACCGTTTTGATCATTTCGGGATTGTTGCCAGTGTCACCTATCGCCTTTCGTAGACGCGCGATCTGTACGTCAATGGCCCTGTCACTGACATCTGCCTCGCGGCCAAATGCCCTTTCTATGAGCTGTGCACGGCTCAATGGCCGGCCGCCGCTCTTTGCAAGTGTTGCCAGCAACGCAAACTCACGGCTCGTCAGTTTCAACTCTGATCCATCACGCCAGGCTGTCATTGAGGACAGATCAATATGGACAGATCCGGCGTAAACCGTTTGATTGGAAAGGCTCAGGACATTGGATTGTGTCCTGCGCAGCACGGCGGCCAACCGCGCTACCAATTCCCTCGGCTCGAAAGGTTTGGCGAGGTAGTCGTCGGCGCCAGTCTCAAGTCCGATGATCCGGTCAATCGGATCGCCTCGCGCGGTAAGCATCAAAATCGGTGTCATGTCGCCTGCCGCCCTTATGCGGCGGCAAATCGCCAGCCCGTCCTCGCCCGGGATCATCAGATCCAGAACGATTGCATCAGCCGGGCTTCGTGATAGCTCCCGATCGAGGGAGCGACCACTATCCGCCTCTCGCACCTCGAATCCATGCCCGGAGAGATAACGGCGCAAAAGCGCCCGAAGCTCGGGATCGTCGTCCACAACAATGATGCGGTTTGGCCTGTTATTCATACACACATTGCTCGCATGGTTCGCCGACTTCAGCGGAGAAAAATTGTTTCAAACTATTACAATACGACATTTCTGAAACACGGCGTCATCAATTCGGCTTTTTACGCAACACGCAGGAAACACTGATCTCTCATGGTTGCTTTTCATGCTGCAGCTCGATGCAGCCATTGATTGATCTTGAGGAGCATCAGATGTCGAACGCTTTGCCAACCCGCAAAACCATATTGTGCCTTGCCTCGGGACTTGTTGTGCTGCTCGCGCAGGCACATCACGCAAGTGCCGCCGACACCGATCGGGAAAAGGGCGCTGCCAATTTCCAGTTGGCCGACGCGAATGCTGACAACGCACTGAACAAGAGCGAATTTGTCACGTTTATTGACTTGAACGCTGCTTCCAATCTGGGCCGCGCCGGGATGATTCAGAAGAACAAGAGATACGATATGGCGTTCTCGCGTTTGGATGTGAACGGTGACGGCGTTGTGACTCCGGACGAACTTGCCGGTCTCGGGCTTTGATTGGGAAACGCGCGGCGCCGGCAGCTGTTCAAGAGGCCTGCGCCATTCAATGAAGGAGACAGGAAGCGGCAGCAATGGCGAAATCAACTAAACCCGGTATCGGACCACAGGAAGCGGCAACGGTTCCTGTGCTCGAAAATGGAAAGGGGTCGGGAACGCAGTCAGGTGCACGTTCTCCCGGCCTCCTGGTCCGCGTTGCGCTGGCGTTTGGGCTCATTTTGTCCGGCGCGGTCGCCGGTCTGTATTTCCAAGGTCCCTGGGTCCGCACCTTCTTTGAGATGACCTCCTTGAAACCCGGAGCAGGCGCCAGTCAGCCGATTGCGATCCCTGTCGATCGAAGCCCATCGCCAGAACGTGTAGCCCTGGTCGAGACCGGAGATGTGCTGGCGTTGGGTGAATTGCGACCGCGTGACGGCATCGTTGTCGTAGGAGCGCCATTCGGTTCCGGCGACGCCCGCGTCAGGCAACTGCTGGTGTCTGAAGGAGACACAGTGGCGGCCGGTGATTTGTTGGCCGTCCTCGACAGCATTACACAATACGAAGCGACGGTTTCAACCGCGGAAAACAATGTGAATACAAGCCGGGCAATACTGGCCCAAAAAAAGGTGCTAGCCGCCGCAGCGGAAGGCGAGACCCGAGCAAGCCTTGAAAGCGCTCGCGCTTCGCTCGCCCTGGCCGATTCGGCTCTGGCGCGGGCCAAAAGTCTTTTCGAACGCGGCACAATGTCGGAGGTTGCCCTCGACGAGGTGCGATCTCGCGCCGATGCTGCGAAAGCAGATGTGTCGCGATTGGAGGCATCGCTTACTCGATATCAATCTGGACCGGATGGTTTGCCGGTTGATGTAAGCGTTGCTTCGGCAGACTTGGCTTCCGCGGAAGCATCTCTTGAACGTTCGAAACGCGATCTCGATCGTGCCCGCATTCATGCTCCGCGTGACGGGGTCGTCATTGACATTGCGGTGCGTGAGGGTGAGCGGCTACCACAATCCGGGCTCTTGCGTCTGGGTGATATCGGAAGGATGGAAGCGGAGCTCGAAGTCTTCCAGACCAATGTCCGTCGCGTTGGAATTGGCCAGCCAGTTTCCATCATTTCAGAGGTTACCGGCGAAATGCCACTTAAGGGCCATGTCGCAAGAATTGGTGCAATCATTGGTCGCCAGAGCGTCACTGACGACGATCCAGCGGCAAATACGGACGCGCGAGTTGTGCGCGTTATCGTTTCGCTCGATGAAGCTTCCAGCGCCCGTGCCGCGCGGTTCGCGGGCCTGGAAGTTGTGGCTCGCATTGCTGTGACCGGCATCGATGCGAACGGTGAGGGTTCTCGATGACGCTCATTCTCACGGCGCTTTTGGGTCGGTTGCCAATCGGATACCTGCAACTGACGCACAATCCGGGAAGACTGATGGCCGCGCTTGCCGGCGTGGCTTTCGCGAATGTCCTTGTGTTTGTGCAGCTTGGCCTCGCTGGCTCAATGTTTGAATCGGTCGCGACGCCTTACAGGCTCTTTCATCCGGGCCTCATGATGATCTCGGCGAGTGGGGCACAGACCCTCTCGGATGCCTCCAAGATACCCCGCCAGTGGATGATCCGCGCTCTGGCGCACCCTGACGTTGAAGGGGGCAAAGAGATCTATCTTGGGCAAGCGAAGTGGCTGTCTGGACAGCAAACCTCCTCATCGATCCAGTTCATTGCGCTAAGTCCGGACGCAGTGGGCTTCGTGCGGCAGGACCTGTCCAAGCAGCTTGCCGGCCTGGCTCTTGAAGACACTGCCTTGGTAGACCTGCGAACGCGATTTATCGACATGGGGGTCTTCGAAAACACGAGCCCGGATGCGGCAGTCACGTTTGAAATGCAGAACCGTCGGCTTCGGGCAATTGGATCGGTGACAATAGGCGGCAGGTTTGGCGGTGATGGCGTATTCCTTGTGTCTGACCAGACATTCTTTCGGTTGTTTCCGCAAAGAAGCTCGGCAGCACCCAATCATATTCTGCTGAAAATTCGACCCGGGGCAAATCACGACAAGGTTGCCGGGGAACTGGTGCAACTGTTTCCTGCCGACACAAATACGCATCCGCCCGATCACGTCAGCCATGGCTGAAGAACAACGCTATCAGATGACCGAGCGGCCTACCGGCCTGATTTTCGCCTTTGGCGTGGCCATCGGCCTCCTCGTTGGTGTCGTGATCGCCTATCGGGTTCTGGCGACAGACGTTGCCTGACCACATCCGTGAGTACGCGACTTTCAAGGCAATGGGCTACGGATGCACTTCTTTGTTGGTGTCATTCTGGAAGAAGCGCTGATTCTCGCTGCGATCGGATCTGGCCGGGGCTCGCATTTTCCCAACTTTTTTCTATATGGCGCTCGCACACAACAACCTTCCGATCTTCATGACTTCCGAGCGCGCTGTCGCCATCTTTGTCAGGACCGACCTGCGCCTATCCGGCCTGATGGCAATTCGCAAGCTCAAGGCCGCTGATCCTGCTGATCTTTCTAGGGGCCGATGATGGATGATGCGCCGATAATCATAAAGGGCCTAGATCACACTTTCGGTGAGGGCGAGGCCGGAAGCAGGTTCTGTTCGGTATTGACCTGCGGGTGGAGCGTGGTTCGCTGACCGTTTTGATGGGGCCTTCCGGATCGGGCAAGACGACGCTTCTGACCCTGATGGGCTGCCCTTCGTGATGTACAGGTCGGGAGCGCTCGTGTTTTGGAGCACGGAACTCAACGGAGCCGATGAAGAGACGCAAATCTTGTTGCGCCGCAGGCTGAGAGCTGTATTCCGGGCGCACAACCTGCACGAGAGCCTGAACGCAAGGCAAAACGTTCTGATGGGTCTGCAGGTGCACGGTCGCGGCGAACCGGGCCGTCATCATCTGGCGGCAAGCCATCTCACGGAGACGCTGGGGTTGGGCGCACGCATGGAATATCTTTAGCCAATCTGTCGGGCGGTCAGAAGCAGCGCGTGGCCATTGCAAGAGCGCTCGTTTCCAATCCCGAAGTGATCTTTGCCGATGAACCGACTGCCGCATTGGACAAGACAAGCGGACTTGCCGCCGTAACGCTGCTCAAGGATCTCGGCAGGTCGCGCGGAACAACTACAGTCATGGTCACCCACGACCCCGCATTCTCGAACTCGCAGACAAGATCGTCACCCTCGAAGACGGAGCGATAGTGCGCAACGAGACGCTCGCAAGTGCTGGATAGCAGATCATCACCTTGGCGGTTGGGGCCATGCTTGCGCAGTGCGAAAGCGACGGTTTTGACCGCAACAACCGTAAACCAATGACATGAGCTTGCATGGCCTGACTGGGAGCTGAAGACAATCTGTTGCACCGTGCGATATTCGAAGCTGTTCTAGTTCCTGCTGACCTTGTTTGGCCCAGTGCGCACGCGGAGAGCACGCGAGCGTTATTCGCGAATTTGGATGGAGCCTGCACGACCCGCTGAATTCAGTCTGATGCGGGATTGCCGGGTGTACCAGGCCTTGCTGTGCAGGGACCAACAGGTGCCGGATACTGCACGATATCGAACCTCGCGAATTCCAAACATCGATGCAATCAAGAATTGGTGGCGCGCGTCAACGCGTCCGGCATTGGTGAATGTCTGCTTAAGGTTATCCGCCTTGCGGGTCGAACAAAGCCAGGTGGAAGCGGAATTTTGTTGCCTTTGAGTAGCGGTAGCTCACCGCTGACTTTCTAACAGGATCGGTTTTGCTTGGATTTCCGGCCACCAAGATTGTTTGCCAACTTAGTCGATTTTTCAGAGAACGGCCGTTATAGATCTGGACCAAAGTCCGGAAAATCCATTCAAATGGCGGGTTCACAAACCCCAAAGGATGGCATAAGGGTGGCACCGTCAGAAGATACAGAATAAGATTTATAAATCAGATATTTAAGAACAAATGATGGCGGAGAGAGGATTCGAACCTCGAGACGGTTACCCGCCTACACACTTTCCAGGCGTGCGCCTTCGACCACTCGGCCACCTCTCCGTATATTCTGCCCCGGCATTGCCAGGAGGTCGAAGAGAAGCGCACGCCTCTCTGCTGGAGTGTTTCGGCAAAGCCGAAACAGGGGCGCCTTCGACCACTCGGCCACCTCTCCGTTTATTCTGCCCCGGCATTTTGGCGGGGGTCGAAGAGAAGCGCACGCCTCTCTGCTGGAGTGTTTCGGCAAAGCCGAAACAGGGGCGCCTTCGACCACTCGGCCACATCCGTATATTCTGCCCCGGCATTTGTACGGGGTCGAAAGAGAAGCGCACGCTTCTCTGTATACCGATTGGCCAAAGCCAGGGAAGGCATGCCACGACCAGGGCATTCTTCCCAACCACATGAGCAAGGCATCATGCCTCGCTCAGGCTGGCGCACTATACAAATAAGCTGTGCGGGTTCAAGCGCTGATATCGGAATCGGTCCGATGGTGCAAAGGAAAGTTGCACCATTGCGAAATCTCATGGCTGCCATTAGATTTTGGTGAGGGTTTCGACCCGGAAAATCAGACTTGCAAGTGATGCGGGTCCGTTGGATCGGTTAGCGGTGGAGCCATCGCATGACCCAGATTTTCATGACATGAAACGGGGATGGCGTGATGTTCCAGGCATTGTTCAGGATATTGAGCCTGCTCAGTTTGGCCATGGCTCTGGTATCAGGTGTTCTCGACCTGTCGAGGTCCATTGCAGATTCGGCAGTCGTGTTTACGCCGCTTCACCTCGACTGGGAACGATTCAATCGGGTTCAGCGAGTCTGTTCGCCAGTTCATCGCGGAAAAGATGTATCCTTCGTCTGGGATCCTGTGTTTGTTGCTCGTGGAAATCGCCAACGCCGGCGGTGTTAGCGTTCGCGACTTCCTGTTTGCCTGGTGCAAGAAATCGCCGCCGCCGCTGGCAGGAAAGCTTTTCGAGACTGACGGCGGCCCATCAGCGCGCCAAGACCAATGAGCACGTCAACCCCAACTGGAAGTGTTCAAGATGTTCCTGCTCGACATGTTCAACCACAAGCTCAAGCTTCCCGATGCAGCGCATGCGCTTCGAAAGAGCGGAGCAATTGCCTACAACAACCCACCATTTCGTATCCGGCCACTCCCTGCATGAGCCATGGCCCGACGGAATGGAAAAGGCTGTGTTCGGCATTGGCTGCTTCTGGGGGGCGGAGCGCAAGTTCTGGGAAACGCCCGGTGTGCATGTCACTGCCGTCGGCTACATGGCAGGCATGACGCCCAATCCGACCTATCAGGAAGTCTGCACCGGTCTTACCGGTCACAATGAAGTGGTGCTGGTAGTCTATGATCCGGCGGTAATCAGCTATGAGGGCTTGTTGAAGGTATTCTGGGAAAACCACGACCCGACCCAGGGCATGCGCCAGGGCAATGACGTGGGTACCCAGTATCGTTCAGGCATCTACACCTTTTCTGCGGAGCAGATGGAAGCCGCTAATGCGTCGCGCAGCACTTACGGTGCAGCACTGGCGCAAGGTGGCATCACCCGCAGCATCACCACGGAAATCCGTGATGCCGGCCCGTTCTATTATGCCGAGGAATATCATCAGCAATATCTGGCGAAGAATCCGGACGGCTATTGCGGCATCGGCGGAACCGGTGTCGCCTGCCCGATTGGAACCGGCGTGTCGGCAGCCTGATCTGTCCTGATCCCTGCCGTGAATTGCTGCGCCCTATCGAACCGGGCGCGGCGTGGGTACCGGCACATTGGCCGGAACCGCGCCTGCACCAGCTGCTACGGTGTTCTTGCTCGCCTCTATCGGCTTGCTTGCCAGGATTGCCATGGGATCAACCTTGGGTATTTCGATCTCCGGCGCATTGAAAGCTGTTTCGCGGGTGCGAAATTCGGCTTTTTTCGCGGGCACGTCATCGGCATTGAGTATCGTTGCACATTGTGCAGGCATTCCCGACAAGGTCAGATAGCGCGGTGGTTTTGGCTTTGAGGGCTTCTTCGGTGGCTTGGCAGGTTTCTTCGGCACCAAGCCCTCGGCAAACCACCAATCGAGTGACTTGTCGCATCCGTCTCCCTTTGCAACGGGAGCCTGCGGCTTGCAATTCCCCGAGCCTGCCGGACATTTGATCCGCAGGTGAAAATGATAGTGATGGCCGTAATAGGGCCTGATCTTGGCAAGCCAGCTCCGGTCGCCTTTCACGCTGTCACACAATTTCTTCTTGATGCCGGGATGCACCAGAATGCGCTCGACCTGGGGAAACGAGGCCGCATTGTACAGAAGCCGGGTGAATTGCGGCTTCCACCGGGCATCGTCAACATAAAAGCTGTTGGGCTTCAACACCGAAATCGCGCTGGTCTCTTCCCGTTCCTTGTAGCTCAACCGGTGGTCCGGCATCGGGTGAACCAGATATCACGGCATCGAGTCCGATCTGGTGCGAAGCGTGACCGGTCAGCATCGGCCCGCCGCGCGGCTGTGAAATATCTCCAACCAGCAACCCGTTCCAGCCGTCCTGACGCGCCTTGACGGAAAGCGCCTCTATGGTCTTGAGCAGTTCAGGATGCCCCCAGCGCCGGTTGCGCGACAAGCGCATGACCTGCCAGTCGGGGCCGTCTACGAGATGGCTTGCGCGCCAGCAATACAGCCCGCTGGAATAAAAGCCGACCGACTGCACAGGCAGGTTTGCCGGCAGCGCCTTAGCCCCGAAAAGCTGTTTGTGGTGGTTCGGCATGGGCAGGCATGGTTTGGCTCGACATTGCCAATACCGAAAGCGCCATCAGCATTCTGGCGAGCGTGGAGCCCCAATAAGTGTCATGTCTCATTTCTTGTCCCGCAATTGGTTGGTCAAGTCGGGGTGAGCGCCGCGTTGATACCTGCAATATCATGGAGCCGCGAGCCTATCATGCGCCAGCCTTACGATTCGTTAACCATGTTGGAAACACTGCAACGCATCGCCATATGAAAGGAAGACTTGCACGGGCAGACTTCATCTCACCGGCTTCTGCCCTCCAAATCCGGCGCCATGATGGCATATTCCGGGCCCTTGGCTGTTGATGTCGCAACAGCCGTCGCCTAAGTCGGCAGTGAATTGAAAGGTCGCAAAGGGATTGTTCCAATGAGCACGTTACGCCTGGATCCGGTTACCCAGCGCAGCCACGCCTTGTTGAATCTCATTCATACATGGCTCCTGGTCGGTGGTTCGCTTGCCCTGCTTGCCATTTGTGCCTGGGTATTCTTCGGTGTGACCGGGCTTGTCTATGCCGCCATTTTTGGCGGCGTCAGCCTGTATGTGGCAAGCCGGGTTTCGCCGGCACTGGTTCTGCGCATGTACAAGGCAATGCCGGTTGGCAGGGAGCGCTTTCCCGCGGGCCATGAGATCCTGGACGAGCTGGTACGCCGTGCTGGCATTGCACAAAGGCCGAAACTCTATGTATTGCCCTCGCAGATGATGAATGCCTTTGCAGTCGGCCGGCTTGACGATTCGGCGATTTGTCTGACCGACAGGTTGATCCGCTCGATGTCGCGGCGCGAACTGGCTGGCGTAATGGCGCATGAGATCACCCATATCAGCAATGAGGATGTCAGGGTGATGGCGATTGCCGACATGGTCAGCCGCTTCACCTCGCTGATGTCGACCTTCGGCATGATTTCCATCATCCTGAACATACCGGCCATGCTGTTTGGCGGGGCAACCTCGATACCGTGGAGCGTTGTACTGCTGCTGGTGTTTGCGCCGACCATTGGCGGCTTGCTGCAGATGGCCCTGTCACGAACCCGCGAATATGAGGCCGATCTGGGGGCAGTGCTGCTGACCGGTGATCCCGATGGCCTTGCCTCCGCATTGCTCAAGCTGGAAAAGGCGCAAGGCCGTCCATGGGAAGGAATGGTACTGCCGGGTGGCCGGGTGCCGAATCCTTCCATCCTGCGCACACATCCACTGACCTCCGAGCGCATAGCACGCATCAATGCGCTCAAGCGTGACGCCATGGCGGGCGTCGGGGTGGAGGTTCCTGAAATGCCGGTTCCACCTGCGCGTGAGGCAAAGCCCGCTCCGGTGCCGACGTCGTCTGATGTGCCCTCGCGCCCATCCGTGCCGAGTATTCGCCCTAAATGGGGAAGGGGCGAGGAAAGCAGATATTCAAACTATGCCTCGCTTCTTGGCGCCAACCCCGTTGAGCCGTTGGCGGGTGACGGCCATCCAGACAGCATGGCCGCCGACGAATCACTGCACCCTCCCAGCGGAAAGCCCAGAATCCGGTTCAGAAGTGGTGGCGTATGGTGGTAGCTGGCGCGCCATTCAACTATGCTGCATGCGTTATTTGCAGGCAGTTGCGCCACAAGCGACAGACGGGAAAATGAAATGCAGCTATTCGAAACCGCGCAGGACGCAGCCCTCACGCTGCGGCCGGACCAGCCAGTATATTGTTTTCGCCCGCAAATCCTGACCGAGGATGCGGAACTTCGTTTCGATGTTCCCCGGCAAGACTGCCTATGCAGTCAAGACCAATGGCGAACCCATGGTTCTGGAGACACTGGTCAAGGCTGGCATCACCGCATTTGACGTTGCCTCACCTGCCGAAATCACGTCGGTAAGGGCGTTCTCGAAGACAGCCGAGCTGTTATACATGCATCCAGTGAAGGCGCAGTCCGACATACGCTTTGCGCTCGAGACCCACAGGATCAGGACATTTGTCGTCGATCACGAGGATGAAATCACCAAGATCCACAAGATCGTGCAGGGCCTCGACATCAATCCTTCAACCATCACGATCTTTGTCCGCCTGCAGACAAAGGGTCATGCAACTTACGAATTGTCGAAAAATTCGGGGCCGCACCCGGTCAGGCGATTGAACTGCTGCAACGCCTGCATCGCAACGGCTACCGGCTCGGATTGTGTTTCCATGTTGGCAGCCAGATCGAGGACCCCGATGCCTATGACAAGGCGTTGGCCTCGGCAGACTGGGTGCGAAACCGGGCTGGTGTGCCGATAGCCGAGCTGGATGTCGGCGGCGGATTTCCGGCAGAATACGGCCATGACCCCAATCGCAAGCATGTGGAAATGCCCTCGCTGGGCCAGATGATGAGCCGGTTGCGTAACGACATGTCCGAATGGGGTTTCAACGACATGGAGCTTGTTGCCGAACCGGGACGGGTGATTGTCGCGCGCGCCTTTTCGCTCATAGTGCGCGTGTTGTTGCGCAAGGGCAGACGGCTTTACATCAATGACGGGATCTGGGCGTCACTTTCGGATTCCTGGACCGGCCGGATCACCCTTCCCGCGCGCTTCATTCCCGACCCCGCAATCCGCACCCGCAATGGCAACGCGGAAAACATCGTGCCGTTTCGGGTCTGTGGTGCCACTTGCGATTCGGTCGATATCCTGACCCGGCCTTTCTATCTGCCTGAAACGGTTGATACCGGTGACTGGATCGAGATCGGCAATATCGGTGCTTATTCGCTTTCGTTGCGAACCCGCTTCAATGGTCTATATCCCGATACATTTGTGGAAGTGGCAACTCCATTCGGCCAGGAAGGCGCGCCGGAAGGCTTTGCCAGCCTTGAAACCATGGCATGATGCCCTTGGTTTCGCTATCGCATCACGATATCGGCCTTGCGTGAATTGTGCTGCACCAGTCTTGCATTGGGAATGTCATTGCCGAATGCCTTTGCCCAGGCGGCTTCATCGTCAAAACCGTAATCCAGCCAGCGTTGCACGAGCCGACGTTCAAGCTCGCTTTCCTCGACATCGAGAAAGATGGACAAGTCGAACAGGGCGGCAATGTCACGCCAATCAGGTGTATCCAGCAGCAGGTAATTTCCTTCAACAGAATGATCGGTGTCGTCCTTGCAACGATCCTGGCATTCGCACGCGCAAGGTCGATGCTGCGATCAAAGACCGGAACCGCCACATCCGCCTCGCCGGATGAAATCCTGCGAAGATCGCTGAGCAGGCCAGCCGTGTTGAAGGTCTCCGGCGAGCCCTTGCGCGGCAGCAAACCCAGCGGCTCGATGACCGAATTGTCATAGTGGTAGCCATCCATCGGCACCAATGCGGCGGTTTGCGTGCCACCGGAATTGAGGGCAGCAACAAGCGCGTCGGAAAGCGTGGATTTTCCCGAGCCCGGAGCCCCGGCAATCGCAACGAGAAAGCGGGCCTTGCCGCCCGCTTTCGCCTTCAGCGTTTCTGCCAGCGCATCAGGGGTCAAGCAGCCACTGCCTCCGCAGGGCTCCATTGCACCCGTCATCAATGCGACGGCATCCGACATGGAATAGTTCTTCGGATCGATCACGCAGAGCCGCTTGCCAAGCCGGTGAATGTGAACCCGGTCACAAACCTCGAAGACATGGGGCATGTTGTGGCTGATCAGGATGATCGGAATGCCGCGCGATTTCACATCCTGGATGAGTTCGAGAACCCGGCGCGATTCCTTGACGCCCAAGGCCGCCGTCGGTTCATCCAGAATGATGACCTTGGAGCCGAAGGCAGCAGCGCGTGCCACAGCAACGCCCTGGCGCTGACCGCCTGAAAGGGTTTCCACCGGTTGGGAAATGTTCTGAATGGTCATCAGCCCCAGTTCCGAGAGCTTGTCCCGTGCGAACTGCTCCATGCGCGGACGGTCCATCATGCGGAACAAGGACCCCATGATTCCCGGCCGCCGCCATTCACGCCCCAGGAACATGTTGTCGGCAATCGACAAGGCGGGCGACAAGGCGAGGTTCTGGTACACCGTCTCGATGCCGGCCTTCCGGCCTTCTTCGGGTGAGCGGAAATGCACCTTCCTGCCTTCGAGTTCGATGCTGCCGTGATCGGGGGTCACTGCACCCGATATGGCCTTGATCAGCGTGGATTTCCCGGCGCCATTGTCGCCGATAACCCCCAGTACTTCGCCTGGATAGAGATCGAAATCAGCACCATTGATCGCAACGACCGTGCCGTAACGCTTCATCAGGCCGCGCGCTTTCAGGATTGGTTGACGCTCACTCATTTCGTGGCCCTCCGCAATTGCTGGTCAAGTGTGACGGCGACAATGACAAGGATCCCGGCGGCAAATTGCTGCCAATAGTCATCAACGCGCGCCAACAACAGTCCGGTCGTGAATACCTGGACGATGAAGGCGCCGAGTACCGAGCCGATGATCGAGCCTCGCCCACCAAACAGCGAAGTGCCGCCAATCACCACGGCAGTGATCGAGGCGAGGTTGATCGTGTCAAAGGAGATCGGATTGACCGAACCGACGCGGCCGATTGAAACCCATGCCGCGAAGCCGAGGATCACGCCTGCAACAACATAGACGGATATCAGTACACGATCGGTCTGGATGCCTGAAAGAAGCGCCGCCTCCGGGTCGTCGCCGACGGCATGCACATGGCGGCCCCATGCCGTATGGTTGAGGACGAACCACAGGATTGCGGCGAGCACGATCAGCGCCACGACGCCATAGGTGATGGTCGCGCCCATGAACTTGATATCTGTGCCAAACCACAAGAGCATGGAAGCCTGTTCCTCGATATCGGCATTGCGGATCGATTCAGAATGCGAATACCAGAGTTTCAGTGCTGAAAAGACGCTCAGCGTTCCAAGTGTCACAATGAAAGGCGGCAGCTTGACCTTGGCAACCAGCACGCCGTTTACCCCGCCCATCAGCCCGCCAAAGAACATGCCGATCATGATGGCCAGCGGCTCGGGAACCCCCGCCAGGACGGAAAGTCGACCCATGATCAGGGCGCAGATAACCATCACAGCGCCCACCGAGAGATCGATGCCGGCAGTCAGGATGATGAGCGTTTGTGCCAGCGCCACGAAGCCGGTTACGGTCACCTGCTGCATGATGGTGGAAAGCACGCCTGGCGACATGAAGCGCGGCGCAATGATGCCGAAAACGGTGATACTGAGGAGCAACACAAGCGCCGGTACCAGTGTCGGATTGTTGCGCAGGAATGTCCGCGTGATATGGGTGAAGGTGTGGTCGTCCCTGTCGAAACTGGCAACAGCAGCATCAGCCTGTGCAAGCCGCGCTTCGTAGTCTGCTACCGGTTTGTTCGGGGACCCTTGGGTTTGTTTGCCCTGGTCGCTCATCGGATCTCCCCCGCTTGCTGTCTGCGATCATAGTCGCAAAAATTGCTGATATGCAAAGGGCGACATGAATGTCGCCCTTTGATATTTCAAAGTTGCAGCGGGTAGATCAGCCCCAGCAGAGTTCAGACCCTTGGCCGAGTCGATGGACGGAACGCCTTCAACCGGCTGGTCGGTGACCAGATTGACGCCGGTGTTGAAGAAGCCGAGGCCTTCGGATGCCTGTGGCTTGGTGCCGTCCTTGGCGAAAGCGATAATGGCTTCAATGCCCTTGGATGCCATCAGCAGCGGATACTGCTGGGAAGTCGCGCCAATGACGCCGTCCCTGACGGATTTGACGCCAGGCAGCCGCCGTCAACGGAAACGATGAGAACACCCTTTTCCTTGCCAGCCTTCTTCAGGGCCTGATAGGCACCTTCTGCTGCTGGTTCGTTGATGGTGTAGACCACATTCATGTTCGGCTCTTTGGCGAGCAGGTTTTCAACCGATGTCACGCCGCCTTCAGGGTTTGCGCCAGAGGATTCATGGCCGATGACGCGTGGGTCGGTTTCAGAACCCATGACCTTGAGGTCTGGCACTTCAATGCCGAAGCCGACGAGGAAGCCGGTATCGCGTGCAACGTCAACGGAGATGTTGTCCTTGTTGATGTCGAGCATGCCGATCTTGGCATCCTTGGCTGCATCACCAAGCTTGGCCTTCGCCCATTTGCCGATCAGCAGGCCTGCCTCGAAATTGTCGGTGGCAAAGGTCATGTCCTGTGCTTCGGGATCCGCCAGCGGCGTATCGAGCGCGATGACCAGAATGCCGGCTTCGCGGGCCTTCTTCAGGGATGGGCCGACTGAATCATTGGATGGTGTGATCAGGATGCCCTTGGCACCTGCTGCCATGCAGTTCTCGACCGCGGTGATCTGTGGCGCGGCATCGCCGTCCTTTTCACCGGCATAGGCCTGGAATTCGAGGCCGGCTGCAGTGGCTGCCTGCTCGGCACCTTCCTTCATTTTGACGAAGAACGGGTTGGTGTTGTTCTTGGTGATCAGGCAGGCGAGATCGGCTGCTGCTGCCGGAATTGCGCCAACAATGCCAAAGGCTGCTGCAGCAAGAAGCGCAGATTTGAATGAAACGAGTTTCTTCATGGTATTCCTCCCGTTTGGTACATGGGGAGGAGACCGGAAACATGCCGGCAAATTCCCCTCCGCTGAACAAGCCTGTGGCCCGCGCTCTCCAAGCGACAGGTCGGCTCTTCCTTGATCGAACACCAAATGGCGCCTTCTGTCAATAAATAAATCAGAGTGAATTAATAATTGACCTTTCCCGGTTTTTCACCCATTCTGATCGCAGGGAAGGGATTGACACCCCGATGATCGGTTTGGCCATCTGATGATGACCTTGTAAAATGGGAAACATCGCCGGTAGTGCCGACGCAATTGTGATAAACGCAATGCGGGTTGATCTGGTCCCTGTCTGAATTTCCCGGCTTGCCGGCATCAGCGATGAAATCAGGACAATCATGCTGGGAGGGCAATTTGTCCATGCAGGTACCAATTCCCGTGTTGCGTGAGGACAATATCCCCATCACGCATCGCGGTTCCAACCAGAGCGGTATGCGAGCCTATAATGAGCGCCTGGTGCTGACACTTGTGCGCCGCCATGGCAGTCTTGCCAAAACCGATATTGCCCGAATGACGGGCCTTTCCGCCCAGACCGTATCCGTCATCATGCGCCAGCTCGAGGCAGACGAATTGCTGCTGCGCGGTGAACCGATGCGTGGCCGGGTTGGCCAACCCTCCGTGCCCTTGTCTCTCAACCCCGAAGGTGCCTTTTTCTCGGCCTCAAGATCGGGCGGCGCAGTTGCGAAATGGTTCTGCTCGATTTTCTTGGCAAGATTGTCGCGCGGGTAAGCCGTTCCTATTCCTATCCGCTGCCGCAGGACACGGTGGACTTCACCCGCAAGGCAATCGTCCAGGTATTGGCCGCCATTCCCGGTCGGGAATATCGTGTTGCAGGCCTTGGTATCGCCACCCCGTTCGAATTGTGGAACTGGGCTGACGAGATCGGTGTCGAAGGCGACCAGATGGAGGCCTGGCGGGATTTTGATGTCCATGCCAGAATTTCTGCCATTTCCGAATTCCCCGTCTATGTCCAGAACGATGCGACAGCTGCTTGTGCCGCAGAACTTGTCTTCGGCGAAAACAACCGTCTGCAGGATTTCATGTATGTCTATGTAGGCACGCTGGTAGGTGGCGGAATAGTACTCAGCGGATCACTCTATTCAGGCAGAACCGGTAATGCCGGGGCACTGGGACCGATGCCGGTTCCCGGCCGGGGCAGGCGCTCGGTGCAATTGCTGGAACATGCCTCGCTTGTCGTGCTTGAGCGCGCTGTCCAGGAACGCGGCCTCGACCCGGTAATGATCTGGGAAGGGCATGACGACTGGAGCGAAATCGAGGCTGAGGTCAGTGAATGGATCAAGCTTTCAGCAAGGAGCCTTGCCCATGCCGTTGTTGCATCCGCATCCGTCATCGACTTCGAGGCGGTGCTGGTCGATGGCGGTTTTCCCGCCCCCATTCGCAAGCGGCTGGTAAAGGCGATCGAAGCCGAAATCGGCAGCCTTGATGTCCAGGGTATCGCTGTTCCCGCCCTGAAAGAGGGTTCCATCGGGACGGTGGCGCGTGCATTGGGCGCTGCAAGCCTGCCGCTTTTCGACAAATATCTGATTGATCAGAATACCTTGATGCGGGATGGCTGAGCCATGTTGATCGGAATTCCCCCTGCCTGGGTCCCGAATTGCTGCGCAATCTGCGCGCCATGGGACATGGCGACGAAATTGCCATTGTTGACGGGAACTACCCCTCACAAAGTCATGCCGTGCAATGTGTCGGCGGTGTGATCCGCGCCGATGGCATGGGTGCTGTTGAAATCCTTGACGCCATCCTGCAGGTATTCCCGCTCGATGAACGGGTATCCGATCCTGTGGCCATTGCCACGGTCGACGGTGATGGCTCTTCCATGGCCCCGGTCCACCAGGAAATGCTTGCCGCGCTTTCTGCACGCAAGGCCGGCGTGGTTGCAACGCCAATGGCAGGTCCGGCCTTTTACCAGCGGGTCCGCATGGCCCATACGCTGGTTGCTTCTTCCGAGCCGCGTCTTTATGGCAATATCATCCTGCGCAAGGGTGTAATCAATCCGGAGTAGATCATGATCCTTTGTTGTGGCGAAGCACTGATCGACATGTTGCCGCGCCAGTTGCCCGATGGCGCATCGGTGTTCATGCCGGTTGCCGGCGGCGCAGTCTTCAACACCGCGATAGCCCTTGGGCGCCTTGGTGAGGAAACCGGCTTCTATTCCGGCATTTCAACCGATGTGCTGGGCGAAACCCTTGTCGCGGCACTGGAAGCGTCAAAGGTCGATCACTCCCATTGTGCCCGCTCTGCCCGGCCAACCACGCTTGCATTTGTCACGCTGAAGGACGGCCATGCCCAATATGCCTTCTATGATGAAATGACTGCGGGCCGCATGCTCGATCCCAAGGCATTGCCGGAGATCGGCAACACCGTTGATGCCATGCATTTTGGCGCAATCAGCCTGATATCGGAACCTTGCGGCTCGGCCTATGAGGCGCTGGCATTGCGCGAGGCACCCAATCGGGTGATATCGCTTGATCCCAATATCCGGGCTGGCTTCGTTACAGACGGATCGCCTATCGCGCACGTCTTGAGCGCATGCTCGCAGTTGCCGATATCATCAAGGTATCCGATGATGATCTGGCATGGTTGGCACCCGGTGAGGAATTTGCCGACTGGGCCGGAACTGGCTCGGGAAATCAGCCGCCATCGTGGTGCTGACCCGTGGCAGCAAGGCAGCACTGGCCTTGACGCGCAGCGGCGAGGTAAAGGTTCCTGCGATCCCGACAGAGGCTGTCGATACGGTCAGGGCAGGCGACACCTTTGTCGGACTGCTGGCAGGCATTCGCCGCGCCGGTCATCTTTCCAGGGCGGGACTTGCGAACCTGCCGGGCGAGGCACTGGAGACCGCCCTGAATCTCGCTGTGCGCACCGCAGCAGTGACTGTTTCGCGCGCGGGTGCCAATCCACCACTGGGCACATGAGCTGACCTGACCGGCGGGATATTTTTCCGATGTCTAATTTGTTGAGGCATGGCGGTCTGATCTGCTAGAAGGACCCCGGGTCTGTTGGCCACTGCGGGACTTTCACAAAAATGCCTTCGACTGTTTCTCCCGAACTGCGGCTCGCCACTTCCGCTGACCTAGAAGCCCTGTCAGGATCGGGAATCGCGCCTTCACCTCGGACCGGATATCGCGCCGTTCCTTTCGCGAATTGCTCACGCGCCAGACTGCCGCCTTCATTGTCAACGAACGGGACTGGAAATCACGGGCTACGCCAGTTGCTGCTGCGCGCCGTGGCACAGCCATGGCCCGGCTCTATTCGCTTGCCGTTGATCCCGACCATCTTGGAAAGGGCATCGGCGCGCTGCTTTTGAAGGGTGCCGAGGAGGAAACCTTCAACCGCAAGCGCCTGTTGCTGCGACTGGAGGTGCGCGAGGACAATGAGAGCGCGATCGCGCTTTATCGCCGCAAGGGCTACCGTCCCATCGGGCGCTACCTCGACTATTATGCCGACCATGCACCGGCACTGCGTTTCGAAAGACCATTCGCGGCGGCGTGCCGATTACCTCACCCACCCCTATTATGAGCAGACTACGGACTTCACTTGCGGGCCATGCTGCCTGATGATGGCGCTTGCCCGATATGTGCCGGGCTATGTGCTGGAGCCGGTCAACGAGATCCGGCTCTGGCGTGAGGCGACAACGGTTTTCATGATGTCGGGCCTGGGCGGTTGTGAGCCACATGGCCTCGCTGTTGCCGCTGTGGAAGCTGGCCTGTCGGCTGAAATACTGGTCCGGAGAAAGGCACGCTTTTTCTCCAACTCGGTCAGGGATCCTGAAAAGCGGATGGTGATGGAACTGGCGCAGGCCGATTTCCAGAACCGGTCTGCCAAACTTCCAAATTCCCATCGCGCACCGATCCTTCGAACTCGATGATATTCGCAATGCCATCGCCGATCAGAAGGTCGCGCTGGTTCTCCTCAGCGGGTACCAGATGTTTGGCAAGAAGGTGCCGCATTGGGTGCTGGCCCATGGCGATGATGGCGCGCATATTCTCATTCATGATCCCTGGGTCGAGGACGAAGTCGGCGAGACCATTGCCGATGCGGCCAATCTTCCTGTACCGTACGAACAATTCGACCGCATGGCGCGGTTCGGGTCCGCCACTAGGGCTGCCGTGATCCTGGGATCGGGTACAATCTGACAACCGGAGACAACCATGATCTTCGTTGCAAGAACCGCTGACGGGAAAACTGTCACCTATCGCACTCAAGCGCTGGCTTTGGCTGTTGTCGGTAATGTCGCCGGCCGTGCCGATGCTCGTGGCATTTCTGGTCTGGAAAACATCCAACCCGCTTTGGTCGCTCGCGATACTTGGCTTCTATTTCGGCATGGTCCCCGTCCTCGATGCCGTTTTTGGCGAGGATGTAAGCAACCCGCCCGATGTGATCGTGGAAGCAATGGCAGCCGATCCGTTCTACCGAACCCTGTTGTTCATTTCGGTTCCGGTATTTTATGCGAGTTTCCTGACGGTCGCCTGGGTAATCGGATCAACGCAATTGCCATGGTGGGCATTTCTTGCGCTGGCGGTTGGCGCTGGCACAGCTTCGGGCGCAGGCCTGACTGTTGGTCACGAACTTGGACACAAGCCTGGCAAGGCCGAGGCATTTGCAGCCAAACTGGTCAATGCGCTGACGGGTTATGCGCATTTCTGCATCGAGCACAATCGAGGACATCATGTGATGGTTGCCACGCCCGAGGATGCAGCCTCGTCAAGAATGGGCGAAACGGTCTGGCAATTTGCGCTGAGGGAAATACCGGGCGCCGCGCATCGTGGCTGGCAACTGGAAAGGGCAAGGCTGGCGAAAAAGGGACTGCCCTTCTGGCACTGGCGCAATGACCTGCTGCAAGGCTACGCACTGACCGCCGGAATTGCATTTGGTCTCGTTATCGCCTTCGGCTGGATCATGGTGCCATTCCTGCTGGTCCACCATGTCGTCGGCTGGCTGCAACTGACATTTGCCAATTATGTCGAGCACTACGGACTGGCGCGCCAGAAGCTGGACAATGGCCGATATGAGTCATGCCAGCCGCACCATTCCTGGAACACCAATCACATCATGTCGAACCTGATGCTGTTTCACCTGCAGCGCCATTCCGATCATCACGCCAATCCATTGCGGCCCTATCAGGCCCTGCGCAATTTCGATGATTTGCCCCGTTTGCCGAGCGGTTATCCCGGCTGCTATGTGCTGGCAGCAATCCCGCCGCTCTGGTTCCGGGTGATGGACCCGAAGGTCATGGCCTGGGCCGGGGCAATCTGGCCCGCACCAATCACGTTGCGGGCTGGCAGCCACGTTCTGGCACCCTTCGCAGTAGCGTCAGCGGGTAATCCGCAACGCGCCCCCTGGCTGGCATAACGCCCGCGCGCTCGTGCTATCTCGGTCTCGAATTGCCGTTCCATTTTTCTCGCGCATGTGTTGCGGCAATTTCCGCACGGCGCGTGCGAATTGTCTGCGCGCAATGGCAATCTGGGCTTCGACAACCTGCGGCGAATAGGATTTCCCGTCTTCAAGCCGAACTGCCATTGCCCAATGGCAGTGCGCTCTCGACACCTGAGGTGATCTCCAGCCTCGCGACCGGCCAGCCGAACGCTGCAAGTACAGGCAGATCGATCTCGGCCCATACGCAACAGTAAGCGTATTGCCGCTGACTGTGGTTTCCGCTGTTGGGCTCAGGTCGGGCGCGTTGGATTCCAGGAAGGACGCAGCAATGCGGCGCATGTCATTGACATCATCGCCACCCGATGCTGCCGCCAGTGCTGCCGCGTCAGCGGCAGATTGCAGGCGGTTTTCCGCCTTCAGGATTCTTGAATAGTCAACCGCGGCCCCGGCAAGCCCCATCAGCGGAACTAGCGACAATCCAAAGATGATGGCAAAATTGCCACCCCTGTCCTTGATGAATGATCTTGTCTGTCCCAACATCCGTCCGCCCCGGCAACCCGAAATTTCATCTGCACGGGCATTGGGCGTTTTGTCCTGATGGCTGAATACCATGACCGCCCGGTTTTAACAGAATTCAAACCTGGTTGAATCCGCAGACCCGAATGGCGAGAACAGTATCAGCAAAGCCTTCCCCGGACTTAAGCAGATCCGGGGCATTTGAATCGATTGCCTCCAGCGCGACTGTGCGGCCTCAACTCAGCGGTGAAATACGGATTTCCACGCGACGGTTCTGCTGGCGGCCAAAGTCGGTCGAATTGTCCGCGATGGGCTGTGTCTCCCCAAATCCGATCACCCGCAGGCGGCGCGCATCGATCTGGCGACCATTGAGATAATTGGCAACGGAAACCGCCCGTCGCTCCGACAGTGCCTGATTGTATTGTGGCGAGCCGGTATTGTCGGTGTGGCCATCAATATCGAGCAGTGTCTGCGGATATTTGTTCAACACGATCGCGACCGAATCAAGCACCTGGTAAAAGCCGGGATTGATCTGGTCCTGATCGGAAGCAAAGGTAATGTTGCCGGGCATGACAAGGATGATCTGGTCGCCGGAGCGCTCCACGCCGACGCCGCTTGCCTGCAATTGCGAGCGCAGTTCCTGCTCCTGGCGATCCATGTAATTGCCAATACCGCCTCCAACCAGGGCGCCGACGCCGGCACCAATCAGGGCTGCCTTGCGCTGGTCCTTGCCACCCTTGTCCTTGGCAACCAGAATTCCGGTCAAGGCACCTGCCACCGCACCGATGGTGGCACCTGCAGCCGTATTGTTGGCCTGCGGCCTTCCGGTGAGCGGATCAGTGGGTGTCTGGCAGGCAGTCAGCGACAGGGTGAATGCTGCCGCCGCTATGGCGGTAATGGATTTCTTCATGCTTGAAAGCCCCTTTGATCAGTCATCAAGACCTGATGTGAGGGGCGCGAGTGCCGGAAAACAACGGCAGAAATGCGACATTGCCACGCGTTAGTCGAGAAAGCGGCTCTCATAGGGATACGTGGTGATGTCCTCGGTCCCCGTTTCGGTGATCAGCACCTGCTGTTCGAGCTTGACGCCAAAACTGCCGCCGACCGTGCCGCAATAGCTCTCCACACAAATTGCCATGCCGGGTTCGAACACGCCGTCATAGCCGGTGGACGGATAGTCCTCCGGAAGTAGAGCTCGGATATTCATCGCAAAGGCCAACCCGTGGGCGAGCACGCCATAGCGATTGTGCCGGAATTCCTTCGGGGCAAGATTTGCCTTCTCGGTGAACTCCTTGAAGCCCATGCCGGGGCGCAGCATCGCCAGATTGGACTGTACCTGCTCATAGGCATGCCGGTAGACACGCTTCTGCTCCGGTGTCGGTTCGCCGTCCCCGCAAAGCCAGGTGCGGGAAATGTCGCAACACATGCCATACACGCCGATAAGGTCGGTATCGAAGGCGACAATGTCACCGTCCTGGATGATACGCGGACCGCATTCCTGGAACCACGGATTGGTTCGAGGTCCCGAGGCAAGGATGCGGGTCTCCGATCCATTCGCCGCCATGGCGAATGTTTTCGGCATGGAGAATCGACCACAGATCGTTTTCGCTCATTCCCGCGCGCAATTCCCGTTGCATCTGATGCATCGCGATTTCGCACGAATGAACCGCGCATTTGAGCGCCTTGACATCGTCCGGCCCTTGATGGCGCGGGCAAGCTCGGTAACCATCTGTCCTTGAAAGGTTTCAACGCCAAGTCCGCGCAAGGCCATCAGGCCCTCGGGCTCGATGCGATCGATCGCCAGGCGACGATTGTCTCCACCATGGCTTTTCAGCAGGTCGTCGATTTCCGCGGCAAACCGGGCCGCATGTTCGCCAACACGCTCGCCCGAGACGAAATAGAAGAAGGACGCGCCAGTGCGTACCTCCTGACCAGCGGGAGATGCGCTGACAAATGCCCGCAATTGGCATAGTCCCACAACAC
This sequence comes from Nitratireductor sp., assembly GCA_041397505.1. Taxonomy (GTDB): domain Bacteria; phylum Pseudomonadota; class Alphaproteobacteria; order Rhizobiales; family Rhizobiaceae; genus BOKV01. The sequence goes on from JAWKWN010000005.1 coordinate 32,427, forward strand.
GACATACCCATCGGCCGACACGAAACATGCGCGTGAGGGATTGTGCGTCACCCAGAGCTGCATGTTGGTCGTATCGGTTACGTAGCGAATATTCAGCGGATCAAAGCAAAGCAGACCCGCATAATCATGCTTGCGCAATTCGCCGACGATCCGTTGCAGCCGGTATTGGCGCATGGCTTCCAGGTTTGGTGCTTCAAGACCGGCCTTCGCCCAGGCCTCGAATGCCAGTGCAGTGGGCCCGATCTCCACCGGTCATTCTCGTCCGGTGAACCGTCCGGTTTGCTGCGCGGCCGTCTTGATGGATCAATCTTGCGGTTAGAAGTGGTGTAGGCAGAAATCGTGTCCATGGCGCAAGCTCCGGAAAGCGGACCGAAAGCCGGTCCTTCAAGCCAGTGAACGATAGGAGCTTGCAGCGCAAAGCCAAATGCCCGTCTGCGCCATGCTTGGCCTTGTTGCGCCGTGGGCTTGATAGCCGGATTAGAGCAAGTTTCAATCTGATCGAAACTTGCTCTAATGCGTTCTCAACCTAGCGCAGGTCGCGCGGCGGCGTTGCAAAGCGCACGCCCAGCAGCTTGCCGGAACGCCATGCGACTTCGCAAACCATGCGATTGCGCCTGGCATGGTTGGTCAGGATGAAGCGTTGCGGCAGGTCTGGTTCGGATGTTTCTATCATGGCGCCATGTTCCGACAGGTTGTGAACCATGCAGGTCAGGGGCACCCGGCTGCCAGGCAGGAAAATCTCGGAGATGTCTCGCGCGGGAATTCTGGCAAAGCGGCGCTTTTCGTGCGAGATTTGCGCCTTGTTTGCGGCTTGCTGAAAATCGGGGGCCGATGGTCGGTAGCTCGGAGCTGAATTTGCCAACATGAAATTCTCCGGAATAACCGGTTGCCGCCCTTTGCTGATTTATTTGACACGGGCGCGATGAACAATGGCAGAAGCTTATCGTTAAAATTGTTTCCAATTGGATAATTTGTCGGTTGGCAGTGGAATTTTGGTTGGCTTTCCAACCAGGATGATCCGCCTGGTACACATTCCGGGAAAGGCTGAGGGATGATCGGTATTTATGGGGCTGGTTCAATCGGCTGCTATCTTGGCGGCATGCTGGTGGCAAATGGTGAGGACGTGGTGTTTCTTGCTCGACCGAGCACGGTTGCTGACCTTGCGGGCGGGATGGATATCACAAGCCTTGATGCGCCGCCCGTGCATGTCAGCAATCTTGAATTCGCGAGCAATGCATCCGGTCTCGCCAAATGCTCCACCATACTGGTCTGCGTGAAAAGCATGGATACGGTTGCCGCCGGTGAAGCACTGGCAGGCATTGTCGCGCCCGGCACGATTGTTGTTTCCCTTCAAAACGGGATATCGAATGCCGGTCTGTTGTCAGCCGCCCTGCCTCAGGCACAGGTGATTGATGCCATGGTTGCGTTCAATGTTGCAAGGAAAGGCGGCAACGGTTTTCATCGTGGTACCGAGGGCGGCATCGTCCTAGCCGACAAACCCGGTGCGCTGGATCTGTCTGCGATATTCAATTCCGCCGGGATAGCGACCGATGTGTCACGCGAGATCAGTTCGGTGAAATGGGGCAAATTGCTGATGAACCTCAACAATGCCGTCAATGCGTTGTCGGGCCTGCCTCTGCGGGCGCAGCTTTCGATGCGCGAGCATCGGCTGTTGCTGGCAGACAGTATCGCCGAGGCTTTGCAGGTATTGCGCAAGGCAGGCATTCGACCGGCCCGCATCGGCAAGGTAGCGCCTGCCATCATGCCATTTTTGTTGCGCCTGCCCGACCCGTTTTTCAGGATCCTGGCCGCAGGCATGTTGAAAATCGATGATCAGGCCCGCTCATCCATGGCGGACGATCTCGACCGCGGTCGCAAGCCGGAAATCGACTATCTGCGAAGGCGAAATCGTGCGCCTTGGCAAGTCAGTTGGGATTCCAACACCGGTCAATTCGGAAATCGTCGAGCGCATCAGGCGTGAATTTGCGTCCGGAAATGTCCAAAGACGGTAAGAAACCGGCTGGCCATTTGCAGACTTGCAGTAACGCAGAAAGCTTGCCAGCACTTGGCTTGCATGCGAGCCTTTGAGCCAGTGGGAGGGAACAGCCAGACAATGAAGATCGCATGTTTCACCAGAAACGGTGTGCCGGGAATTGGCAATGTCCAGGCGGATGGATCGATTGTCCCGTTCGACCTGTCGCCGGAGACTGCCGCGCGCGGCATCGCCAGCCTGCTGGAGATCGGCTCACCGAAATCCCTTCCGCAGCTCGCGCCAATTGCTGCTGGCGAAATTGAGCTTCGCGCTCCCATGCCACGCCCCAATCGCAACATCTTTTGCGTTGGCAGAACTATCACGAGCATGCGAAGGAATTTTCTGCCAGCGGTTTTTGATTCAAGCGCTGCCTCCGGTGTGGTTCCGAAAGAGCCGATCATTTTCTCGAAGCTTCCCGAAACCGTCATCGCAACCGGCAAGCCAATTGATAGACGCTTCGGTTTCGACGGCGATTGACTACGAGGCCGAACTGGCAGTGGTCATCGGCAGCAAAGTGCGCGGCGCGACACTGGAAAACGCGCTCGATTTCGTTTGGGGCTATACCATCGTCAACGATGTGACGGCACGCGACCTTCAGGGCAAATACAGCCAGTGGCTGATCGGCAAGTCGCAGGACACATTTTGCCCCATGGGACCGGTTGCCGTTACCGCTGATGCGTTTGACCCGCAATCGGCGAGGATTCGCTGCCTCGTCAATGGCGAACTGCGCCGGGATGCATCCATCTCCGATCTGATCTTCGATATCCCCGGATCATTTCCACAATCTCCGCCGGCATCACGCTCATGCCCGGCGATGTTATCGCAACCGGCACACCAGCGGGCGTCGGAATAGGTTTCACGCCGCCGCGCTATCTTGTTCCCGGAGACATTGTGCGGATTGAAGTCGACGGAATTGGTGTTCTCGAAAATCCGGTAGTGGCATACGGCAATGGCGCTTGACGAGTCGACCGGCATTTTTTGCGAGACTACACCCGCAGCGCCCGGCGGGGACAAGGAACTGGCGCCGATTGTCATGATCCCCGGCCTTGGCGGCGGAGCCGGCAGTTTCGAGCCCTTGCTGGGGAGCTGGCGAATTACCCTGTATTGCGGCTTGAGCTTCCCGGCGCCACGCGTGCACCGCTTGGCGGGCGACATGTTTCGATGGGTGCGCTGGTGGATGGCGTGATCGAGTTCCTGCGCATCCGGCAAACAGGCGCGGTGCATCTGGTTGCCCATTCCATGGGAACGCTGATCGCCCAGGAAATTGCATTGCAACACCCTGATCTGGTTCGCTCCCTGACATGTTCGGAGCGCTGGTTGAGCCGGGCGCCCCCGCCAGGGCCAACCTGAAGGCGCGGGCAGCAACCGCCCGTTCCGCCGGGATGGCGGATATTGCTGCCCAGGTAAGCGATGGCGGGACTTCGGCTGTGACCAAACAGCTGAACCCTCAGGCTGTCCGGGCGCATCCACGCTTCGCTGATGCGTCAGGCCCCGGAAGGCTATGCCCGTCATTGTGAGGCACTTGCCAATGCGAGGGCCAGCGATTTCGCCCGCATCCGTGCGCCTGTGCTTCTGGTTACCGGCGATTCGGACCGCGTCGCACCGCCGGAAATGGCTCGCCGGATCGCGGCATCGATTGACGGTGCCTCGCTTTCCATACTCAAGGATTGTGGCCATTGGCCGACCCTCGAAATGCCTCGCAGATCCGCCCGCCTTCTGGTCGGGTTTCTTGGCCCGTCTGACCAGCCGCGTCAGTACAGGCATATCTGTCCAACCAACATTGCGGAAACCACGACCGTGAACGCTCCCTTGCCCAGTGCCGCGACAGGCTGGAGATAACCGCAATTCAGATCGCACCCTGTTCAGAAATGTCCGCATCATTGATGCAACCGGCGAGCGCGCATATTCCGGCGAAGTACTGGTCGAGGACAACCGGATCCGCCAGATCAACCGGTCAATGTCGAATTTTTTCCACACCGGCAAATGCGATCGGTTCGGCGTCTGAAGCCATGAATGTGGTGGATGGCGGTGGCGCCACCCTGATGCCGGGCATGATCGACGCGCATCTGCACCTGTCATGGAACAATGCCCCCGGCATTGACCCGATCCAGATGATGGAAACCGAGGAGCACATGCTCGTCACCATGGAAATGGCGAAGCTGGTTCTCGATGCCGGTTTCACCGCAGGCAGGGTGCTGCGGCGGCAAAGCCGCGGCTCGATGTCGTCGCCAAGCGCTTCATCAATGAAGGGCGGTTTCCTGGTCCGCGTTACCTCGCTGCCGGTCCCGAGATCACCACCGTCGGCGGCCTTGGCGATTCTGCGCCATCGCATATTCCGCATGAGGGACTCAATCTCGGCTGGGTCGTTTCGGGGCCGGAAGAAGTGCGCAGGGCTGTTCGCCAATTGATCAAATACGGCGTTGATTCGATCAAGCTCAACCTGTCGGGTGAAGCGATCACAGGCATGGGTGCGGAAGAAACGCCGATGTCGGAAGAAGAGGTCGCAATGGCTGCCTCCGAAGCACGCTGTCGCAACAAGGTGCTTTCCGCACATGCGCGATCCTCGGGTTCGGTCAAGCAATGTATCCGGCACGGTATCCAGAACATCTATCACGCATCTTTCGCTGATGATGAAGCACTCAACATGCTGGAGGCTGCGCGCGACCGCCATTTCGTGGCTCCAGGCATTGCCTGGCTCATCAACACCGCTCGCCATGCCGAAGCATGGGGCATCAAGCCGGGTTCACCACTTGCAGAAGAATATGAGCGCGAACTGGCAATGTGCGTCGATACCATGAAGAAGATGCATCGGCGCGGCATTCGCATCTGCATTGGCGGCGACTACGGCTTTGCCTGGACACCGCAAGGTACCAACGCCAAGGATGTCCAGACCTTTGTCGAGATGCTTGGCTTCTCGCCGATGGAGGCCATTCAGGCAGCAACCAAACGCGGCGGCGAGATCATGGGCATGGCGCATGAACTTGGTCTGATCAGGGAAGGCTATCTTGCCGATCTGCTGCTTGTCGATGGCGATCCACTGGAAAATGTAGCCATCCTGCAGGATCGTAATCGCATCCGCGCAATCATGAAGGATGGAAAGTTCCACAAGGCACCACAGGCGCTTTGAAGGCGTGGTTGCCCCGGAAGAACCGGGACAACCCTGTCCGCTACAAGTCGAGAACCAGTTGCGGTACACCGTTCGAGGTCTTTTCCGCTGTTGTTCCATCCTGATTGATGGTCGTCGATATCCGACTGCGAAAAGCGGAGAAACTCTCGAACGTCACCACGTCCACGGGCTCGTCAAGCTGCAGCGTGATGCGCCAGCGTCCGGGCGTCAGCTGCGTAGCGACCGCGAGCACCGTCGCGATGAATTCCTTGCCGAGATAGCGTCCCGTCACGGTCTGACCGACCGCAACCGGTGGTCCCGCCGGACGGTTGCCGCTGACGGGTCGTCCTGCCAGCGCTGCAAGCGTGTTCCAGTCGCGGATGCCATGCTGCTTGGCAATCAGCTCCAGCGCTTGCGCATGGCTGATCGCCTGTCCGGCATCCGCAAGCGTCACGCAACCGCTTTGCCTGATCGCTTGAGCTTCTGGGTATCGGGGAGTGTGTTGTTTTCTGAAATCATGACAGCACCTTGAATCGCTGCCTGCGAACAATCGCGGCGGCGCGCCTTCATGCATCTACCGGCTGTACCCGCATTGCAGCCTGCCGCATGAATGGGGCAAGTTGCTTTCATGTCAGAAGGGACTTCACCACAGGCTTGCACCTTGCGGGCGGCAGGCGTCCCGTCGCCTTGATTGCGCTCAGGTAAGCGCGGCTTGCCGCGATGTCAAGGCGTAGGGCCCGGCTAGTGCGTTTCCGCTAAGTATCCAGGTTTGCCACGCTCAGCGCATTGTCCTGTATGAAGATCTTGCGCGGTTCGACCTCTTCGCCCATCAGACGCGAGAACAGATCATCAGCATCCGTGGCATCATTGATGCGGACCTGCAGCAGTGAGCGGACATCAGGATCGAGCGTTGTTTCCCACAACTGGTCCGGGTTCATTTCGCCAAGACCCTTGTAACGCTGCAGCGCCAATCCCTTGCGCCCGGCGGCGAACACCGATGCCAGCAGGGCCCTTGGTCCTGGAACCGTCTGCGCATCTTCCTTGCGGGTGAAGACCGGCGGCGTGCCATAGACTTCCTTGAGCGGGGCAGCAATCGCGTCGAGCCTTCGTGCATCAGCTGAGGCGATCAGCGCCGCATCAATGAGTGCGGTTTCCTTGACGCCGCGGACCATGCGCTCGAAGGCAAGTCCGCCATCGGAAAGGCGAATGCCCTGCCATCCGCGTTCGGTTTCCTCGGCAATGATGTCGAGCCGCCTCGCAACTTCGCCGGCAGCCTCTTGCGCCAGTTGCGCATCATTGATCAGCGCCTCGTTCAGCGCGCCGGCAATGGCTGCCTGCTCGATCACATCCTTGTTGTAGCGGGTATGCAGATTGTCCAGCAGCGTGCGCGCCTGCAATGCGGTGTCGATGACAGCGCGCAAGTCAATCCCTACGCGGACCTCGCCACTGGCAAGCGCCAGCTTCGTTTCCTCAAGACCGCCCTCGATCAGGAAGTTTTCGAGCGCGCGTTCGTTCTTGCGAGCTCTTGCCGCGCGTGACCTTGTAGAGCGGCGGCTGCGCAGTATAGATGTGCCCGCGCTCGATGAGCACAGAAGCATCTGCCGGAAGAAGAAGGTCAGCAACAGGGTGCGGATATGCGCGCCATCCAGCATCGGCATCCGTCATGATGATGATGCGGTGATAGCGCAGCTTCTCGATGAATTCATCCTTGCCGATGGATGTGCCAAGCGCGGTGATCAGCGTGCCGATTTCCTGGCTGCCAGCATCTTGTCGAGCGCGCGCGCTCGACATTGAGGATCTTGCCGCGCAGTGGCAATACAGCACTGGTTGGCCCGGTTTGCGGCCCTGCTTGGCAGAGCCACCGGCCGAAATCCGCCTCGACCGGGGAAAAGTTCGGACTTTGCCGGATCGCGTTCACGGCAATCGGCAAGCTTGCCCGGCAGTGAGGAGATGTCGAGCGCACCCTTGCGTCGCGTCAGTTCGCGCGCCTTGCGCGCTGCTTCGCGGGCAGCCGCTGCTTCACCACCTTGCCGACGACGATGCGGGCTTCGGTCGGGTTTTCCTCGAACCAGCGGTTCAGCGTTTCGCTGACAAGGCTCTCCACCGGGCGAACCTCGGATGAAACCAGCTTGTCCTTGGTCTGCGACGAGAATTTCGGATCAGGCACTTTCACCGACAACACGCAGGTAAGCCCTTCGCGACAATCGTCACCGGTAAGCGTCACCTTTTCCTTCTTGGTGATGCCTGATGTCTCACCATAGCCCGTGACCTGCCGGGTCAGTGCGCCACGAAAGCCGGCGAGATGCGTACCGCCATCGCGTTGCGGAATGTTGTTGGTAAAGCAAAGAACATTCTCATGATACAGATCGTTCCACCACAGCGATGCTTCAACCGTGATCCCGTCCTTTTCCGAACGCAGATAGATCGGCTTGCTGATCAACGGCGACTTGGTCAGTCAGATAACGCACAAAGGCTTCCAACCCGCCCGTAAAGCAGTTCCTCGCGCTTCTCCTCGACGCCGCGCCTGTCAGTCAGAATGATGCGCACACCCGAATTGAGAAAGGCCAGTTCGGCGCAGGCGATGCTCCAGCGTGATAGTCGAATTCCGTCATGGTGAAAGTCAGCGGCGACGGCAGGAAAGTGACTGCGTGCCGACTGCGCCGGTCTTCCTTGCCGGTTACCTGCAGCCCGGGCCGTCGGCCACACCGTGGGCGAGCTCGCTCGTGCACTTCGCCACGCTGGAAGATTTTCGGATTTCAGCCAGACAAGCGCGTTGACAGCGGACACGCCAACACCATGCGAGCCACCCGACACCTTGTAGGGTTCTGATCGAATTTGCCGCCGGCATGCAGTTGCCGTCCTTGACTTCGGCTGCCGAAACCCCTTCGCCCTGATGCACCCCGGTCGGGATGCCTCGACCATTGTCCGTTACCGTGCACGAGCCATCGGCATTGAGTGTCACGGTCACCAGATCGGCATGTCCGGCCAGCGCTTCGTCAATGGCGTTGTCCACTACTTCATAGACCATGTGATGCAGGCCCGAGCCGTCATCGGTGTCGCCGATATACATGCCCGGACGCTTGCGCACCGCATCCAGTCCCTTGAGGACCTTGATCGATTCCGCGCCATATTCGACGCTTGGGTCCTGGCCCAAGTTGTCGGGTGTGTCGGTCATGCAATTTTCCGTTCGATGTCAGGTGTTCAGGGCCGCATTGTGGTGGCACCGACTGGCAGTTTTGACTGCTTCGCAGATCGGCGATTCCACTGATTCGAATATAGGTTTTGCACCAAAACCAAATTTCAACGCCCGGATTACGCCCCCACTTCCGCCAAAAGGCGGGGATGTTACCACAAACCCGTCTTCACATGCCGATTGCGGTGAAGTGAACGCCAAATTCGACCGCTCCATGTTACCGTAGCTCGACGAAAACAGGTATGGTTGCACATGACTATAGTCCAGCACTTGAGGCAGAACTTCTTTTCCAGGCCAGACCTGACCGCCCTGCCAGCACGCATACGCCTGTCGATAAGCCAGCGTGAATGGGCCAATGAGGTGCTGCTGCGCGTGATCCAGCTGGTGGTTATCGTGATGTTCTGCGTCATTTACGCCGCTTCTCCGGCCACCCGCCCGCAGGGGTCCTTCTCGCCCGTGCCATATGTTCTGGGGGGGCCTATCTGCTGCTTTCGGTGACCGGACTTGTATGGGGAATGCTGCGCGAGCCACCGGTGGGCCGGCTATATTTCGATCCTGTTTCGATTTCGCCCTGCTTACGGGCTGATGGTGTCATTCCACCTGCAATACATGCAGCCTGCCTCCTTCATCATGAAGGCTCCGGCATTGCTTTATGTGTTCATCTTCATTTCCATTCGCGCACTGCGTTTCAACCCGAAATTCGTCATCCTTGCCGGCATCGTGGCTGCCATGGGCTGGGCTGCGATCATCATTTATGTCACCCACATCGATCCCGGCGACAACATGCTGACGCGATCCTATGTGCAATATCTGACCTCCAATTCGATCCTGATCGGAGCGGAGGTCGACAAGATCCTGTCCATCCTGATCGTGACGGCGGTTCTGGCGCTCGCTGTCAACAGGTCGCGAAACATGCTTGTAACATCTGTCAGTGAACGAGCCGCCGCCTCAGCCTGTCGCGCTTCTTCGACGATTCGGTGGCAAGCGGCATCCGCTCGGATGCCGTTTCACTTGAAGCCGGTCGCGGCGAAAAGCGCGAAGCTACCATCCTGAATGTTGATATACGCGGCTTCACCAGACTGGCCTCCGTCTGGAGCCGGATGAGGTGATGGAATTGCTCTCCGCCTATCAGGGCAGGATAGTCCCGATCATCCAGGGCCATGGCGGGGTAATCGACAAGTTCATGGGTGATGGCATCATGGCCAGTTTCGGGATTTTTGGCGGTGAAGCCGACCATGCTGCCCGTGCTCTGGCGGCTGTCGAGGCAATCTTCGAAGATAGCATCGCCTGGCACAGGCTCAGGCTTGATTTCCCCGCAATGCCCCGGTAAGGATCGGCATGGGGCTTGCAGCCAGGCAGGTGACCTGGGGCGCGGTCGGCGCCAATGGTCGGCTGGAGATGACGGTGATCGGCCCGCGGTCAACCTTTCGGCCAAGTTGGAAAAATTCAACAAGCGCCTCGACACAGGCTGCATTGCCAGTGCAGAAACACGGGAACTGGCTTCCGAGGCAAGGGCTATGCAGGCAATCTCAGGGCAAATCTGCAGACCGATGCCGGTGATGGCATCAATGACACCATTCCGATCGCTGTCCTTGCCCCCATGCGGGTTCGGGAAACGGTTGCGATGCCGGAGCTGAACCTTCAGGCCTCGCCAATACCGTCAAACAGCGCCGAAGACAGGTAGCGCTCTGCAAGCTTGGAATGATGACGACGATATTCTTGCCCTTCATGCCGCGCCGCTTGCCGAGTTCCAGCGCTGCAGTCAGCGCGACTCCCGATGAAATCCCCACCGGCACACCTTCAATCCGCGCCACCTTGCGCGCCATCTCCAGGCCTGATCGTTGCTGACCTTGATCACGTCGTCATAGACCGAGGTATCGAGAACGCCCGGCACGAAGCCTGCGCCAATACCCTGGATCCGCTTGTGCGGGCCGGGCTGACCGCCGGAAGAACCGGTGACTCGGCAGGTTCCACAGCAGCGATCTTCAGATCTTTTTCTTCTTTTTCAGCACCTGTCCAACGCCGGTAATGGTTCGCCCGTGCCGATGCCCAGAAACGAACCAGTCGATTTCGCCACCGGTATCGTTCCAGATTTCAAGCGCCGTCGTCTTGCGATGGATTTCAGGATTTGCAGGATTCTGGAACTGCTGCGGAATGACAGCACCCTTGATGGCCGCTGCAATTCCTCGGCTTTGGCGTTGCGCCTTCATGCCTTTCGGTCCCTCGGTCAGCACCAGCTCAGCACCCAGAAGCGCCAGCATCTTGCGCCGCTCGATCGACATGGTTTCAGGCATTGTGAGGATCAATCGATATCCTTTTGCCGCCGCAGCAAAAGCCAGTGCAATCCCGGTATTGCCGGAGGTCGGCTCAACCAGTACTGACTTGCCGGGCTTGATCTGACCCGCAGCCTCCATTGCCTCGATCATCGCAACACCGATACGGTCCTTGACGGAGGAAATGGGATTGAAGAATTCGAGTTTGGCCAGGATATTGGCCTTGCAGCCTTCCGCCTTTGCCAGCTTGTCGAGCCGCACGATGGGCGTATCGCCGACGGTTTCGATGATGGAGCCATAAATGCGGCCGCGGCCCGGTTTCTTAGCCATTGTGCCCTCCTTGCGGGAATACTGCCCGCAGTAAAGCAGATTTCGGCAGCAATGCGAGACGAACAACTTCACCCATTTTGCTGCATCTTCCGCAAAAAACATCCCGATCATCCATGGTGCCGTGGAAAAAACAGGTCGATATGCTGGAAAAGAAGCGTATTTGGCCCATCTCCCGGCGAGACCGCTTCCCCGTCAGGGCAGGCTTGTTTTCGGTAATTCTGCAGGGATCGCGACCAATGCACGTCAGGACGATAGTGGTAATTGGCGCATCTGGCGGGATTGGCTCCGCAATGGCGGAGGAACTGCGCAACCACTATCCCGAAGCCCGGCTGGTGCTGACCGCACATTACCGACCGTCATTTGCCACTGCGCGGTGAATGGCTGTCGCTTGATCTCGAAAACGAACAAAGCGTCAAGGAGGCAACCGCAGCAGCCGGTGAAGCCGATATCGTATGCGTCGCGACCGGCATGCTTCACGAAGGCGACCTCATCCGGCCCGGAGCCTGGAACGCCATTGATCCGCACGCCATGGCGCAGCTTCGCAGTCAATGCCATTGGTCCGGCGCTGATCATGAGCACTTCCTTCCCGTCCTCTCGCGCCAGGGCCGGTCAGTCATGGCCCTGCTGTCAGCCCGGGTTGGCAGTATTTCGATAACCGGCTTGGCGGGTGGTATTCGTATCGCGCGTCGAAGGCGGCACTTAACCAGTTGATTCGAACGGCCTCGGTGGAACTTGCCCGCAGGAACAGTGATGCAGTTTGTGTTGGCCTGCATCCGGGAACCGTGGCAACTCCCTTGTCTGCACCCTTTGGCAGCGGCGAGCGCCTTGAGCCTCACCAGTCTGCTTCACGATTGGTCCACCCATCCTTCAGCAACTGTCCCCGACAGACAACGGCAAGGTGTTTGACTGGAAGGGCGAACGCAGTTTCCTGACTGATTGCGGCAGCCATGAATGCGCCCAACGCGTCCAGCTGACAGGCTCAACCGCCGCTGCGCAGTACAAGACAGCGGCCGCCATCATTGCGATTGCAGCAATGCGATTGAGGTTGCGCATGGCCTTCTCATTCGTGAACAGGTGCCGCGCCCGCGCTGGCCTGGCATAAAGGCCAGCAATACCGCGTAAAGCACCAGCACGGTCAGAACGCACAAGATCAGCCATTCCCAAAGTGCACCCCGTCCATGTCGATGGCAGCTGGGAGCAGCGCAAGGTAAAACACGATGGGCTTGGGATTGCCGAGCGTCAGTGCCAGACCGGCCAGAAAGGACGCTATCCCGTCGCGCCTGCCCGGCGATTTGTGGATTTCGGGATTTGACGGATCCGCATTCCAGAATTGCCAGGCGAGCCAGACCAGATGGGCTGCCGCCAATCCGCACAGCAAGAAAGGCCCTGCGGCATCGCATGCGCAAGCGAAGCGAGCCCCGCAACGGCCAGTGTCAGATAAACGAGATCTCCCGCAATGATACCGCTGATCAGCGCAATACTGCGGCGAAGCCCGGTTCCCAAAGCCCGGGCGATGACCGCAGCGACGCCAGGCCCGGGTATGGCGGCTGCAATGCCCAGCGCCAGCAGATAGGCCAGATAGCCGATCAATCCCATGGTCAGTGACCGGTCGACCCGAAGCCGCCACCGCCGCGCGCCGTTTCCCCGGCAAGTGCGCGCTCTTCGATTGCCACCTGCACGACCGGTGCAACAACCAGTTGGGCGATGCGCATTCCGCGCTCGATGGTGAAACTTTCTTCGCCCAGATTGATAAGCAGCACCTTCACCTCGCCACGATAATCTGCGTCGATGGTGCCGGGTGTGTTGAGGCAGGTAATTCCATGCTTGAGAGCCAGGCCCGAGCGTGGCCGGATCTGGCCTTCATGGCCTTGCGGCAACTCGATCACGAAACCCGTTGGCACCAGCATCCGCTTGCCGGGTTCGAGCACCAGATTGTCCTCGCAAGCCGCCTGAAGATCCATGCCCGCTGCCATGCCTGTCTGGTATTCCGGCAGATCAATGCCATGTCCGTGGGGCAGGCGGACAAATCCCGCTGCTGGTTCTTGCTTCATGGCACTATATCCCGTGTTTCGCCGGTTATGGCAGTCCGACCGGCAATTCGGTCGTCTCCTTGATCTCCTCCATTACAAAGGAAGCAGAGACATCGGCAAGCGGCACCCTGGCAATCAGTCGTTGATAAAGCAGATCATAGCCCTTCATGTCGGCAACACGGGCGCGCAGCACATAGTCGAGATCGCCACTCATCCGCCACACCGAAACGATTTCGGGCATCGCCATTGCCGCCTTGCGGAATTTCTCCAGCCAGTCGGGATCATGGGAATTGGTGCGCACCATGATCACGACTGCAAGCCCAAGTCCGAGCTTTTCAGGGTCCACAATCGCGACGCGCGCCTTGATATATCCTTCATCCTCAAGACGGCGCATTCTGCGCCACGCCGCATTGCGCGACAGGCGAACCCGCTCAGCCAGCGCGTCCGCTGAGAGAGTTGCATCCCTTTGGACTTCTCGCAGAATCTTGAGATCAAATTCGTCTATATTGTTCATGTTTGAGATATATGTCCCAAAAAATCAATAAATCAACGAAAAATCGGGATTTGCTCTCGGGAAAGATGAGGCATCTTCCTGTCAGCGCAGTGACGGCGCGTGAATGATTGTGGAGGAGTGGAAATGACGCGTATCATCAACCGGCTGTTTATCGAGCATCCCCGGTCAGTAGACGAGAACTATTTCGAGCATTTCGGTTTTGCCCTGCGGTTTTCTGCGCTGCTTTTTGCGGCCGCTGGCGCAGCGCTGGTTCATGCGCTCATTCCCTGCCTGTTCGAGAAGACCGCAAGCAAGATCATCAAGCGCCTTCATACCCGCATAGCGAATCGTGGAAATTGAGGTTTCCGGCTTTTCGCGCCATGCCCTTGTGCTGAAATCCGGAATGCCAAACTATCCCGCGATTGCCAGTCTGGCATCGGGCTCCAGCCATTGTGCGATCTTCGCCTCCAGTTTGGCCGGCGAGACGGGCTTGGTCAGATAGTCATCCATTCCCGCTTCGAGGCAGCGTTCCATGTCGCCCTTGAGCGCATGGGCCGTGACGCCGACGATCGGCAAGTGTTCAAGTCCAAGCTCCGCCTCGCGCTGGCGTATGGCCCGGGTTGCCTCATGCCCGTTCATCCTGGGCATGGATATATCCATCAGCACCAGGCGCGGATTGCATTCGCTCACCATCTTCACGGCCTGTTCGCCGTCTTCCGCAATCACGAAGCTCCAGCCTCCCGACTGCAATATCTGGGTGAAGACCACGCGGTTCACCTCGTTGTCTTCGGCGACCAGCACATCAATGTCATGCCTTTGCGCTGCCGTTTCCGGCTCGGCCTGTGCTGCGGGAAGATCGCCTTGCCCGGGCATTTCGGGTTCAGTTCGGTTACTGGCACCAATGGCAGCACTTTCGCTGGCCTTGGCGGCAGCTATGGCCCGACCGAAAGCTGGATCCGGCATCCCTGCTGCACCAGCCCCGCTTTGGCCCAGTGGCTGTCCGACATTCTGGTCCAGTGCTTTCTGCATTCCGCCAATCATCCGGGCTGCAGCTATGGCATCAGCCGAGCTGCCTTCGCCCTGCTTGCGCGCCTTTGCTTCGCTCAGCACCTGGATGACGGTTTCAAGTAGCAGTGACGAGCGCGCTGGCTTGGTGAGATGGGCTGCAATTCCCAGAGACGAGAAAGACCGTCCGTCCTCGGTCTGGTCAACCGATGTCAGCATGATCACTGGAAGCGGTGGCAGGTTTATGCCGACGGCTTCGTGTTCGATATGGCGTAGCGCGGCAACAACATCGCCGCCATTCATCTGCGGCATGTGATAATCGAGTATCACGCAGTCGATTGAAATCCCTTGTGCCCTCGCGGCCCTGATCACGGCAAGCGCTTCCTCGCCGGAGGAGGCTGCAGCTGCATCAAACCGCCAGGCGGCCATCTGTTCCAGCAGGATGGCGCGGTTGACCGCATTGTCATCGACCAGCAGGATGCGGGAACCGGTCACATCGAGGGGAACCCGCTTGCGCGCCACACCTGCGGAATGCGCGGGCAGGTCTATCGTGAACCAGAAGGTGGACCCGGTATCGACTTCGCTTTCCACCCCGATTTCGCCACCCATCAATTCCACCAGCGACTGCGAGATCGCAAGCCCGAGGCCTGTTCCCTCATGCTTGCGGGTCGCCGATGTATCCACTTGGCTGAACTTGTCGAAAATGCGAAGCCGCTTGTCCGCCGGAATGCCGATGCCGGTATCCTCGATGCTGAAGGTCAACCGCCATGTAGCGCCATTTTCGGGTTTCGAATCCCCTGTCGTGCCATCGATTGGCTGTCCCGACACATCCACGAAAACATGGCCCTTTTCGGTGAATTTCACGGCATTGCCAAGGAGGTTGGTGACGATCTGGCGAATACGACCGACATCGCCGCTGAACATTTCCGGCAGGCCGGGCTGAACCCTGACCGCCAGCTCCAGGTCCTTTTCCGCGACTTTGGAGGATACCAGTGTTGCAACATCCTCAATCGCCTCGGCAAGCCGGAAGGGCGCCGGATCGAGTTCCAGTTGTCCGGCATCGATCTTCGAAAATCGAGAATGTCATTGATGATGGTCAGCAATGCCGATCCGGATTTGACAATGATATCGGTGAAGGTGCGCTGCTTGGCATCGCTCTGTCTTTGCCAGCAATTCCGCCATCCCCATGATACCATTCATCGGTGTGCGGATCTCGTGGCTCATATTGGCAAGGAATTCCGACTTGGCCCGATCGGACAACTCCGCGCGTTTGGTGGCAGCCTCCGCCCGATAGGTTTCAGCTTTCAGCTTTTGCAGCATCCGTTGCAGGGCCATGTCGACAGGCAGGAAAACAAACACCGCCAGCCCGCCAAGGCCAAGCAGTGAAATCAGCAGGAATCGCTCCAGCATCAAGCCCTGGTCCTGCGTCAGGTCGCGCGAGATTTTCCGGACCTGATTTTCCATGTAACGGTTGGATGGGCGTACAATGGAATTGTAATTGGCAAAGATTTCCCTTGCAGACCAGTGGATATCCATCTTGGTTTTCGAAGTGTTGACCTTTTTGCCGTCCAGAACAGCCCGGTGATGCTTGAACGGATCGTCGATCGCCATGAAGCGAGCACCCGATACGGCAGCGTGCAGCACGCCGTCACCAGCCGCCGCGAAAGCATCCAGTACTTTCTGCCATTCGGCTTCAGCCTGCGAACGATAGAATTGAAGGGCGTGTACGGAGGCCAGGATATCGGGATCGGCAGGACGCGCGGCCAGCCATTCCTTGCGCTCCTTCAGGGACTTGCCGATCAGGTCAAATGAAAACGAACTTGCGCCATTGGTCGACGGCATCTCTGCGGCCACTCGCTCGGCTTTTTCCGCGAATTCCAGCATGGCCTCATCGGCAGCAGAAATTCGCTCGGCCAGAACCCGCAGCGAACTCATGACGCGGTTCTGATCCTGCTGCTTGAAATAGAAAACCGTGCATATTGCGGCAACGCCTGCCAATGACAGTATGTAGCTCAGCCGCAACAGCCAGCCGAACAGCCCCACACTGCCTGATTTCGTAATACGCATCGTGACCCCTTGGCAAACCATGCCCAGAAAAATTCCCCGGGTCGAACGTCAACGATCAAGGTTAATACGGGGTGAAATTTGTTGGATAAAGTACAGCCAGCCGGGATTTTTCTTAGACTTCAACGGTGTTGGTGGCAAACCAGTGGGCAATAAGCTGTACCAGCCGGTGAGCCACCTCGCTCTTGTCGAGCTGCGGCCAGCTTTCGATTCCGTTTCGGGTTACCAGCCGGATCGTGTTTCGGTCGCCTCCCATGACGCCCGTTTCTGCCGAGACGTCATTGGCCACGATCCAGTCTGCGCGTTTGCGGTCCAGCTTTCCAAGAGCGTTCTTGTCAATGTCATTGGTCTCGGCTGCAAAGCCGATCACCAGTCGCGGTCGGTTGGCATGATGGCCGATGCCCTTGAGAATATCCGGGTTTTCCTCGAGCAATAGGGCTGGCGGACCCTTGCCTTCGGTCTTTTTCATTTTCTCGCCTGCTGATACTTGCGTACGCCAGTCGGCGACAGCTGCGACCATGATGGCCAAGTCGGCTGGCAATGCAGCTTCCACCGCGGCCTGCATTTCACGCGCTGTTTCGACATGAATGGTGGCAACGCCCTCCGGATCGCGAAGGGTGACCGGACCTGAAACCAGGGTAACGCTTGCGCCAGCCTCCGCCAGTGCCGCTGCAATCGCATGTCCCTGCTTGCCCGAAGACCGGTTGGCAATATAGCGCACCGGATCGATCGGCTCATGCGTTGGGCCGGAGGTGACTATTGCCTTGAAGCCCTTCAGCGGTTTGGGGCGCGTGTCGCACAATCGGGCGGCTGCGGCCACGATTTCAAGCGGTTCAGCCATGCGACCGACGCCGCTTTCGCCACTTTCCGCCATTTCGCCCTTTCCCGGGCCGACAATATGCTTGCCGTCATCGCGAAGCGTTGAAACATTGCGCTGTGTTGCGGCATTGTTCCACATGGCAGGGTTCATCGCGGGAGCCAAGAGTACAGGTTGCCGTGTAGCCAGGAGCACCGCACTGGCGAGATCGTCTGCCCGACCCTGCGCCATTCGGGCCAGAAAATCTGCCGTGGCGGGGGCCACGATGACAAGATCGCAATCGCGGGCGAGACGGATATGGCCGACATCATGCTCGCCGATCCGGTCAAACAATTCGCAATAGACCTGTTCGCCCGAAAGCGCTGTTGCTGAAAGCGGCGTTATGAATTCGCTAGCGCCCCTTGTCATCACGACACTGACTTTCGCACCGCGCTCCCGCAATCGCCGTATCAGGTCGAGCGCCTTGTAGCTGGCAATACCACCGGTAATGACCAGCAGAATGACCTTGCCCTGCAGGGCGCTGTTTGCTGAATTGCCACCCATGTACACCGGTATCCGGTTTGCAGGATTGGTCAATTCGCCAGGGACATAACGGGCCACAGATTGCGCCGGTTGTTCGGCCGTCATGCCGCCAAGAAGAATTCGGGCCTCTTCCTCCATCGAGCGGCCATTGCGCGCGGCACGCTCGCGCAGTGCCTGTTTTGCTGCGTCGTCAAGATTGCGGATGGTGATGCTGGCCAAAACGCCCTCCATGCCCAAGATTGATTGCAATGCAATCAATCTTGGGGAATGATGGCGAATTATTTGAATAATGCAAGAGAAATTGCACTCAATGCAATCAGCCAAAGGGCGATATTTCCTACCCGCGCCCGCCTTGCTTCCGCCTTGCCAATCGCCTCGATTGATTCTGCATCCAGTTGAAAGCCGTTATTCGCCATGGCGGTCATTTTCTGGGATACAAGTTCGGCGCGCTCCGCCAGTTCCGGCAATTGCCGCGCCAGATGCCCCGCAGCCTTCAGTCCGAGCCAAGCATCTTCGGCAACGCCATATGGGCCGAGATTGCGGGCAATCCAGTCGCCAACCACCGGCTCTGCCGTTTTCCACATGTTGAATGCAGGATCGAGTGTTCGCCACCCCTTCGACAACCACCATGGTCTTTTGCAACAACAGTAGTCGGGCCGCGTTTCCATGTCGAAAAGCTCGGAACCTCGAACAGCAATGTCAGCAGCTTCGCCATGGATATCGTCTCGGCGGGCTGGCCATGAATCGGTTCGCCAATCTGCGCGAATGGCCTGCGCGAAGGCAGGCACCGAATGATGCCGGGGAACATAGCCCGCCTCGAAATGCACCTCCGCAACGCGCAGATAGTCGCGTTTGATGAAGCCATAAAGAATTTCGGCCAGAAAGCGCCGTTCCTTGCAGGCCAAGCCGACCGGTGATGCCCAGATCAACCGCAGTTATGCGTCCGTCCGGAGCCACAAACAGGTTTCCCGGATGCATGTCGGCATGGAAAAAACCGTCGCGCAATGTATGGCGCAGAAATGACTGAACCAGATTGGCACCCAATGCCTTGAGATCATGGCCGGCATCGCGAATGGCATCAATATCGGTAAGTTTGAGGCCGTCGACCCAGCCCATGGTTATGCAATCGCGGCCCGTCAGTTCCCAGTCGATTGCCGGTACGGTGAAGCCCGGATCATCGGCAATATTCTCGCCCAGTTCCGAAAAGGCAGCTGCCTCCAGTCGCAAATCCATCTCGATACGGGCAGATTGTTCAAGCGTTTGCACCACTGCCACCGGCCGCAACCTGCGAACAGAGGGGATGAAGCGTTCCTGCAGGCGTGCTGCTGCATAGAATGTGTCGAGGTCTCGCCCGAACCTGCCGCGGACACCGGGCCGGATCACCTTGACCGCCACTTCCGCGCCATCGCGGCGGCGAATGGCCTTGTGGACCTGTGCCAGAGGCTGCGACCGGCGGGCCGAAATGCGAATAGACGCTGTCTATCGGGCGTCCGATGGAAGCCTCGATGCGCCTGCGCGACTCCTCGATCGCGAAAGGCTCCATTCGGTCCTGCAGCCGTTCAAGATCATGGGCGATATCCTTTCCCACGACATCGGGCCTTGTTGCCAGGAACTGACCGAGCTTCACCCAGCTTGGACCCAGCCGGTTGAGCGCGGCCGAGAGCCGCTCGAGCGGCTGCGCCCCGCAACCTGGCGCCGCGCCATGGCGCGTTGAGCCTGTGCAGCATGCGGGCAGGCGCGGGCATCCCCTCGACGGGTAGCGCCTGGATCACGCCTTCACGGGCGAGTACCAGACCCGCATGCGCAAGCGAAAAAGTGAGCGAACCGATCCCAACCAACAAATCCTACAATTTCCAGCCGGAATGCAGGGCGGCTACCCCGCCAGTCATATTGGTGAAGTCGACCCGCGAAAATCCTGCATCCCTGATCATCGCTGCAAACCGCTGCTGATTGGGAAATTTGCGTACCGATCTGACCAGATAGCGATATGGTTCGCCATCGCCAGCCACCGCCTGACCAATACGCGGAATGGCATTCATGGACCACTGGTCATAGATCCGGTCAAGAACCGGTACATCGACTTCCGAGAATTCGAGGCACAACAGTCCCCCGCCATGGCGCAACACGGAATGCTCTTCGCCAAGCGCTCAAGTCGATCTGCGGCACATTTCGAATTCCGGAACGCAATTGTATAGGCATCGAATTCGCCATCCCCAAAGGGAGTTCCTCGGCATTGGCCTCGACAAAATCGAGCCATGGCGAAAGCCCGCGCTTCTCCGCCCGCTCCGCACCCACGGCAAGCATCGAGCCATTGATATCGAGCACAGTTACATGCGCCGTGCGGCCAGATGCCTCAACGATCCGCATGGCAATATCACCCGTGCCGCCAGCCACATCAAGGGAGCGCCATTGGCGCCCTGCCGGGTTCTTTCGTGGAGGGGCAAGGCGCGCAACCATTGCATCCTTCCAGACCCGGTGCATGCCGCCAGACATCAGGTCGTTCATCACGTCATAGCGCCGCGCTACCTTGTGAAACACATCATCGACAAGCGCCTGTTTCTCGCCGTCGCCAACCTTGCGAAAGCCGAAGGAATTGCGCATGTCTTCCGCCCTTGCGGCGCGCGCGGCATCACTGTCGACTGAGCGTGCCCGGGGGGGCTGCTGTGTGGCCCGGCTGGCGTCATTGGAGGTTGTTTCGTTCTGGTTCATCTGTCGAAATTCCCGTGGCGATGCAGCGTCAGACTACGCCTATTGGACTTGCTCTTCTTTGCAAGGGAGCGCATTGGCGCACATAGGCTTCAATCATTCATGACTATCGAGGGTTACGAGGATATATGCCGGAACTGCCGGAAGTCGAAACCGTCCGCCGCGGCCTCGCGCCCAGCATGGAAGGCGCGGTGATCAGGCATGTCGAACTGCGCCGTCCGGACCTGCGCTTTGCATTTCCGCCAGATTTTGCAGCAAGACTGACCAATCGGCGCATTCTCGGGCTTTCCCGCCGGGCGAAATACCTGATCGCCAGTCTCGATGATGGTGCCAGTCTGCTGATGCATCTGGGCATGTCGGGTTCATTCCGCGTCATCCGGCAAACCGGGAGCCAGATGCCTGGCGATTTCCACCATGAGCGCTCGCAAATTCCTGCCCATGACCATGTGGTGCTTCATCTCGAAAGTCCCGATGGCAACGCGAGCGTGATATACAACGACCCGCGCCGGTTCGGCTTCATGGACCTGTTCAGCCAGGGCGACGGTGCCTCGAACCGGTTTCTGTCGGGATTGGGTATCGAGCCCACCGGCAATGAAATGGGCCCGGACAGCATTGCCAGCCTGTTTGATCGAAAGACGGCACCTCTGAAAGCCGCCTTGCTGGACCAGCGGCTGATCGCCGGACTTGGCAATATCTATGTCTGCGAGGCATTGTGGGAAGCCGGGCTTTCGCCACTGCGCCAGGCACAGTCGATTGTCGGAAATGGTCCTGCCAGGCTGGGCCATCGCACACGCCTTGCCGATGCGATCCGCGACGTGATCGCAAGGGGCACCGCCGCCGGCGGCTCTTCCCTGCGTGACCACCGGCTGACGGACGGCTCGCTTGGCTATTTCCAGCACAGTTTCTCGGTTTATGACCGCGAAGGCGAAGCCTGTCGGCGTGAGGGATGTGGCGGAACGATCGAACGCATCGTCCAGTCGGGCCGCTCGACTTTCCATTGTCGCCATTGCCAGAAATGAGCGAGCCAGGCACCGCGCAGCTTCCCGCGCCGGATTGCCCCGGGATTCAGCCCAGACTCAACCCGAACTCTGCCCAGTCTCTGCCCAGTCTCAGCCCAGATTCATCGTTGACGAGCAGGCGGACAGTCTGTATAAGCCCGCCAGACTTTCTAAGGTCCATTGCGGTGGCATCGTGCCGCCCGTTTTGTTGTTTCCGGTTGTGATATCCAGTGATGTTGCGAATGGCCGGGAAGTTCAGCAGGGCACCCGGCTTGGGTAATGGAACTTGTAACCAATATCTGGAGAGGCTCCTAAATGGCCAACACACCGTCGGCAAAGAAAGCCGCACGCAAGATCGCCCGGCGCACTGACGTGAACAAGTCACGCCGCACCCGCGTTCGCACCTTCATTCGTTCCGTTGAGGAAGCCATTGCCAAGGGCGACCAGAGCGCTGCGGCTACCGCACTTCGCGCAGCACAGCCGGAGATCATGCGTGCCGTGACCAAGGGAATTTTGAAGCTGAACACGGCTTCCCGCAAGGTTTCGCGCCTCGCTGCAAGGGTCAAGAAGATCGAAGCCTGATGACGACGGATGCAATCAGGCCTTGATGGCCTGATTGACCGCATGTCTTGAAACCGGCCAGCATCAGCGGGTCGGTTTTTTGTTGCTTCAATCAGGCTTTTGACGGAAACGGAAGGGCGTAGCTGCCCAATTTGCCGCAGTGGCATTGGTTGTGTTCGAAATCACGCAAAATAAATTAGCCGACTACATAAAAAACAACTCGTTTACCCCTTTTGGTATGGTGTCATACAATTGTTATGCTGATGTAATGTTGGCAGGCCGGAATTTTTTCCTGACCTGAAAAAGTTAATTAAAACAATCGTTTATAGATATGTCTATCTGGCAAAATACGGCCTTCCTTGAATCCTTTGGGAAATTTCCGAGTCAAGAGGGCAAGCCGCCGAAAATTTTTTTCGAAGCCATTTTCAAGCCGTTTCTGTCGCGTAGCATTTGCCAAAGTTGTTGATTCAAAAGAAGTTAACGCCCAAATTCCTGGTGCGAAAAAGGGTGAAAAAAATTTCGCATCCACGCCGTTAACCATTCGTTAATTTCTTCTTGTTGCGCCTCTCATGTCCCCTGTGTAAGTTGATTTCAAGAACGGAAACGGGGGCGCTAGCCGCCGTTCTGCCAGCATGACCAGTGTATCGCGTCCGCAGTGTTTCACTTCGGGTAAGGTCTTGTTCGGCTCCGGCAGGGAACGCGGCTTGTCGCCGATGCTTCCCGAGCCCGGTACTTTCCCATGTCTGGCTAACAGGCGTTTGTAACATGTTGTGAGCCTTGGCGTTCCCTTCTTCTTGGGGAGCGAACGCTTTCGGCTGGTCTTTGAGGGCCGGATGCACGGAAACTGTGTCTGGTCGAAAAGGGAATTTTGACAATACCGGATGCCCAGAAGAGGGCAGGTCCAGCATCGGTGGCGGTCGGATTGCTGGATTGAAAGGGAGAATGGCGGCGATGACGAGGCAGGAAATGGAAAAGGGTGCAATGAGAGCGAATTCGACGGCGGCAAAGTTGGAAGCATCAATAACAGCACCCAGAAATTCTTCCGGTTCCTCCCAGCCGATCAGAACTCATTTGCGATCCGTGGCTGCGCCATCCGACATTCGCGATTGCAAGAGTGCCGCAAACCATGAAACGGATAGTGCCGACATGGACGCTGCAGCCCATTCCGGCCTTGATCCGCAATTGCTGGAACAATGGAACAATGTGCGCTCCCGTCTGCAAATCCAGCTGGGTGCCGAAGTTTTCAATTCCTGGTTCGGACGCCTGAAAATTGAGGTGGTGCAGGGCGGGGTGGCTTCCCATACCGTGCCCACGGCCTTCCTGAAGAACTGGATATCGGCGCATTATCGCCAATTGCTCTGCGATCTGTGGCAAGAGCAGAACCCATCCGTTCTGCGGGTGGACATCGCCATTCGCAGTGCGATGCGTCGCAACAAGATGGCGTTGGCGCAGTCAGCCGAAACCGCGCAAAAGAGCACGGATGGCCGCAGCGCACCGGAAACTGCCGCCGCGCGTGGCAAGGCGGGTTTTGCACCACTTGCTGCAAATCGAGGACGCAACGAGTCAGGCTCGGACCGCGCTGGCGAGCGCCAGTCCGATCGGTCTGCTGACCGCATGCCCGGATTTGCCGGTTCCCCGCTCGACAACCGCCACAGTTTTGCGACCTTCATTGAAGGCAAGTCGAACCGCATGGCCTATGCCGCGGCCCGCACCGTGGCCGAGGATGATCCGGGTTCGGTCCGCTTCAATCCGCTGTTCATTCATGCTTCGGTTGGCCTGGGTAAGACCCACCTGCTTCAGGCAATTGCCTGGGAAGCCAGAAGTCGCGATCCGCGCAAGAAGGTTCTTTACCTGACAGCAGAATATTTCATGTGGCGCTTTGCCACCGCCATCCGCGATCACACTGCCTTGTCGCTCAAGGAGTCGCTGCGCGATATCGACCTGCTGCTCATTGATGACATGCAGTTCCTGCAGGGAAAGGCCATCCAGGCGGAGTTCTGTCACCTGCTCAACGAGTTGATCGACAGTGCGCGTCAGGTTGTGGTGGCGGCTGACCGTCCGCCTGCGGAGCTCGAAAGCCTTGACGAACGGGTTCGTTCGCGCCTCAAGGGTGGCGTTACCCTCGAAATCGACGCGCCCGATTATGAATTGCGCAAGGCGATCCTCAATGCGCGTTACGAGGAAGCTCGCATCGAGCAACCTGCCCTCGATATTCCCGAGGACATCCGCCACTATGTTGCGCGACAGGTAACGACCAGTGGCCGCGATGTGGAAGGTGCCTTCAACCAGCTTCTGGTACAGCATCGCTTCTGTGATGGCCCGATGGCACTGGAAGACCTCGACAAGATGCTGGGCCACCTCATCCGGTCCGGTGATGTCCGTCGGGTGCGCATCGAGGATATCCAGCGCATTGTCGCGCGACAGTTTTCCGTCAGCAAGAATGACCTGCTGTCCAACAGACGTACGCGCGCCATTGTTCGCCCGCGCCAGATTGCCATGTATCTGGCAAAGACGATGACGCCGCGTTCGCTGCCGGAGATCGGTCGCCGCTTCGGCGGTAGAGACCATCACGACTGTCCTGCACGCCGTTCGCAAGGTTGAGGAAATGGCGGGTCAGGACCAGAAACTGGCGCGTGAGATCGAGCTGCTGAAGCGGCTGATACTCGACTGAACCTGGCTGGCTGGCTCTGCGGAACAGACCATTGAGCGGCAAGTTCGCCTTGCCGCAGGGTTTTCCCAGAATTGCGCTGAAGCTTCACGCCCATCGCGGCCATGGTTTCGATCTGTGCTGCAAAGCAGCGCATTTTTCAGCAGTTTAGCCTCCCGGCAAGCGGTGGTCTGGCGCGGGCTTTTGCCCCTGCGCAAGACGGGGCTGGCCGACAGACCTGAATGCAATCCGGGACGATCCGGGCCGCCATCCTGCATGGGCCATTCACCGGCAAGCAGGGCCAAGCTGCGGCAACAAGCTGAAAGTGCCGATCCATGCGTGTGACCATAGAGAGATCAAACCTGCTCAAATCACTGAGCCACGTTCACCGTGTGGTAGAGCGTCGCAACACGATCCCCATTCTTTCGAATGTGCTGATCCGTGCAGAGGGTTCCGAGCTTCATCTCAAGGCCACCGACCTTGATCTCGAGGTTTTCGAAAAGGTGCCCGCGATGGTCGAGCAGGCAGGCGCAACGACTGTTCCCGCCCAGATGCTGTATGACATCGTGCGCAAGCTTCCCGATGGCTCCGAGGTGTTGCTGGCAATCGATCCGGAAAGCTCTGCCCTGAAGGTTCATGCAGGCCGTTCGCGTTTCACGCTGCAAATGCTGCCGGAAAGCGATTTTCCCGATATCACGGCTGGCGAATTCACCCACACTTTCCGCATTCCCGCCAAGTCGCTTGCAGGACTGATCGAGCACACCCAGTTCGCGATCTCGACCGAGGAAACCCGCTACTACCTCAACGGCATCTACCTCCATTCGGTGGTTGAGGGTGGCGATTTGTTCCTGCGCGCTGTTGCGACCGACGGTCACCGCCTTGCACGAACCCAGATCGAAGCCCCTTCCGGCTGCGAGGGCATGCCGGGTGTCATCGTGCCCCGCAAGGCAGTGGGAGATATCCAGAAGCTCGTTGAAAATCCCGATTCAACCGTAACGATCGAGCTGTCGGAGACCAAGATCCGCATCACAGTGGGTCAGGTGATACTGACATCGAAACTGATCGACGGCACCTTCCCTGACTACAATCGGGTCATACCGGCAGGCAATGACAAGGAACTTGTCATGGACCGCGCGACATTCGCGAGTGCCGTCGACCGCGTTTCGACGATTTCTTCCGAGCGTGGACGTGCAGTGAAGCTGCAATTGTCGGATGGCGCGCTGGTATTGACGGTCAACAATCCGGATTCGGGCAGCGCAACCGAGGAACTGGCAGTCGGATACAGTTCCGAGCCGCTCGAAATCGGTTTCAACTCGCGTTACCTGCTCGACATCACCAACCAGCTTTCCGGCGACGAGACGGTATTCATGCTGGCAGATTCCGGATCGCCAACCCTCATTCGCGATTCGGGTGAAAGTGGCGCCATCTACGTGCTGATGCCGATGCGGGTCTGATCTCCATCTAGGTCATGCTCTCGCACGGTCATTGCAAGCCGTGACAAGCAGCGCTAAACGGGCGCATGGCCCATGCAACCCGTGTTCACCTTACCCGATTGAAGCTTTCGGGCTTCCGCAATTATGATTCGCTGGAACTAGCCACCGATCAGCGCCATGTCGTGCTGACGGGTGAAAATGGTGCTGGCAAGACCAATCTTCTGGAAGCTGTCTCATTCCTGTCTCCGGGGCGCGGATTGCGGCGCGCCA
This sequence comes from Nitratireductor sp., assembly GCA_041397505.1. Classification (GTDB taxonomy): domain Bacteria; phylum Pseudomonadota; class Alphaproteobacteria; order Rhizobiales; family Rhizobiaceae; genus BOKV01. The sequence goes on from JAWKWN010000005.1 coordinate 58,907, forward strand.
GTTATGATTCGGTCGGCAAGAATGGCACCTCCGGCGCGTGGTCGGTTTTCGCCGAACTGGAGGGTGCCGCGGGAGACGTTTCGATAGGCACCGGCATCCAGCTGGGAGCAATTGGCCTCGACACCCAGCGGCGGGCCCGGATCAATGGCACACAGGCAAAGACTGCCGACGAACTGAGCGACCATGCCCGCATTGTATGGCTGACGCCTTCCATGGATGGCCTGTTCACCGGCCCGGCATCCGACCGCCGAAAATTTCTCGACCGCCTGGTGCTGGCGATGGACCCTGCCCATGGTCGGCGTGTCGCGGATTATGAAAAATCGATGCGCGCGCGCAACCGCCTGTTATCGGAGGAAAATCCGGATCGTGGCTGGCTCGACGCGATTGAAAACCAGTTGGCAGCGACCGGCGTGGCAATCGCACTGGCTCGGATCGAGCTGGTCAGCCTGCTTTCCGGCGTGATCATTCGTACCAGCAATCCGCAATCGCCCTTTCCCGACGCATTGCTGAGGCTTGAAGGCTCATTGGAAATTCTCGCGCAGGACACGCCTGCAAGCGACATGGAGAGCGAATATTGCGAGCGGTTGCGAAACTCCCGCCGCATTGATTCAGCTGCCGGTCGGACCCTGGAAGGGCCGCATCGCTCCGACTTCAAGGTCACGCATCGACCCAAGGGAATGGCTGCCGAGCTTTGCTCCACCGGTGAACAAAAGGCATTGCTGATCGGCATTATCCTGGCGCATGCGCGGCTGGTCGCCGATCTCAACGGATTTGTCCATCCTGCTTGACGAAATCGCTGCCCATCTTGACAGTGGCCGCCGCGCAGCGCACCCGACATCATTGACGCACTCAATTGCCAGGCCTGGATGACAGGCACCGACAAGGCACTGTTTGATGCCATGGGCGAGCGCGCCAGATATTTCACGGTCAGCGCCGGCAGCGTTGACGAGGAACGGGACAGCCAATGACATCTTCCGCAACTCTCAATGGCGAGGAACTCGAGCGCTATGCCCGCCATATCGTGCTTCGTGACATTGGCGGGCCGGGCCAGCAAAAGCTGAAAGCGGCAAAAGTGCTTGTCATCGGGGCAGGCGGTCTGGGGTCTCCCGTCATTGCCTATCTTGCGGCGGCCGGTGTCGGTGTCATTGGCGTTGTCGATGACGATATCGTCTCGTTGTCCAATCTGCAGCGGCAGATCCTGCATGACACGCCGTCGCTCGGTGTGGCGAAGACTGAAAGTGCAGCCCGACAGGTGACGCGCCTCAACCCGAATGTGAAAGTTGTCCAGCATCATTTTCGTCTCGACGAAACAAATGCAGCCGACCTGGTTGCGGGTTACGATATCGTTGCCGATGGGTCAGACAATTTCGCCACCCGCTATTGCATTGCCGATGCCTGCGCGGCTGCGGGAAAACCCTGGTCACGGCAGCGGCCGGGCAATTCGATGCTTCCCTGACCATGCTGAAGCCCTATGAGACCGACGCATCGGGCAATCCCAATCCACGCTACCGCGACATTTTTCCAGATGAGCCACCGCAGGGCATGGTGCCAACATGCGCAGAAGCAGGCATTCTGGGAGCACTGACTGGCGTTGTAGGTTCGCTTCAGGCGCTCGAAGTGATCAAGGAAATCACCGGTACCGGCACCGGCCTCGTTGGCAGGCTGTTGCTCTATGACGCGCGTGATACCCGTTTCGATACGGTACGCTATCAACGCCGGAAACAGGGTTGACGCCGATGGCTGATCACCAGATCGCCATTGAGCGCATCACTGCCGATTTTGAGCGCTGGCGGAACTGCTTGACCTCATCCATGTGTCCTTCGGTCATATGCAAGGAGTTGTGGACCCGCCCTCCTCGGCCTTTGCCCTGGACAAGACCGCCTTGCGCGAAAAGGCGCTGTCTGAGATCGCGTTTGTTGCGCTTGCGAAAGGTGAATTGGTCGGCTGCATGTTCTGTCGGGAGGAAAACGAGGCGCGCTTTACGTTGGCAAGCTCATAATTTCTCCGTCCTGTCAAGGGACAGGGCATTGGCACCCGCCTGCTGGAAATGGCAATGGATCTTGCCCGCGAGCGGAACCTGCCTGCACTCGAACTGCAGACGCGCATCGAGTTGGTCGCCAATCATGCCTATTTCGAAAGCAGGGGCTTTTTCCGCTCGGGCGAGGGTGCCCATGCCGGTTATGACAAGCCTACCTGGATATGGATGCGGTTTTCCTGATCGGCCGGAACCTCCCCGAGCGCCTTCGATCACATTGGAGGCGTTTGGTGTCAGGGCTTTTGGTTCACAAAGGAGCGAAAGGCGAAGCGGTGCAAGCACCGTGAGACTTTCACGACGTTTCTGAACGCAAAGGCCAAATCCAGACGATTCAACCAGCTCGAAAAGTGCCTTAATTGTCGATTGGCAGGACCCTGTCTGGCGGACGATGCCCATCCATCACGGTGCGGATGTTGATGATGACCCTCTCGCCCATTTCCATCCGCCCCTCGATGGTGGCGGAACCCATATGCGGCAGGATGACGATCTTGCCTGAGCGAGCGAGTCGATGAATTCGGGCCGTACAGCCGGTTCATGCTCGAAGACGTCCAGACCCGCACCTGCAAGTTTGCCCTCGGACAAGGCCCTGACCAGCGCATCTTCATCAATGACCTGACCGCGGGCGGTGTTGATCAGGAGGGCATTGGGCTGCATCAGTGCCAGTCGACGTGCCGAAAGCAGGTGAAGAAGGTCGCCGGAGTGTGCGGACAATTGACCGAAATGATGTCCATGCGCGCCAGCATCTGGTCAAGGCTTTCCCAATGATTGCCTCGAGTTCCTCTTCCGTAGCGGGATTGACCCGCTTGCGGTTGTGGTAGTGGATCGACAGCCCGAATGCCCGCGCCCGGCGCGCCACAGCAGTTCCGATCCTGCCCATGCCAATAATGCCGAGCCGCTTGCCCCAGATACGCCTGCCCAGCATCCAGGTCGGAGACCAGCCATTCCATTCGCCACTCTCGATCACCTGCACGCCCTCGGCAATGCGGCGTGACACGGCGATCATCAGGCCCATGGTCATGTCTGCCGTGTCTTCCGTGAGCACGTTGGGCGTGTTGGTGACGGTAATCCCCTTGCGGGCTGCTGCCGCTACATCGATATTGTCGACACCATTGCCGAAATTCGCGATCAGCTTGAGGTTCTCACCGGCCTGGCTGATCAGCCCCTGGTCTATGCGGTCGGTCACCGTGGGAACCAACACATGCGCAGTCTTGACCGCATTGACAAGTTCCTGCTGGCTCATGGGATGGTCATCGAGATTGAGCGTGGTGTCGAACAATTCGCGCATTCGCGTTTCGACTGCATCTGGCAGCTTGCGGGTAACGACAACCAAGGGCTTGTTGCGCGACATTGAAAGGGACTCCCCGAAATCTTCAAATTTGTTATCCGCGTTGACGGAGCCTTAACCATGCAGCGTCATCATCACGAACCAGTCTGCGATGTTTAGCAGACCCGGGCAGCCAGAAAAAGCCGAACACTGTGCTTTCGCCTGCTGCTTCCCGGGCATTTCGGACCCTGACCGAATGGTCAAGTCCGGACTGCTTGATCAAACTCACATGGACCCTGCGTTTTCCTGTTTCCATGGAATAGTCAAACGCTCAGGTCTGATCATGCGTTACAGGGGTAGTGTCTTGCGTTCCAACCTCTCTTCGGTCCTGAACTTCCGCCAAATCGCTGCAACCAAAGACCGTACCGGTATCGCTGGTGCGGCAATACTGGCTGTTTGCAGCCTTTTCCTGCAAGTACCGCAGGCCCAGGCCCAGTCGGTTACCAAGGGTGCCAGTGGCTATCCGCTGCCCCGCTATGCCTCACTGAAGTCGGAACGGGTCAATATGCGGGTCGGACCCGGTCGCGAATACCAGGTCGAATGGATGTATCTGAAGCGTGGCCTGCCGATGGAAATCATTCAGGAATATGACAATTGGCGCAAGGTTCGCGATGCCGAGGGCAATGAAGGCTGGATCATGCATTCGCTTTTGTCGGGGTCGCGTACCGCAATCATTGCTCCCTGGGAAAAGGGAGAAGGCATGATCGACATGCTGAACGCGGCCAATCCCGCAGCTGCAATTGTCGCCCGGGTCGAGCCGGGAGTGGTGGCCACTGTTTCACAATGCAGCAATGGCTGGTGTGAACTGACCATCAGCGGAACGGAAGGTTATATCCGCCAGAACCAGCTTTGGGGCGTTTATCCCGACGAGGATGTCAAGGGCTGACAGCCTTGGGTAACAGGCACCCCTGCAATATGTCCTAAAGTGGACTGCGCACCCTGACAATCACGTCCACGCGGCTGATTTCCATGCCCTGCGGTGGCTCAGGCAGGTTCTCTACCCGGATATAGCCATCTGGCATGTCCACGATCTCGTTGGTTTCCTCGATGAAGAAATGATGATGGTCGCCGGTATTGGTGTCGAAATAGGTCTTTGACGTATCAATGGCGATCACCCGCAACAGGCCTGCATCGCTGAACTGGTGCAAGGTATTGTAGATGGTCGCGAGCGACACATGGTAGCCTGCTGCCAGCGCCTCGTCGTAAAGTGTTTCCGCAGTCACATGCCGGTCACCCTGGGCAAACAGCAATTGTGCCAGCGCCTTGCGCTGCCGTGTCGGCCGCCAATCCGGCATTGCGCAGCAATCCGTCCGGCTTGGCCGATCGGTTCTGATGATGTGAAATGGGTTTCATCACGTTCATTTTTGCAGCCATCAATGCTGATAGATTTCGTGAAGGACGTGTCGTCAGGGGTTTTCTGGCCGCCTGCGCACCCTTTGCGTTCCCCTGAATATAAGGAACCTGCAAGCCCGCCGCAATAGATGCCTTTTTCCTGGCTTGAAACGCGGTATCTGGCTTGCTGCAAGCCGGTGGGGAAAACCAATCTTCCTTTGGACACCGCGCTAGCCTGTGTTAAGAACCCGCTGCTGTGGATGGTGCCGCTATTGCGGTTTCAGCATTTGGCCGGGATCGTGCCCGCGAGGCCCGCGGCTAGGTTATTGCTAGACCCGGCAAGTCTTGGCCGGAACGGAAATTGGAGGATTGGCAGTCAGCATGGCGGAACGGAAAAACAGCTACACCTACGAAGACTTGCTCGCCTGCGGCCGATCCGAACTGTTCGGGCCGGGCAATGCACAATTACCCGCACCGCCAATGCTGATGTTCGATCGCATCACCGATATTTCGGAAGAGGGTGGCGAATATGGCAAGGGCTATATCCGTGCCGAATTCGACATCAAGCCCGATCTCTGGTTCTTCCCCTGCCATTTCATCGGCAACCCCATCATGCCGGGTTGCCTTGGCCTTGACGCCATGTGGCAATTGACCGGATTTTACCTCGGCTGGCTCGGAGAGCCCGGCTATGGCATGGCGCTTTCCACCGGCGAGGTGAAGTTCAAGGGCATGGTCACGCCCTCGGTCAAGCTGGTCGAATATGGCATCGACTTCAAGCGCGTGATGCGGGGACGGCTCGTGCTGGGTATTGCTGACGGCTGGCTCAAGGCCGACGGCGAGACCATCTATCGTGCCTCTGATCTGAAAGTGGGCCTGTCAAAGGAAAAGGCGTCCTGAGGCGCCATATTGATTGGAATGCCGGGTCACCCCACAAGGCCCGGTACTTGCCTGCAGGCGTCCGGGCTTCAGCCGCGGCTTTCTGCAGCACAACATGAAAGGTTATCGGCCATGAAGCGTGTCGTCATTACCGGCATGGGCATTGTCTCCTCGATTGGCAACAACACCCGAAGTCACGGCTTCGCTGCGCGAAAGGCAGATCTGGCATTCGCCCGGCCGAAGACTACACCAAATATGGCTTCCGCTGTCAGGTGCATGGCGAGCCGCAGCAATCCATTCGAGGTGCTGGACCGCAGGACTGCCCGTTTCATGGCAAAGGGCACTGCCTGGAATTATATCGCCATGCAGCAGGCGATACAGGATTCAGGCCTTGAACAATCCGACGTGGTGAACCCGCGTACCGGTATCATCATGGGGTCTGGCGGCCCTTCGACCAGGACGATTTTCGAGGCTGGCCTGACTACCCGGAAAAGGGACCAAAACGCATCGGGCCGACAGCCGTGCCAAAGGCGATGAGCTCGACTGCCTCGGCAGTGCTCGCCACGCAGTTCGAGATCAAGGGCGTCAATTATTCGATCTCCTCTGCCTGTGCCACGTCAAACCATTGCATCGGCAATGCCTATGAAACCATCCAGGTTGGCAAGCAGGACATCATTTTTGCCGGCGGCTCGGAAGACCTCGACTGGACCATGTCCAACCTGTTCGACGCCATGGGCGCAATGTCATCGAAGTTCAACGATACGCCGTCACGCGCGTCGCGCGCCTACGACGCCAATCGCGACGGCTTTGTCATTGCCGGTGGTGCGGGTGTCGTGGTGCTCGAGGAACTCGAACATGCCAAGGCGCGTGGCGCGAAGATTTATGGAGAACTGGTCGGCTATGGTGCCACATCCGACGGCTATGACATGGTTGCCCCTTCAGGCGAAGGCGCCATCCGGTGCATGCGCATGGCGCTTTCCACGGTGGGTGAGCCGATCGATTACATCAATCCGCATGCAACATCGACACCGGTCGGTGATCTGAAGGAAATGGAAGCAATTCGCGAGGTCTTTGGTGACAGGTCCCCACCGATTTCGGCAACGAAGTCACTCACGGGTCATTCACTGGGTGCAACCGGCGTTCAGGAAGCAATCTATTCACTCCTGATGATGAACAACGGCTTCATATGCGAAAGCGCCCATATCGAAGAGCTTGATCCTGCATTTGCCGACATGAACATCGTGCGCAGCCGTATCGATAACGCGAAGATCAACACGGTTTTGTCAAACTCCTTCGGGTTTGGCGGAACCAACGCAACTTTGGCCATGCAGCGCTATAACGGCTGACGGGGGAACGATCATGCAAGGTTTGATGGCCGGCAAGCGCGGGCTTGTCATGGGGGTGGCGAATGACCACTCGATCGCTTGGGGTATTGCGAAGAAGCTGGCAGACCATGGTGCCGAGCTTGCCTTTACCTATCAGGGCGAAGCCTTTGGCAAGCGCGTCAGGCCGCTGGCGCAGAGCGTCGGCTCGGATCTATTGCTCCCCTGCGATGTCGAGGATGTCTCGACAGTCGATGCGGTTTTCTCCGAGCTGAAGGCCAAATGGGGGAAGATCGATTTTCTGGTCCATGCAATTGCATTTTCGGACAAGAACGAACTCAAGGGTTTGTACGCCAATACTTCGCGTGAAAACTTCGTCCGCTCGATGGTGATTTCCTGCTTCTCCTTCACAGAGATTGCAGCCCGCGCGGCCCCGCTCATGAGTGATGGCGGCTCGATGATCACGCTCACTTATGGCGGCTCGACCCGTGTCATGCCGAACTACAATGTCATGGGTGTCGCCAAGGCTGCTCTGGAAGCCAGCGTTCGCTACCTTGCCAATGACTTCGGCCCAGACAAAATCCGCGTCAATGCAATCTCTGCCGGCCTCGGTGAACGCCATTGGCTGGTGCGGGTGTCTGATGCCCGTTTGATGTTCAATTTCCAGAAACGCAATGCGCTGCGCCGTACCGTCGAGATCGACGAAATCGGCGGTTCCGCCTTGTATCTGCTTTCGGACTTGTCTTCCGGAGTGACGGGGAAATCCACTTTGTCGATTCCGGCTATTCGACCATTTCAATGCCACGCATTGACGAGTTGAAAACCACCGACCGCGAATAGAGCCGTCCCAGGCAGGGTCAAAAAGGGCGCATGACAGCGCCCTTTTTCATTTGTGGTCCGCGTTAGAACCGTTGCAGGCTCACGGCTTGACGTAGCTGTAACCCTGCTCTTGCAGTTCCATCAGGCGAACCACGCCCGAAGGCACCTTGTGCTTCCGCGATCAGCTGCATGTCATGCCCTGCCTTCTTGCTCATGGCAGCATGGGTATTTCCGCAGGCGGAGAACTGCAGGCTTAGGTCCTCCAGCGACATGGCTGCAATCCGGTCCTTGACCGGGCTTGTCTCGTCCACGAGCATGTTGAGACCCGGTCCGTAGGTGATCACCTCGATCTGAACCGTTTCACCTTTGGCCTGATAATATTTCCGGACATTGGCGACATTGTTGAGTGCCAGATTCATCACGGCAAGGTCATTCTGATCCACGTGAAACGCGATCTTGTGCATGGCTTCGCCGAGCGCGGACTGGCCCATTGCCAGCATCCCCACCAATGCGAGTATGGACAGACAGTATGCGCATGTGTTCTCCTCCCTTTGACACATTCTAAAATTGGTTTGGCAAACACTCCATTTTCGGAATGTATCGTAGGAGGAATGACCGATCCGGCAATAGCGAGACCGTAGTGCTGTCAGCCTTGCATCATGGCGTAGATCGCATGGCCAGCCACGCCAATGGCCGCGAGGATTGTCACCAGGATGCTGATAGCGGCACCAATGGCGCGCTGCCACCCCGGCTGGCCAGGCTTTGAAAAATGCAGGCCGTGCACGATACGCGCAACGACCAACTGAGCGCCAAACAGATGAATGACCCAGTAGGGCGCGCCGAGCAGTGCCATGGCGAAGAACAGGATCAGCACCATCGGAACCGTCTCGATGAAATTGGCCTGGCCACGCATCGCCCGGATCAGGTCAATCTTGCCGCCATCGCCGATCAAGACTTTCTCACGCTGCCGCCATTGGCCGACGATAACCCCGAGCCATATCCCGATTATCGCAAAAACGGCTGCATACAAGGATGCTGTCGCCACCGAAGCGGTTATGCCTGCGTTCATTCGTTTTCTCCCTGAGACCCGACGCCATGGTTCGCATGATGATTCGCGCCACACTATTGCCCACAGTGTTGCATTGCCAGTGGCATCGCGTCACTGCGCTGAAATGCTGTCACCGTCTTTTGATCCCGATCAATGCAGATGATCTCCGTGCAATGCATCTTTTACCGCAATGACGAACATCCGGAGGGAACTGTCATGGGCATCTGGCGACGGATAACCGGCCACTTTGATTTGATGCGGCGCATGTTCAATGTAACCGGCGCGTTGGACAATCCTGCGTGCGCGGCCGAATTTGAAAACAATATCAGGGGCGCGATGATGCGTTGCGCTGCCTGCAAGGCAACCGAAGCTTGCGAGGAATGGCTTGACGGCGCACACATGAATGCCAATCCGCCGGCATTTTGCCCCAATTCCGGGCTGATCCGGCAATTGCGTCATCACTAGCAAAACTGAAACAGCCATGTTTTCTGCCATGCAGTCCTGGGCTGAATTTCTGGGTGATGCACAAAACCGCGGCACTCACAGGGCTCGTTGTTGGCCTCTTTCTTTGGTGCCTTTGCCCAGCAAAGCCGGTTTTGCCTTCGCTCGGCCTGCATCGAGTTCTGGAGGGCGCGGCCGGGGCCGAAATTCGCGATCTGGCTGGTCACCTTCTCCGCTGCATTGTTGCTGACGCAATTGCAGGTCTGGCGTGGCACGCTCGATACCTCGACGATCCGCCAGCTGACGGCAACCGGCTCGGATGGTTCGGCGCACCATTGGCGGGGCGATGTTTGGTACCGGCACATCCGGCGCGTGGTTGCGCCAGCCGCCTTCTGGTCCTTTCAGCGACAGGCAATTTGCGGGCCCTTGTCGCCGGACTTGTTTTGACATTGATCGCACAGGCTTCTGACGGGCATTTTTTCACCGTTGAGAATGCAGCTTTCAACGCTATGGCTGGTCGGCCCGTCGTCGCGCGACATGGCGCTCTGGCTACCAACAGGATTGCCGATGGCAATGGGAGCGGTGCTTCGGCAGCAGGGCTGCCGCCTGGCGAAGCAAATCCGGGCTCTGGATTGCCTTTTGCGCCTTCATGACAGGGGCCGCAGTGGCGCTGGGATGGTATCTGACAGCCTGGCAGGCCTCATGGAGCTTTGACGGATACCGGTAAAGAGCGTGAGCTTTACCGGGCCTTCCGCCAACACGCTCATGGCGCTGGTTACAGACCCGTCCATTCCGCTCACCTTCGATACCGGCCTTGTGCCCGGCGTCTTTGCCGGGTCGATGATTGCTGTTGGTCGCACGAATCCGCTGGCAAAGCTTTGACGCTGATACCGGAATGTTGCGCTATCTGGTTGGCGCATCGCTGATGGGTTTTGGCGGCATGCTGGCTGGCGGATGCGCCGTTGGGGCAGGTGTTACCGGTGGCCTGTCATGGCGCTGACAGCCTGGATCGCGCTGCTGGCAATGTGGCTGGCCGGTATCGGTGATGCCGTGATGGACCGCCGGAGCGCTAAAGCATTGCCTGAGATGCAGGCTGAGAAACAAAATGGAAAATTGTTGACCCAGACTGTGCCGCGGGGCATCAAGCTTTCAGGTGTTGGCAGCATCAAACCGCGGGAGGAGGACCATGGTGAATAAGAGCGTCAAATTGGCTGTTGCAGCCTTGTTCTGCCTCGGTTTCGCAACCTCTGCGGCAATCGCCGAGAGTCAGGAAAGCCGGCAAGCCGGATCTGTCAGTTACCAGACAAGCGGTGCGTTTGACGAAGTCTTGGCCGACCTGCAGGACGAGGTGGTCAATCACGGTCTGGTCATCGACTATGTCGGGCATGTCAATGACATGCTGAACCGCACAGCCGATGCAACCGGTAGCCAGTCCCCTTATGCCAATGCCGTCTACATGCATTTTTGTTCGGCGGCCCTGACCCATGCCGCTGTAGCGGCTGATCCGCAAAACATCGCGCTCTGCCCCTATGTGGTCTTCGCCTATGAGGAAACAGGCAGCGCTGGCACGGTTACCGTGGGTTATCGCAGGCCGGTCGTTTCCGGCAATGAGACATCGGAATTGAAAGCGGTGGAAGCGCTGCTTGAGGAGATCGTAACGAATTCACTGCAGTAAGGAACCCTCCCTCCCCGCATTCCCGTCACACACAGCGAGGATACTGCAGTGATAGCGCCCGGCTCAGCCGGGCGCTTTTTTAACGCATGGCCTCCACCACCTTGAAGCCATCCTCATCCAGCACCGGTTTGACTTGCCGGAAATGATGCGAAAGCGCCTTTTCATAGGGCAGCTTGCGGTTCGCCACCATCAACAACCTGCCGCCGGGTTTCAGTGCCTTTGCAGCCGTGGCAATGAAGGCGATGCCGATACCTGGGTCCTGCGCACGCCCCGCATGAAAGGGCGGGTTCATCACGATCCAGTCAAACTGGCTGCCGGGGTTCTCGGCTGTCAGGTCGCTCCAGTGAAACTCCATCGCGACGGCCGGAGACTGCGCCTCCAGATTGGTCCTTGCCGCCTGTAGCGAGGCGTGATCGGCTTCATGGCAAATGAGCAATTCCGGTCTGGCTTCGGATTTCAGCAATTCGAGACCCAGATACCCCCAGCCAGCGCCAAAATCCCCGACCTTGCCCTGTATTCGCTTGCTGAAAACCTGCGCCAGGAGACGCGACCCCTGATCCGGGCCATCGGCTGAAAACATCCCGGGCCCTACCGTCAAACCCTCACTCAGTGCCTGTGCAGGCATGGGGAAGGGGTTTGCGCCAGATTTCGTGAAGGCAAAGGCAATGGCGTGATGCTTGGACAGGCTGCGGTCAATGCCGACATGCTCCCCGGCAAATTTCCGCAAGGCCTGAATGCCGTCATTCTTTGCCCCGCAAACAATGATCTCGCCGCCCTGTCGCACAGAGTTCCAGGCGCGGTGCAGCAGGGTCTCGTTCATCTTGCGCGAGCGCGTTACCAACATCAATCCCGCAACATGCTCGCCCTCCGCCATTTGTGGACCCGTTTGATAGCCAGCCTGGATCAGCGAAAGATGCTGTGGCTTGAATCCCTGTTCACAATCGATTGCCGCAATCAATGCGGCATCCGCATCGGGCAGGGGCATTGCGTTGAAAAAGGCAATTCGACCCTCATCACGCGCAGGCATCGGCTGCCCGGCCATTGCCAGCATCAGGGTCTTGGCTGCATTGATGTCCATGCGTTTCTTTTCAAAAAAGGCGCGAAACCGTGAGGTTCCGCGCCTGTTTGCATATTTGTTGCGATGCAGGATCAGTCGGCGTCGTCAGACTTGGCTTCCGCCTTGGCCAGTTCCTTGCCGGTTTCCTGGTCCACGACCTTCATCGACAGGCGAACCTTGCCGCGATCATCGAAGCCCATCAGCTTGACCCAGACCTTCTGGCCTTCCTGGACGACGTCAGTGGTCTTGGCAACGCGGCTTTCAGCCAACTGCGAAATATGCACGAGGCCATCGCGTGAGCCGAAGAAGTTCACGAAGGCGCCGAAGTCGACACACTTGACCACGGTGCCTTCATAGATTTCGCCAACTTCTGGCTCGGCAACGATCGAATGGATCCACTTCTTCGCGGCTTCGATTTCCTTGCCTGATGCAGAGGCGATGCGGACCGTGCCATCGTCTTCGATGTTGATCTTCGCACCGGTCTTTTCGACGATCTCGCGAATGACCTTGCCGCCCGAGCCGATGACGTCACGAATCTTGTCGGTCGGAATGCTCATCTGCTCGATGCGTGGAGCAAATTCGCCCAATTCACCGCGCGATTCGGAAAGTGCCTTCGACATTTCGCCCAGGATATGCAGACGGCCATCCTTGGCCTGGCCAAGGGCGACACGCATGATCTCTTCGGTGATGCCGGTGATCTTGATGTCCATCTGCAGCGAGGTGATCCCTTCGGATGTACCTGCTACCTTGAAGTCCATGTCGCCGAGATGATCTTCATCACCGAGAATGTCGGAAAGAACAGCGAATTCCTCGCCTTCCTTGATGAGACCCATTGCAATACCGGCAACTGGTGCCTTCAGCGGAACACCCGCATCCATCAGCGCCAGCGAGGTGCCGCAAACGGTTGCCATGGACGAGGAGCCGTTCGATTCGGTGATCTCCGACACGATACGCAGCGTGTAGGGGAATTCCTCTGCCGATGGCAGCATTGGATGGACTGCACGCCAGGCAAGCTTGCCATGGCCGATTTCACGACGGCCCGGTGAGCCGATGCGTCCGGTTTCACCGACCGAGAATGGCGGGAAGTTGTAGTGCAGCAGGAAGCGTTCCTTGTAGGTGCCGGTCAGCGAATCGATGAACTGTTCGTCATCGGATGTGCCGAGCGTGGCAACAACGAGTGCCTGTGTCTCACCGCGGGTAAACAGTGCCGAACCATGCGTGCGTGGCAGCAGGCCGACTTCTGAAACGATCGGGCGAACCGTGGATGTGTCGCGACCATCAATGCGCTTGCCGGTCTTCAGGATCGAGCCGCGAACGACCTTTGCCTGCAGGTGCTTGAACACTTCCGAAATGACCTGTGCTTCATTGGCGCTGGTTTCAGCGGTGATGAATTCGGCCTTCATTTTGGCTTTCGCTGCATCGAGCGCCACATAGCGATCCTGCTTGTCGGAAATGGTGTATGCGGCGGCAATGTCGCCACCCACCAGCTTTTCCATGCGGCTTTCGAGTTCCGAATGATCCGGCACGACATGGTCGCGCGGGTCCTTGGCAGCCTTTTCGGCGAGCTGAATGATCGCATCGATGACCGGCTGGAAACCACGATGGCCAAACATGACCGCTTCCAGCATGGTCTTTTCGTCAAGCTGCTGTGCTTCCGACTCAACCATCAACACCGCGTCTGCCGTACCTGCGACAACGAGGTCGAGCTTTGATTCCGGCATTTCATCGACATTCGGATTGAGCACGAATTCGCCATCGATCATGCCAACGCGTGCGCCACCGATCGGGCCGAGGAATGGAACGCCTGAAAGCGTCAGCGCCGCAGATGCCGCAACCATGGCAACAATGTCCGGATCATTTTCCAGGTCATGCTGCAGCACGGTGACAATGACCTGCGTGTCGCATTTGAAGCCTTCGGCAAACAGTGGGCGGATCGGACGGTCGATCAGGCGGGAAGTCAGCGTTTCCTTCTCGGATGGACGTCCTTCGCGCTTGAAAAAGCCGCCGGGGATCTTGCCCGCAGCATAGGTCTTTTCCTGATAGTTGACGGTAAGCGGGAAGAAATCCTGGCCGGGCTTGGGTTCTTTCATCGCGACAACGGTCGCATGAACCACGGTTTCGCCATAGGTGGCGATGACCGAACCATCTGCCTGGCGGGCAACCTTGCCCGATTCCAGCGTCAGCGGGCGGCCGCCCCATTCGATCTCTACGGTATGTACATCAAACATGTCTTGTTCCTTGTATGCGGCAAGGCATCGACCCGGCTCTCTTGACCGGGATCGCGCATTTGCCAGTGCTTCCATGCATTTTTGGCGCACCACGGGCAAGACAACAGGAGGTCCGCATCAATCGCAGCTTCGTGCGTTTCGGGCCTCCGGTAATCCTGCCCCCTTTGCCTGCCAATCACGTCAAGACGCATGCAGGGCACGGGCACCGGTTACACTTTACGTGCCATTCCCGGATGCATGAAAAACCGGTCGCGGCAGAAAGGAAAACGGCGGACCCTGACGAGCCCGCCGAAAGTTTGTTAGCGGCGCAGACCGAGACGTTCGATCAGCGACTGGTAGCGCGCATTGTCCTTTGCCTTGACATAGTCAAGCAGGCGGCGGCGCTGGGAAACCATCTTCAAGAGGCCACGGCGGGAGTGGTTGTCCTTCTTGTGATCCTTGAAATGGCCTGTGAGGTTTGCAATGCGCTCGGAGAGAATGGCAACCTGTACTTCCGGCGAACCAGTGTCGCCTTCCTTGGTTGCATATTCCTTGATGAGCGCTTCCTTGCGTTCTGCAGTAATCGACATCGGGATTTTCCTTGATGTTGTACGCACATGCAAAGCTTCGCGCGGACTTGCCGCGGTTCCGCATTCCATGTCGGAAGGGAGGTTGTCGCCCTTGGCCGGGATGTCGTCCAGCCGGGGCCGTTTGTAACGGGCAGACCAAAGCCTGCCGGTTCTCGCGCATATAGTGGATTTTTGTGTGGATTGCCAGTGTTTTTGCAACTCGGCCAAAGCAGGACCAGGTGCTGGCCCGGAATTGGGCCAAGGATTGGGTCAAGCATTGGGTCAAGCATTGGGTCAAGTGTTGGACCCGAATGGTCCCGGTCGGGTCGAAACGCGCTAGCAGGCGTTTTTCACATAGGCGTCGCCGCGATATTGCCGCCAGTGGCTGAGCGGAACTTCTCCGCGCGAATTATACGGCCCGTCAACGGCGCAAAACCAGCCATTCCTGAAATTCGGATACTGGTTGGTGTCGATGACATAGGTTCCTGGAGGCGCATCGGAATTTGCCTGGTTCCAGCCGCGCGCGCAGCCGACAACCGCATACCAGCCGCAAGCCTGTGCAGTAGCCGGAAGGGGTGCTGCAACAGTGAGCGTGGAAGCCAAAAAGGCAGATGCGACAACAAGGCGGGTGAGCATGGCAACTCCTGACAAGATTGTTTTCTTGAGAGCCTAACGCGCGCGGGTCACTATCGCAATGGCGCGCGCATCATGGCGGGGATGAAGCAGGTTACCGTTTTTTGGGGCAATCGCCTCCCCCTTGAGGGGAGGCACGCGACTGGCAAGCGCGACAGCGCGCAGACAGAGCGGGTGGGGGGAAATGCTTGCTTGCTATCCGATGGGGAACACCCCCACCGTTTCGCGCTTTGCATGCTCGCGCTCAACCGTCTCCCCTCAAGGGGGAGGCAGAGTTTCCTCAAACCCCGGAAACCTTGAATACGCGTCTCGGGTTGAACGAGCCCTTGTCCACGCCGCCAATCGCCACCAGTTCCGAACCGAAGGTGGCAAACGCCTCATCGGCAAAGGTGATGGCGTCGCGCCCGCGCAGCAGGACCGGATTGCCGGCGCGAATGCGGTTTGCCTGTTCCGCAGTCAACTGGATTTCGGGAAGATCGTCCAGCGCAATGCCGGTCGGCAGGATTTCTGAGTCCAGCGCGTCGAGATCGCCTTCAAGCGCGGTCAGTTCCGCAAGCGGGATCAGGTCGTCCTCGTTGAACGGGCTGACGGAGGTTCGTCGCAGATAGCTGACATGCCCGAAACAGCCAAGGTCGCGCCCAATATCGCGCGCCAGCGAGCGCACATAAGTGCCTTTGCCGCATTCGCATTCGAAGGTAGCGGAAGTGTCGCCATCCGTCTCCAGCAGATCGAGCCGGTGAATGGTCACGACACGCGGCGCAATTTCCACATTCTCGCCACCACGCGCCAGGTCATAAGCCCGCTCGCCATTGATTTTCACCGCCGAAAACGCTGGCGGTATCTGTTCGATCTCGCCCTTGTAGTTTTCCAGCGCTTCCAGGATTGCATCGCGGTCCGGACGGTTGTCCGAGAGCTGCGTGAACTCGCCTTCCAGATCGTCGGTATTGCTTTCCGCCCCCCAGGTCACCGTGAAGCGATAGGTTTTGGCCCCGTCCATGACATAGGGTACGGTCTTGGTTGCTTCACCCAGCGCGATTGGCAACATGCCCGATGCCAATGGGTCGAGCGTTCCCGCATGGCCGCATTTCGCGGCCTGATACAGCCATTTGATCTTGGACACGCATTCGGTCGATCCGATGCCTGCAGGCTTGTCGAGAATGATCCAGCCGGAAACCAAACGGCCCTTCTTCTTGCGCTGACGGCTCATTCCTCGTCCCCGCTTTTGGCATCATCATCATGCCGGATGTCGCGAGCGACTTCGGGCGAATGCAGGATGCGGTCGATTTTCGCGTAATTGTCAAAACTGGTATCCGCACGGAACCTGAATTCAGGCATGTATTTCATCTGTCTCAGGGCTGGTGAAATCCGCCCGCGAATGAGCTTGGCATTGTGTGCCAGTGCCTTGATCACCGGTTGCGGGTCATCAATGCCGAGCGGCGAAAGAAACACGGTTGCAATCTTGAGATCGGGTGACATCGAAACCTCGGTGATCGAGATCACCGTTTTCTCGATCACCGGATCGGGAATTTCCCCGCGTTGCAGCAATTGTGTCAGCGCATGGCGAACCATTTCGCCGACGCGCAACTGACGCTGTGATGGGCCTTTGTTCATTTCACCAGATCCTGATCTCTGACTTTGTCCTTGACGAGCAGCCGAAAGGCCCTTTCGTCGCTTTCACCCGGGAAAGCTGTCTTGGGTATCGAAAACGCCTGCAGCCTGTTTATCCATATGACGAAATGTCGGGGTTCCTCGTCGGCACTTCGAATATCCGACCATGCTGCCTGCGACACCAGGCTTCCGACATTTGTGCGAATTCCCGCTTCGTCGATCTCCACCTCGACCAGCCGGCCCTCGATGTCCTGCTGGCGCAGATACCATTTTCGATACCATGGTCCGCCAATATATCGACCGGCCAGC
Organism: Nitratireductor sp.; assembly: GCA_041397505.1. GTDB lineage: Bacteria > Pseudomonadota > Alphaproteobacteria > Rhizobiales > Rhizobiaceae > BOKV01. The sequence goes on from JAWKWN010000005.1 coordinate 76,162, forward strand.
AATAGAATTGCGATGGCCAGATTGCCCAGATAAATCCAGTCCTCGGTCAGATTCAGGGGCCAGGCGGCCGTGATGCACCAAAGCCCTGCACCGAGGTTGAGGACGACAAGCAGCCAGAACAGGATTTGGCCCCATATGGCGAACCTTGCACGGCGCTGCCGGGCCTTGTTGATCGCCTCATATTCGGCAAGGGAATAGGTATAGTTGATTTTCATCACCGCCCTTTCGGCCGCCCGGGATTGGACCGGAGCGGCTGAATGGTTCTGGTTGTCAGCGAAACCCGCCGATTACAGCTTGCGCGTCACATGCTCGACGCGGAAGCACTCGATCTGGTCACCCTTGCGGATGTCCTGATAATTCTCGAAGGCCATGCCGCATTCCATGCCGGACTGGACTTCCGAGACTTCGTCCTTGAAGCGCTTGAGCGTCGAAAGCTTGCCTTCGTGGATAACCACGTTGTCGCGAAGCAGGCGCACGCCTGTGCCGCGCTCGACCTTGCCTTCGGTAATCAGGCAGCCTGCAACCTTGCCGACCTTCGAAACGTTGAAGACCTCGAGGATTTCCGCGTAGCCGAGGAAGGTCTCGCGCCGTTCAGGAGCAAGCAGGCCGGACATTGCGGCCTTCATGTCATCAACGAGATCATAAATGATCGAATAATAGCGGATCTCGATGCCTTCACGCTCTGCCGCATCACGTGCCTGCTTCGACGCACGCACGTTGAAGGCCAGGATCGGCGCATTGGAGGCTGCAGCCAGCGCCACATCCGATTCGGTAATCCCGCCCACGCCCTGATGTACGATGCGCGCGCGCACCTCATCAGTGCCAAGCTTGTCGAGTGACTGCGCAATGGCCTCTGCCGATCCGCCAACATCCGCCTTGACGACAACTGCCGCTTCGCGCAACTCGCTGGTCTGCAACTGGCTCATCATCTGTTCGAGCGAGCCGCGTGAACCGGCCTGCCGCGCGACAGCCTTTTCACGGGCAAGACGCTGGCGGTAGTCTGAAATTTCACGCGCACGCGCTTCGTTTTCGACCACTGCAATACGGTCGCCTGCCATGGGGGTTCCGTTCAGGCCGAGCACCTCGACCGGCATCGACGGCAGGGCAGCGTCAAGCTGCTCGCCCTTGTCGGTCACAAGCGCGCGGACGCGCCCCCATTCATTGCCTGCAACAATGATGTCGCCGATTTTCAGGGTGCCGCGCTTGACCAGCACTGTCGCCACGGGACCGCGACCCTTGTCGAGTTCGGCTTCAACGACAATACCTTCCGCAGGACGGTCGGGATCAGCCTTGAGTTCCATCAGTTCCGATTGCAGCAGGATGGTTTCAAGCAGCTTGTCGAGGCCAAGGCCGGTCTTTGCCGACACTTCTACGTCAAGCACTTCACCGCCCATGGATTCGACAAAAATCTCATGCTGCAACAATGCCGTGCGGACCTTGGAAGGATCAGCTGCCGGAAGATCGATCTTGTTGATTGCCACGATCACGGGAACCTTGGCAGCCTTGGCATGATTGATCGATTCGATCGTCTGCGGCATCACGCCGTCATTGGCTGCAACCACGAGAATGGCGATATCGGTCGCCTGTGCGCCACGGGCGCGCATCGCGGTAAAGGCTTCGTGGCCCGGTGTATCGATGAAGGTGATCTTCTGGCCGTTCTTCTCGACCTGATAGGCACCAATATGCTGGGTGATCCCACCTGCTTCACCCGATACCACATTGGCATTGCGGATCGCATCAAGCAGTGATGTCTTGCCGTGGTCGACATGGCCCATGATCGTGACGACTGGCGGACGCGGCTGCATCTTGGCCGGATCATCGCCTCCGTCAAACAGGCCGATTTCGACATCCGCCTCGGAAACGCGGCGCACCGTATGGCCAAATTCGGCTGCAATCAGCTCCGCCGTATCAGCATCGATGACATCGCCGGGCTTCATCATCTGGCCCTGTTTCATCAGGAACTTGATGACATCCACCGAGCGCTCCGACATGCGGCTTGCCAGTTCCTGCAAGGTGATCGTTTCAGGCAATTGAACTTCGCGTGCAATCTTTTCGCGGGGCTGGTTGCCCATTGCCGCGCGACGCGCCTTTTCCTGGCGCCGCCGCATCGCCGCCATTGACGGCCCGCGCACATTGCCATCTTCATCCAGCGCATTGGTCAGCGTCAGCTTGGTACGGCGCCTGTCGTCACCGACCTTGGGCTTGACGGCCTTTTCGGGCTCTTCAACGCGCTTGCGCTCAAACGGCTTGAGTTCCTTCGGCCGAGCATCTTCACGACTGCCAGGCTGGGCTGTTGCTGCCGGGCGTTCCTTTGTTGCTGGCTTTGCCGCCGCGGCAGAGCTTTGCTCGGCCTCGTCCTGGCGGCGCTCGGCTGCAATGCGCAGTTCTTCCTGGCGGCGTTCTTCCGCTTCACGCTCTGCAAGACGGCGAGCCATCTCTTCTGCACGCCTGGCGCTTTCTTCCTCGCGACGCTTGCGGTCTTCCGCTTCGCGTGCCTGGGCTTCTTCCAGCGCACGCATGCGCGCATTCATCTCGTTGCGCGACAGGTTGGAAACAGGAGCTTCGCGCTGCGGCCGAACATTTTCACGGGGTGGCTCGCGACGTGGCGGTTGCGCCCTGGCGGTATCGGCAGGCGCTGCCTGTGGAGCTGTTGCCTTCGCTTCGGCAGGAGCAGGTCTTGCGCTGCTTGCGGGCGTCGGTGCGGCCGGCTCGGAAACCTTCGCGACCGTCTCTGCTGGAGCAGGTGCGGGCGCTGGTGCCGACTTCGCCACCTCCGGGGTTGCGGGCGCAGTTGCCGGTGCTGCTGCAACAGGCGCAGGAGCAGGCGTTGGAACTGGCGCAGGTGCTGCCTGTACCGGCTCTTCCGGCTTTGCTTCGCCCGGCTTGGTGAAGCGGCGCTTGCGTGTTTCGACCACGACAGCCTTGCTGCGGCCATGCGAGAAGTTCTGCCGAACAGTTCCCTGTGTCAGGCCTCCCGGGCGCAGCGACAGCGTCTTCTTGGGAGTAACGCTGAGCTTGTTGTCGTCGTTTTCGTTGTCAGTCATTCGTGCTCTTGGCCTTGTCTCGTTTGCTCGGCCTGCCGGTCAGGGCAGGTTTTGCGCGTGGGGTGTTTGCCACGGTTCCCGTTGGAAATCCCGCCGCCTGTCCCGTTTGCGCGCTTTGTGTACCCGCAAAGCCGGAAAATCCAGCCCCCGGGGCGAAAAACTTTGTTGTTCGAAGCCTTGCGCACTCGCAGGTTCCGAAGGCTTTATGCTGTCAGCTTTCCCTGTAGCGTAGCAGGAAACGGGTCAATTCGACCAGTTTCCGTGTCGCACCACCATCTATGGCAGCAGCATGTATCACATTATGCCCCCCCAATGCCAAATCCATTTGACTTGAGGTAAATACCTTTGTTGCCGGGATGTCCGGCCCACCCAGTTCACGCGTAGCAGTTGCTGCCTGGCGCAGCTTTCGGATTCCGTCCTCTGCCGCATCCATAGCATGAAACACCATGTCAGCCGAACCATTGCGCACGGCATGATCGACTTTCGAAAACCCGGTGACCACGAGTCCTGCTTTCCTCGCCATCCCCAATGCGCCGAGCGCGGCTCGCTCTATTGCGGCATCGGTCTCTGCGCCCAATGTGGCGGAGATGGCAAATTCGCCCTTGAGCGCCCGGTTGAACAGACGTTTCTTCACCGCCTGCTCGACCTTGCTGCGGCTTGCCGTGACCCAGCATCCCCGACCCGGCAGATTGTGCCTGATATCAGGAACGATCGTGCCATCGGGAGCGGCGACGAAGCGGATCATCTGATCCGCCTCCAGTGGTTCGCGCGTTACAATGCAGCTGCGCGGATTCATGGCCTCGTCATCCGCTTCACCGGTTTGCTTTCCGGATTTCCTGTTTGCCACGCGCTATCCGCCTGTTGCCGGACCGTTCTCAGGCTTCCGCGCCTGCTTCCGCTTCCGCCTCTGCTTCTGCCGGGTGCAGGTCTTCTTCCGTTACCCAGCCGGCAGCCAGGCGGGCAGCCATTACCATGGTCTCCGCTTCAACCCGCGACAGACCGAAACCATCAAGAATTCCGGCAAAACGCTTTGTCTCGCCATCCTTGCGTTCATTCCATCCAATCAGGTCATCGGCAGCGCAGCCGGCAAAGTCTTCGAGGGACTTGATGCCTTCCTTGCCCAGCGCAACCATCATTGCGGTGGTCAGGCCATCGATATCGCGAAGATCATCGCTGACGCCCAGCGCCTTGCGTTCTGAATCAAGCTCGCTCTCGCGCCGATCCAGATATTCACGCGCCCGTGCCTGCAATTCTTCTGCGGTTCCCTCATCAAAGCCTTCAATTGTGGCGATTTCGTCCTGATCGACATGGGCGGCTTCCTCGACCGAGCCGAAACCTTCCGACGCCGGCAGCTGCATGACCATTTCATCCACATTGAGCGCTTCCATGAAGGTCTTGGAATTTTCGAGGAATTCTGCACGGCGGCGCTCGCTCTCTTCCTGCTCGGTCATGATGTCGATCGCCCAGCCAGTCAATTGCGAGGCAAGGCGAACATTCTGCCCGCGACGGCCAATCGCCAGTGACAACTGGTCGCCTGGAACCACGACGTCAATGCGCTCGGCTTCCTCGTCGAGTACCACCTTGGCCACTTCCGCAGGTTGCAGCGCGTTGACGATGAAGCTTGCTGCATCGGGCGACCATGGAATGATGTCCGATCTTCTCGCCCTGCAATTCGCCGACAACTGCCTGGACGCGGCTGCCGCGCAGCATGCCGACACAGGCTCCGGCTGGATCAATCGACAGATCGTTCGAGATGACCGCGATCTTGGCGCGTGAACCCGGATCACGGGCCACCGACTGATCTGGATGACGCCGTCATAGATTTCCGGCACTTCCATCGTGAACAGTTTCGCCATGAATTCGGGATGCGTACGTGACAGGAAGATCTGCGGTCCGCGCTGTTCGCGACGCACATCGTAGATATAGGCACGAACCCGGTCGCCATAACGGAAATTCTCCCGCGGGATCGTCTCGTCACGGCGGATGATTGCTTCTGCGCGGCCAAGATCGACGATGACATTGCCATATTCGACGCGCTTGACCGTGCCATTGACGATTTCGCCGACCCGATCCTTGAATTCGTCAAACTGCCGGTCGCGCTCTGCCTCGCGTACCTTCTGCACAATCACCTGTTTTGCCGACTGGGCGGCAATGCGACCAAAATCCATTGGTGGCAGCGGCTCGGAAATTGTCCCGCCGATCTGGATGTTGGGGTTCTTGTCGCGCGCCAGTTCCAGCGAAATCTGGGTTGAATAGTCCTCGACCGTGTCAACGACTTCGAGAAGGCGCTGAAGCTTGATCTCGCCGGTCTTCGGGTCGATATCGGCAAGCACGTTTGTTTCCAGACCGTAGCGCGAGCGCGCTGCCTTCTGGATGGCATCAGCCATTGCCTGAATGACAATATTGCGGTCGATGGACTTTTCCCGCGCTACCGCGTCCGCGATCTGCAGCAATTCCAGCCTGTTTGCACTGACAGCCATGAGAGGTCTCCTCGGATTGATATGTGCCGGACGGGCCTTTGCCCGGATTGCGGCCTAGTTGTCTTTGCCTATATCGTCGAATGTTTCGTCTTCGGCGTCATCGCCGTCAGATCCATCGTCGTCATTCATTTGCCGGTTGGCCTGGCGCAACGCCTTGTCGCGGCGCAGGGCTTCGCGGATCAGGTCGTCGCCCAGCACGAGCTTGGCTTCGGCAATTTCGGCAAACGGAAGGATGAACTCATCATCATCCGGTGCCGGTTCGTCGCGGCGGAATGTTACCGCATCCTCGCTTGTCGAGATGATGCGTCCCTTGTAGCGCTTGCGCCCATTGATCAGCGTGCGTGTTTCCAGTTTGGCAACATGGCCTGCCCATGTGGTAAAATCGGACCGGCGCACCAGCGGACGATCGATACCGGGAGATGAAATCTCCAGATGATACTGGCCGCGAATGGGGTCTTCGATGTCAAGCACCGGAGACACTGCCCTCGATACCGTCTCGCAATCGTCAATCGACATGCTGCCATCGGGACGCTCGGCCATGATCTGAAGCGTAAGGCCGTTCATCGGCGACAGCTTGATACGCACCAGCCGGTAGCCGATATCCTTCAGCACCGGCTCGAGAATCTGCGCTACCCGCGCTTCCTGACCGGTTTCTGCTACAAGCCTTGGCTCTTCCAATGGTCCCAAAGGTCGTTCCTGACCGCCGGCACGATTGCGGGCGAATGGTTGGGGGTTCCTCAGGCAACAAAAAAGAGCGGGTCCTTGCGGGCCCACTCTCACGATCTACCGGAGAATTTGACCTGCATATAGACAGTTTTCCTGCCGGATGCAAGAAATCTTTGCCGAAGCCGCACCAGCCTCAAAGATGTAACGGCGCAAATCATTGCCGGTGAGTTTGCTGAGGTCAGGACCCATTAATTTGGCTGTAAATGGTCGGAGGGATTTGTTCGGATACGCGGAGCAAGTTCGCCGGAAGGCTGTAGCCTTTCAAGGACTTGCAACAATGTAGCCGGGCAAATCCACCCGATCCGTAGGACGTTCCATCTCACGGCGATCTGCTTCGTCAAAACCCCAAGAGCGAACAATGTCCGGGGAAGAACCCCGCTTTGCAGGTTTTTCCTTGCATATCTTGTCATATCGAGCGCCATTTCAGTCAAATTAATGAGTCCTGACCCTAGGCTTTCGCGGCGCGAGCGTCATAAGAGGAACGGGCCTGTTCGATTTTTTCCGCATTGGCAATCGTCCAACTGACAATCGCACATATCGGGACCGACAGGTCTTCGCCAGTCTGGTCAGTGTGTAGCTCACCTGTGGCGGGGTTGTCGGCAGGACATGACGGCTGACAAACCCATCCCGTTCCAGCCGGCGCAAGGTCGTTGAGAGCATCTTCTGGCTGATCTCCCCCATTTCCCGGCGCAGTTCATTGAACCGTTTCGGTCCCTTGCCAAGCGCAGTCACGGTTTCAATCGTCCATTTGTCACCAATGCGGGAAAGCATGTCGCTGATGGTGCTGCAAATATTGATGCCAGCCCCGGCTGCATGATCTCCTGAAGGTATCCGCTCATGGGTATTCATAGCCGACTGCTCCTGAAGGTCCGACGCAACTGCCTCGGGAGTTTCTGCCTGTTCCGGTGGTTACCAAAAAGTGCCTACTTGCACTTATTTCACGATAACCAATATGTATCAAGTATCTTTTAGTAACCACCTTTCAGGAGAATGCCAAATGAGTTCCAAACCCCGCATCGCAGTCATTATCGGTTCCACCCGCGACACCCGCTTTGCCGACAAGCCTGCCGCCTGGATGTTTGAGCAGGCCAGTCAGAATGGCGCGTTCGACGTTGAACTGGTCGATCTGCGCGATTTCGATTTGCCACTGTTCAATGAAGCGGCTTCCAATGCATGGATGCCCAGCTCCGATCCGGCTGCCGTAAAGTGGCAAAGAAAATCGCCGGGTTTGACGGCTATGTCTTCGTGGTTGCCGAATACAATCGCTCGCTGACAGGATCGCTGAAAAACGCCCTGGATCAGGCTTATGTCGAATGGAACCGCAAACCGGTTGGCGCCATCGGCTATGGTGGTGTTGGTGCTGCCCGCGCGATCGAACATCTGCGCAACATCGCTGTAGAGCTGCAAATGGTTCCCTTGCGCAATGCCGTTCACATCGCTGCCGGATCCTTCATGAAGGTACATCCGATGGGTGAAAACGGGCCAATGTCCGAGATCGAACCTGCCATCAAACCGGCTTGCGACGCGATGCTTGGTGAATTGTTGTGGTGGGCCAATGCCACGCGCGAAGCCCGCGCGAAAGACGCCAAGGCCGCCTGAGCCGGGATCGCGACACTCCGTCGTCCCTTGAAATCAGCGTCGCTTGAAAATGAAATAGGCAGGAGGCCGTCCCTCGCGGATGGCCTTTTGTTCATAGCGGGTCCGTACCCATCCATCCCAGGGTTGGTGCCAGTCATCGGCACATTGGGCGGTCCATTCGAAATCGCCATTGGCCATCACCAGCCGCAGGGTCCAGTTGACATAATGCTCGATGTCGCTGGCAAAGCGGAATTCGCCATCAGGCTTCACGATGCGGGCAAAACGGCAGAGATTTTCAGGGTTCACGAAGCGCCGCTTCCAGTGCCGCCGCTTTGGCCAGGGATCGGGATAGAAAAGATCGACCCGATCAATGCTTGCATCAGGAAGCCAGTCGAGTAGCCGTGTCGCATCCTGATCATAAAGCCGGATATTGCTGAGGCCATGCTCATCAATGCCGACCAGCGCCTTGGCCACGCCATTGATGAAGGGTTCGACGCCGATGAAGCCTGTTTGCGCAAAACGCGCCGCCTCGCTTGCCAGATGTTCGCCGCCGCCAAATCCGATTTCAAGGCGAAGGCTTTTTGGCGCATGGGAAAACAGCTCTCGCAGATCACGCGGGGCAGGGTTGGTGATGTCGAGGAGCAGCTCCGGCAGCAGCCTGTCCTGCAAGCCCTGCTGCAGGTCAGTCAGTGGTTTTGCCTTGCGACGCCCGTAAAACGCACCCGCGCTGCGTTCGCCATGTGCCAGCAAACTCTTATCTTTCCCACCCATGGAGTTTATCGGTCCGGGACTGCTTGCCGGACAGGAAAACCTTGTTTCCCGTCTGGCAGGTTCATGAACTCAGGAGAATTTCCTGACAGCTTCCTTGAGCGGTTTTGCCAGATCGGTCTTCTCCCATGAGAAGGATCCGTCCCGGCCAGCCTTGCGACCGAAATGCCCGTAGGCTGCCGTACGTGATCGGCTTGTTCAGATCGAGATGCGTACGAATTCCGCGCGGCGTCAGGTCCATCACCTGCCGGATTGCCTTTTCAAGCACTTCTTCCTTCACGCCGCCTGTTCCATGCGTGTCGACATAGATCGACAGGGGCTGGGCAACACCGGATCGCATAGGAGAGCTGGATCGTGCGCAAGATCAGCAAGGCCTGCGGCCACGACATTCTTGGCAAGATAGCGTGCGGCATAGGCTGCCGAGCGGTCCACCTTGGTCGTGTCCTTGCCGGAAAACGCGCCACCGCCATGCGGCGCCGCTCCACCATAGGTGTCGACGATGATCTTGCGCCCGGTAAGCCCGGCGTCACCATCCGGGCCGCCAATCACGAAAGCACCGGTCGGATTGATATACCAGTTGCAATTGGCAGCAATCGGCAGGTCGCCCAGTGCTTCACGAATATAGGGCTCCACGACGGAGCGAACCTTCTTCGAATCCCAGGCTTCGTCGAGATGCTGGGTCGAAAGGACAATCGACACCACTTCCGAAGGCTTGCCATCGACATAATGCACGGTCACCTGGCTCTTGGCGTCAGGTCCCAGCAGGCCTGCGTCGCCTTCGCCCTTCTTGGCGTGCGGTTGCGAGCAGTTCCAGTATCTTGTGTGAATAATAGATCGGCGCCGGCATCAGGTCCGGGGTTTCGTTGCAGGCATAACCGAACATGATGCCCTGGTCGCCCGCGCCTTCCGATCCCTGCTGGTCGGCTGCATTGTCAACGCCTTGCGCGATATGGGCAGACTGGAAGCGCAGCAACACATCAGTCTTTGCGGTCTTCCAGTGGAAACCGTCCTGCTCATAACCAATGTCACGGATCGCCTTGCGGGCTACTGACTTGAACTTGGCCGGATTGATGACTTCCTTGCCGTTCTTGTCGGTCTTGACGAGCGATGGTGGAACGCGCACCTCTCCGGCAATGACCACGCGGTTGCGGTCGCCAGTGTTTCTGCAGCACGCACAGACCACGGATCGACGCCGGATTTCTTGGCTTCCCGATAGACCAGATCCACGATTTCGTCCGAAATCCGGTCGCACACCTTGTCCGGGTGGCCCTCGATACGGATCCACTGGTAAAAAGATAGTCTGCGCGTGGCATGCCGCCTCCTGAATTGATTTGGGAGGCTGCAGGGACGCTCCCGAACTTTGACCGCCCGTCTTTTGCAGACGGAACCCAACAGGTCAAGAGCGCACCCAGTTACACGATGCAGAACTATTCGTCCTCGTCAGACAGGGCACGGACCATTTCAACGATCTTGCGCCTGACCTTGGGGTCCTTGATCTTCACGAACGAACGGTTGAGTTGCAAGCCCTCGGAACTGGAAAGGAAGTCGACAACATAGTTTGCCGCCTCTGTCTCGGCAAAACCTTCCTCGGTTGTTGGTTCCCCCCGGTGAATCCTCAAAGAAAACGACACAGGTGTATTGAGTACTCCGCGTTATTTCCTGCAAACGGCTTGCACCAACCCTGGGTTTGCACCTTTTTCATATTTCTGGATTTGCTGAATGTGATCCCGAGATGCTCGCCGAGCTTCTCCTGACTCATTCCCAGCATGGTCCGCCTCAGGCGAACCCTGCTTCCGACATGAATATCAATCGATTAGGGCTTTTTCTTTTCAGCCATTGGTTTTCTCTTTTATTGCGCGAACTCCGCAATATTCAGGTTCGCGATGTGGGTTTCGACTGCTTGGACGCAGGCTGGCGAGCCAGACGACAATTGTCGGTGTGGATTTCGCACCGGCTCTCACTTCCAGTGCACCCCCGACCTGGCGATATCCGCGAAAACTAAGGGCTTTGCATAATGCGCCCGACAACCAAAAGTGTCAATGGGGACGATTTGTAACCTGTCGCCGCCCGAAAAGTGAAATTATAAACAAAAACAACAGCATACCGCCGAGTATCAGGTTTCCGTAGCGTGAATATAATGTACGAATTCTTAACTCCGGAATAGCCGCGTCGAGAATTCCCCGCTCACCCAAACCCAGCTTCGCAACAATTCTTCCCTGCGCATCGGTGATCGAACTGATCCCGTCATTGGCAGCCCGAACCATTGGAAGGCCTTCCTCGACACCGCGAATTCGGGCTTGCTGCCAGTGCTGAAAGGGGCCGGGCGAAAAGCCGAACCAGGCATCATTGGTCAGGTTGAGCAACCAGTCCGGGCGAATGCCGACAGGCACGGCCTGGCCGGGAAATATCGCTTCATAGCAGATCAAAGGCAGAAATTTTCCTGCTTCCCCGCCGTCCAGCAACTGCCGCATGGTGCCTTCCTCGAACCCGCCGCGCAGATGCGTGAGTTGTTCGATGCCCAGGCTGGCCATCAGGGGTTCGAATGGCAGATATTCGCCAAACGGCACCAGATGGGTCTTGTCGGATGCACCGACAATCTCGCCATTGGCGTCAATCACAAAGACTGAATTGAAGACGCGTTCGCGGCTGGCACCGGGTGCGGGCTTTTCGACCCGAAGGGCACCGGCCACCAGTTTCGTCCCGTCAGGGATCATGGCAGCAAGCGCCGAAATGGCATCCCGCCGCTCGGTAAGGACAAACGGAAACGCTGATTCCGGCCAGATCAGCAGCCGTGAACCGGCAAGGGTTTCGCCCTCCTTGCCTGTCGATGTCGATAGATCGAGAAGTGTCTTGAAAACATCCGCTTCCGATTCCGGCGACCATTTCATCGACTGGTCGATGGCAGGCTGCACGATACGGACGCGGTTTGCCGTCGCCGCCTGCTGCGGATTGGCGTAAAGGACCCAAGCGCCATATGCCGGATGGGCCAGTCCAAGCAGAAGACACAGCCAGACATGCAGCTTCCAGCCCCTGCCGCGCACCTGAAGCGGCGTTGCAAGGGCTGCTGGCAGCGAGAACACCATCAACGCCAGCAGGCCAACACCATAGGTGCCAATCAGGGCCGCGCTTTGCATCAACACCGGAACGGGCATTGCGGCATAGCCGAAGACATTCCATGGAAATCCGGTAAACAGCGTGCCACGCAGATAGTCGCTTCCTGCAAGGCAAACCGAAAGCAGTACCAGCCGCCCCCATCCGTCGCGCCAGAAAATTCCTGCGACCGCAGTTGCAAGCCCCGTGAACATGGCCAGTGCGGCCGGCAGTGCCATGATCGCGATTGGCAGCATCCAGGCAAACTCGTCGGCTTCCACCAGGAAGGCGTTGCCGACCCACCACAGGCCTGCAAGGAAAAATCCGAAGCCGAACCACCAACCGGTTCGAAAGAACCCGGAAATCCGCGAAAGCATTCCCTGGCTCGGATCTGCGGCAGTGGCATCCATCAGCCACACCAGAACCGGGATCGTGGCAAACAGCAGCGGGAACAGGTTGAATGGCGCAAAACCCAATGCGCTGACTGCACCCGCAGCAAAGGCTGCTCCGGCGCGCTTCCAGCCCCAAAGCAGGATGAACTTGCCCGAGAGCCGCTCCAGCCCGGTTGATATTGTCACAGGTGCCTCATGGGCAGACCACCCCTTTTGCTTGCCGCGACAGGGATAAGCCTCATCTCGCCCGGGTCAAGCATGACGCGGGCGGATCGGCTCACGAGGCCTGCACCTCGATGGTCTTGCGTGCCCGGCGGCGCTTTGCGGAAACCTCGACGCGCGCTTTATGCGTCGCGGGTCGGCATCAAGCACCCGGAATTCATGCCCCAGCGCCTCGATGATCTCGCCACGAACCGGAACACGGCCGATAATGGCGAAGATCAGTCCGCCAATCGTATCCACATCCTCGCCATGCTCGCCAACATCAAAACCGCTACCCATGGCTTCCGCCACATCGTCCAGCTCGGCCTTGGCATCCATCACGAAAACACCGTCGCCCTTGTCGACGATCATCGGCGCCTCTTCGTCGTCATGCTCGTCCTCGATATCGCCGACAATCACCTCGACGATATCCTCCAGCGAGACGAGGCCTTCGGTTCCACCATATTCATCAATGACCAGTGCCATCTGTGTTCGCGTCGCCTGCATACGCGCCATCAGGTCGGCAGCAAGCATGGAGGGCGGCACGAACAGCACTTTGCGGATCACCTTGAGCGAGCCAAGCGGCTTGTCGAGCCCGACCTTCTTGAGATCGAGATTGGCAGCAACATGGCGCTTGCGTGCAGCGATTTCCGCTTTGGAATAGTGCCGCAGCCTTGGTGATATGCGCCACGATATCGCGGATGTGAACCATGCCGCGCGGGTCATCGAGCAGATCGTCATAGACCGGCATGCGCGAATGGCCCGATTCCTCGAACAGTTTCCAGCAGTTCGCCCAGCGGTATGTTGATTTCGACAGCTTCGATGTCTGCGCGCGGGATCATCAGATCCTCGACACGGATATCCTGCAGCCGCAGGATATTGTTGAGCATCTGCTTTTCCTCTGCGGAAAAGGCATGCAGGCCACGGGCATTGCTGGACAGAGCGTCTGCAAGGTCATCGCGAATGCTGGCCGGCTTCGACGCTGGCGCGAAAACAGCCAGGCGAAGAAACCCTGCTTGCGCGGTTCTACGGAAACGCTACCCAAGGGGACTGGAAGGTTGGAGCCTTGCAAGGCTTCAGGACTGCTACTCGAAGGGTCGCTGTCGCCATGATTGTCCGGCTGCTCGGCAGCAATACTGTCGAATTGTTCATACTACCCTTGTCGATCACACCATTACCGCTCATGCCTCTCCGGCATACGGGTCTTCAATTCCCATGCGGGCCAGCGCATCACGTTCAAGATTTTCCATGACACGCGCATCTTCATCACTCATGTGATCATAACCGAAAAGATGCAGGAATCCATGAACGACGAGATGTCGCAAATGGTGATCGAGCTTGTCTTCAAGCCTTGCCTCGCGCTCCAGTGTTTCCAGCGCAAAAACAATGTCTCCAAGCATCTGCCCCGCCCTTCGCCGGGCTGAATGTCATCGCCGGGAAATGACAAAACATTGGTCGCCTTGTCGATGCCGCGCCATTGCCGGTTGATTTCCTGCATGTCTGCATCACCGGTAAAAACCAGGCTCAACTCTGCGCCGTCGGGGAATTGCAGCCCTGCCGTTTCAGTGGCCGCAGCAACGCCTTGCATGGATGGTTTCCATCAGGCTTGCCTCGTCCGGCCATCCCGGCAACGAACGTCGATATCGATTTGCGCTTGCACCTGTTTTACCCGTTATCCCTGAAACGCGCCGGCCTCGGCGCCGGTTGCGGGCGCGGATGTGCTTCATAGGCGTTGACGATCGCTTCCACAAGCTTGTGACGCACTACATCGCTGGACTTGAAGGCAATCTTGGCAACCCCTTCGATGTCATTGAGGATGGCCAATGCCTCGACAAGGCCGGATGTCTGGCCGACGGGCAGATCCACCTGGCTCGGGTCTCCCGTCACGATCATGCGCGAGTTTTCCCCGAGCCGTGTCAGGAACATTTTCATCTGCATTGAAGTGGTATTCTGCGCTTCATCAAGAATGACGGCAGCATTGGCGAGTGTGCGACCACGCATGAAGGCAAGCGGCGCGATCTCGATGACATTGGAGGTGATGGCGCGCTCGACCTTGTCGCCCGGCATCATGTCATAAAGCGCATCATAAAGCGGACGCAGATACGGATCGACCTTCTCCTTCATGTCGCCGGGAAGGAAGCCGAGCCTTTCCCCGGCCTCGACAGCAGGACGCGAAAGGATGATCCGGTCAACGGCACCGCGTTCCAGCAGCGAAGCGGCAAAGGCAACCGCGAGATAGGTCTTGCCCGTTCCGGCCGGACCGGTGCCAAATACCAGCTGGCTGCGGTCCATCGCGCGGATATAGGCATCCTGCGTCTGGGTGCGGGCCTGGATGACTTTCTTGCGGGTGCCGATCTGCGCCATTGCGATCCTGCTGCCCTTTTCGAGCGTTGGCAGGGAAAGCTGGTCATCGGCCAAAGCCATGCGGATCGCGCCGTCAACGTCACCTTTTTCGAGCATCTCGCCTGCTTCAAGACGGGCATAGAGATGGTCAAGCGCAATCTTGGCGCGCCTTACCGATCCCGACGGCCCCTTGATCTCGACCAGGTTGCCGCGCGCGGTTGCGTCCACGCCCAGCTGGGTCTCAACCATGGCAAGATGCTCGTCGAATTGTCCGAAAAGCTGGGTTGCAAGGCGATTGTTGTCGAAGGACAGCACAAGCTGTTCAAGGTCGGAGGACGAAGACCTGGATTTCACGGCCTTTTCATGTGCGTTCAACAAGCATTCTCCAATGGCTCGCGGGCCACAATGACAGTTGGTGATTCGCTCTGCACTTTGAACCAGCATATGCTTCATATCGATGACGGAAAACCCCTTGCGGGACGGTTTTACGTCACACCGGTTCACCGGCCAATGAGTTTGGTCCTGCCGAAACGATCTTCACATTGACGATGTCGCCGATCTTTCCCGCCGTATCCGGCAGGATGACCGGTTGTAACCAGGGTGAACGCGCCATCACCTGCGCTTCATATTTTGCGGGTTTTTCAATGAGGACCCGCATTTCCATGCCTTCGCGCGTCTTGTTGAACTCGAATTGCTGCTCGGCAATCAGCCTTTGCAACCGCCCAAGCCGTTCGGCGCGCACGTCTTCATCGATCTGGTTTGCCATGTCTGCCCCAGGTGTTCCGGGCCGCGGCGAATAGCGAAACGAAAAAGCCGAGGCATATTTCACCCGTCGGATCAGCGACAGCGTGTCCTCGAAATCGGCTTCGGTCTCACCGGGAAAACCGGTGATGAAATCGCCCGAAAGTGCAATATCGGGATTGGCTGCCCGAATTCGTTCGACCAGATCGAAATAATAGTCGCGGTCATGCCTGCGGTTCATTGCCTTGAGAATCCGGTTCGAGCCTGCCTGCACCGGTAGATGCAGATAGGGCATCAGCTTCGGCAATGTGCGGTGCGCCTCGATCAGCGTGTCTTCCATGTCGATGGGATGGCTCGTCGTGTAGCGCAGGCGTTCGATACCGGATATTTCGCTGATGCTGGCAAGCAGGTCGCCAAGTCGCATTTCCATGCCGTCACTGCCTGCACCATGCCAGGCATTGACGTTCTGGCCAAGAAGCGTGACCTCGCGCACCCCGGAATCGGCAAGGCGTTGTGCCTCATCGAGGATTTGCCTCGCGCTGCGCGATACTTCGGCTCCGCGTGTATAGGGAACAACGCAGAAGGTGCAGAACTTGTCGCAGCCTTCTGGATGGTCAGGAAAGCGGCAACACCGCGATTGCGGTTTGTGCCCTTGTTGCGGGCGGCAACTCGCCAAACTTGTCTTCGATGGCAAAATCCGTCGCGACAACGCGCTTTCCTTCAGCGGCATCACTCACATATTGCCCGAGCCGGTGATAGCTTTGTGGTCCGACCACCAGATCCACTGCAGGCGAGCGCTTGATGATTTCATTGCCTTCCGCCTGCGCCACGCAGCCCGCAACCGCAATCACCGTCTGCTGCCCCTCGACTTCCCGGCGTTCCTTGATCTGGCGCATACGCCCCAGTTCGGAATAGACCTTCTCTGCAGCCTTTTCCCGAATATGGCAGGTATTGATGACGATCAGGTCTGCATTGTCGGGCGTATCGGTCGCAACATATCCGTCGCGCGCCAGGGCATCGCCCATGCGCTCGCTGTCATAGACATTCATCTGGCAGCCATAGGTCTTTACATAGACCTTGCGCATTGCTGCTGGCATTATGCCGGTCTTGGCTGGAACATTCATTCAATTGTCCGCAATGATGTTGCTTGGCTTCCTGTCCTCATAGACGCGAAACCTGAAACGGTCTGGCTGCCTTCTATCTCCGCCAACACGCCAGTTCAAGCTTGCAGGTCTTTCTTCACTGCGGCTCCCGCATCCGCATGGCAGACGCAAAGGCGATCCGGACCTTCTCATGGGTGGCAGCAGCAATCTGCTTGCGCCCGGTTTCCCGGGTAAATTCCATGGCAGGTGCAAGCACGACTTCGACGTCATAGGCCCCATCCATAAGATAGCGCAGCAGATGCGGCCCGAGCGGCACATCCCCCGGCCAGCTTGCGCGATTTTGATGAAACCGCCCGAGCGGCATCCCGAACAGGCGGGTATAGGCAAGGGCAACGGGCTGGATCGTCACGCCTTCGAGATGCAGATCGCGCAACGCCGCCTGTGCCGCACCAAACAGTGCCGACTTGAATTGCGCCACCCTGGTCCCGTCGCCGGTGGTACCTTCGGCAAACAACACCATGGCGTCGCCCTCGGCCAGCCGTGCCGCAATGGTATTGGCCTGGTTGGCGCTGTCATGCCTGCGTTCGCGGTCCACAAACTACGGTACGCTGCAACATCGCGAGAACCGAAATGCCCGGCCAGCTACGCACCTCGGCCTTGGCAATGAAACACAGCTCCATGACGCTGCCAAGGATGAGGATGTCCGACCACGAGACATGATTGGCAACAATCAGGAGCGGGCGCTTTTTCGGGCGCTGGCCGGTTACATGCACCCGTGTCCCGATCAGCCAAAGCGCGATACGGTGCCAAAGCACCGGCAATTTCCGAGACAGCGGCTTGAAGAATTTCATGGCTACCAGCTGTACAGGCGCCAGAAGGATGGTCATGCCAAGGACACAGGCCGCAACGAAGCAAAGGCGAAGCCAGGCAATCATGGCTGAACCCCGTGCTGCAGGTTCAATCCCCGATTCCGTCTGGCAGGATCACGCAAGGCTGAGCTCCATCACCAGCGCATTGCTGGCCCCGGCGGACTTCGAGGCATCGGACTTGTAGTAGCCCTTGCGGGTTCCGACATGGCGGAAACCGAGAGCCTTGTACAAAGCAAGCGCGGCCCTGTTTTGCTCATTGACTTCGAGAAAGAGCTTTTGGGCGCGCTCGGCCTGCAAGTGGCGCACGACATGATCCATCAAGGCGCGTCCGGCACCACAGCCGCGCCATTGCGGGGCCACTGCAATCGTGATGATCTCGGCTTCCTCGCCACTGTTCGAACCAGCACGAAGGCTGCCGGTTCCTCCCTCGCCAGATCAGGGCGCGCCACCGGGGCAGATCATGCCCCTTGATGCGGCCAGTCCGCAATCATCCTCATCCCAGGTCTCGGAAAAGCCGGCCGCATGAATATCGGCAAGCGCCTGCAAGTCGCCCTCGCCGGCGGGTTCAATGAAAAAAGTGGGCTTGCGCCAGAATTTCCAGATCATTGCAAGCCTTGCCAACCCGTTTTCAATATTGCCATTGCGGGATTGGTATGAAAACCGCAGGCAAACAGCAAGTCCTGATCTGAGTCCGCCGCCTCGTCGCGAGGTGTTGGCTTCAAACCCTCGGAATTGCAAATCCGTGCTGCGGCTTTGCATCCGCTGGTCGAAGGTAAAGCGGTTCGGGGCGGATGCGCGCGTCATGGCGATCTTGCGCCAGTCTTGCATAGAATTCGATATCGGCTGCGGCGAGCTGGTGAATGATTCGCCAGTTCGCGTCTCCGCGTCCCGGACGGCGGCCGCTCCCGACCACCAAAGAAGGATGGGCCTGCCCCTGAATGCGGCGGCAATTTCCGCCGCCGGTGCCACCAGCGGCTCGCCTGCAGCGGCAATTCCGGCTTCTAGCCCGGTACCGAGCGCTGCCTTGGCCGGGCTTGACTGCTTGGCTGCAAAGAACTGGGCAAAGACCTCGCCGCGCTTCGCGTCAATGAGCGCAAAGGATATCGGGCTTGCTCGCTCGCACTGCTGCTGCCGGACAATATGTGGCGAGCCTGCGCGCAAGGAAGCCTCGGCGCTCGATCCCCACCACCGGAACATTGAGGCCAAGGGCGATACCGCGTGTATTGCAAGCCCCACCCGGACACCGGTGAAACTGCCGGGCCGGTCAGGCAGGCGATACGTCTATCGAGGAATAATCGAGCCTTGCCGCCGCCAGTGCCTCGCCAATCATCCATCAGTTTTTCAGAATGACCGCGGCCAATATCGTAGACGGATTGCCAACCACCTTCTCCGCAATCGTGTCGAGCACGGCTGCGGCGCAGATGAGCCATTATCAATAGCCAGAACATTCATGGGCTTTCTGTACCGCCCCCATGCCGCATGTCGATTGGGCAATTGGTCGGATATGGCAGTCCGGACCTGAGGTCCGGTGCCAGGATCAGATGGCCTCGACTTCCTGAACCTCGGGAATGAAATGCCGCAACAGGTTCTGGATGCCATATTTGAGGTTGCCGTCGAAGACGAAGCAGCCGAACAGGCTCCGCGCATATGCAGGTAGACGGTGCCTTCGCGAAACCGCGGAATGTGATGTCGCCGCCATCTGCGCCCTGCGGGCGCACCCGCGTTTCCAGCAGTTTCATGATCGTGTCGAGCGATCTTCTCGTCGCCGGCCTCGAGGAATTCCTCGCCATTGTCCTGAGCGACCGCGTCGCTAGCCATCACCGGCTCGTGCGACATGAAATGTTCCATGATCGCGCCGAGAATTGCCGGTTTGACATGAGCCCATTCAAAGCCCGGCTCATCGCGCTCTTCCTTGGTGATGGTGATGAAATCACCCCCGAAGAATACCCCACTGACGCCTGGAATGGCGAAAAGGCGCAGGGCAAGTGGCGATTGGGCTGCCGATTCGGGATCACGGAAATCGGCAGATCCTTCCGCCAATACTGTCCTTCCTGGCAGGAATTTCAGGGTTGCCGGATTGGGTGTGGCTTCGGTCTGAATGAACATTGTATCTGCTCCGCTGTAACAATCCCGGTTAAAGGCCGGGCTGACGCTTTCTATGTGACGCTGCCAGCACGTTGATGCAAGCCCTGATCGGCGAATATCGTCCGCGCTGACTGGCATTGCCTGCCTCAGGCGACGGCCTCGATATCCTCGTCACTCATGTCGCAAGGCACAACCGTTACCGGAATCGGGAACGCTGCTCCGCGTCCGGCAATGGATGAAACCAGCGGCCCGGGGCCTTCCTTGGCCTCGCCGGCTGCCAGCACGAGGATGGCAATATCGCTGTCTTCCTCGATGAGTTTGTGGATCTCCTCGACGGTTGTACCTTCGCGCACGACCAGCTCAGGGTCGATATTGGCCTTTTCCCGTGCATATTGCGCAAAATGGTGCAGTTGGGCTTCCGCCTCCTCGCGCGCTTCCGCGCTTTCATGATTTTCCTCGACACCGATCCAGTGCTGGAAGTCTCCGGGCGGACAGACATAGACGAGGGTAAGCCCGCCGCCTGTCTTGAACGCACGGCGCCGGCTTATAAAGCACGCATACATTCGGGCGTGGCATCAATAACCACCAAGAAACTTGCGTTTGTGGCCTTCCTCATAGCTTTGGCGGCGCTTTGCTGACCATGGCTGGCTTCTATGTGCCTTTCATTTCAGTGACCGGCAAGGGCGTTGTTGTTTGCAAGACAGCCTTGCCAGGACAGGATTGCGTATGTCAGCGCGCTCGCGCATCCAGAAACCGACAATTTCGCGCACTTCCTTCATGGTCTGTATGACGCAATCTTCGCGGCCCGGTTCGCACCATTGGCAAGGATTGCGTCGGCGTGGTCATGATGGTCCATCAACCTGCGCATTTCGCTGCTGATCGGTTCAAGCAGCGGCCGATCAGCCAGTGCCGGCTTGAACTCGGAAGCTCGCTTGCCGGCAAATTCTCGATAACGGCCTGCCCGCTTGCTGTCTTCAAGTGCGGCGTAAATCTACGACGAGGTTCTCAGCTTCCGGCCTTGCCTTCAATGCATCGATCAGATCGGAAAGCGCGGCTCGGGGTCGGTCTTCGCCTTGCGCAGCGGATTTTCCACCGGCGATATCACGTGGCGCTGTCGTCAGGTTGATGCGTGAAGGTCGGACGGGTCGGATTTGACATCTTCTTGGTTTCGTCTCGCAGGCTCATCACTACGCGTCGCCGGTCCCTCGATCACCGGTTCGGTCAGCGGGAAATACTGCTCGCCATGGCCGAAACCACTGCAATCTGCGCCGAAAAGTCATTGTTGAATTTCTGCGCAATGTCGCGTCAGTTCCAGATGCTGTTTCTGGTCATCGCCCACCGGAACATGCGTTGCGCGATAAAGCAGGATATCGGCTGCCATCGGTGTCGGATAGGAAAACAGTCCCACGGAGGCGTTTTCTGCGGTCCTTGCCTGCCTTTCCTTGAACTGCGTCATCCAGTTGTGACCAGCCCATGCGCAGCGCAGTTGAATATCCAGGCAAGCTCGGCATGTTCGCCAGCCTGGCTCTGATTGAAAAACAATGGCCCGGACGGATCGATACCCGACGCGATGAAGTATGGCCGTAACTTCATGGGTATTGCGCACCAACTCGGCCGGGTCCTGCCATACCGTAACGGCGTGTATCAACGGCCGCCGTAAATGCAGTCGTGGCTTTCCTGAAGCTTACAGACTTGCGGATTGCCCGAGATAATTGTGCCGAGATGCAGATTGCCGGTGGGCTGGACTCCGGAAAATACCCGATTGGATGGCTGACTCATGTAAAAACCGTTCATTGCTCTACGCAAACGCGCGGGTTATGGCTGAGGGCGCAAGCGCAGGCTCGATTATGCGCTACTGGCCAGGGCGGTTCCCGGGATTTTGCCTTTCGTCTTCTGCAACTTATTGCTGCCAGGGCGATCACCCTCGGTGCTCGGTCGCGACGGCAAAGCCGAAATAAATCACGACTGACGATACCAGCACCAGCAGCAGCAGGCCGATGCGAACAAGGACGGTTCCCATCCAGCAGCGCATGGCAGAAACTGGCTGTGCGCGGCCACTACGCCCTGCGCCAGGATGAGGTCCCAGCAATGACGGTAGTCAAGCCTGCCGCTTGAATATCTCGGCGGCGAGGTCGAAACGGGTTTCTGCTCCACAGGTGGCACCAGCAAGATGGCGTTGACCCAGCCGGCAATGCTCGGTAACCAGCGCGATCCCGGCAACGCCGCAGTGCCGGGAACGCGGCGGAGACTTCCCGCGATATTGGTAAGGGCATTGGCCCGGCAAACCACGTGGGCGTGCGCATGTCCCTCACGCGCATAAAAGCCGGGACGGAAAATTGAAATCAGCGTGAAAGCCTTGCGGGAAGGCCGATGGCAAGGCCGCCAGCACCGACCCGCCAGCAGCTCGGTTGTTTCCGCGCGAAGCTGCCGCACGCTCGTAGACGATTGCGACCAGCACCTCCGGCATGATCATGAAGCCGACAGCCGCTGGCAAGGTGAGGCCGAGGCCGAATTCCAGGCTTCTGTTCTGCAAATGCGTGGCATCGCCCAGATCGCCGGCCTTCCAGCGCTCTTGCCAGTTCCGGCAACAGGACCACGCCAATCACTTGTTGTGCCCAGTGGCAGTTGCACCGGCCAGTCAGCATAATTCATCACGGCAATCGCACCAATCCTGGGCCGAGGCGATGTTCTGGCCGACAAGCGGGTTGATCGGGTATCCACCGGTAATCGCTGCAGGAATGGCAAGCCAAAACAGGCGTTTGACCGGCGATGTGAGTTTCGGCAACCGCATGCCGAGCGGAAAGCCCTCCTTCATATACCATAGACCAGCAGGCCGAGTTACCGGGATTACCTGAACCGACGACACCATAGGCCAGTGCCATGCCAGTCACACCGGAAAAGCCGTATTGGCGGGCAATCAGCAGAACGCCGATCAACACCGTTCAGCAAGACCGGCGCCAAAAGCTGCCGAGGAAATAGCGACGGAACGAGTTGAAATTCCGGCAGCGACCAGCGACATAGCCGTCGAGATAGGAAACATCACCTGCGCCATGACGACGTCATCGAGAATTCTCGGATGCGAGGTCAAACGTGAGCTCAGCCGTTCAACCAGCACCGGCAGCGAAGATCATTGCGATTGCTGAAATGGCGATCAGCAGCTTCCAGCAGGACTGCAAGTACCTCTTCAGCGAACCGTCGCGCCGCCTCGCGCCCGCCGCCCTCCAGAGTTCGCGCCCGGCGAGGCAGCACAAAGCAGATTGAACCGCCCTCGCGAAACAGCGCGCGGAACAGGGGCAGAAAATGAACGCCTATCAGCAGCCGAGTCTTGCCTTTTCGGCGTTTGCCACCAGCGCCGATGCTCCACCATCGGTGCTTCCCTCGCAAAACCAGTATGGCTTGCAAGGTGTGCCCCACCCGACGGTGGAGAATTTGGCAATCAGGCCCATGGGTAAGAAAGCTTCCGACAGAAAGTTGCGGGGTCAGGCGGATTTGCGGCGATTTTCACCGGGGTATCGATGGACGGATCGAGTATCGCCAGAGAAGTGCCGGCGGTGATCTTCCCTGCCGCCCCTGCGCGGTTGTTTTGTGGCCGACGAGATCGGTAACGTGAATGAATCAGAGTCACCTTCTCCCGAAGGTGGCGATATGGGCCGAACCGATATTGAGACTGAGATCGGCGAGTGCGGGTAATCTCGAACAGGAGCCCGGTCCGGTCGAGGCCCTCGACCTCCACGACACTGAAAATGTCCAGAAGTTCGATGTCGATCACCACGGAAGAGTTTCACGCTGAAAGCCTTGCTGGCCTTGCGGCTCGGTTCGGTTGGCAATCATTTCCGGAACGGTTCAGCCGGCAGGCAATCCTCGATCATGGTTCCGACCCGCCGCGCACGGCGGATCTCCGTCTTCCTCGATCTCGAATTCGGTTGATGAAGATCAGATCAGCGCCCTGCCATCGGCGGTCGTGTGAATCTTCGCATCGACGATATTGGCGCCGGCAGCTTTTTCGTGCCAGCAATGATCGACGGCGCAGGCGGGGATGGTCGGGGCCAGAACGTGTTTCGGTAATCGCCTCGAACTGCCGCGCGTATGCGCCTCGCTGGCAAAGCTCATCGCCTTTGTCGCAGGAACTCCATGTGCGAACCTGTGTGTCGGCATCCGTTGCCATGAAATAGGCCGAATAGGGCAGGCTGGCATAAAACAGCGCCTCTTCCGCGTCCCAGCCCATGGGCCGTGCGATGAGATCGTCGCGCGCCGCATTGACCCGCGCCCTTCGGTCAACACTGCTGAACCCGCCGGTCAGCAAGGGTTAATCCTCATATTACAGCGATGCCCGAAACAATAGCGCTCAGCCATTCAAGCGCCCGGGCCTACCTGCGCGAATGTCGCAGACCGTGACGGTCAGCAGATAGCGCATCCGGTCAAGCGTCTGCACTGTTTCAGCCAAAGCCTGGATGGTCCGCCGGTCCGATAGGTCGCGTGATTGAGCCACCATGCTCATCGTCAGATGTTCCTGCACGAGCCAGGAGACAAGCTCGGTCTGGCTCTCGCTCATTCCGAGCCGTGGGCATAATTGCCTGGCAATCCGTGCACCGGCAATCAGATAATGGTCCTCTATCCGGCCCTTCGCGATGTCATGGATCAGCAGCGTCACATAGGCACCTGCCGGTCCTTGATGGACGGCAATATCTCCGCTGACAACGGATGCTCGCGCTCAAGCTTGCCACTCTCGATTGCCGACAGGGCGCCGACAGCCCGGATCAGGTGTTCATCCACCGTGTAGTGGTGATACATGTTGAACTGCATCATCGCCACGACCTTGCCGAAGAGGCGGGAATGAATTTGCCCAGCAGGCCGGATCGTTCATCTTGCGCAGCAGGGCCGCAGGATTGTTCCACGCGGTGATGTCAGCACGTCGTAAAGGAGCAGCCGGTTCGCCTCGTCATTGGACCGCAATTCCCTGTCCGCCAGTTTCAGCGACTTCGACGGCGAATTTCACGAGGCATCGGATGGAAATCGAGGCCATTGTCATCGGCAAGCTTGAACATCCGGATCATGTTGGCGCGGTCGCGCTCGAAGACCTTTTCATCTCCGCACCGGTGATGCGGCCATTGTCGTTGATGAAATCCAGCGTTCCCGCGATCGTTTCTTTTCTGAAGCGGATCGAGCGGATGATACCATTGATGCCGGTGACGGATTTCGCGTTCTTTATCTTCCAGCTCGGCGCAAACGATCAGTGTCAGATCACCCACTTCCCTTGGCCATCGAAATACAGTGTTTCATGAACCGCTCGACATCAAGCAGGCCGCCATGGTTCATCATATTTCGGCCTTGCCGCCATGTCGCGCTGGATATCGAATGACAACCTCTCTTCCGCCTTTCCCGTCAGGAAATGCATGTAGCGTACGGTCCACAGGAAGTCTCGGCGCGCCGGAACCGCCGATATTCCTGCCTGCTGAACAGGCCCGCCGTGACCAGTTCGGACGCGTTGCGCACCTTGTAGAAATATTTTCCGATCCCAGAACGGCGTGTGCGGGTCCACAGGCCCGCTACCTTTGCTTCTTGACATTGGGCTCGACCACATAACGCGACCCGCCACCGCGCCGGTGCCGCTCATCGCGCTCGGCAAGCTTGGCGGTAATGAATTCCGTCGCAGTTCCTCGACCACTTCCGGCATAAAACCGCTTGTTGAGTTCGTCGAAGAGCTGCATGTCGCCCCAGATGAATCGGGCCTCGGAATGGAAGTTATACCCGTCATGTCATCCGCGGACTGGCAGATCGATTCATCGATATTGCGGGTGGCATGGCCGACGAAGCCTTGTCTGGCCTTCTGAAATGTATTCCGACTATCAGTCGCCCCATGCCGTCTGGCAGCGGAAGCACGAACAGCAGATCGATATCGGATCAGGGGGCGAGCGTTCCCCGCCCATATCCGCCGACCGCAACAACCGCCATGCGTTCTACCCGGCAAGAGGTTTGTAACGCGATAGACATGCGTCATGGCAAAATCATAGACAGCAGGGATCAGTTGTCCTGAAGCCATGACAACCGTTCGGCGCACAATGTTCTGCCGTCCTGCTCCAGCAACAGCCGGGCTTTTTCCTGCCTTCCTGATAGGCGTTCTTGGGCTTCAGCACCTCATGGCGCGGATTTCCGGAGCAGAACCATCATGGCTTGCGGAAGTCAGATCAGTGAGCGCTCTGCGCAAGACGTCGCTGTCTATGATCTGATTGAAGTGTTCGGGCGCGTTCCTGTTTCACCAGCTCTATCTTTGCACCCGTTCAAGGCAAGTGCCAGCCCGCTTTTTCGGCGCCACTGGCGACCATCCTGCTGACCCTGCGAGGGCGTCCTGCACGATGGCGGTAGCCGGGCGCGGATCAACCGAATGAGAGCGCCACCACGCACAAACAGCGCAACCAGCCCCGCCACCAGAGCTGAAATTGCGGGTTCGATCCCCAGATTTTGCAGCAGCACAAGCCGCTGGCACCCAGAAGTGCTGCCGTGATGCTGAATTTCACGCCTACCCAATGCAGGACAGAGGCTTCGTGCTCACCACGTCACGCAAAGATACCGCCGACTGTCGCGGTCATCATGCGGTGACAATGGCAACCAGTGGCAGGCTCCGGCTTCAAGGCCGCGCTGAAACAGGCACCCCATGACGCAATAGGCGGCAAGGCCGATCGCATCATTGACCACAGCAGCAGCCGATACCGGAACTCAACCAGCAGCGCAGCGAAATAGAGCACCGTCGCCGTGGCGATGCACACCATGAGATGAGCAGTTGGTAACCCAGAAAACGGGTGTATTGCCGAGCACCAGGTCGCGAATGGTTCCCCCGCCAATGCCAGTCAGGCTCGCGAGGAACAGGAAACCGATGATGTCGAGTTGCTTGCGCGAGGCTGCCGTGCACGGTGGCGGCGAATACGCGACGCCGGCATAATCGAGCAGCTGGAAAAGGCTCACACCTGTGAACCGTCTGCCTCGCCGTTTTCGGCGGGTTCGCTTTCCCGCGGCGGCTGCTTCGGACCACCCTTGGAAACACCAACCAGGGCAGGGCGCAGCACGCGCCCGCCGATCACATAGCCGTCCTGGACCACCTGCAGCACGGTATTGTTGGGAACTTCCGCATCGGGGATCTCGAACATCGCCTGGTGGAAATTCGGATCGAAGCGCTCGTTGACCGGGGTGATTTTCTTGACGCCGTGCTTTTCCAGCGCCTGCAGCATCGAGCGTTCGGTCAGTTCCACGCCCTCGATCAGCGTGTTGAGGCCTGATTCGCCCTCCTGGCGGAGGTCATCGGGCAATGCATCCAGCGCGCGGCGCAAGTTGTCCGACACCGCAAGCATCTCGCGGGCAAAGCCTGCAATCGAATATTCACGTGCGTCCGAGACATCCTTCTGGGTCCGCCGACGCAGGTTTTCCATGTCCGCGGCAAGCCGCAGCATCTTGTCCTTCAATTCGGCATTCTCGTCCTCGACGCGCTGAAGCTCGGCATTGAGAAACTCCAGCGGGTTGGAAAAACCCTCGCCCGTCTGCTCGGCATCGGAGGTTTCGCCAGCCGTGTTTTCGGCCCGTGCTCCGGTTTCTTTCGCGGCTTCTTCGCCGTGATGTTCGGTTTCGTCCGCCATCATCGCATTCCTGTTCGGTGGTAATTGGAAATTCATGCCCGATATCGAGGTTGCGACATCAAAAATCAAGCCCTGACTGTCAGTCTTCGGGCTCTCCTTGGGCCGGTTTTCTAGCGCAGCAGCTTCGATACCACCTTGGCGGTGTAGTCAACCATCGGCACGATGCGGGCATAATTGAGCCTTGTCGGCCCGATAATCCCCAGTGCGCCGATCACTTTCTGGTTCTTGTCGCGATAGGGTGCAACCACCACCGACGAGCCGGAAAGCGAAAACAGCTTGTTTTCAGAACCGATGAAAATGCGCACACCTTCGCCGTCCTCGGCAAGTTCGAGCAGCTTGAGGAAATTCTGCTTGGCCTCGAATTCATCAAACAGCTGGCGCACCCGCTCCAGATTGTCGAGCGCGGTGATGTCACCCAGCAGATTCGCGTGCCCGCTGACAATCAGCGAACCTGGTTCCTTCTCGGCGCTGCCGGCCCAGACCGCGACACCTGCCTCGAGCAACTCGCCCGCAAGCGTGTCGATTTCCTGCTTCGCCCGCTCCCGCAGCCGTGCAATTTCGGCCATGGCTTCCGAGATGGTCCGTCCGGCAATCTTGGCATTGAGATAGTTCGACGCTTCAACCAGTGTTGATGCCGTCACCCCGATCGGCAGCGGGATGATGCGGTTCTCGACCATGCCGTTTTCACCGACGATGACGACAAGCGCGCGTGTCGGCTCAAGCCTGATGAACTCGATATGCTTGAGCCGCAGGTCGGATTT